>NC_007513.1:1489885-2234828 GCF_000012505.1 Synechococcus sp. CC9902
TGGTGAGCCGTGGCACGAATTGGTAGATTCTTACCGACACGGCGGGTGTCGCCAAGTGGTTAAGGCAGCGGCTTGTGGTGCCGCCATCCGGGGGTTCGAATCCCCTCATCCGCCCTCAACTTTCAGCCTGGCTTGCATCGCTTCTTTCCGAACGGATTGGATGGCGTTAGGAATCAACCACAAAAGGTTTGCACCGCAATATCAGAAGATGGGGAGATGACAGCGACATCCCTGAAAACGTTGACCCCACCGTCTAAACAGGGGCTGGATCAAAACCGTCGCAGCTATTGGATTACCACCTTTGGCTGCCAAATGAACAAAGCCGACTCCGAGCGGATGGCAGGGATCCTCGAGTCGATGGGGTACTGCGAAGCGACAGCAGAACTCGACGCGGATTTGGTTCTCTACAACACCTGCACCATCCGCGATAACGCCGAACAGAAGGTTTACAGCTATTTGGGTCGACAGGCTCAGCGAAAACGGGACAACCCCAACCTCACCCTTGTGGTGGCTGGATGCGTCGCACAACAAGAAGGTGAATCGCTACTCCGTCGTGTGCCTGAGCTGGATCTCGTCATGGGGCCTCAGCACGCCAATCGCCTCGAGACCCTTCTGCAGCAGGTGGATAGCGGGCAGCAGGTTGTCGCCACAGAAGAGCATCACATCCTTGAAGACATCACAACTGCCCGGCGCGACAGCGCTATTTGCGGGTGGGTCAATGTGATTTATGGATGCAATGAACGCTGTACCTACTGCGTTGTGCCATCCGTACGTGGACAAGAACAATCCCGTCGGCCTGAGGCGATCCGACTTGAAATGGAGGGCTTAGCGGCCCAAGGATTTAAAGAAATCACGCTGCTGGGACAAAACATTGATGCCTATGGGCGCGATTTACCTGGGATCACAGCGGAAGGACGCCGTGAACACACCCTGACGGATCTCCTTCACCATGTTCATGACGTCGAGGGAATTGAACGCCTGCGGTTTGCCACGAGTCATCCGAGATATTTCACCGAACGATTAATTGATGCCTGCGCTGACCTTTCCAAAGTCTGCGAACACTTTCATATCCCCTTTCAAAGCGGTGATAACGCCTTGCTGAAGTCGATGGCCCGTGGTTACACCGTGGAGCGCTACCGCAGAATCATCGACCGCATTCGCGATCGGATGCCCGATGCCTCGATTAGCGCTGATGTGATTGTGGGTTTTCCTGGCGAAACAGATGCCCAATACCGTCGAACCTTGGATCTAATTGACGAGATCGCCTTCGATCAGGTGAACACAGCTGCCTATTCACCAAGGCCAAATACCCCCGCTGCTACTTGGGACAATCAGCTCCCAGAAAGCGTGAAGGTCGAGCGTCTCAAGGAAATCAATGCCTTGGTTGAACGCAATGCCCGCGAACGCAATATCCGGTATCAAGGTCGAACGGAAGAGGTTCTCGCCGAGGGCATCAATCCCAAGGACCCTGAACAACTCATGGGTCGTACACGCACTAACCGGCTCACCTTTTTCAGTGCCACATCACCCGATGGGCATCTCTACCAGCCTGGTGATCTTGTGAACGTTCGCATCGATGCGGTGCGTTCCTTTTCTCTGAGCGGCACCCCCCTGCCCAGTAACGCATTGCACTGATACGTTTGGCGCTCTTGTTTCACGGGGTCAGCCTGAGCCATGGAGTCGCGACCCACAACGATCGGTCTTGTTTTTGGCGGCTACTCCGGCGAGCACGAGGTCTCCATTCGGTCAGCGACCACCGTCATCCATGGTCTGCGAAGCGGTGAAAACAGTCAGCGCTACCGCGTGATTCCGTTCTATATCGACCAGGAAGGTCGCTGGTGGGGGGAGGCGTTCGCCAATCGTGTCTTGGCGAGTCAAAAGCCCATCGAGCCGCCTCATTCCATCGAAACCAAAGGATTTAGAGAGCTTCCCGAGGGCAGTGAAACCGTTCAGGTGTGGTACCCGGTTTTGCATGGACCCAACGGAGAAGACGGAACTGTTCAAGGCTTGTTTCAGCTGATGCGTCAACCCTTTGTTGGTGCAGGAGTCCTTGGATCAGCAGTGAGCATGGACAAGCTTGCGATGAAAGCAGCGTTCGCTGGTGCTGGCCTGTCTCAAGTGCCTTACGTCGGCCTCAATGCTTCCGATCTCGGTGATTCCGCCCGGCGTGAACATGTTTTGGATCGGATCGAAGCCGAACTGCACTACCCATGCTTTGTGAAGCCAGCGAATCTCGGCTCGTCCGTGGGGATCAGCAAAGTGCGCAACCGTCATGAGCTGGAAACAGGCCTCGACCATGCGGCGCAGCTCGACCCTCGGCTGGTGGTGGAACAGGGCGTTGATGCCCGAGAGCTGGAGTGCGCTGTTCTCGGGCGACATCAGCTTCGATCGTCTGTTGTTGGAGAAGTTCGCTTCGACGCGGATTGGTATGACTACACAACGAAATACACCGCCGGACTAAGTACAACGGTGATCCCGGCTGAGCTACCGGAAGGTGTCGCAGAGCGTGTTCAGCAACAAGCCCTCGAAGCCTGTGCAGCACTGGGCGTTGTTGGAATGGCCCGGGTGGATTTTTTCTACGACAACACCAGTCATCAACTCTGGATCAATGAGATCAATACCCTGCCCGGCTTCACAAGTCAGAGCATGTACCCCATGCTCTGGGAGGCCAGTGGAGTAACACTCGACCAGCTCGTGCACAAACTGGTTCAATCAGCAGGAGAATGAAAGCAGCGTCCCCACTGTCCCGATGAGTCACGGACTGCTCTGGCTTCCACTGCTATTTGCCTTCGTCCTGTTGGCCTCCCTTGGTTGGTTGGAACGTCGACGTCAGACGTTGTTCCGCACCTGGGCCAAGGGGTCAGAGCTCGCCAAACTTGACGGCAGCGGCGGAGCACAGCTTAAAAATGGGCAGCTCCATTGGAGCCGATTTGAAGCTGGAAAATTTCAAGATCAGGGAAGCTTCGACGTTTGCAAACTCGAATTGGTTGAACTCATGGCCCTCGCATCGGGCGATGCACCCCTCACCGACGAATCCCAAGGACCCTGTCGCCTGAGGCTGGTGGGCAAAGGCTTGCAGATGGATGTGCCGTTTGCCGATGCCGAACGGGCCAGAAACTGGGGGGGCCAACTGATGGCACGCGCCCGCTGCGATCTTTGACCCCGAAGTCAGACCGGACTGTGGCATCCCGCACTGAACGATCACAACGTCCCCTCTCTCCGCAACTCGCACGGCGTCGAGAACTGCGCCAGCGCAAACGCCGAGAGCTTGCTGTTCAAACATGGCGTGTGGTGATTTGTCTATTGCTCGGCAACGGCCTTGGCTGGTTGTTGTTGCGCCATGGATGGACCATGGACAGCATCGACAACATTGTGATCAGCGGTGATTCAGGCCTCAGAGCTGAACAAGTGGCCCAAGCGGGGCAGTTGTCTTTTCCTCAGCCTTTATTTCAACTGAGTCCTGCGGAGCTGGAGCGCCAACTTCTCCGCGACCTTCCGGTGCAATCAGCAACCGTCGAAAGGCGCCTCCATCCAGCCCGCATCGAAGTCCATCTGCTGCGTCAAACGCCGGTGGCTCGTGCGACACGACAACAAGCGGGATTACGAGAGCGCGGAATGGTCGATTCCGACGCTCGTTGGATCCCCCTCAGTGCTAACTCGACAATGCCCACGCCGTTATCGGCCATCACCGTTCATGGCTGGAGGCTGTCTCAACGACCCGCCATTGCCCAACTCCTTCAAGATCGCAACCGATTTCAAGGCAAGCTCCAAACCATCACGGTGCATCCCGATGGAGCAATCAGCTTGCGGACCAGCAGCACCGGTCGCATCGACCTCGGACAAGATCGCGGACGATTAAATGAACAAATTGACGCCATCGTTCAGCTGAGACGAACCCTGCCGCCGGAGTTATTGAAGCCGAATCAGGGTTACCTCGATCTCACAAATCCCGACCGCCCCGAGCTTCAGCTACCCGTGACATCTGTTCCCGCTGAAGAAGCCCCAATCCCTTGAGTGAGAAACGCTGCACTCCCTCAACGTCGATCAACCTGTCTTTAGTTGAGGCTAATTCGAGCCAATAACTGCTCTCAGAGACATAATGCAGCCACACATCACTCAATCTGCCGAAGCGATGGAGATGGCGAGCGGTCGAACCTCCTTAGAAAGTGCTGGTATTCAACCCAGCCAGTCGGCTCGCATCGAGGTCATCGGCGTCGGTGGTGGCGGAAGCAATGCGGTGAACCGCATGATCCTGAGCGACCTTGATGGCGTCGCTTATCGCGTTCTCAATACGGATGCGCAAGCGCTGATCCAGTCGCAGGCCATTCACCGCCTGCAACTCGGCCAAACCTTGACCCGAGGACTAGGTGCCGGCGGCAACCCCACCATCGGCCAAAAAGCTGCGGAAGAATCCCGCACCGATCTGCATGATTCGCTGCAAGGCGCCGATTTGGTGTTCATCGCGGCTGGCATGGGCGGCGGAACAGGAACGGGTGCTGCCCCCGTTGTCGCGGAAGTCGCCCGTGAGATTGGTGCCCTCACCGTCGGCATCGTCACAAAACCCTTCAGCTTTGAAGGGCGTCGGCGCATGCGCCAGGCCGATGAAGGAATTGCTCGGTTAGCTGAGCACGTCGACACTCTGATTGTGATTCCGAACGATCGCCTCCGTGATGCAATCGCAGGCTCACCGCTTCAAGAAGCATTCCGCAGCGCTGACGACGTTTTGCGGATGGGTGTCAAAGGCATTAGCGACATCATTACTTGCCCTGGCCTTGTCAACGTTGACTTTGCCGATGTCCGCTCGGTGATGACCGAAGCCGGAACAGCACTTCTCGGCATTGGCATCGGGTCTGGTCGTTCCCGTGCGATCGAAGCAGCACAAGCGGCAATCGCCAGCCCACTTCTGGAAACAGAACGCATCGATGGAGCGAAGGGCTGTGTCATCAACATCAGCGGTGGCAAGGACATGACCCTTGAGGACATGACCACAGCCTCTGAAGTGATTTACGACGTGGTGGATCCAGAAGCCAACATCATTGTTGGTGCCGTCGTTGATGAAGCGCTTGAAGGAGAGATTCACGTCACCGTGATCGCTACAGGCTTCGAAAACAACAAGACCTATCGCTCTGAACGCACAAATCGCGTCTCCAGCAATCCTTTATCGCCGCAAATCGCGGAGGAAAATGGAGCCCGGATTCCTGAGTTTTTAAGACGCCGGCAACAGGAAACCGAAAACCAGAGCTGATATCAGCATTGTTTGGTGACCCGGAGTCCACGCCTGTCCTGAGCATCCCGTGTGGCTGCTACCTTCCGGTCCTGACCAGATTTGGGCGTCAGAACCGCATGGGTCCGAGTCACTGCGATGCTAGCAATGTGATGCAGGGGAGAGCAAAAGTTTCATGCGTCCCTTCGACCTGATCCGTTTCAAGCAGAGCGGACGCCCAATCACCATGCTGACGGCTTGGGATTGCTTGTCGGCTGCCCTCGTTGAGGCGGCTGGGGCCGACGTGGTTTTGGTGGGTGATTCGTTGGGGATGGTGGCGCTGGGCCATGCCACAACGCTGCCAGTCACCCTCGATCAAATGCTGCATCACACCCTGGCTGTAGCCAGAGGGTTTACGGCATCCCATGACCAGCAGCCGCTGCTCGTTTGTGACTTGCCCTTCCTTAGCTATCAATGCGGTCCAGACCTTGCTGTGGCTGCCGCAGGAAAACTGCTCAAAGAATCCTCCGCAGCGGCGGTGAAACTAGAGGGAGCAGATCCCGAGATCGTGGCTGTGGTGGACCGGCTAGTGCGAATGGGCATCCCGGTCATGGGTCACTTGGGCCTGACGCCTCAAGCGGTGCATCGTTTGGGGTACCGACGCCAAGCCCTGGATCCAGTGAGTCAAGACCGGCTGATCGAACAGGCCTTGACCCTGGAAAAAACAGGTTGTTTTGCCCTCGTGCTGGAGCATGTCCCCAGTGAGCTGGCCGCGCGAGCAAGGCATGAGCTCGGAATTCCTGTGATTGGCATTGGCGCCGGAGACGACTGCGATGGGCAGGTCCGTGTCACAGCAGATCTCTTGGGCCTGACCCCACATCAACCTCCATTCAGCCCCCCCCAATTGAATGGACGCCAGCTTTGTATTGAGGCCCTCAGGGGCTGGATACAGGAGCACCAGAGCAGCTCTCCCACCACAGCACCACCTCAAGCAGAACCCGATTGCTGAGGGCCATCCCCTCTGGATCTTTTAAACACCAGCGACCGGCACGCCGCTGCATCAATCCCTCTTTGAGGAATGGAGCCCATCGCTCTTCCAAGGATGTGATCTGAGCAGAGCTCAGATCGAATGCAGTCAAATCCATTCCCTCCTCACGCCGCAAGCCCACCAGCAGCTGCTCATCGAGGGGCACTCCGAATCCACCCTCCGGTTCGCGAGGATCGTTTAACCACGCTGAATAGGCCTCACGGGTCCGCGGTCGAGCGACGCGTTCTCCCCATGGGGCGGATGTTGCCCCCATGCCAAATCCCCACCAACCGGATCCGCTCCAATACACCCGGTTGTGCCGCGATGCATGGCCAGGTCTTGCATGGTTCGAAATTTCGTAGCGGCGAAAACCCGCTTCGGATAGGCGCGAGGATGTCAGTGCCATCAGATCGCACGAAACATCGTCGTCGGGCAAGGTCAGGTCACCGTGATGAAGCCTGTGGTGGAAAACGGTTCCAGGTTCAACAGAAAGGTCGTAGATCGAGATATGAGGCGATCCACAGGCGATGGCCTGATTCAATTGATGGCACCAGTCCTCAAGGGTCTGCCCAGGGAGGCTCTGAATCAAATCCAAGCTCCAGGAGCTCAGTTCACCAGACCGATGGGCATCGTCCATCCATTCGCAGGCCTCTAAAAGATCCTTGGAGCGATGGCGTCGACCCAATTGTTCCAAGACCCCATCGTCAAAACTTTGCCCTCCAAGACTGATCCGATTCACCCCAAAGGCCAAAACTTCCTTCAGCTGATGCTGATCAAAACTGGCGGGATCCATCTCCAGGGTGATTTCCGCACCTTCTTGCAGGCCATAACGCAACCGAAGCTGACCCAGTAACTCGGCGATCTGAGCTGGGCTTAAAAGCGATGGAGTTCCGCCACCGAAGTACACCGTTGAAAGCGGTGGACCCTTTGGCGCAGAAGCGATCTCGTGATGCAAGACCTGGAGATAACTTTGGATCGAAGCACTCCCTGGTCCCTGGCCACCGCGGGCCCGATCTCCGAGGGGAACAACAGCAAAGTCGCAGTAGTAACAGCGACGGTGGCAGAAGGGAATGTGGAGGTAGGCGCTGCGAGGTGGAGCGGGATAAGGCATGCTTCGATTATTCGGACTGAGCTGCCACGACCTGAACCCATGGTGGATCCGCTCATCCTGCTGCTGTTCATCCTCTCTGGCTCAGCCGCTGGGTGGATGGGAATTCATCTCCTTCCGATCGGGGTGGTGAATGAAACCACCGATGCGGAACAACTTCGTTTGATCCTGACCGCGTCAGGCGGTGGCATCGGATTGATCGCTGGATTGGTCTTCAAAAGGCTGCGGATCAGCCTGATGCAGCAGGTCCGCACGATGCCGACCGACCTGCTCGTGAGCCGAGCCTTGGGATTAATCCTGGGCTTGCTGGTAGCCAACTTGTTGCTGCTTCCAGTTTTGCTGCTGCCTTTCTCTGGCGGCGTTGCCTTAGTGAAGCCACTTCTGGCAGTCGTTAGCAATGTGTTTTTCGGAATTTTGGGAAGCAACCTTGCCGAAGTGCACGGTCGCACCCTGCTTCGACTATTCAACCCAGCAAGCACAGAGGCGCTTCTTGTGGCCGATGGGGTGCTCACCCCTGCCACCGCAAAAATCCTCGATACAAGCGTGATCATCGATGGACGGATTCGCGGCATGCTCGCCTGTGGCCTGTTGGAAGGTCAGGTGATCGTTGCGGAGTCTGTGATCGATGAGATGCAGCAACTGTCGGATTCCACCAACATCGAAAAACGGGCTAAAGGGCGACGAGGACTGAAATTACTGAGAGATTTACGTGAAACCTATGGCCGCAGGCTGGTGATCAACAGCACCCGGTACGACGGCAAAGGCACCGACGACCGATTGCTTCAGCTCGCAGGCGATACCGGCGGAACTTTGGTAACAGCAGACTTCAACCTGGCCCAAGTCGCTCAAGTGAAATCCCTCAAAGTGATGAATCTGAGTGAGCTAGTCATTGCGCTTCGCCCAGAAGTACAACCCGGTGATGAACTCAATTTAAAAATCGTTCGGGAAGGCAAAGAATCCAGCCAAGGAGTTGGCTACCTCGAAGACGGAACGATGGTGGTGATCAATGATGCGCGGGAACTCATTGGTCAGCGTCGTCCTGTCGTGGTAACCGGTGCCTTACAAACACCAACCGGTCGCATGGTGTTTGGTCGGCTCGAGACCAACAAAGACAGCAAAACCACTAGTAAGGGAAAAAGTCAGGGCAAGACCGAGGCCAAGACCAAAACTGATCAAACCACGACTCAACGACCCATCGACCCCCGCTAGGCTTTTTTCACTCGAGATGATGCGAGGAAATGACCACGTCTGCTCCTTATTACGGCGACGGCGCCGCAATGAGAACGCCTCCTCCCGATCTCCCTTCTTTGCTTCTCAAAGAACGGATTGTTTATTTGGGGCTCCCACTTTTCTCCGATGACGATGCCAAGCGTCAAATGGGCATCGATGTCACTGAATTAATTATTGCCCAGCTGCTTTTTCTGGAATTTGATGATCCAGAAAAGCCAATTTATTTCTATATCAATTCGACGGGAACGAGTTGGTACTCGGGTGATGCCATTGGCTTTGAAACAGAGGCTTTCGCCATCTGCGACACCCTTCGCTACGTCAAACCTCCCGTACACACGATTTGTATCGGCCAGGCCATGGGAACCGCGGCAGTGATTCTGTCTGCCGGAACCAAGGGTCAGCGGGCTGCTCTGCCCCATTCGTCCATCGTTTTGCATCAGCCTCGCAGTGGCGCTCAGGGGCAGGCGACCGACATCCAGATCAGAGCCAAAGAGGTTTTGCATAACAAGCAAGCCATGCTCGAGATCCTCTCCAACAACACGGGGCGCACCGTCGAAGAGTTGAGCAAAAATTCCGACAGGATGAGTTACCTCACCCCCCACGAAGCCGTCGAATTCGGCCTCATCGACAGGGTCTTGAGTAGCCGTAAAGACCTCCCTGGCTCCACAACAGCCAACTAATCGTTTTCGATATCCATTTTTTTCACCACTTCCCCGACCTGACCCATGCCGATCGGTACTCCCAGCGTTCCTTATCGTCTTCCCGGCAGCCAAATGGAGCGCTGGGTCGACATCTACACCCGTCTTGGTGTGGAAAGAATCCTTTTCCTCGGATCTGAGGTCAACGACGGCATTGCCAACAGCCTCGTTGCACAAATGCTCTACCTCGACTCTGAGGACAGCAGCAAACCGATCTATCTGTACATCAATTCCCCAGGTGGCTCCGTCACCGCAGGCTTAGCGATCTACGACACCATCCAATACGTCAAAAGTGAGGTGGTCACAATTTGCGTGGGTCTCGCCGCCTCCATGGGGGCTTTCCTATTGGCGGCCGGTACGAAAGGCAAGCGGGTGGCTCTGCCCCACAGTCGGATCATGATCCACCAACCCTTGGGTGGTACGAGTCGTCGTCAGGCCAGCGACATTGAAATCGAGGCACGTGAAATCCTCCGAATGAAAGACATGCTCAACCACTCTTTGGCAGACATGAGTGGTCAGACATTCGAGAAAATCGAAAAGGACACGGACCGCGACTACTTCTTGAGCGCTGAAGAAGCCATGGCGTACGGCCTCATCGACCGTGTGATTTCTCACCCGACCGAAGCCTGAGCCAAATCAGACGGTGCCTGCGTAAGCTTTTGCACTGCTTCGCTTTGCAAACCCGCCCCGGATGGCCCAGCTCTTTTACGACTCCGACGCCGATCTTGGTCTGCTAAATGGCAAGACCGTAGCGATCATTGGCTATGGCTCCCAAGGCCACGCCCACGCCCTCAACCTCAAGGACAGCGGCGTCAACGTCGTCGTGGGTCTGTATGAGGGCAGTCGCTCGGCGGAGAAAGCCAAAGCCGACGGGCTTGAGGTTTTAACCGTGGCCGAGGCCTCCGCCAAGGCGGACTGGATCATGGTGCTGCTTCCTGATGAATTCCAGAAGGACGTTTACGAGAAAGAGATTGCTCCCCACCTCAAGAGCGGCAAAGTTCTGAGCTTCGCTCACGGATTCAACATCCGTTTCGAGCTGATCAAGCCCCCGGCTGATGTCGATGTGGTGATGATCGCGCCAAAGGGTCCAGGTCACACCGTGCGCTGGGAATATCAAAACGGGCAAGGCGTTCCGGCCCTCTTTGCGATCGAACAGGACGCCTCTGGCAATGCACGGGGCCTAACAATGGCCTACGCCAAAGGCATCGGTGGAACTCGGGCCGGCATTCTTGAAACCAACTTCAAGGAAGAAACAGAAACCGACCTCTTCGGTGAACAAGCCGTCCTTTGCGGAGGCCTCTCAGAACTCGTGAAGGCGGGCTTCGAAACGTTGGTTGAAGCTGGGTATCAGCCTGAATTGGCTTACTTCGAGTGCATGCATGAAGTGAAGCTGATCGTGGACCTGATGGTGAAGGGCGGGCTCACATCCATGCGGGATTCCATCTCCAACACCGCCGAATATGGCGACTACGTGAGTGGACCACGCTTGATCACGGCCGACACCAAAGCCGAAATGAAGCGAGTACTGGCGGACATCCAAGACGGAACATTCGCGAGGAACTTCGTAGCGGAATGCGATGCAGGAAAACCTGAAATGAAAAAGATCCGGGATCGCGATGCCCAACATCCCATTGAGAAGGTTGGCAAGGGGCTTCGGTCGATGTTCAGCTGGCTGAAAGACGCCTGATTTGATCATTGTTCAGCCCGGAATTTGGGTGGTTGCGGCCGCCGCCGGGCTGGATTGGTTGATCGGAGATCCAGCCCAGATTGTGCATCCCGTTGTGGTGATGGGCTGGTTCATCGGGCAAACGCGAACCCTGTTGGAAAGGGTGGTGGGTGACAATCCCATAGCCCTCAGGCTTGGGGGTGGAGTGATCACCCTGGGGGTGGTGCTGGGTAGCGGCACCGTGGGATGGACGATCGAGCGCTTGTGTTTTGCTCCATCACCCATCCATGCATTGGGCTGGAGCCTGCTGTTGATTGGTTTGGCCAGTGCCCTTGCCGCCCGAAGCTTGCGATCCAGTGTGAGTGCCGTGGTTAAGGCATTGCCAACGTCACTCGGCGAGGGAGATCTCGCGACAGCCCGCCAACGACTCAGCTGGATTGTGGGCCGTGATGTTTGCGAACTCAATGAGCAGGAGATTCTTCGAGCAACAGCGGAAAGTGCTTCGGAAAATGCTGTAGATGGCCTGTTTGCACCGCTGTTTTGGATGCTCCTCGGATTGGCCCTTTGGGGAATCAGCCCCAATCTCCCCGGTCCATTAGCCCTGGCTTGGGCCTTTAAAGCAAGCAGCACCTTGGATTCCATGCTCGGATACCGAACGGGTCGCCTCTACTGGATGGGCACCGCTGGAGCTCGTCTCGACGATCTCCTCACCTGGATTCCCTGCCGAATAGTGATGGTGACGTTGCCGCTCGTCGCGCAGCCATGGAGCCGATGGACTGAGTTGGTCCGAGCTGCGGAGCACGATGGAGCCCCTGATCCATCGCCAAATGCAGGCCGCTCGGAAGCGAGCTTCGCTCATTGCGCCGGCATTCGCCTCGGAGGCCGCAATCGCTATGGAGCCAACTGGGTCGATAAACCGATCTTGGCTGAACACTGCCCGTCACCCGATCGAACCGCAATTACGCGGGTACTGAACCTCAACCTAAAGCTCGAGCTCTTCTGGCTTCTTGGGATGATCTTGATCTGGTGAGCTTGAGACAGTTGTCAGACGAATGCCTTAATAAGCGCCACGATCCATAGGCAACAACAACACTCCGAAGGTGCGAAGAATGATGGCGAAATCAAGGACGAATGAACGACCTCGGGCGTAAGCCAAATCGAGTTTGACACGCTTTTTGTAACTGAGATTGTTGCGACCACTGACCTGCCAAAGACCAGTGAGACCAGGACGCACAGCCGCCACTTCATCCATATAAGGTCCGTAACGAGTCAATTCTTTGTCGACAATCGGCCGCGGGCCAACGACACTCATTTCTCCGCGCAGAACATTGATGAATTGCGGTAATTCGTCAAGGCTCGAACGTCTTAGAAACTTTCCGACCCAAGTGATTCGAGGGTCGCTCTTGAGCTTGAAATCTCGTTCATATTCAGCTCTAAGTTCGGGATCCTCCGACAAAACCTTCGCAAGCACAACATCAGCGTCAGGGCGCATCGTGCGGAACTTGATGCAACCAAAACGTTGATAATCCCGACCCACACGTCGCTGAACGTAAAAGACGGGGCCAGGTGAGCTGAGTTTGATTAAACAAGCCAGAAGAAGAAGAACAGGTGAACCCAAGCCCAAAACAGCCAGGGAAAACACCACATCTCCAGTGCGCTTCAGTCCCCGTCCTTTTCTGCTCTGCTGGCGAATCAATGATTCCGCGGTGAGGGTGGAAGGCGGGCCTGATATCACAGCCAAATGGGGGCGATAAGCCCCCCGCCCGATTCCCAAACCGGTGGTTTTACGCAGAGAAGGCCGGGGGGCCGTCGTCAAAGGCTCAGTTTGCGTCTCAACACACTCAACGTCAGGAGAACAGCCCTGGCACCTTGGCGGGGTCACTCGCCGCAACGGCACAGCGCATCTGGTGACCTGCCCATGACCGACGCATGGACGCCTCAAAACGGGCCGCAAACGCTTCCGGACGAAAACGTTCGGCCCAAGACCTGATGCTCTCTGCATGGAACGACTCAAGCCGATGCTGCTGAAACCACTGAACGGCCTGGATCACCGACTCCACCGATTGGTCGGGGAAAAGCACACCAGTGGGCTGTGAACAGCCTGCTGCAGCGCAACGCACCGTATCGAGCAAGCCACCACGACCGAGGCCGATGACTGGAGCCCCTGCCGCCATGGCTTCAACTGGCGCAATCCCGAAATCTTCAAGCCCGGCGTATACAAAGGCGCGACAGCGCGACATCAACGTTTCCACCTGGTGTTGGGACTGACGCCCTAAAAGGGTGATGTTGGACCCTGCGAGCGCCTCCAAGCGCGCGCGCTCTGGGCCATCGCCAACAACCAATAGAGGAAGACCAAGCCGATTGAATGCCTCAACAACCAAATCAACGCGTTTGTAAGGAACCAATCGACAAACACAGAGAAACGTGTCGTCGCGTGGGGACTGCCAACGAAAGCGCGCCACATCGACGGGGGGATGAATCACCTCAGCCTCACGTCCCCAGAACTTGCGAATCCGACGGGCGGTAAAGCGAGAGTTGGCAATGAGATGGTCCACACGCTGGGCACTGAGTTGATCCCATTGCCGCAACGCATGCAATTGCCAGCGAATGAGGGGCCCTAGCCCCCGTCGAGCCAAGGCTGAGCGCTGGAGGTAGGCATGCATCTGGTCCCAGGCATAACGGACCGGCGTGTGCACATAACTGATATGGAGTTGGTCCGGCGAGGTGAGCACCCCTTTCCCGACAAGGTGACTACTGCTGATCACCAAATCAGCATCGCCAAGATCAATTTGCTCAATCGCCATCGGAAGGAGTGGCAGATATTGCTGCACATGGCTCACTCCCCACGGCAAATGCTGAATTGCACTGGTGCGGATTGAACGGCCCGACAACCAACTACCTCGGCGTTTGCTTTCACCATCAACGAGAGCCGCCAGAATGGGTTGTCGCTCGAGATCGGTTAGCAAGCGATCCAATGCCTCAACCACCAGCTCAGCCCCACCGGTTGATCGAGGGGTAAACCATTCATGAACAAGAGCAATGCGCCGGGGCAACGCATCGGAGGCCGGCGACATGATCTTTGACGAAGTATCCATACAAATTCTCTCAGCTCGTTGCAGGGTCCTTAGGAGCTCACGATGCTGGTGAACATGTACAGCTCGAACCTAACGATCAACACCCTCCTTGAGGAGGCGTTGAACGAACCGGACATCGGCACAACCAGCCGATTCCGATGGCACGCAACCGCCATCGGAATCGCTGCCCTTTGGACGGAAACCAATACGCCGAGCACTCCCCCCTTCGAGGATGCTCTGAAGGAAGGATTAACAGTGGGCTTGGACCTCAGCCGCGAAGAACGCGAATTTCACCAAGTGGAACAGGGACTTGTGCTTCTTTTTCATTCTTGATCAAGTCCGTACAAGCCAATGGTTCATCAATGGCCATTCTTCAATCGAACCAGCAATCCCATCGGGGACATATCCCGCCACCTCAGCCTTCAGGATCCCAGCATTCACTCCATTCCACTAAAAGTTGTTCAAGAGTCAAAGAGTTATAAAATCCTCTCCATTTCTTTTCAGAATTAGCGTCGAAGGCCACAAGCGAGACGAGTAAGGCAATGGCTTGCTCTCGATCGAGGCGGTGATTGGATTCAGTAAAAAATTCCATTCATTGCTTTCCGGCAGAAAGATTCACTTTTGCCACTTTTAAAGCCTCTTCGCAGGCCTTTCGATCATCTCCATCAATATCCCCCTGACTACCGTTCAGACGAGCCTCAAGAAAAGCAATTTCATCCATCCAATACTCCTTACCCTTGGGCGAATCAGCAGTCATTTCATTAAAAAGGTCGACACAATCATTGTGACTAGTACAGTCTAGATTTACAATAGACGCGTAGACAAACAGAGATAAATCTCTGACGAGCGTCAGCAATGATCAACACAGAAGAACTGCAAAAATGTTAAAAATTTTCATTGGTATGGTCCTTGGATATCTACTCTTCACATCCCCCCAAGCAAGACGCATTACCGGAGACCTACTTCGTAGTGCAGCCGAAACGATCTCGCCAGAGGAGGAACGCCATCAGCCACCAGCCTCAATCGATCAGACAACCAAACCAGCCCTGAAAGAGTTCGACGCAAAAACAAACAACGCACCACTCAGAATTGAACATCCTGATATTCAATGAAAAAGCATTTACTCTTTGTTGCAACATTTTGGCTTGGAGGATTCACTACACTCATGTTGACTTTTTATCTGATCATCTCCTTAAGATAAGCAGATTCTTTCAATCCCTACGCTTCACAAACCCTTCCCATAGTGGGCTTGACAGCACATTGCCGAGAAGATCAAGAAGTTCTGATCCAGAATTTGTTAGGCGCTCAGCTTGAATGCCAAGAAGGTACTCATGTTGAACTCCCCGACCACGCTGACGAGAACAAACAATCATGACATCGTCATATTGAATCGGGAAATCACTTGTAAATCTCACATCAAGAATCCCTTCTGCAATAAAAAGAAGGAAATCACAAACAACTTGATTGATATATTCCTCATCATCCCGCAAGTCGCCACAGCGAATCATTTGATCCCTCGTTTGCGGCGTATACGTGACAAACGAAAAGAACAGTCGAGACTGCGTTGGTTGCAGATAAATTCGATAAAATGGCTTATAAGACATTACACAATTCAAAATTTAAAAAGTGTTTTTCTTGCAATAGCAATAAGCGATTAAATCTCAAGAAATACTCCACAATAAGCTTCTATGAACTGGAGCGAGTCTTCAGATCAAGCCACTCTTTACCATAGGAATCTGTAAACCACGATGAATTGTATTTACGAAGTCCAAATGCACAATAGGCAGTACTGAGACCTTCACCCAGACGTTTTGAAAACATCTCACCCTCAACATCCTTGGTTGTGAACTCAGCAGAGACAGCATCCATCACCCTTTGCTCAAACTCAGCTTTACCGAGAAGGAAACGCTCCGACTCAACACAAACCTTGAGCTGGCGCAGCGCCTCATCAATCGCCAAGACACGCACGGGCTGGCCTCTCTCATAGAGGCGGTAGTTCGAGGAAACAGTCTTGGGTTTGTTTTTGCATTTATATTTTTTCTTTGCTTTATCGGAATCTTTTTTGAGTTTCTTGATTTCCTTATGAAACTCTTCAAGATCATCCAAACCAGGTTTGATTCGAAATGAAGGGTCAAGCAAATCCTGTTTTAATACATTCACAACAGAATCTTTTGCGGGATCACCCACCATCGCCTCAGCGATAAACAGAATCAACTCTTCACGCCTGAACTCAAGATGAGGGGTGTATCGGGTTTTTTGCAAAGCACCCACACAGGAGTGATACGTACTGGTGGTGACCTTGGTATCACCAATCGTTCGCTCGACAATCTCCTCAACATCACCGCGTTGTTCCAACGGCAATGTTTGAAGAAGCGATAATGCCCTTGGTTTACCAAGAATCCAACGAACTAAGGCACGCTTCTTCGCCCCTTGAACAAATCGCTTGTCATAGCTCTTGTGTCCTGATGATTTCATCAGGGAGTTAATGGCAATCGGAATTTCTAAGGAGCAGTGAGTCAGCACTTCATGGGCAACGTTCCCAGGATCCAACGACGAGGCCTTCTTAAGACGCGCCAGCAAGTCACTGACGGGGTCTTGACTAAATGCATCCCAACATGACTGGATACGCGAACTAACAAATGTTCGGTGATCTTTTCGGAGGGAGCACCAGGCCCTTAAAACGAAAACTCCATCGTCATATTCATATACCTCCTCGGTACGAATCATCCGAGAGGATGATTTACCGGCCTTGCTCACATAATCGATCCGAAGAGTGTCTGTGGCAAGAAACTTATTGCAACAGATCGGGCTGTTCTTAACCGCCTCACTCTCAGTTGTTTTGCGCTGAGTCCCCGAGACCCTGGACAGATCAGCCGTGGATTCCTTGAATCGCTCCAGAAAGGGGGTGGCACTGCTGCTTGAGGTCCGTGGGCTTGGACGCCCTCGTTTTAAGACACCATTGGGGCCGTCTCGCAAGGCATTCCGAAGTTTTTCATAGGACGACTCCCCAATCACACGTTTGAGCAATTGACGCGCAGATGCCCTTAAACCCATCTCAGATCAACAACTTTTCCATAGTTTAAACCTGTAAAAATGATTCGGCCTAACAGCGTGAAACCCATCGAACCGCCAGATGAGGGGCCGTCCCACAAAGAATTCATTCAATCAAGCAAAATGGTTTAAAGCTTGGTTTAAATTTCACTGAATCATCAAGCATTCCCAAACAACAACATATGAGTAATAATCCACTAAAGAGCAACAACTAGAAACGAGCTTGCCATGAAT
Source organism: Synechococcus sp. CC9902 (assembly GCF_000012505.1). Taxonomy (NCBI): domain Bacteria; kingdom Bacillati; phylum Cyanobacteriota; class Cyanophyceae; order Synechococcales; family Synechococcaceae; genus Synechococcus; species Synechococcus sp. CC9902. The sequence continues at coordinate 1,507,177 of NC_007513.1, forward strand.
ACAAATACCTCGCAGAACAGAAGGAATCGCATTGAAGCAAACTTTGAAAGATGGCTATGGCGCTTCAGGCTGATCAGTATTATTCCCGTTTTAATGAGCCTTTTAGGAAGCATAAGCTGTTTTATTTTAGGAACACAGGAAGAATTATCGGCACTGCATAAACTCTTTAATGGGCACTTCGATTCTGATAAAAGCATCCTCCTTCTTGGCAAAGTCGTAGGAGGAATTGATTACTATGTGATTGGAATAGCATTGCTTATTTTCGGCTACGGTGTCTACGAATTAATTATCTCTGATATCGACCCTCGCTTACAAGACTTAACTGACGACAGAAGAAATATTCTTAGTATCAATTCGCTCGAAAGCCTCAAACAAAAACTGACCAATGTCATTATCGTTGCCTTAATTGTAACGGCATTTAAGTTAATGATTAGCTTTGAGGTCGATTCAATTGTTGAGGTTTTTCAGTACTGCGGATGCGTTCTAATGCTTTCATTTAGTGCTTGGCTCGTCGGCCAGAATAACAACAACCATTGAAGCCTTGCACATAGAAATTATCAATGAACGAAAACTGACTGGACAGGCGCTATGCAGCAACTACATTAAATCAAGCCATATCAGTACAGCCTCTTTTTATTGAGCAACTCCTAATCAGGCGTATATCCCAAGAGAGCTCTATACGGCACTTAAAGCCGATAATTATTGGGTATTAAATCAGTACAAAGCTTCATGACTCGACACTTAAACAATTTCAAATAAATTTTTATTCTCGTTTTTGTCCAATGACGAGATTGCGTCCAAGATTAAAGAAATAGATTGCCGCAACGTTGAAGACCCCGGAAATCCCTATAAATGAAGCAGAACGCCTGAAAGCACTCAGTGAATACAGGATTCTTGGAACGAAACCGGAACAAACCTACGACGACATTACAAAAATAGCTTCTCTCACCTGCGACACACCAATCGCTCTGCTCAGCCTGGTCGATACCAATCGCCAATGGTTCAAATCAAAAGTGGGCGTTGATGTCGAAGAAACAGTACGAGACTGGTCATTCTGTGCCCATGCGATTCACTCCCCTGAGCCATTAATTATTGAAGACGCACTACAGGATGAACGTTTCGTCGATAATCCGCTGGTAAAAGGAGACCCTCAGATCAGACTCTATGCAGGTTTTCCCTTACAGAATGATCAAAACCATCGCATTGGAACCCTTTGCGTCATTGATCGTAAGCCCCATGGCCTCACAGATGTTCAGTGCGAAATCATGGAATCACTGGCAAGGCAAGCGGTTTCTTTTCTTGAGTTAAGGAAGAGATCAATCAAGCTCATTGAATCTTTTTGCTCTCTAACAGATGCAGGAGGAATTATTAGTACTTGCTCTTACTGCCGCAAGGCAAAGGATACGAGCGGACACTGGATGCATCTCGATAAATACTTATCATCTCGCACAAACTTAAACTTCAGCCATGGCATCTGCGATACATGCATTGAAGAACATTTTCCCGATGTTCTTCAAACATGGAGAGCAGAAGAGAAAGCCAATACAAAAGAAACGGCAATCTAATAGATGGTATTTTGTTGCCAAAATCGTATCTCTTTCAAGGCAATTTCTCAACAAGTTTTTTTTTAAACGGAGAGGGAGGGATTCGAACCCTCGAGGGTGTTACCCCTACACGATTTCGAGTCGTGCGCGATCAACCGGGCTCTGCCACCTCTCCTAAACGTCAAAAAGACGCATTTCGATTCTAAGGGTCCACCCGCATGGCGTCTTTGGCCTTTAAACGATGCAGCCAACGTTGCTGATCCTGCGTGGGCTTAAAACCCAGCCATGTTCCTGTCCATCGACCTGATCGAGCACTAGACGATCGGCCTGCTGCCCAAAGCACTTGAGGCTTGGGCAGCAGGCGCCATCGTTGCTCACCAGCTTGCAGCTGAAAAGCCTGCCCCTTATCAGTTAGCAACGAGAGCACCAGGCCCTCGCTCCGCAAGCGTTGTCCCTTCAACAGGGGGAGGTGTCCCTGATGCGGAGCCTGGACATGCTCCGCCATCGACATCCAGCATCCCATCGCCTCCGAAGCCACAGGATCCAACAGAACAATCCCATCCAAACGACGATGTCCATGGGAATGCGCCAGTTGCTTGGCAAAACGACAACTTTGCGGTTCGGCATGGGTACTCACCAGAGCGGCCCGACCGCGATGACGAGCCAACAGCCAGTGGCGGCCAAAGCGCGACGCAACCACAACCCCATCCCCCAGCTGCACAACGGCATGGAGAAAAACGGCACTCAAAAGAGTCACCACGCCAAAACCACGTAATCCGCGTTGGGAGCTAATAACCCAAGGAATCAAACCAAAAGCCATTAGCAGCACCACCCAAGGCTGCGGATGACCGCTCAGTAATTGGGCTGCGGGCCAATGGCTAATCCAGTGCACCAGGGAAATCAACATCCCCGCGAGTTGCTGCACGGGCCAAGACAATCCCACCAAAAGAGGGTGGGGCAAGAGCAAGGCGACCACCGCTAGGCCCATCGCCGACAACGTGAGGGGAGCCAACAGGGGTGCCGCCAGCAGATTGGCCACCAGCGCGTAAAGCGGTGTGGATCCGAAATGAAGTAATTGAAGCGGCAGGGTCCAGATCAAGGCCGCCCAAGACACCGCGATTGCAGAAGCCAGCCAACGGATCCTCGATGGACAGCAGCGCAAAAGTTGTTGTTCCACACCGGGGGCCGACAAGGTGAGGCCAGCAGTGGCAGCAGCACTGAGTTGAAAGCCAACGGATTGGGCCCAATCGGGACGAATCAACAACATCAGAATCAAAGTAAATAGCAACACGCCCGCTCCCCGACTGCGCTGATCTGACTCGCGGATCAGCAATGCCGTCGCCCCCATCAACACCGCACGAACTACCGATGGTTGCCCCCCCGCGAGGGTGAGAAACATGAGCAAGGCAGAACATCCGAGCGACACCCGAAACGGACGGGATAGGCCACGGGCAATGGCCAAGACCGCGCCGAGAACAACCGACAAATGAAAGCCAGAAGCCGCTAAGGCATGCGATAAGCCAGCAACACGGAAGGCTTCGCGCAACTCAGCCGGAAGTTGAACTTGGGCCCCACCGAGAACAAGGGCCGCAAGCAGACCACCGCGTTGGGGACCCGCCACCTGCTGAAACCGTGCGGCAACCGACCGACGTGCATCCGCAATAGGAGTCCAAGATTTGTGCAACACCTGCCACTGATCCGCCCGGAGCTGACTCCAACTACCGAGCCGATGAAGACGGCTAGCAGGCCCAGACACAAGCCGATGAACACCGGCCTGCGGCGCCTTCAACGCACCGGTGAGCTTCAACTGCCAGCCTTGCTGGGGAGGATTTAGGCAAGGTTGCAGGACCACCTCAGTGCGGCCGCGAAAGCGACGACCATCGATACGGTCCACAGCGATCAAGGCCGAACAGCTGGTGTCGAAAACCCGGGCATCAGCGTGCAACCGACCGATCAGTTCAACGGTGCGGCCATTCAGCAGAGATGGATCATGGGCGCCAGGTGATGGGGCCCCCCACAACAGCCCCTTGATCAACAAAAACAGGAACAGACCGAGGGCGATGTAATCAATGGATCGGCGCGTTGGCAGAGCGATACCCGCAGCTAACGCGAGTGTTCCCCCCGTTCTTGGTTAGTTACTGGGAAGCAGCGGGAAACCCAAGGCCTCGCGTTCCACTAACCAGGCCTCTGCCACCTTTCGAGCCAAATTGCGAATCCGGCCGATGGTGGCGGTGCGTTCCGTCACCGAAATCACACCACGCGCCTCGAGCAGGTTGAACGTGTGGCTGCACTTGAGCACGAAATCGAGAGCTGGTGCGGGTAACTGCTGATGGATTAGATCCGACGCCTCAGCCTCATAAATGGCAAACAATTGCTTGAGCCGATCTGGATTGGAGGCCTCAAAGTTGAATTTGCATTGACCTTTTTCAAAGGGGAGCCAAATGTCGCCGTATTTACGGTCGGCGTTCCAGCTCAGATCCCAAATGCTCTCAACATCCTGGAGATACATCGCCAAACGCTCCAACCCGTAGGTGATCTCAATCGAGACAGGCTTGCAATCCAGTCCGCCACATTGCTGGAAGTAAGTGAATTGGGTGACTTCCATACCATCCAGCCATACCTCCCAACCCACACCCCAAGCGCCAAGGGTGGGGGATTCCCAGTTGTCTTCAACAAAACGAATATCGTGATCTGCTGCCTTGATTCCCAACGCCTCCAGGGAAGCGAGGTAGGTCTCCTGGATCGCGTCAGGGGACGGTTTAATCAGAACCTGATATTGGAAGTAATGCTGCGCCCGGTTGGGGTTATCTCCGTAGCGGCCATCCGTCGGACGGCGGCAGGGCTCGGGGTAAGCCACAGCCCAAGGCTCAGGCCCAATGGCACGAAGCACCGTATGAGGACTCATCGTGCCAGCCCCTTTTTCCGTGTCGTAGGGCTGCAGCAACAAACAGCCCTGGTTGGCCCAGAAACTGTTCAGCGTGCCGATGATGTCTTGAAAGTGCATATGTCGGTCTTTTCAAGTGGTGGTGGGGTGTTTGGGCGGAAAGCATTGTTGTTTGCTCGTTGATCCCGCCGGAACAACAAGGCTATTTTCCCAAATGATGTGCAGGGTGAATTGGGAACCACCTTCAAACAAAACCACGTCACAGGACGACAGACAACCCACAGCCCCCCTGAAAACTTTTCAATTGTTTTAAAACGGAGCAAAAAAACAGACCAACAACAACATCAAAAGAATCATTGAGAGTGAACTAGAAATTATCAAGAGCCGGGACTGATATAGTAGGAAGATATAAACATAAGTTGAATTGAGCTTTCTCAACAAGAAACTCGCATCAACAGCTAAAAAACCATGAATCACATGGCAATATCAAGGGGAACGATTCTTCTTTTAGCAATACTTACATTGACGTCTTGCGTCAGACGACATAGTTCGAGGGACGAGGCACAAAAGGCATCAATAGCGTGGATCAACCAAGGTGGCACAGTCACTGTATTAACGCTACCGAATGAAAATGAGATCAAAGCGCAATGGAGACGAGAGCGAATCGCGGAAAACAATAAGTGTGAGTTTGCGAAACAGGAAATAGAAGAGCTCGAACGGTCTGTTCCACCAGATAATTTTGAAGAGAATGAAATTCAAGGTCAGTACAAAGACTTGATCGCGACAAGAGATGATACTTGCCGTGACCGTAAAATCCTAGTCGAAAAAATAGACTTAGCGGACAAACAAGAAGAAAAAAACCGAGAATGCATAGACAACGAACAATCAATGCAATTCATTTGCACAGAAAGAAATATACCGACTGACATGATTTCAAAAGAAGACTGGGACAAATGGCCACGAAAACAAAGTTACTTTGCATATAAACAATACGGAATAAACGATAAGGAATAGTGGAATACATCCCAAAACCATGTCTCAACTCACTTCACACTTATACATCAATCATCACATTAAAATAGTATACTTAGACACAAATGTCTAGACGATGAGGCCATAATATTCCACAAGAACACAGCACAAGCACTCAATGAAATGGCTAAGATCTAAAATAAACTCTCTTAAGAAATATCTAACGGCCAGCGGCATAAACAGCAGAGAGGACAGCCTTAATTACAAAATTAATAATGGAACAATTCAATGCAACTGGACGATCAGGAAAAGCTCAAAAAGATTGATCGATGAAAATTTTAATTCGGCTTTATTTCTAAGAGTTAGAGATATATCAGGAGATGGAACCAACGCTTCTGTGACGCTCGAGACGACAACAAGCACAAATCATGCAGACATTCATCTTCCGACCACTCAAGGCAAGATCTTATTAGAATTGGGATATAAAGCCTACAAAGGTGATTTCATAACGCTAGAATATAAAATATTCAATTTAGGCGAGAAGAAGATCAAAGCGATAAGGTATATCGATTGGTTTAATATTGAGCCGGATAATATTCATCAACAAATGTACGAAATGGCCACTAGAGGTGTTCCAACTGGTGGCTCAGAACAGCGAACCTAAAACTCGAGGCATCATTCAAATCGGTAATCTCATCAGACCCAACTCAATGGCCTAGCGACAGAATGATTACAGCAAAGCGCAACAGCAGCATTTCGCGAAACTCATTTATGAACACTGTGGGCATTATTGCTGATTGAAAATAGTGGTTAGGCAAAATTAGGATTATTTATAACAAGTCTTGGATAACCAAGCTAATTACGACTTCAGGAATGCTCTTCAACCTACTAGGAAAACCATTAAAAATATGTGGATGCAGCCCAAGAACAGGATGGTATTTAGACGGTTATTGCAAAACAGACCAGTCCGACTTAGGCAATCATTCTATATGCAGTGTCGTAACAGATACCTTCCTTAAATATACTAAATCACAAGGTAATAACCTAATTGATCCGAACCTTTTGATGGAATTCCCGGGCCTTAAGGCGGGGGACCATTGGTGCTTATGTGCTGAACGATGGGAACAAGCCAGAATTGACGGAGTAGCACCACCCATCATTATTGAATCGACAAATCTATCTGCAACTCAAGTAATACCCTTAAATATTTTAAAATCATTTGCATTTGAGATTATCTAATATTTTATTCCAGACCTGAAATCCCGCTCCTCTTCTGAAAGATTGCTAGAACTACACGTCGATTGAGCATAATGAATCAGATTTTTGTAACCATCGGGAACTAAAGCAGGACACAGCTGTCCAACCTCGATGGCCTGGGGGCAAAAATAAACACCGCTCCATCGATTGATAAAGCGCCCTTTAATTTCGTCCGAGAACAAAAAACCATGCTGTCCAGCAAATTCAATTATTTGATTGGGATCAAGATGTGCAAGTTTTGAACGAAAATCCTCATCAGCTCGAGCTCTATCGATGAAAGCATGCAATGCAGACTTAGACATCAGACAAGTATCGCTTCAAAATGAATACAACAGATTCTCCAAAAAATGTGACCGAATAGTACTTTTCTCGATTAATATAATGGGGATACAACGAATATGTTCTCCATCAAAATCCAATATTGCTGCCACGCCACAGCGCAATAGCAGGAATAATAACTGCGACAATGAAGAGAAGTAAACAAATCGCGAGAATAGGAAAAAACATGAATCTTCTGGAAAGTTAAAATGTAAAGGCACGCAACAGCAACTATTCACTTCCGCAAGAACAAACTAAAATAGTTTTACTTATTACTGATAACTCACCAATACACAAGAATGAAGGCAAGGAAAGCGAAAGAATTTGTCTTCAACGATCTCCTCTCGATGGAGAGCTATTGCATAAATCATTATTCAGATTATTATTCAAAATCAAATTTTTCATGCAATGTTACCCAACTAAGCAAAGGTGAGCTGGTTACTAGTTCGATTTGTGCGCCAATCAACGATGCGCACCTTGAAATTTTCAAATCAAATCAAACTATTTTGTATGAAGAAGAAGCCAACCAAAACTCTGTAGCCTTCTGCTGGATAAATAGTAACGGCGAACAAGCGCAAACCAATACTATCATCAGTGGTCATAAGATGATGGATCTAAGTATTGCAGGATTTAATCGATTAAACAAAACAGGAGGAAACGTATGGGATATCGTTGGCGCAAATACTCAGCTTTGCTGCATGAGTCTTAAGTGGGAAAAGGTGAAAGAAAAGATTAATCAAATGAATGCATACAATGCATTCGCTAAGCTTGAGGAATGTATTGGAATTGATTCAAATAGTTCAGCAAGCATTCAACTAAAGAGCCTATTTGAACGTCATTTTACAAAAGGATTACGCGAGTCAGAAGCTTTTTATGATTTAGCAATTGCAACATTAGAAGAACCGTGTGATCTAGAAATTCTGACTGAAAGATCAGACAAAACAGAGCTCATAGAAGATCTTGTTAAGCTACTTTATGAAGATAGAGAAGGAATGCCACCCCTAACAATTAGTGAGATCACAAAATATTTGAACACAGAAAAAGAGTCCCTAAGCATTGCATGTAGAACGAATTTTGATATGCCCATTCTCGATTTAATAAAAAGCATCAGACTAGAGCAAGTCAAGAAGTCATACCTCAATCCACACGTACCAAAAGGGCTGAAAAATTTCACAAAGAAGCAAAATGCTTTGTACTATGGATTTAAGAACTGGACAACATTTCAGAAATTTTACCATCAATCATTTCAAGAAAGCCCCGATGAGACTATTAATAAATCAAGCAAGGCCTCTGTATTGGTAACAGATCTATTTACGAGGCGTAGTTAATGAAATTAGAACTCTCTTATTCAGATCATCTCCAGCTCTCAGAATCTCTCAATGAGTTGGGACAGACAACCCGCATCACTCAACTTGAGCCGGGTGAGGGGAAATATACGATGTCGTTCAAACAATCTACTGGAATCGCTTTAGCTGAAATACAGTCAACACAACCACTTTTATATGAGGGCTGGGGAACAACTTGGTCGGTTGACTTCAATTGGATTACACCAACCTGCCATTTGAATGATCCTTTCGGCTATTGCGAGGGGTATGAAATGAAAGAAACTAGTCTTGGGGGATTCAATACTCTCAATACTTCACCAGGGAACTCATGGGGTAAATATTCAAATAATTGCTCATCTACAGCATGCATGCTTGATAAAAATATTTTGATGAAAATGCTTAAAGAATGCAATGCAGCACAAGCAATCGATAATCTCTCAAAAGCAAGAGGTCTCGATGTAAGTAGTGAGTCTTTGTATCAACTTAAGAAATTAACAAGGAAGGACTTGGTGAGAGGAATAATGAATCCGACAAAATATTATGACCTAATCGTTGCCTGCCTAGAAGGTGGCGATAAAAGAGGATATAGGAAGGGATTGACAAAAAACTATCGGTTGCTTGGCGAAATTGTGCAGCTTTCACATGACAGCCGCCGAATGAGCTCTCCAATGACACTTTCAGATGTATGTCAGTATCTAGATACTGGTCAAGCGTCTCTATACAGAGTTTGCCAAGATTACTTCGGCATGGGAATCATTGAAATGATGACGCAAATAAGACTTGAAGAGGCTAGAAGAGCCTTGTTAATGTTCAAGCAAAATGAAAAGAATCATGCCCTAACCGTTCGTGATGTCGCTCTTGGCTACGGGTTTAAACACCAAGGACGGTTTTCAAGGAGATATTTCACTAGTTTTGGAGAACTTCCCAGTCAAACACTGGACAGAAGCCAAGAGCTTTGATGCCAGCTTTGCTGCTTGGGATTAGAGCACGTCTGAGAATGCATGCTTACCATTTTGCCACGAACGATTGAGAGAAAAGCGATGCGGCCCACCATATTGATCGCCCAACAAGGTTAAGCTTCGTAAAGCAGTATCCATTTCTTATCAAAGAAAGTAAAATAAGCGCATAATTCGCGAAAGCAACTGTTGACCAAGTGCATCATCCCTTTCTAAAGAAATAATGAAAAGAGTAACTTTTGAACTTAGTGATGAGCTCCACAAAAAGCTAAAACTTCTTTGTTATACAGAATCTGTATCGATTGGCCATATTTTAAGGCAATGCGTCTCCGACTTTTGTGATAAACATGATGCACATCTGATCGAACTAATCGACAAAAGGTCACACAAGTAGGTCGCGATATTTAAACCATTTTTGCCGAGATTTAAATAACTTTAGACAATTTCAGCCAAAAATAATCATTGCTTGTTAATTGCATTTGCTATGCATGTAAATCTGTCAAGAGTCTCAGTTCATATTGAGTAGCCACCACTGCACATCTATGATTCTTGCATAAATGCATATACGCAAGATGCATAGATGACCTATCAGGCCTACTTGATGCGCAAGAGAGCAAAAGAGCAAAACTACAATGAAGGCTTACAATGACTGCTTAGAGAAAATATTATATGTAGATTATCAAATGGAAAGATATCAATCAATTTATATTCGAATGATCCTATAAATTAAAGATGGCTGAGCGATTTGATGTTCTTGTCCAGGGAATAAGTGAGCAAGATGCACTCTCCCTATTAATGGCTCAGACCTCAACTGTTCCAAGACCTGCAGATCGATATTTTGCAGCAACTCGACTTGGATTGAGCAAGACCAACGAATCTCTAGACGCACTATTAACGGCAACAAATAACCTCAAAATTGATGAATTATATGATCGAATAACACGTAGAAAAGCTATTGAATCCTTGGGACGAAGAAAGGATAAACGGGCAATTCCAGCCTTAACAAATGTTCTGACCTGTACAGATACAGAGGCTGTTATAAACGCAATTTATGCCCTTGTACGCATCGATTGGGATCCAAGTGAAGAGAACAAAGATCTACTCTTATCGCTTTTGAATGGAGAATGTACGTTGGTTCGAGCAGTGATTCAGGCCCATACAAGACTCAACATCAAACATTTAAAAGCCGAAAAATTGATTGCTGAGCTTTGTGATCATGAACAAGCCTTGATTGCAGGTGCAGCACGAGCTTATCAAGCAAAACTTTATGGAAAAACTGAACTTTTAAATCCACTTGAAACCCAGTTACTCGATACCACTGCAGGAAAACGACGTTCGGCAGTGATCGATTTAGGCGATGCTATAGACCCGAATCGAATCAAGAGCTTGGTGGATGCACCGATCTCGATGTCGCTAAGAGCGAATAGTTGTTTTCAGATTATTGATGACCGAAATCAACTACAGCAGAAACATGTCATCTCACAACTTGAGGTTCTTTTAACTGATAATCCGAAACATCTAAAGATCAGACCCGAATGGCAATGCAAACCTACTCCTGAAGAGATCGAACGATGCCTTAGCCATCGAGATGAAGCGATTCAATATGGAGCTGCACTAAGCCTGATGAATCTTAATTCAGAGGATTGCCTGAAAATTATTAACAGCATGGAAGAAAGACTCTGGTCAGACTATGTGACACACTATTACCTCACTTGCATTGTAGGACTAAGACAATTCTCTGAGAAAAGTTACTTAGTAAAATCTGCTCTTGCAGAGACCACTCCGCAATACACGAAGTCGAGGGTTGCAGCAGCCTGGGCTTGCTTGAAACTCGATCTTTATGATCAATTAGACCTTCTTTACCAGTTATCAAGTTCCGCATACTGGAAGCCACTGCGATGGTCTTGCCAACAAGTGTTTGCCCGAATGATTGATAAGCAACAGTCTCAAATAGAACTCTAGATTTTTAATAGTTAATTAGCGAACATTATTGTCTTGGGATGAATCTACGCAGACTCGACAAGACCTTTTGACGCATCTGTTCCGAACGAAATTGGCAACTGTCGTATGCCGGACAGCTCCACAACCGTTGCCCCCCCCCAACGGGGCTCCGCAGAACTCAAGCCGGCAGCTCTAAGCACCGATACAAATGATCAATGGCGTTGTGGCGATGACGCTGCATGGGGCTAAGGCCGATCATCCCCAACCAAAAACGTCCATTCCCCTGACACACCAATACGGGCTTTGCCGCCCCTTTGCCATGGGCCTGCAGCAACGACATACAGAGCTTTTCGGCCACCTCGGCCCCCCTGGGGCGCTGGCGCAACCGGCGTAACAAGGGGTCGACCTGGGAGAACGACACAAAACTGGCTCGCTCGGAGTCGGTCACCAGGATCAAGCCATCGAGCCACTGCACGTCTTGCAGCAAATCCTCAATGTCGGACAACAAATTAGGGAGAGGAAAAGCCAAGAGGGACCCTCCTTCTTTATCTTTTCTTCAGCTTCTTTAGGTCGTTTTGATGGCTTAGCGCAAGCACTCCAAGCAAAGCTTCACGCGCGGAGTTTCAGGCGCGGAGCATCAGGCAGCCCATTTGCCCTCCAACCATGGGCTGATGCTGGACCTCCGAAAATCCAGCTTGACGGGCCAGCGCCTCCTGTTCATCACCCATCGGGAAGCGTTGCAAGCTCTTCTCGAGGTAGGCGTATTCAGCCCTTAAGCCCACTGAAGCGGCGATCGGAACCACAAGGCCTCGGAGGTAAAAGCGCTGAAACTGGGCTGCTGCCGAGCCAGGGAGCAAACGATTGAAATCGAGCACCGCAGCGCGACCGCCTGGTTTCAACACCCGGTGCATTTCCTTAAGACCAAGAGCGGGATCAGCCAGGTTTCGCAGGCCATAGGCCATTACCAAGCCATCGGCAGTCGCCGATGGCAATCCCGTCGCCAGGGCGTCACCTTGCTGAAATCTCACCGGTAACCATGGCTGACGCCGCTGACGCGCCTCAGCCCCTTGCAGTGGGGTGGCAGCGGCATCGACACCGATCACCATTCCGCCTGGACGCACGCAACGGGCAAGCTCCAGGGCCAAATCCCCAGTACCGCAGCACAAATCAAGCCAGTGCTCACCAGCGACGGGCTTTAGCGAACGCACCACTTGCCGCTTCCACTGCCGATGCAAACCCAAACTCAACACATCATTGAGACGGTCGTAGCGAGGAGCGACAGCATCAAAAAGCTGCTCAACAGCAGCAGCATCTCCAGGTTTCATGGTCGAATTTTGAGACCACGAGCCAATAAATCGGCCTTGATTTGCTCCACTGTGAGAACACCGTCATGCAGCAACGACGCCAACAATGCTGCTGAGGCATGCCCACCCTCAGGCCCGGTTTCCAACGCCGCCGCGATGTGGTCCAGACAGCCAGCCCCCCCAGAAGCAATCACCGGCACTGAAACGGCAGCTGCCACAGCCCGGGTGAGCTGGAGGTCATATCCGGCTTGTGTTCCATCTCCATCCATCGAGGTGAGCAAGATTTCGCCTGCGCCTAACTCGGTGACCTGTTGTGCCCAGCGAACGACATCTAAACCGGTGTTTTCTCGCCCGCCTTTGACGTAAACGTCCCAGCCATCCGTGCCGCTGTTACGACGCCGCGCATCAATCGCCACAACAATGCATTGACGACCAAAACGCTGCGCTCCTTCCCGCACCAACTCTGGCCGCCCCACGGCGGAGGAGTTCAGGCTCACTTTGTCGGCCCCGGCCCGCAGTAATTCGGTAATGCCTTCAACCGAAGAAATTCCCCCTCCCACGGTGAAGGGGATCGTCACCGACTCGGCGGTGCGTCGCACCAAATCCACAAGCGTTGCTCGTCCTTCGTGGCTCGCGGCGATGTCGAGAAACACCAATTCGTCGGCGCCAGCATGGCTGTAACGACAGGCCAGCTCCACCGGATCGCCGGCATCGCGGAGGCCTACGAAGTTGATGCCCTTCACCACCCGGCCACGGGCAACATCGAGGCAAGGAATAAGACGCAGGGCAACCATGGTTCTGAGCGCAAAAGCGACTGTTAAGGTTGCGCCACTCTCCAAGCCTCGCAGGCCATGTCCCAGGCTGCATCGATCACCATCGGATCCAAAATCCGAATTTCCCGCGTTCGGGATCGGATTCCCCAAAATTTGGTGGATCTACTCAAGAAAGACCCCACTGGAACCGTGAAGGAGTTCCGGACCGTTGACGGCAAAGGAATTGGCGTGGTGGTTGACCTGAGCGACGGCTCCACCAGCTGGTTCTTTGAAGACGAAATCACCGCTGCCTGAGTTCGGATTCTGTGAGCGACGCACGTCAGCTGCTGGGCATGAAAGGTGCCTCAGGCACCACCAATATTTGGAAGCTGCGGTTGCAGCTGATGAAACCAGTCACCTGGATTCCCTTGATTTGGGGGGTAATTTGCGGAGCAGCAGCCAGCGGTAACTACCACTGGCAGTCGGATCACGTGCTGGCGGCATTCGCTTGCATGCTGATGAGTGGTCCGCTGCTGGCTGGGTTCACCCAGACCATCAACGACTACTACGACAGAGAGATCGACGCGATCAATGAGCCGTACCGGCCCATTCCCTCTGGAGCAATTTCCCTAGGGCAGGTGAAACTTCAAATCTGGATCCTGCTGCTGGCTGGCCTCGGTGTGTCCTATGGGCTCGATGTGTGGGCCCAACACACCACACCCGTGGTGTTCCTGCTGGCGCTGGGTGGCTCCTTTGTGAGCTTTATCTACTCAGCCCCTCCCCTGAAGCTGAAGCAGAACGGTTGGCTCGGGAACTATGCCCTCGGCGCGAGCTACATCGCGTTGCCATGGTGGGCCGGCCAAGCCTTATTTGGGCAGCTCACCTGGACGACAGCATTGCTCACCCTGGCCTACAGCTTGGCGGGACTGGGAATCGCGGTAGTGAACGATTTCAAAAGCGTTGAGGGCGACCGTGCCCTTGGACTTCAATCTCTTCCTGTGGTGTTTGGCATCAAACGTGCCAGTTGGATCAGTGCAGGAATGATCGATATTTTCCAACTCGCGATGGTCGGGGTATTGATTGCCATTGGCCAGCATTTCGCAGCTGTTCTTCTGGTGCTGTTAATCATTCCCCAGATCACATTTCAGGACATCTGGCTGTTGACTGACCCCGTTGAATTTGATGTGAAATATCAAGCCAGTGCTCAGCCTTTCTTAGTTCTTGGCATGTTGGTAACGGCTTTAGCTGTTGGCCACAGTTCTCTGACCCAGGTGATGTGAATCGCACCCGTCTCCATTGGGCCCTTATCGCAGGAACAGCAGCGGCTGTTGGCGTCGGCGCAGCCCTAGGAACCCGTGCGGTCACGCAACTGGTTGATTCGACGCTTCCCGATGCACGGGGAATCGCCAGTTTTAATCGACCCGGAACCATCACGCTGCTCTCGTCCCAGGGCAAGATCATCCAGAAATTGGGTCCTGCGACTCGAGAAAAGATCAAGCCGGGCGCCATGCCGCCATTGGTTCAAAACGCTTTTATCGCTGCGGAAGACCGCCGGTTCTTTCAGCACGATGGCGTCGACGCTTGGGGCATTGCACGGGCGGCGGTCACCAACGTGCGACAGGGTGCCGTGCGTGAGGGGGCGAGCACGATTACCCAACAATTGGCTCGGATCGTTTTTCTGAGCCAAGACCGCACCATTACGCGCAAACTGAAGGAAGCCGCTCTGGCACTGAAGCTTGAGCGGCAACTCAGTAAGCAACAAATCCTCGAGCAATATCTGAACTACGTGTATCTGGGCTCCGGTGCCTACGGCGTTTCAGATGCAGCATGGATTTACTTCTCAAAAACCACCGATCAACTAACGGTTGCTGAGGCTGCATTGATCGCGGGGCTCCCACCCGCTCCGTCGATCTATTCACCCTTGGTGAATCCAGATTTAGCCCGAAAGCAGCGGGCTTTAGTGCTTGATCGCATGGCCCAGTCGGGAGCGATTAGCCGCGTGGAAGCGGAACGAGCAAGCGCCTCTCCCCTCGCTCTGAAGCCGGCCACACCCAAGTATTTCAACAGCTCCGCTCCGTACTTCACCACCTGGGTGGCTCAGGAATTACCCAAGCTGGTGACCCCAGAACAACTGGAAGTGGGCGGGATCAAGGTGAGAACCAGCTTGAACCTTGACTGGCAAATAAAAGCTCGCGATGTGATCCTCAAAAACGCCCCGTTCGATACCGAGGGCGTCATGGTGTCGATCGAACCGGGCACCGGACTTGTTCGCGTGATGGTGGGAGGGCGCGACTTTTACGAGAGTCAGTTCAACCGAGCCACCTTGGCGTTGCGCTCGCCGGGCTCCACTTTCAAGCTGTTCCCCTACGCCACAGCCATCGACCTGGGCGTTAAACCGGAAACCATTGTTCTCGATAAGAAGCGCTGCTGGAATGGATATTGCCCGAAAAATTTTGGCAATAAGTATTACGGGAAGGTGTCGCTTGCGAATGCGCTGAAGAACTCCCTCAACACCGTGGCTGTGCAATTACAAGACATCGTGGGGTTCGACGCCATCATCGAAACCGCCAACAAATTTGAGATCGGCACCCAACGCCCCCTCGGCAAGTACTACCCGATGGCGATTGGTGCCTATGAGCAAACCGTGTTGGATATGGCCGCGGCCTATGCCGGTGTTGCCAACCGTGGCGTCTTCGTTAAACCCAGTCCCTTTGAAGAAATCCGAGGGCCGGAAGGCAACATTCTCTGGAGCCGTCGGGTGGATGGAGACCGGGGACGGCGGGCTCTCGACAGTGATGTTGCCGATGCGATGAATTGGATGTTCCAGCGCGTGGTAACTGGAGGAACCGGCATCGCAGCAAAAATGGATGATCGTCAGGTGGCCGGCAAAACAGGCACCTCAGAGGGTGCACGGGATCTGTGGTTCATCGGTTCCATCCCCCAACTCACCACCGCCGTTTGGTTCGGCTATGACGACAACCGTGAAACCAAAAGCAACAGCGGCGAGGCGGCATGGGCTTGGAAACAATTCATGCTTCAAATCGAAGCGGAAGTCCCCGTTCAGGAATTTCCGCCAAAGCCTGAGCTGAATCGTCCATGGCGAGTGCCTGGCAGGAAGAAACCGAAGAAAACCGACAAAAAGGCTGCCTACCTCGGCTATGAGCACGAGAAAGAATCTCCGGAACAGCTCGACGCCCCAGCTGGGAGTGCATTTCCATCAACAGGCATGCCATTCCCTCCGGAGTTTGCACCGCCTGCACCGGTTCCATCCCCGAGAGAGAGCCAAGCACCTGCTGCAAGCCCACAACGAAATTGGATGAAGCCACGCATTCAGGAGCGGCGCTGGACCCGCTGAAGAACGGCGGCATAAAAGCCATCACCACCTTCTTCCGCATCCGGCCAACGTTGTTGTTCCCGCTCCAAGGTCAACTCAGAACAACGGCTGAGAAGGTTGGCCACTTGTTGGGCGTTTTCAGCTGGATGCATCGTGCAAGTGGCATACACCAAGCGTCCACCAGGAGCCAATAAAGGAACGAGGCCGTCTAACAACGCCTGTTGCTGCGGGAGCAATTCTTGAATGGCTTTCGGTGTCATCCGCCATCGCGCATCGGGATGGCGGGCCAAGGTGCCCAACCCCGAGCACGGTGCATCGATCAGGATCGATTGAAAGGTTTCATTCCACTCGGGGCGCTCTCTCGAGAGCTGCGCCGCATCAGCGGCCAAAGCCTGAATCGAACCCAGTCCAAGCCTCGCCGCATTCACTGCCACCCGTTTGAGACGCCCCGCAGAGCGGTCAATGGCCCAGATTTCACCCACATCACCCATGAGCTCCGCCAGGTGTGTGGCCTTACCGCCGGGAGCTGCACAAGCATCCAAAACTCGGTCCCCAGGCTTGGGCTCCAGCAGTGGAGCCACCCACTGAGCCGCGCGGTCTTGAACACACCAATGTCCCTCCACATACCCCGGCCAATTCCGCAGATCACCGCTGTGGCCCAACACTTGCAATCCATCCGCGCAGCCTGAAATCGGACGGGTTTCAATTCCTGCCTCCGCTAAATCACGTCCCACCTGCTCGGGCGTCGAACGCAACCGATTGATACGCAGATCAAGATCCGGCACGTAATTACAAGCGGCGGCCACAGCTGCGGCCCCCTCTTGCCCCCGCCATTGGATCAACGATGCAGCCAACCAATCGGGCAATGAAGTCTGCTGAGCCAACCGAATCGCTGGATCGGCGGACAACTCCAGCATTTCGCCCGCTTCATGGGCCCGCAGCACCCCCCGAAGGAGGCCATTCACCACCGGTGCCAAACGACCAAGACCACTCACTTTGGCCAGTTCCACCGTGGTGTTCACCGCTGCCGCGGATGGAATCCGCTCCATCAACAGCAGTTGATAGAGCCCCACATGCAGCAACCAACGCAACTTTGGTGGTTGCTTCGAGGCAGGCACCTTGCCCATTCGATCGAGCCAGCCATCCAAAACACGACGCTGACGAATCGCTCCGTAGGCCAGCTCCGTAGCCAAGCCTCGATCAGGCCCCCGCAGCGGATGGTCCCGCAGGCAGCGTTCCAGCGCCACATCCGCATAGGCCCCAGCTGCAACCGCTTGCAACACCTTCCATGCCAGCTGGCGTGGCGCAATTCCGATGCTCGAAGGGGTGGTCAAGGGCTATTGGCTTGATGCACCAGAGATAGCGACTGGACGCCAAAGAAACCGCTTCAAAGGCAAACGTCCCTCCTGATCCACTGGAATTCCCTCCGTGATTAGCAAGTGTCGTTGCATCCAATCGCTGCCTTCACGGCTCGGGCTCATCGAGATTTGCCCTTTGGCATTCACCACACGATGCCAAGGAACATCCGTTGGCAATTGCAGCCGGCGCAGCGCCCAACCCACCTGCCGTGCGCAACCCCAAGCACCGATCAGATCAGCGATCTGACCGTAGGTGGCAAGTCGACCATGGGGAATTTGCTCCACAACGGACCAAACGCGTTGATCGAAGGTTGGTTGAACCAAGGGTGGAGCCAAGGATTGATCACCTTTTGGCATTGGCCATTGATGTCTTGAAACTATGGGGTGATGCTTTCAATGGAACAGCCTGGGACGTACGGTTTAGCCAGGGATCCATCAACACGGATCACGACATTCTTTGACGATCAACTCTGTCGATGCCCCTGCTGCCTCGTCGGTTTGAACGACTCAAGTCCGTCTTGAACCACCGCATGGCGGATCTCACCGTGCTGCTCGAGCACGTGGAGAAGCCCCATAACCTTTCGGCCATCCTGCGTAGCTGCGATGCCGTTGGAGCCCTGGAGGCCCATGCGGTGAGTTTCTCGGGACGGCCGCGCACCTACAACAGCACTGCCCAAGGGAGCCAAAAGTGGGTGCCGTTGAACGATCATCCCGACATCGAAACGGCAATCAAGGTTCTGAAGGCCAAGGGATTCCGCTTGTATGGCACCCATCTCGGTACGAATGCCAAGGACTATCGGGACTGCGATTTCACCGGGCCGACCGCCTTCGTGCTGGGAGCAGAAAAATGGGGCCTAAGCGATCAAGCTCGTGATCTGATGGATGAAGCCCTGTTCATTCCGATGCGCGGGATGGTGCAGTCCCTGAACGTGTCCGTCGCCACGGCCACGCTGCTATTCGAATCCTTGCGCCAACGACAAGCGGCGGGGGTGGCCCCAAGTCATGGGGAAGGGCTAACAGCCGAGCACTACCAACAACTGCTGGTCGAATGGTCGTACCCCGAGGTGGCGGCATGGTGCCGTGAGCAGAACAGGCCCTATCCAGGCCTCAATGAACAAGGGGAACTGATGGAAGAGTTGCCGCGCACGGTGAAGCTGCGCTGCTGAAACTTCATCAAATCTTGTTTCCCACACATCCTTGAGCCATAACTCCATCAGTTGCTTTGTCAGGGATGGATCACAAACAGATGCATCAGTACGCGGTGACATATCACTGCGGCAAGGACTGGGGCGAGGAAATGGTCCAATCCGTGGATCTTGGCCATGCCGTGGAGGCAGCCCATGCGATCTTCCCGAGTTCCTGCAGGATCTCCATCCGGGAAGTGAAAACCAAAACCCAGGGCTAGTTCGTCCTGATTCAGGAGGGGGGGCGACGCGCTTTCGGCAAGAAAAAGGCGATTAACAAAGCCACCCCCTCCAAGAGCACACTGCGATTGAGCAGCACTACAAGCATCACGGCGGTGACGGCGATGATCTTCTCGAGAAGACCGATCACATCGTCGGAGTTGTCACGGGCGATCAGCCAAAGCAGAACAGCAGCCGTAAGGAACAGAGCGCTGACTCCCCAAGACATCAGAACTCCTCAGGCAACATCAGTGTGACGTTCAGTCTGATGCTGGACGTGCTTCGCCGCCGCTCACCCACGCCTCGATCCCCTCACCAAGGAAGGAGAGACCGAGCACAAGGATGAACATCGCCAAGCCCGGGAAGAGAGCCGTCCACCAAACACCCGTGGGTACGGCTGCGAGGGCGAGGTTCAAATCCCCTCCCCACTCCGGCACCGTTTCAGGCAAGCCAAGGCCGAGGAAACCAAGGCCGCCCAACACCAAAACGGCATCGGCAGCATTCAGGGTGAGCAACACCGGCACCGACGTGATCACGTTGCGAAACAGGTAGCGCCGCAAGATCCACACCGGCCCGGCCCCAAGAGACTGGGCTGCTTCCACAAACAACTCACTTTTGACCTGTGCCGTTTGGTTGCGCACCACCCGGAAGTACTGGGGCACATAGACAACGCAGAGGGCCGCTGCGGCATTGGGGATGCCCTTACCGAGCAGGAAAGCAAGCACCACCGACAACAACAACACCGGCAGGGTGTAGAGGGTGTCCATCAGCAGCACCAGCGTTCGGTCGATCGCTCCGCCGAAATAACCGCTCACCATTCCGAGGGGAACACCCAACACGAGGGCAAAACCCACAGCGAGCAGTACCACCTGGAGGGCCACGCCACTTCCGGCCATCGTGCGAACACACACATCTCGACCCAGGCGATCGGTGCCACACCAGTGGCTCCAACTCGGGCTGTTGTAAATCGGGTTGGACAGTCCGGCATTGGCATCGGGAAGCCAGCCCAAGTGGATCAAGACTGGAGTGATCAAGGCCACCAGCAAGTACAGCCCAACAATCACGAGCCCCCAACGGGCCATTCGAAAAGAGAGGCTGCGGATCACAGGCCGAGGACGGTCCGAATTCACTGCATTTTCCACCGAACTGATGAGAATGGATTGATGCCATCCCAACGACGCTGGCGACAACGGCTGCTCGGCAGCCTTCAGGGGCAGCTTCAGCTCGCCACCTATCTCGTGGTGTTTGCTGGTTTTACTGGCGCCTCAACGGCGGGGTTATGGGTGGGTCAACGGAACCTGATCCACAACGAAACACAAACACTTCGCAGCAGTGCGGGCGAAATTCAGGCATCGCTTCGGTCCGATCAGAGCGCTAAGGCCAATGCCGATGGTGCGAATGCGATTGAACATCTTCAGCTGGAGCTCCTGGTTCACTCCAGCCATCGCACCCGGCTGTGGATTGAACAGCCCGATGGACGCCTGATCCTTCCTCAACGAGAGCATCTGAAAATTTCGGACACGGCGCTTCGCGCCGCCATGCAAAGCAATCCAGAGCGCGTTGTGGGTCGTCAAGAACAGATCAACCTCGGCAACACGCGCTACCTCAGCGAATTAGTGGAAGAGCTCCCCGGTGGAGGGCGGCTCTGGATCTTGCATGAAGTGGGAGCCAATCAACAGGCCCTCGGCAACTACTTGCAGTTGATGATCCTCACCTGGGGCAGCTGCTTAGCAATCACCTTGTTGGCCGTGAGCTGGCTGGTGCGGCGCATCGTGAAACCACTGGAACAGCTCAATGCCACCACGTCCCTCGTCACGGCCGACAACCTCAATACAGCGCGGCTTCAACTCAGCACAGGTCCAATCGAGGTGGTGCAGCTGGGGCGGACCTACAACGAGCTCCTGGAACGGTTGGCCTTGTCTTGGAGCCAACAGCGGCAATTCGTGAGTGCGGTGAGCCATGAGCTGCGCACGCCGCTCACGATTGTTCAGGGCTACATCCATCGCACGATCAAGCGGGGCGACAACCTCAGCAGCGAGCAAGTGCATGGCTTGCAAACCGCCAAGGACGAAAGCATTCGCATGCAACGGCTGATGGATGAGCTGCTGGATCTATCCCGAGGAGATTCAGGCCAGTTGGCGATCAGCTGCGAACCGGTGCGTTTAGCGGATCAATTGGAGCAAGTGGCCGACATGGCACGCCACACCCTGCAGCGCCCGTTGGTGTTGCACCTCCCCGATGATCCTCAGCAGCGTGATGGGATCGCCCAGGCTGACCCGGCCCGTCTGCGTCAGGTGTTGCTCGATCTGATCGAGAACGCCGACAAGTATTCCCCCGAGGGTCGTCCGATCCTGCTCAAACTCCAACACGACGGGAACAACTCTGCGATCGAGGTGATCGACCAAGGCATCGGCATTCCAGAGGACGAGCTCGATGCCGTGTTCGAACGCTTTCAGCGCGGTAGCAATGCACCTGTGAAAACCGGTTCCGGTCTGGGACTGTCACTGGTGAAGCTGCTGGTGGTGGGCATGGGCGGCAGCATTGAGGTGCGTAGTCGTCTCAACGAAGGGAGCTGCTTCACCGTGCATCTGAGCCCATGATTCCCTTTTTGGTGTTTTGCTCATTTCTGATCCCGATCAATGCCTGGGCTGCAGTCACACCGCATTTGCACAGTGATTTGTCGATGCGGCTGCTGCATGGGGTCTGCACCCTGGTGTTGATCCCGCTGTTGTGGAGCCTGTGGCTGCGACGCCATGATTTGAGCCGCTGGCCTGCTCTCAGCCTCACGCTATTTGCGGTGGTGATGGTGGTGGTGAACAGCTGGATTGCTGGGATGGGAATGGGAGTGGAATTCGGCTGGCTCGACCACGTGATGCTGGCCTGCATCGAGGTGGCCTTAATCGCCTACTTCCTGCTAGGGCCAGATCCTGCTGAAGCGTGAAGACATCACCGAATCACCTTCAGCCAACAGCCCGTCAGCCAACAGCCATCGAGCGAACAGGCTTCGACTGATTGCTGTTGGCGCCAACGGTGGTAGTTGGTCAAACTGGGATCAAGAGCCGACAGCAGATTTTTATTCTTCCCAGAACACAAATCGGCAATTCAACAATCAAGATCGCGCCTTAATTGTGAATACCACATCTCTGGGGCTAAGCTCACCATGGCTAGAACATCTATCTCAAAAAACCCAGGGTTACTACAATCAAATCGACAAAGAATCGATTGAGAACAACCAAGAAGATTTAGGTTAGATGAATAACTAAAAAGGCTTAGCAACCTGTTAATCATTCAGCTTCAATACCGCCATGAAGGCTTCCTGGGGCACATCCACCTTGCCCATCGCCTTCATCCGCTTCTTACCCTTTGCCTGCTTCTTCAACAGTTTCTTCTTCCTTGAGATGTCACCGCCGTAACACTTGGCCAACACATCCTTGCGGATCGCACTGATGCTGGTAGACGCAATAATCCGGCTACCAATTGAAGCCTGAAGCGGAATCTTGAACTGCTGGCGGGGAATCAGTTCTTTTAATTTATCCACCAAGGCCTTACCCACGTTGTAGGCCTTGTCTTGGTGAACAATCGTGGTGAGCGGATCAGCGCGATCACCATTGATCAAAACATCGAGGCGCACCAGCTGATTTTTGCGATAGCCGATCAGGTGATATTCCATTGAGGCATAACCCTGGGTGCGGGTTTTCATCTGATCAAAGAAATCGGTCACCACTTCAGCCAATGGCAATTCATAAATCAAGGTGACCCGATCTTTGGTGATGTATTTCATATCGATGTATTCACCGCGCCGCTCTTGGCACAAACCCATTAGGGCTCCGTTGTAATCATTGGGCGCGAAGATTTCCATACGCACGTAGGGCTCTTCAATCGATTCACGCTTTTGAGGGTCTGGCAGCGTGGCGGGGTTATCCACCAACTCCTCACTGCCATCCACCATATTCACGTTGTAAATCACCGATGGTGCGGTGACTATCAAGTCGAGGTCGTATTCACGCTCCAGCCGTTCTTGCACGATCTCCATATGCAACAGACCCAGAAACCCGCAACGGAAACCAAAGCCCATCGCGCTGCTGGTTTCGGGCTCGAACTTCAGCGCCGCATCCGATAACTGCAGCTTGTGCAGGGCTTCGCGTAGGTCGGGATATTGATCGGCCTCGGTGGGGAACAACCCGCAAAACACCATCGGCTTGGCTTCGGCATATCCCGGCAGCTCTTCGTCGGCTGGCGCGTTGAACAGCGTGATCGTGTCGCCCACCCGGGCATCAGCCACCGCTTTGATCGATGCGGCGAGGTAGCCCACTTCACCGGCGTGAAGTTCTTCGACCTTGCGCTCATTGGGCGCCATGATCCCAATTTCATCCAGCTCATAGGTTTTCTTGCTGGCCATCAGCAGCACTTTGTCTTTGCAACTGATCCGGCCACTCATCACCCGGAAATACACAATCACACCCCGATAAGGGTCGTAATAGGAATCAAAGATCAGCGCTTTGGTGGGTTCTTCGACGGCATCAGCGGGAGCCGGAACCCTATCGACCACCGCTTGAAGGATTTCCGGCACCCCGAGCCCGGTTTTGGCTGAGCAGTAAATCGCGTTACTGCAATCCAAACCGATGATGGCCTCCACCTCTTCCTTAATCCGATCCGGGTCAGCGCCGGGAAGGTCGATTTTGTTCAGCACTGGAATGATCTCAAGATCATTTTCCAAAGCCAAATACACGTTGGCCAGGGTTTGCGCTTCAACGCCCTGGCTGGCATCCACCACCAACAACGCTCCCTCACAAGCCAACAGGCTGCGGCTCACCTCATAGGAGAAATCGACATGCCCAGGCGTGTCGATCAGGTTGAGCACATATTGCTCACCATCCGCCGCCGTGTAGTTCATCCGGGCGGCCTGGAGCTTGATCGTGATCCCCCGTTCTCGCTCCAGTTCCATGTTGTCGAGGAACTGCTCTTGCATATCCCGATTGGCCACCGTGCCCGTGTCCTGCAGCAGACGATCAGCCAGCGTCGACTTGCCGTGGTCGATATGGGCAATGATGCAGAAGTTGCGAATCCGTGAAACGGGGGCGTCGGTCATGCAGCGGCGAACTCCCTTCCTTGGGGCAACGATCTGAATTGAACTAATCCTAAGGAGAAGCTCGGTTGCCTTTGAACAATCCCTGGACCCTGCTCCTTCTCGCCATCAGCGCCGAAGTGATTGGCACCTCTTGCCTACGACTCTCCGAGGGGATGACACGACCGGTCCCCACACTGCTGGTGTTTTCGGCCTACGCCATTGCCATGGGGTTGCTCTCCAAGGTGGTGATGAGCCTCCCCCTTGGCATCACCTACGCCCTCTGGAGCGGCATCGGCACCGTGGCGATCGTTCTGGTGGGTCGCTTCGCTTATCAACAAACGATGGGAGTGGGGCAACTGATCGGGATCGCCCTGATCACAGCGGGGGTGGTGCTGGTGAACCTCAAGCAGTGATGACGGGTATCAGCGGCTGAGACCCAACAGGCCATCGCTGCGCTCCCGCATCCCCTTCAACACATCGGGATCGCTCTTGGGATCGCTATAGAAACTCGGCAGCAAGGCCTTGAGTCGTGCTTGCCAATCCGCACTGGCGAGCCGTTCTGGGAAGCAGCGCTGCAGCACCTCCAACATGATCGTCACCGCCGTACTGGCCCCTGGCGATGCCCCCAACAACGCCGCCAATGAGCCATCGCTGGCAGCCACCACTTCCGTACCGAGTTGCAGGCGACCGCCCTCTTTGCTGCGTTTGATGATCTGGACCCGCTGGCCCGCTACCGACAAACTCCAGTCGTCTTGGCGCGCTGTTGGCAGAAAATCCCGAAGCGCATCAAAGCGTTGGTCTGGGGTCTGGCGCAGCTGATTGATCAAATACCGCACCAACTCAATATTGGTGGCTCCCACTTGCAACATCGGCAAGAGGTTTGTTGGCCGCACCGAGGCCGGCAAATCCAGCAGAGATCCCTGCTTTAAAAATTTGCTGCTGAATCCGGCGAAGGGGCCAAACAACAGGGAACGACGCCCATCCATCCAACGGGTATCGAGGTGGGGCACCGACATCGGTGGAGCCCCCACCGCCGCCTTGCCGTACACCTTGGCCCGCTGCTGTTCCGCCAGGTCTGCGTCGTTGCACACCAGCCAAAGACCGCTCACCGGGAAGCCAGCAAAATCGTCGCCTTCCGGAATCCCCGACCGTTGCAACAGCGGAAGGGCACCACCGCCGGCCCCAAGAAACACAAAGGGCGCACGCACCTCACGTCGACCGGAAGGCCCCTTGGTGATCACCCGCCAATCCCCTTCAGTCATGTTGGGGCGACGCAATCGCTTGAGATTGCTCACCTCGGTGCCGTATTGCACCGTGAGTGCACCGCTGCTCTGCAACGGCAGCAGGTAGGCCCGGGTGAGCGCACCAAAATCCACATCGGTTCCGCGCTCAATCCGGGTAGCAGCAACCGCCTGGTTGGGATCGCGCCCCTCCATCACCAGGGGCATCCACTCCGCTAAGTCCTGCCGATCTTCGGTCCATCGCATCTCAGCAAAGGCTGGGATGTCTTTGAGCTGCTCAAAGCGCTGACGCAGAAAAGCGATGTTGGCAGGACTCCACACGGCACTGATATGGGCTGCTCGATGCAGAAAATCGGTGGACGTGAGCCGACCTCGCTCGAGCAGAGACCCCCAGAACTCAAGGCTGCGCTCAAAGGCGGCATTGATGGCCACGGCTTTATCGGTGGCGACCCGACCATTCGGTTGCATCGGGGTGTAATTCAGTTCGCAGTTGGCTGCATGCCCTGTGCCCGCGTTGTTCACCGCAGCGGAGCTCTCCAACGCTGGCGCCTCGAGGCGTTCCACCAGCAACAGGCGCAGCTGCGGGTCCAGCTCATGCAGCAACGCCGCGAGAGTCGCGCTCATGATTCCAGCGCCCACCAACACAGCGTCGTAGCTGGCTTCCGGATCGAACGTGCCGTCGTTTTGCACCAGTGCCTTGGGTGGAAACCGCTCTCGTCAGCCTATGGGGGCACTCCGTAGGGTGGGCTCAAAGTTGTAGTGGACGTTCGATGAGCACCGAAACCATGGCCCTCACCTTGGACAACGTGGAAAAGGTGCTCGATGAATTGCGTCCCTTCCTGATGGCCGATGGCGGCAACGTTGAAGTTGTTGAAATCGATGGCCCAATCGTGAAGGTGCGCCTGCAGGGAGCCTGCGGCAGCTGCCCCAGCAGCACCATGACGCTGAAAATGGGGATTGAACGCAAGATGCGCGAGTCAATTCCTGAAGTGAGTGAAGTGGTTCAGGTGCTCTGAGGGCACCAAGCCTCGATCCCGATTTCCTAGCTCCCCGTTGCCGCAGCAACAACAGCAAAAGCCCTCTGCGATCCAGGGATCAACAGGATTTGTCGTCGGCGATCAAGATGGAATCCACCGGTCTGAGCCCGATGCAGCTTCGCCAACAGATGCCGGCCCTGGCGAACAAGACCTACTTCAACTACGGAGGGCAAGGCCCGTTACCAACGGCTTCCCTGGAAGCCATCACCGCCAGTTGGCACCGCATCCAAGAACTCGGCCCGTTTACCACCGATGTGTGGCCCTTCATCGCCGCGGAGGTGAATCGCACCCGCCGTCTCCTGGCGCAATGGTGCGGGGTCCCTCCCCACCGCATGGCACTCACTGAAAATGTCACCAGTGGCTGCGTTTTGCCGCTCTGGGGCCTGCCGTTTAGCAGCGGAGACCATCTGCTAATCAGCGACTGCGAGCACCCGGGGGTGGTGGCCGCTTGCGTCGAGCTCGCTCGCCGCGAACAGCTGGTGATCGACACCCTTCCGGTGAAGCATCTGCGGGGAACAGCAAGCGACACCGATGCAGGTGTTCTCCAAAACCTGGAGACCACTCTTCACCCCCGCACACGCCTCGTCGTGCTGAGCCATCTGCTCTGGAACACCGGCCAAGTGATGCCGATTGAAGCGGTGGCCAATCAGCTCAAGCAGCATTCACAGCATCCGTTTCTGCTCGTGGATGCTGCCCAAAGCATGGGGCAGATCCCTGTGCAAGCCGCAGCGGCTGCCTCCGACATCTACGCCTTTACTGGCCACAAATGGTGTTTTGGACCGGAGGGGCTCGGCGGGGTTGCCCTCTCCCAACGCGTCCTCGAGCAGGGCCAGCCCACCCTGATCGGCTGGCGAAGTTTGCAGGATGAAAGCAAAGCGGTTTTTGATGCAGAGGATCCCTTTCATCACGACAGCCGTCGTTTTGAAGTGGCCACCAGCTGCGTGCCGCTAATGGCAGGGTTGCGCTGCTCACTCGAGCTCATGGACCAAGAGGGGCCCGCCGAAGAGCGGCTCGATCAGATCCTTCAGCACAGCCAAATGCTCTGGCAGAGCTTGGATGCAATGGAGGGAATCACACCGCTGCTGTCGGTGCCACCAACCAGCGGCCTGGTGAGTTTTCAGCTGGAGAATGCTCCTCCACCGGCCGACGTCGTGACGGCACTCGGCAAACAAGGAATCTGGATCCGAGACCTTGCCGACCCGGCTTGCCTCAGGGCTTGCACCCACATCACCACTTCAAGTGAGGAACTCAACCAGCTGAGTGAGGCCCTCGCCACCCATCAAGGTTGAAGCCGAAGACGTAGTGCTTTTTGCGCTTCCTCTCGGTCGTCAAAGTGCACCTTCTCGGTGCCAAGAATCTGGTAATCCTCATGGCCTTTACCAGCCACCAGCACCAGATCAGCGGCATCAGCCTCAGCAATCGTTTGGGCAATCGCCACCCCACGGTCTGATTCCACCACCCGATCAACACCGTCCGGAATGCCCTGCAGCACATCCTCAAGGATGCGCTGGGGATCCTCGGTTCGTGGGTTATCGGAGGTCACCACCACCCGATCGGCCAAGCGCGCCGCAATCGCGGCCATTTGAGGACGCTTGCCCCGGTCGCGATCACCACCGCAGCCAAACACGCAGATCAACTTGCCCTCGGCAAAGGGTCTTGCAGCGGCAAGAGCGTTCTCCAACCCATCCGGCGTATGGGCATAGTCCACCAACACCGTGGGGAGCGAATTGGTCATCGCGTCCTCCAACAGCACCCGTTCCATCCGGCCAGGCACGCCTCGGAAATCACTCACTGCCCGCAGCAGATCTGGCAAGGGCAACTGTTGCTGGAGCAGAACACCCACCGCTTGCAACAGATTCATCAAATTGAAGCGACCCAACAGAGGCGACTGAAACGCACCCTCTCCCAGGGGACTGATCAACCGGCCTGATACCCCGCGGCTGGTCATGCTGAGATCCTCCATTCGCAACTCCGCCGTGGAATCGGTAAAAGAGCTGCGCCAGCACTGCGATCCAAGCCGTTCAGCCAGCTTTGCCCCCCAGGGGTCATCGCCATTCACCACCGCCCGGGCGGGGCCGGCTTGCAGCAACGCCTCCGAAAACAACAGGGCCTTCGCCTCGAAGTAGTCCTGCATCGAGAGGTGGTAGTCGAGGTGGTCCTGGGTGAGATTCGTGAACACAGCGCCAGCAAACCGGCACCCCGCCACCCGGTGCTGTGCCAGAGCATGAGAACTGATTTCCATCGCCGCCAGCTGGCTCCCAGCCGATGCCGCCTCCGACAATTGGGCCTGCAGGCGATCAGCAAACGCCGTGGTGTGGGTGGCGGTGACGCTGTGGCCAGGCCAACGATTCACGAGGGTGCCAAACAACGCGGTGGATCGTCCACAGGCCAAGGCCAGATGTTCGATCAGATAGGTGGTGGTGGTTTTTCCATTCGTCCCGGTCACACCCAACAGCGCCATTCGCTCACTCGGTCGGTTCCAAAACGACGACGCCAGCTCACCAAGCGTGCTGGCCACTGGCTCGGACACCACCAACACCTGATCGTGATCCCCTGGTGGATCCGAAGCAGCAGCCGCTGGACCAATTACCGCCGCCGCGGCACCCGCGTTTAAGGCTTGACGCCAAAACAAACCTCCATCGACCCGCTCACCAGGCAATCCCACAAACAAGCTGCCTGGGCCAGCCAAGCGGGAGTCACTGGTGACGGCCTCGATCTGCGGATTGGTCCCACCTGCGGGGGGCGTGAGGCCCACATCTCGCAGAAGCTCATCCAGGAGCTGACCCATCGAAAACTCCGATCAACCTGAATCCTGAGGCCTTTCTAAAGCGATCCGGGCAAGAAGAAAAGTGGCTGGCCTCAAAAAGGTTTTAACTCATCAATCAGCCAATGCCATTGCATCCAACAATCAAACCGCTTAGCAGAAGAAAGCATTTTCCCGGCATTCATCTCCACAAAATATGTGTTTACAGCGAACGGAACTTGTTGACCGTTTTAGTAGGATTCATCAATCGACATGCGCATCCTACATAACATTTTGAGCGACGTTTATTGCGGCAACTGTTTTACAAGCCACTTCAACAATCCATCCCCCGACAATCTCGGCGACACCCGCGGTAGTTCGTTGCTGTCCAGCACTAGAACCGGAACCTCGAGGTCGTAGCGGGCTTTCCACTCGGAGGGGGTCTCGGGATGGTCGATATCCACTGTGAGTAGCTCCAGGTGAAGGTTGTCCAAATCCAGCTGTCGCAGGCGCTCCTCGAGGCCAGCGCAAAGGCAGCAGCCTGCTCGGCTGTAGAGACGTAATTCGTGCATCAATCAGGAACCGGATCGCAACCGCAGGGCGTGAAGGGATGGCAACGCAGGACACGTTTCAGCGTGAGCCAGCCGCCGCGCCACGGCCCATGGCGTTGAATCGCTTCCAACCCATAGGCGCTGCAAGTGGGCGTAAAGCGGCAACGAGGTCCGAGCAGAGGCGAGATAAAGGTTCGATAAAAGCCAATCAAAGCCAGCAACAGCGCCGCTACACGCCGATTCAAGCCAGCCCATCGATTGGGTTGGTCTCCATTGGATAAGATGGGAGATTCGTGCATCGATGGATGCGCTGGCACCTGTAATGGGTCCAGCATGCCCAAAGATCGCGCGATTTGATCTAACTCCCTTCACTTATGTCTCGCTACCGCGGCCCTCGCCTGAGGATCACGCGGCGCTTGGGAGACCTCCCTGGTCTCACCCGGAAGGCCGCAAAGCGGTCCTATCCCCCCGGTCAGCACGGCCAAGCCCGTCGCAAGCGCTCCGAATACGCAATCCGTCTCGAAGAAAAGCAAAAACTTCGCTTCAACTACGGAGTCTCCGAGCGCCAACTCGTGCGCTACGTGAAAAAGGCCCGTGCCCAGGAAGGTTCCACAGGAACCAACCTGCTCAAGCTTTTGGAAAGCAGACTGGACAACATCTGCTTCCGCCTCGGCTTCGGCCCCACCGTTCCAGGCTCTCGTCAGCTGGTGAACCATGGCCACGTGACCGTGAACGGTCGCGTCACGGACATCGCCAGTTATCAGGTGAAACCCGGTGACGTGTTGGCCATCCGCGAAAAGAAAGGCAGCAAGCAACTGGCCGAAGGCAACCTTGCCTTCCCCGGCCTATCCAACATCCCTCCTCACTTGGAGTTGGACAAAGCCAAGTTGAGCGCCAAGTGCACCGGTCGCTGCGAACGCGAATGGGTTGCCCTGGAAATCAACGAACTGCTGGTGGTGGAGTACTACTCCCGCAAGGTGTAGTCGCAACAGCTTTTTTATTCATTCAATCCCCCACCAAATGGTGGGGGATTTTTTTTTGCAATTAAGTACATAGCATCATCCAGACATGCATGGATTAAACGCTTACTAGATGCAGCGGACAATTCGCTGCGATCACCAACGAATAAGCGTTCTCAATTCTGCGCCCTCCAACAGCATCTCTTCGATGGCGTCATAGAGACGATCCATCCCATCGAAATAAGGATCAGCAAAGACTGTGTGAATTTCTTCTCTTGTTGCTATTTATCAGTCGTATGAAGAGCGTGGGCAGCAGAAAGTAATAGGTCGTGTGTTCGAATCACACAGGGGGGTTAGCAAGAGCGACGAGTTTCGTTGGCTTTGAAGGACTGCCGTGAAAGTCACCTTGGGGACTGCACTTTTTACGTAACAAATATCATAAATCGCTGTCACCATTAATTCGTTTATAAATCGTTTAATGCTGCGTCGTCTTTCTGCAGGGCTGCTTGCCACTGCTGCTTTTGTTGCACCACTGGCTGCTACTGCTCAAGAAGGCTCAGCAGAAGACCTTGGTGTGATGAGCATCAGCCTCGCTGATATCGTCAAACCCACCATTGGTTTTCAAGGCGCACTACAAGGTGCAGGAACACCAAACCAAGCAGGCATCGGTGGTTTTCTCCCGCTCTCTGTTGGTGAGAACAGCGTGTGGTTCCTTGATGCCCTGGTCAACGCCAACTTCGCCGATCGCGACGGCGAAAGCAGCCTCATCAATACCGAGGTTGCTGGTGGAACTTTGTCCACTTCAACCCGTGTTGGTTATCGCTGGCTGAACAACGACCGCAGTTGGATGTTTGGCCTGAATGGTGGTTATGACAGCCGTACATTGAAATCAGGTGATGCCGATACCGGCGTCAACGTTAAAAACAAGAAAACCGTCGGGTTCCAGCAGATCGCACTGAATGCAGAAGCGGTTTCTAATAGCTGGACCTTGAACGGCTATGGACTGATCCCTGTTGGTGATGTGGAGCAGAGACTCAACAGTGTCTTTGACTCTGGTGCGTTGAACACCTACGGCCTGGATGCCGGTTATTTCATCACTCCAGTTCTAAAAGCATCCATAGGTTATTACTACCAACACCGTGATCAAGAAGATGTCGATGGTTCTGGTATGCGAGGACGCTTGGCCTATGAGATCAGCAATGGATTAACAGCTGGTGTGAATGTCTCCTATGACGAAGAATTTGACACCAGAGTTTCTGCAGACCTTAAGGTTCGCTTTGGTGGTGCAAATACAACAGCGCAACGCAAAGCTGTTCAACAACTACCTGTAATCAATGCCTTAACATCAACACCAATCGAACGGGATGTGAGGGTTCACGATTCCTGGCTTCAAAAATGCGAGGAGTGGTGTCCGATTATTTTTATGTAGCCTAGGCTCTTAAAACTCTTTTAACCTCAGGCACTTTTATTTCTTTAATCACTGGCTAATCACGCATAAATGCCATCCACTGCCTGGCACTTAATAAACATCATCCCGCCGCAAGGTGTGGTTTTTTAGTAGTTGATCATGCCCCAACGTGTTTCCGGCAGAGGTTCAAACTCTTGGCTCGATGTGCCTCAGCGGATCAGCGTTGACCCAACGAACCACACACACCCCAATCAAGTACGGCCACTTGAAAAATGGATAAGTGATCGCCTCAGTCTTTGAACTTCTCTATTTCAGCTTTTAGCTCTGTGAGGTTTTGCTCCAGCTTTGAGTAGTTATCAGGGTCTTCATCCCAAGTCTCGATCAGCTTTTGAGCCGTCTCGATAAAGCTCCTCAAGTCATCACAAGCCCGCAAGAGATTCATAGTCAGCCTTCCTTGTCACCGAGCTTCAATAGCTTTTCAAGCTTGAGAAACTTCAAAAGTTTTACCCCCCAAATAGCAGCAGCAGGTTTCACCAACGTCTGCTCGATACGAAGCTGATCTTGTGGAGTGATTCTTGGTTCAGGCATAGTTGCTATATACAAAAAAGGGGGTTGCAGGAATGGCTCCTTACATGCTTCTGGGATGATGTAATGATTTTATGACATTCACAAAAAAAGCCGTTATAAAGAACAAAAGTTCAACAGCCGACATTCACGTTTATGAAGATCTGTAATAGCTAATTTAAATCCATTCGAAAGATATATAAAACACGCTCGTTTGATTTCAGAAGGAAAAGGCCACGGGCTGACCACTCCAAAAGAAAGAACCAAGTGGGCGTTAGTTGCGCCAGGGCTACACGGTCAGACTGCACCAGCTAGCAGATAATTTTTCTGCAGGAATAGCCAAAACAAAACCCCCGCCAAAGGCAGGGGTTCCGAAAACTCAGTGGGAGTGTGGCCTTGTTTCCACCCCGTAAGTTTTTATCCTCACCTCATGAACCTAGCCTAGGGAATTGGCACAGTGCCAGTTAGGAGTGGACGGCATCGGAGTTGACAACCCAGACCTTGGGCTCGGCATGTCGATGCCTGCACTCCAAGTAATCATTCCTGTTCTTTCAGGTCGTCCTCGGGAGGGCAAACAGGAGCTACTGCATAACGCTTTTGGATGTGGCGTTGCGCCCACCGCTCCAATACAAATGAACTGAGGTGACTCTCTCCAAGAACTTTGGTGAGGCTTGGCATTTGGCTTGTGGAGATTGCTTGAGTCACTAAGGTGATGAGCACTTTCTGATTACTAGCCACAGCTCCATGCAAGTGCAGTGGTGGCTAGCAAAACGTTGTGCGAGCTTGAGCTGAAAACCAATGCGCAGAAGAATGAACGAATGAACAGAATTACTTACATTGCAGGACTTTTAACAAACAAAAACTATCTCTTCTCTATATTTCCGGGAGCCGGGACACAATTTGAGAGAGAATTAGTCGCACTCCCAATCAAGATACCAATCGAATTCAAAAGCAGACTTGCCATCAAGAGTCAATTCTTGAATTCATACAAGTTAAATTTTCTATCGCAAAACGTTAAAGCAAGTCACCAGAATATGAGTTCAAAATACCCGGGCTGGATAGCAAGTTTATTGTGAAAACAAGCGAGAACAATAGCATCTAAAGCAAACACCAAATGCTGAAAAATTCAATACGAATATCACTGAACCAATCAAGCAAAAAGTTTGTATTAATTCGGTGGATGTCAGATACCAATAAAACAGCGGCATCTGAGAGCTCATTCATAGAAGATAGTCATTGAGGCTTCGTGATTGCTTTGGCCATGGAATCCATAAGCCCCCACGACTGGTTGAGCCTGGCTCATCCTGTGTTGATGATTCTGTTCGTGTACCCCGTGTTCGGGGCCACGGTGCGTCTCGGAATCCTCGCCCGCGAAAAACGCTTGGAGCTCAACCCGATTGCTGAAACGGTCCCGGTCGAACATGCCCAACATGCTGCCTGGGCCGTGGGAGGGATCCTTGTTGCCATTCCGATCGCCCTTAGCGTCAGCCTGCTCAACACCACATCTCCCCTCGCACTGGTGCTGATCGCTGGGACGGTGCTCTTCAGCTACAGCAAAGTTTTGAAAACCAAGCTGATTTGGCAGCGCCTGGCCTGGGCCGCCATCAGCTGGATCGGACTCTTACTGCTCGGACTCCAGCCGGCTGTCGAGCGACTGAGCGATCAGCCATGGACGGCGTTGTTCTGGCAATCTCACTTTTGGATGGGGATGGCGCTGATCGCCCTGCTCCTGGCAACCACAGCGATGCAACCCAGCATTGGCCGCAATATGCAAATCAGACGCCTCCATATCAGCGTCAATGTGATCGTTGCCCTTTTGCTCTTTATGCAAGCTGTCTCGGGAACCAGAAATTTATTACTCCGCTAATCAAGTGTTTTCATTGATTCAACGAAAACAAAACTGGGCACACCGTTTTAACGAGCTCCTGAGGGCAGCAGGCCTAATGGAGAAATTTCCAGGCCATCGGCAAGGTCCACACCACGCCGATGAAGCGCCTTCAGAATCCGACGCTGGAATTCCCGTTCCGTTGTCCACTGTTCACCGGCTCTGGTCACCAACAAAATTTGCATATGGACGCCTAGGGCGGATGTGCGTTTCACACCACGCAAAATCGGATCAGCAATCAGTCGCGAGCCCCAAAGGGGATCTTGCTTAAAATCTGAAATCTCAGCAGCCAACACTCGGTAAACAACATCGAGATCAGTTTGCCGGTGCGAAATCAACAGTGTAATCAAACTACCCGAACGAAGTTTTGTGTGATTACGCATCTGCACAATAGACGCATTATCAACAACATTGACCCGCTGATCGAGGCAACGAACTTGGGTACTAAACAGACCAACATCAATCACTTCACCCTGAATTCCATCCACCTCAATCCAATCTCCAATCGCACAACGATCCTCAAGCAGCATTAATAGTCCCGTGGAGAAATCCCGCAAAAGACCTTGAAAAACGAAGGCCAAAGCACCTAATAAAGCACCACCAGCTAACAACAACGATGTCGATGTGGAGCGAACCCCTGGAACATCGAGCACAACCCAAAAACCAACGATCAAAATACCGGCAACATTCACCAATCGATGACTAATTCGGACAAGACTGCGATAGCGCTGTTGTCTGCGATTTTGCTCCTGCAAAGGAACATCAATATCTGCCGACCACTGTCGTAACAAGAAGGTGACCAAACTACGAAGCAAGTAAGCACAAAAACTAATGAAGACAAACTTGGCGATTGCCAGCAACGGTTGCAGCAGCAATTTCATGCTTAATGGCAGTTGACCAGGAATGGCCATCAGGCCAAAGGCCAACATCAACACCAACTCCGTCAGCATCAGAGCAAGCACAGCAATCGTGAGGGCCTGCTCGACATGAAGACGCATTTCGCTCCACCGATGATGTTGCCGCCGCTCTAAATGCTCACGTTGCAATCGTGTGGTGCGCTGACGCAACCGATTCCAGAGCAGAACAGTCGCCGCCACCGCAACACCCAACAGAAGTTCCATCAGCAAGGCCAAGCGGAAACGATGTTGCAGCTGTTCTGGGGAGTAAACCTGCCGGGCATAGTTCAAACGCTTTTCCAAACGATCCCGCCAAAGCTCAGCCAAAGCCTTTTCATCAAGGCCATTAATCTCTGCATCTGCATTGGTTATTGTGAGAAGCGGAAACGATGCTTCACGGCCAGATACGCGAACTGATATCTCATAAAGACCATTATTTTCCTGGACAATATTCAGGGTGATGGGCTCATTCGATCGCATCAATCCATAACGTTCACCAGCGCGACAAACTTGAGAATTTCCCTCCAAAATTGAGTTAAGTATTCCCTCACTCAGTCGCTCACTCCATGAACAAATCTGATCTGGGTGATACAAAGCACGCAAATTTCCTTCAATCACTCGAGCACGAACAGAGGCTCCAATCGATGATGATTCCTGAAGGGGAACAAGGGTTGCCACATTGATCGCCGGCACCCCAAGAATACGAACCTTGGCTAACTCAAACTTCCCTTCTTGTGTAAATTCTGGGTTGCCATGGGTGACTGGAGCAAGCCCATTTTTAGGCGTCAAATCAATCAATGAAGCCCGACTAGTTAGTGGCAGCATGAGCAATGCCACTACAACAAGACAACAAAAACTTTTAAAGCGTTGCCTGAGTCGAAACCACACAACAAAGTTCTACAAATCGACCCCATGATGCGGTGATTTATCCATCTGTGCACCCACCACAATCGAAGTCAACACCGTTAGAGCCAACACCGTGATCAACCAGCGCAGTGATCCTCTAGGGCAGTGCGCAACCAGGGCAGGCTCAAGCCGATCACGTTCGAATAACAGCCATTTAATCCGCGAATCAACAACCCACCACGCCCTTCGAGGGCAAAGCCTCCCGCACAGTTCAATGGCTCTCCACTGGCCACATACGCTTCAATCTCTCCCAAACGAAGCGCAGCGAATTGCACCACGGTGCTAACGCAAGCCATGGTCGCCCCCAGCCCATCAGCGACCAAACAGTGGCCGGTCAGCAACTCTCCACTCCCACCAGCCATGCGTTGCCAGCGATCGATCGCCTCCTTGGCATCGGCTGGCTTTCCAAACACCTCTCCCTCGAAAACAAACACCGAATCACATCCGAGCACAGCTGTAATCCCCCCATCAACTGAGGGATCCAAACAACTCTGAACAGCTGAAGCCTTGGCAAACGCCAGCTTCTGCACGAGTGCCCTTGGGTCTTGGTCATGAATGGTGCTTTCGTCGACACCACTAACGCGAACACGATGGGGGATCGCCGCCTGCTCCAGCAAACGTCGACGGGCGGGAGACGCCGAGGCAAGGAGGAGCACGAAAACACAACGCTGAACAACGGTTCGTAGGCTGCCAGGAATAGGCCGTATTGCCATCGCTCACCCCACCGACCTGCTCGACCAACGCAGCCGCAATCGGGCCAGTAGGGCAATGCGCTGCCTGCCATTTGCTGAAGCTGTTTATCGAGGCCTTCAAGAGCAGGGGCTGGATGCGGGCCAACTCCTCAACAACCCGCGCCTGTATCAACGCAAGGGGAGCTGGTATCGCAACAGCGATTCTCTCGAGAACGATCTGCTTTGGCTGATTTGCGTGGGGGTCCTACGCCGGGAAGTGGATGGCCAGGGCCTCACCAGCCGATTCCGACTGACACCCCTCGGCCGCCAAATGCTCGACGACACGCCAGACCTTCTGCGTCTGCCGGTGTCTTGGAACGAGTGGCTCCAACACTGGCTTCGGCGCAGGATGTCTTGAAAGGAGGCTTGCGATGCAGCGCCCACTGATGGTGCTCGGCACCTCTAGTGGTGCCGGCAAAACCTTGATGACAGCAGCCCTCTGCCGGGTCCTGAAACGTCAGGGAGAGCAACCCCTGCCTTTCAAAGGGCAGAACATGAGTAACAACGCCTGGGTGGATGGCGCGGGAGGCGAGATGGCCTACTCCCAAGCGATGCAGGCCTGGGCAGCCGGTCTTGAGCCCTGCTGCGCGATGAACCCTGTGCTGCTCAAACCGAAGGGCGACAGCACGAGCGAAGTCATCCATTCAGGCCAAAGCGTCGGCACCGCCCGCGCCGAGCACTACTACCGCGATTGGTTTCGCCCAGGCTGGCAAGCCATTCGCAGCGGGTTAAGCGAACTGCAGCAGCAATGGCCTGAAGGACGTTTAGTCCTGGAAGGAGCCGGCAGCCCTGTGGAGGTGAACCTGCAGCGCCGCGACCTCACCAACCTCAGATTGGCGCAATACCTACGAGCCAACTGTCTGCTCGTCGCCGACATCGAACGGGGCGGCGTCTTTGCGCAAATCGTTGGCACCCTCGCCTTGCTTCGACCGGTGGAACGACCGCTAATCAAAGGAATCCTGATCAACCGGTTCCGCGGCCGCCGCGAATTGTTTGATCAGGGGAGAACCTGGCTGGAAGACAACACCGGAGTGCCAGTGCTGGGAGTGATGCCCTGGCTCAATGAGTTATTCCCCCCCGAAGACTCCCTCGACCTGCTTGAGCGAAAGCCCAGCAGGGGTGCCTCCGACCTGGACATCGCCGTGTTGCGATTGCCGTCGTTGAGCAACTTCTCAGATCTCGATCCTCTGGAAACGGAAGCGACGGTGCAGCTGCGATGGGTTTCTCCAGGGGAGGCGCTTGGCGTGCCCGATGCCGTGGTGATTCCGGGCAGCAAGCAAACCCTGCGGGACTTGTCTGCCATGCGCAGCAGTGGACTTGCGGCCGCCCTTCAGGCTTACAGCGCTAGGGGAGGCCACGTGTTTGGTATTTGCGGTGGCATGCAGATGCTCGGCCAGGAGCTTGAGGATCCCCAGGGCCTAGAAGGTGGCGCTCACTCCTGCGAAACCGGGCTTGGCCTCCTTCCGCTTCACACCGTCTTCACCGACAACAAAGCATTGCGGCAGCGCAGCAGTGCAGCTCTCTGGCCCCAAGGAAACACAACGCTTCAACTAGAAGGCTTTGAGCTGCACTACGGCCGCACCACAGCATCTGCCCCCTGCGAACCGTTATGCGGTGAAGCCGAGCTGGGCTGGGTTAAACGTTTCGGAGAGGATGGGGGATTGGTGGCAGGCACCTATCTGCATGGAGTGTTTGAAAGCGGCCCTTGGCGACGGCGCTGGCTCAACCAACTCCGAGCGACTAAAGGATTGCCGCCGCTTACCGAGCAGCAGCAGCATCACAGCAAGCAGCGGGAGGCACTGCTCGATCGGCTCGCTGATGCCTTCGAAGAACACATCAATCTCGAACCACTCTTGCGCTGAGAGTGGTTCATCACGTCATCTAAGAAACAGAGGTTTGATATTGCGGCCGTCCCTCATTGAGCTTTCTACACCGCAACCAAATGAACAAGCTTCTCAACACAATCCATTCCATAAAAGAATTGAATTGAGCCGAGCAACTTGATATTGACGGTTCCAACAGATAAGAACCACCGAGTGAACGTTATCTTTAACCATAGTGATCATCACGATGACAGCGATGAGCAGCATTCCTGTGCGTTGGCCCCATGGCCAAACCACCATGGAAACCGTTGGCGAGGACTGGTTAAAAGCCGCTAGCAACGCAGACGTTTCGATCCCAACCGGCTGTCTGGGGGGCAGCTGTGGCGCCTGCGAAATCGAAGTGAACGGAAAGATGGTTCGGGCCTGCATCAGCACAGTTCCACCCTCCAAATCGGGGGAATTAGTGGTGACATTTGCCACCGACCCCTACTGGTAAATGAACTCAGCCAGATTGCATTGCCACAAGACATTCCATCACCTTCGAGGTTTGCAAATCCTGCACAAAAAGTTCAAAAGATTGCTTTGTTTGCTTGTAATCGGGCCGCCATGCAAAAGGCTGACTCATCAATTGGGCAAGCTGTTCTCGTTCAGCTCGCATGGTCAGTGTAGGAAGTTGAACCATAGTTTTTCATTGTGGATACTCCAAGTTTCACCCCATGAAGGCGTGATGTCGTCCCATGAATGGGTGATCTGTTTAGTGAGATCCAGCCAACGAAAGAAGTCAGCAAACGGGGTGGACCAGCAAGGGGTTGAGCGATACCGTTCAGCCATCGGCAATCTTGAGATGCGGAGCTACACCAAAACGTTAAGGAGCGCTGCTTTAACAGGATTAGCGATGCTCGCAGCAGTAGCAATCACCATTCATATCGTGCTCACATTTTTTTTCATGCACGGCTTGCTCCTCACGATGTGCTTCCTTGCAGCCTTAATTTTGATCATGCCAAGAATTGGACGATGGCATAGCAAACGACAACTTCATTCATCTACAAATTAAAATAATTTTGGCGCATCGGGCCGTCGAACTCAGAAATTGATATCGCCTATCCTGTCCAAGCCAAGACAAGCAGTTTGCACCTTATAAGCGACAACAATAGTATGGTCAGCCGATCCACAACCAATTGGAATTTATTTTGGCAGCACCATTTAGGCAGCTGGCTAGGCCAGTGGACGCGATATTCCCAATCGGGCAAAATTCAGGAATCATTTAAAAGCAAACGTTCATTTTCAGCCAATTCAGACTGCTCTGAGATCGCTCAAACTAATCAACAAATGTATGCCAATGGCGATACAAATACAATGCGATGGAATTATTCCATCGATGAACATAGCCACAACGATGGATTTGCTCATCCAGCAAGCACCTTGATGCGGGGCTTCGCCTTTGAGAATGGTGCAGCGGCATGGTTAATACCACAGCTTAAAAACACCCAATATCAACCCTTTGAACTCTTTCTAACGCAAAAAGACATTCGCCATAGCGTGGGAGTTCTCTATGGAGACAGCGGACAATTACTGCATACAGCAAGCATTCGTGAATACCGCGGAGACCCATGGAACAACAACTGGTCGACCAACACTGAGCAAGTCAATCCCTGGACGATTGAGGGAAGATGGCAAGGGGAAGAACTCCGAATTCAATCAGACCTGTTCCGAGATCCAATACAAGCCCGTCAATGGCAGTGGAACGAAGATGAACTTAAGGACAATCATGCCAATCATTTCTTTCCTGACAACATCATTCTTCGCTGCCCAAAAGTGTTATTACAAGACAAGTCATTTGGCATCACAATTTACTGGCAAACAAAAAATAATCAGCTTCAAATTATTCAAGCAGATTATAACCAGACCCATCAACTCATTGCAATCAGCCAGCAGACGATGGATCAGACCTCTGAACAATCTTAAAACAACAGATTCATTACATCCCTGCGCGTATGGCAGAAATCACTGCTTGAGTTCGGTCTTTAACACCAAGCTTGCCAATCACAGTACTAACGTGGCTTTTAATTGTTTCAGGACTGACGAACAAGACTTCAGCCATCTCTTTATTACTCATTCCTTGGCACAACGCTTCTAAAACTTCTGATTCACGGTCGGACAATCCGGCAAGTGCGATACTTTTGACATAACCAGCCATGGTTCTCACTTCCTTCGGGTAATAACTTGATCCATTCGCAATCGCGCGAATCGACTTCAAAAAATCGCCATCGGCACTTTGACCAATGGAATGAACGAAGATAATTCCATCAACATTCGCCTCAATTGCTTCTCGCACAACGTCTTGGCTTTCACGGTGTAAAAACACTAAAACACTAGTGGCTGGGGAAATATTTTTAACTTTTAAAGCAAGATTAATACCATATCCCTGTTCCAACTGTTCCGTGATGTACAGCAAATCAGGCTGCTTATCCTGACAAGCCATTAACGCTTCTCGCTCTGTTGTAAATGCACCTAGAAGTGAATTATTGATGGGAATAGCATGACTAAAGGCTGCCAGCGTGAGCATATCTCCCATACAAGCCATCGAAGTTTTACCTGCTAGCAGGCCTTTCACCTCCTCGAAAGCTTCGCGCACGCGATCCGATTGAACAAAGTATTCCACGTTCGGGGAAAGGGAAGCAGTCCCTGTTGATCATGATCCATTTTGGAGCTGATCTTGGCCAATGTCACTACAACATGAACAAAGAGCCAGGCCCCACCAACTCTTGAAGATGAATCGTGAAAGTGGCTGGAGCGCGATCTGTGATCTCAACAATACATTTCAACAATGCATCAAAATAATCAATCAAAGCAATGAATAGACTGGTAAAACACCAACCATCAAAAAGCTTCAAAGCCTTCTCCTTCTGACCAAAAAAGCAACCAGACGAAAGCAGGCAAGAACAATAAAAACATCTAACTCAAAAACAATCGAGTAATGGAGTCACTGATTCAAAACAAGCCAAGACAGAGGAGCCTTTTTCTCGACCAGATCAAAGCGATCATGATCGCTTTGGTGATCGCTTCCCATACTGTTCTACTCGCCAGCCTGTCCTCCGATGGCGTCGGCCAACTCATCAAAGATGCACCACTATTTGAGGGCGTGAATCTTTGGTTTGTCTGGGTAAGCAATACATTTTTCATGAATATCTTATTTTTAATATCTGGATATCTATTACCTGAATCGGTTCAAAAGCAAGGCCTTAAGCAGTTTGCCAAAAATCGCCTCATTCGCCTTGGAATCCCTTTAATATTTAGCATAATCTTGATTAATAATATCTTACCAATTGGCGGATTACTTGTACCTGACAGCCCTGCATTCGGCCAGAGCATCATCAACCTACCGCTCAACAGAATCGGACCACAATGGTTTCTAGTTGTCTTGATTTTGTTCAATGCTCTGTATTGCATATGGGTAGGCCTTCGCAAAACCAAATTTTCAATCAATCAGGCAACATCCGTTCCTGGATGGAGATCTTGGCTCATCAGTGCCATGATTCTTGGACTAGCAGAAATGGAAATGAGCCATTTCTCAAATGTTTGGATCAACCTGAAGGAAACAAACCTAGATGGTCTTGGGTATCAAGGTATGCACCTATTCACCTATGGATTTCTCTTTGCCGTTGGCTGCAAGGCAGCATCCCATCGTTGGATTGAACGCATCA
Source organism: Synechococcus sp. CC9902 (assembly GCF_000012505.1). Lineage (NCBI taxonomy): Bacteria > Bacillati > Cyanobacteriota > Cyanophyceae > Synechococcales > Synechococcaceae > Synechococcus > Synechococcus sp. CC9902. The sequence goes on from NC_007513.1 coordinate 1,550,041, forward strand.
ATCTACGTTTGGCATCTTCATGGTTTCAAGCATCTCTGTTGATCAGCTTGACTTTTTTGGCCATCATGGTTGCAACTATTCTGATGGGCAACAATTCCTACTTCCTTCAGCAAGCATTGCCAATTTTATCGGCCCTCATTCCATTCGTAGGCTGGGGCTATATGGCTATGTTTCTTACTTGGACTCAGCAGCATGAGCACATTGGCGGAGCATGGTTAGCCCAAGCAGGACGAGATGGCTTTGGTGCCTATTTGATTCACATGCCCATCCTCTATGGATGTTTTATGCCCCTCTACCTGTTAGGTATAACGAATATTTGGATCCTGAGCCTATCGGCCACGATTTTGGCCATCGTTCTGTCGTTTTGGGGAAGTCATCAATTGCGAAACATTCCTGCCGTCCGTCGCATCATCTAAGACTTCGAGCGTCCCAACAGGTGTGGGGCAGACACCTTCAGAGACAACACCTACCCGTCTGCGGATGAATCAGCGACACTCAGGCCAACACCTCGCTCACCCTCCACTGATCAACAAACTTCTGATCGATCAACTGCGCTTCAGCCTGATGGCGTTGTTCGCCGGCGCAGCAAGTGGGGCGGGCGTGGCATTGATCATCAGCCTGATTGATCTCGCCACACGACAGCTTTGGGGAGGTCCGGTTGAACAGGCCCTCGGACAAGCTCCACCCTTGGCTTGGTCGGTGTTGGTCTGCGGGGGCTTTGGATTGCTTCTCTCGTTCATTCATCGCGGTGGTTCCTCCACCTTGCTGCCCGAACTCCCAGAAACCATGGAGGACTTGCGTCATCCAGACCGGGCACCAAAACGAGACGAGCGCAGGGCCATTCTTGGGGCTGCCCTCGCCCAGATCGGTGGTGGCAGCATTGGCCCAGAAGCCCTAATGACGCGACTTGCGACATTGATCAGTCGTCGAATGTGGAAAGGCAACGATCAAGCTCTGCAGTCAGCCTCTGTGGCCGGAAGCTTGGGATTTCTCGGCGCCCCTCTCTTGGGAGGCATGGTGGTCGGTGAGCGGAAACAAGACGTTCTTCGCCGTTGGATCCCTGGAATTCTGGGGGGGCTTAGTGGTTTTGTTGCTTTCCACGGCATCAATGAAGCCAGCGGTGGGTCCCTCAAAAACTTGCCCTACGTCTGGCCCTCCAACATTGGGGAAAGTTTCGACACTCTTGTTGCAGCGTTGCTAGCCGGAGCAGTCGGTTGCGGGTTGGGACTCATCTTCCAAAGGTGGCGTTACTGGCTAGAACAACGGCGGCTCATGGCGCGCTGGTGCTGGTGGCCTGTAGTCACCGGAGTGCTGCTAGGTGCCTTGATGCATTGGCTTCCCCTCGTGCCTTTTGGCGGGGAAGAGCAGATGCGGCCTCTGCTGGAAAACCAACAAAGCCATCCCTCCGCACTGCTGTTCTTATCCGCCTTCGGCAAACTGTTGATGCTGGGCCTTTGCCTTGAAACAGGCTGGCGTGGTGGGATCTTTTTCCCTGTTTTTTTGATTGCCTGTGCCACCGGCACGGGGCTCCATCAAATCTTTCCCGACCTGGGCAGCCTCGGCAGCTGGTGCGGAGGGCTCACGGGCGCCTTTTATCGCATTCTTTTGCCTTCACCACTGGTGGTTGTTGTGCTGGGCTTGGCTTTACTTCAGGGGCATGGGGCTAGTGGTCTGCTGGTGGGAGTCGCCATGGCTCACCTGATCAAGCAGGGGACAAGCCTGGGTGATGTCCCTCCACCTCCCCAGCGAACACTCGACTCGCACGAATGTCCGAAGCCTCAATGGTCATCAAGTCGTCCTTTGTAAAGGCGTCTCCCATCCGCTCAAACAATCGATTTGCCTGACGCAGTCGTGCTCGATCGATGGCATTGCGAATCGATCGGGCATTCGCAAAAAACGGCAGCTGACGGCGTCGACCGATGTACTCCTCAAAGGCCTCATTTGCTTCAGGACTCAAGCAATAGTGCTGAGCTTCAAGCAACAAATCTGCAATGGCCATCAACTCTTGATCGCTGTAATCGGGAAAATCAAGATGGTGCGCTACCCGCGATGAAAGGCCTGGATTGGAGCTATAAAAAGTCTCCATTTTGTCTTTGTAGCCAGCAAAAATCACGACAAAATCCGTTCGTTGTCGCTCCATTTCCTGCAACAGGATCTCAATCGCCTCGGCGCCATAGTCCCGCTCATTTCCTGGCTTATAGAGGTAATAGGCCTCATCGATAAACAGCACACCACCCTGGGCACGCTTGATCATCTCTTTTGTTTTTGGCGCTGTGTGGCCCACATATTGACCAACCAGATCATCCCGGGTCGCCGTCACCAAATGCCCTTTACGCAAATATCCCAAACGGTGGAGGATTTGCGACATGCGCTGCGCAACGGTGGTTTTTCCTGTGCCAGGACGCCCTGTAAAGGACATGTGCAAACTCGGAGCCGTGCTGGGGAGATCCATCTGTTGCCGTGCCTGATCCACGAGCAACAGCGCTGCAATCTCACGAATCCGCGTCTTCACCGACGTCAGACCAATCAGCTCACGGTCCAGCTGCTCTTGAACATCGGCGACCCCAGATTCGGCATAGGCCGCCGCTAAATCAACGGATGAGGGCATCAATCTCTACCGCAAAACTGCGATCCGCATCCGTCAAAACAGCATCAGCCTCATCCGACTCAGGGCGAAGCGTGATGTTCACATACGTTTTTCCAAAACTGATATCGGGAAAGCGTTGGGTTGTCTCACTGAACTCCCCAAGGCGATCCAAGAAATCCCTGGTGGCGTTGTAACTCTCGAATTCGTAGCGCCGCTCAAGACAAACCGGGCGCTTGCGTTCCTGCCACTGATCCATGCAACGTACCGAGACCAAGCCCTCCCTAAAACCTAGAGGAGCGCTCCCCGCTGACAGCCCATCAACCGCCCAGACCAAGCCTCGGCATAGGCGCGGTTGGCAGCTTGTTGATCAGCATCGGTGGTATCGAGCGCATGGGGCATCGTTCCAGCAATCGCCCCGTTGGTGACACAGAACATCGACTTCTGGAAACTGACGCAGATTTGAACATGCACATCAACTTGGCCACGGCCGTGATCGTCGTACCAACGACCGAGTTCCTCCGGCAGATGCCGGAACATATCTTTCATGCAGAGACTGGGGGGAATACCAGCTCCCATGCTGGGAATCGGATCGGCGTATAGAGCGCCGTACTTGAAATCACTGATGTCTGGTGAAATCTGACGTGCCTGGGCGTTGTAAGACACGGTGCCGAGGAACGGCATACCCCTAAAAAACACCGCTTCCACGTAAGGAACAGCGACATCCACCAAAAATGTGAGACCAGCTTCCGGGGGCAACACCCAGATTTTTTCTCCCGCCACATCCACCCCGTAGGTGATTGGGTTAGCGGCAGCAGCAACAAGCCCATCACGGATGTGATGCACCACATCGTTGACACAGGTGACTTCCTTGATCGCATAGCGACGAGCCAAATCAACGAAAAGATCACTCATCACACGCCAGAACAAGCCCAAGCAATAGATCGTGGTGAGAGAACGAATCGACTCCGGAGCAAACCCTGGATACAACTTGTTGGTGAGGGCCAGCAAAGGATCGCGCTGGGCTTTTCGCTGGATGATCCTCTGGCAAACATCCTGAAAAGGCTCACTATCGAGATAGGCATCAAGGCCCCCAGTGCCATGCCAGAACATCGCTTTTTGACAATATTCGGCGTACTCGAAATTAATCCGATCACCGAGAAGGTGATCCCAGAGCCGCTTTGGCGTTAACCCCTCGTGGAAAAAACGAAAAATGGGGAAAGGATTGAGCAACTGCTTCTCTCCTTGATCCACCAAGTTTTTGCTGTAAGCATCAAGAACGATTCCATAGGTCTCCAACACATTCACCACCTGAACGAGATGGTCTTGCGTATCCGCCAACAACGGGGAGTCAGACAACAGGCGCTGAATTAATTCCTCTTGATCGGGGAGAACAGGCGCTGTGATTGGTTTCACTGTTGTGGTCATGACAATCCTCCGCTGAGTTGACTCAATCCGGTTGTGGCGGCCTCGCTGAGGTTGGAGAGCAGCTCAGGAGCCAAACCAAGGGCCAGAACACCAAGGCTCAAGGCAATCGCTGGCACCTGCTCGCGCAGGGAAACCCGATCCAGAACGCGCGGATTGGCGACTTCGCCTGGAGCAATGGCCAAACGCCCAAAGAATGCGCGGTTCACCAACAACAGAAAATAAACAGCGGTTAAGCCAGATCCCACCATCGAGAGCAGGGTGGCAACAGGGAACGGTTGCAAACTGCCCCGGAAAATCAGGAATTCTGAGATAAAACCAGCCATACCAGGAATACCCGCACTCGCCATCACGCCAATGATCATGAGGGATCCCGTCAGCGGCAGGCCCCGTTCGGGGTTGAGGAGGCCCCGCAAAACATTGAGATCCCTCGTGCCCGTCCGGGCGTAAACCACACCCACCAAGAGAAACAACACGCCTGAAATCAAGCCATGACTAATCATCTGGAACAGCGCCCCCATCAATCCCAGGGGAGTCGCCGCTGCTGCTGCCAATAGGACGTATCCCATGTGGCCAACGGAGCTGTAAGCCACCATCCGTTTCATATCTGTTTGGGCAATGGCCGCCAGCGAGCCATACAGCACTGAAATGGCGGCCCAAGCAGCCAGCCAAGGGGCTGCCAACTGCCAAGCCTCTGGGAATAAACCCAAGCAAAAACGCAGCAGACCGTACGTTCCCAACTTCAACAGAACACCAGCCAAAAGCACGGAAACTGGTGTTGATGCCTCCGTGTGGGCATCGGGTAGCCAGGTGTGGAACGGGAACAGCGGAATTTTGATGCCGAAACCAATCAGCAGAGCTCCCATCAGCAAGAACTGAGCTTTCAATCCCAATTCACCGCTCAGGATTGGCCTCAGGCTGAAATCCATCGTTCCGGTGACGAAGGCAAGCCCCAGGAACGCGCCAAGAATCAACATTCCCGACACAGCCGTAACGATCAAAAACTTTGTTGCGGCATAGGAGCGATTCGCCCCTCCCCAAACAGCAATTAAGAGCCACAGCGGAATCAGCTCTAATTCATAGAAGAGGAAAAAGAGAAGCAGGTTTTGAGAGAGAAACGCTCCATTCACCGCACCACTGATCACCAGCAGGAGGGCGAAATAAATCCTCGGACGGTTGTCGATGGATCGGGACGCCACTGCTGCCACCAAACACAGCACGGCATTCATCAGCACCAGTGGCAGCGACAAACCATCCACTGCCAAGGCGTAATCAAGGCCAATGGAATGCACCCAGCGAGCCTGCTCGACCAGTTGCAGGGCTGCATCGGTGGGGTCGAAAGGAAGCAACAGGGCAAAACTGGCAACGCATTGCACCACCAAAATCACAATCGCGCCGATCCGAATCCGCTCACTGCTTTGGGTCGTTGGCCAAAGCAGTAAACCGAGAGCCCCAGAGAACGGGATCAGAAGTAGGAGCGAGAGCAACATCAGATCAACTAAGTGAGGAACCAACTCACTGCTGTGAGAAAAAGAACAATGGCCACCAGAACCGTGAGCACATACGACTGGCTTTGACCGCTCACACTGAGCTTGAGCCCTTCTGCACTTTGCAAGGACAAACGAGCCACACCGTGAAGAACGCCGTCGACAACGTTGCGATCAAACCAAGCCGCAAGTCTGGAGAAACCAGCCACGACATTGACAATCGTGAGTCGATAAAAACGCTCGGTATAAAAGTCGTAGGCCAGTAGATCCTGAAACCAGCGGAGCACTGGATTCAACGACCGCGACCAAGCTTTGCTCAAGGGGATTAAGGCGCCTGCCAGCAGGCCAATCAAGCCACTGCCAACAACCAGTCCTGCCGCCCACAAAGGAAAAGCCAGCAAACCATCGAGGGATTCAAGGCGCACCAGAAGAACAGGCGTGAGAAGAACCACGACACATAAGGCGACCATCGGCAGCGCCATTTGCCAGTTCACCTCGGCGGCTCGACGGGATTTGATCAAAGCATCACCCAAGAACACATGCCGGAAGACGCGAACCAAACCCAAGGCCGTCAGCGCATTGGTGATCAGGAACACCGCCATAAACGGAATTGAGCGGACGCTTAACAACTCGATCGACTGAGCAAAAGCGAGAAAACCTCCCAGCGGCAGGAACGCGACTAAACCAGCCCCGCCGATGATGAACGACGTGGTGGTGGCAGGCATCCGGCTGCCTAAGCCCCCCAGTTCGGTGATGTCTTGGCAGTTCGTCGATGCAATCACCCCTCCGATGCTCATCGAGAGCAAAGCTTTCGAGACGGCATGGGAGAACAACAACAGCAGAGCCAACACTGGAATTTGCAAAGCGATGGCGATAAAAACCAAGCCCAGGTGTGCCGTTGTGGAATACGACATGGTTCGCTTGATATCCACCTGAGCCAAGGCCACCAAAGAGCCGCCAATCGCACTGATGCTTCCGATCACTAAAAGCACCGTCAATGCCACCGGTGAGTGCTGAAGGATGGGCATCACCTTGAGCAAAACGATGGCTCCACAGGTGACCACCACCGAATTTCTCAAAATTGAAGCGGGATTCGGCCCCTCCATGGCTTCATCTAGCCAAAGATGCATCGGGAACTGAGCGCACTTTCCGGTTGGCCCTGCGATTAAACCAAGGCCCAAAAGCGTTGCGGCAAGGGGTGACAGGGAATCAGTGGCAGCCCATGCATACAGGTCATTGAATCCCATGCCTCCAGCAAAACTGCATAGAGCCACTACGCCCATGAGCAGCAGCACATCTCCCACACGTTTGGTGAGAAAGGCATCCCGCGCGGCAGTGATCACCAGAGGCTGGGCATACCAAAAACCGACTAATAGATAAGTGGAGAGGGTGAGCATTTCCAAGAGGAAATAGCTCTGAAAGAGTGAGTCGCTCAGCACCACACCACTCATCGCTCCCTCAAAGAAGCCAAGCAAGGCAAAGAAACGAGCCAAAGCCCATTCCTTATCCATATATCCAAGCGAATACACCTGGGAAAACAGGCTCAACCCTGTGATCAGCTCGAGGGCGACAAGGTTGGTCAGCGACAAACTGAAACTGATGTCGAGCTCCAAATCCGCAACGGTGAGCCAGGGATAGGAGAGATCAACGGGTCCGGACTGAAACACCTCTTGGAGAATCACGCTGCCATGCACGAAGGCCAGCAGCGTGAGCAAGATGTTGAGATAGGCCGCTGGCCGATGGGCCACACGACGGAACAAGCCAGCTGCCCAGGGCAGGGAAACAAGCATCCCGACGAATCCGTACAACGGAATCAACCAGGCGGTTAGCAGAGAGAACGAAAGCTCCTGATTCAAAACGGCAAGCGGGATCGCAATCGGGCAGGTCGTTGATCGGGCCGAGAATCTAGGCGTGAAAAGGCCAATTGGGGGCCTCTGGTTGAACCACTTTCATCGGCGATTTGTGGTTTCAACTGCGACGGATCGCTCCTGTGCCAACGAGAGCTGGCTCAACACCATCATTGGGGCGGGCAATGATGTGGGCAGCCACGAGGCCATCGCCGACACGCTCGCAGGCGTCGGCACCGGCACGCACTGCAGCGTTCACTGCACCGGTCTCACCACGCACCATCACCGTCACATATCCACCACCGACATATTCACGGCAAACCAAGCTCACTTCCGCAGCTTTGGTCATTGCATCAGCGGCTTCAATCGCTGGAACCATGCCGCGAGTTTCAATCATGCCAAGGGCAACTCCACCGACACGGGCGTTCGAGCCTGCACCGGATGGGGCCAAGCCACCACCCCTCGGAGGCGTTTTTGCTATTGATTTCGAGGCAGGGCTCGACGACTTCTGAGCGGCCTGAGCGGTCTTCCCCTTGTCAGTCGCGCCTGCGCTTGCTGCAGCCGTGGTCGCAGCAACCGGCTTCACATCAACTGTCTTGTTAGCAGCAGTACTGCGACGACGCGGTGTGGAGGAAGGAGTAGCCATAGCTGGTAAAAATTGGATGCAGAACGGAGGCGGAGGAGAGGAGGGACAATCCCTATCCGTCCGGCGTCCAGTGATCGATGATCCCGCCGATGGTGAGATCGGTAAGCACGGTGTTATCTGGGCAGGCATGCCGCGCAGCCGAACCGCTAGCGGTGAAAACCCAGTTGCCCTTTCTGGCGCCTACAGGATCAACAGCAACCAGTTTCTTGCCCTTGTTATTCACAAGAATGCGCAAATGCATGTGATCCAAACCGGCAACGCGGAAGGTGCAGATCAACGTGTCGGATACCTGCATGATCTCCATCAGCCTGCTGAGCCTCCTGACGATTTGGTGGAGGGAGAAGAACTGGGTGAGGGCGACGCTGTTTTAGGCGGATCCGGTTCCCAATGATCGATGATCCCGACAATCGTGAGATCGCTGGGATACGACTTACTTCCAGCCGCTTCTCGAGCAGCTGAACTACTCACACAAATCACCCAGTCGCCTGGCTTGGCACCAACAGCGTCTACGGCGACTTTTTTGGTGCTGCCATCAAGCACAACCTGCAAATGCTTGTGCTCGAAATCTGGAATGCGATTGGTAGAGACCAGTGGCTTAACGACCTTGACGATGAGCATGATCAGTGAGCCTCCTGAATCTGGGGGTCGAGCGTTGAGCCGATAATCTCGGCCGTTGTTGCTTGATGCCGGTCACGAACGGTCAAGCACGTGTGCAGCAAACCGTCTTTGACCAAATCGGAATAACGATCTGCGATGGCTTGATTCACGCGCCAACAATCGGCAATGGCGCGATCGCGAGCACCGGGAACACGCCCCGAATAATCGAAGCGAACCAGCACAGGGATCGGTAAATCTCGAGACACATTGAGTCCTCGAAAAATTTTGACGCCCACATCGAGATCAGGGGCTCCTTCCTCGACGGTGTCGAGGTGGGCGAAATAGGTGAGATTTCGAAGATGCACTTCTTTAAAACCAATGCCCACACCAATAAAACGCTCGGCATGTCCGGCATCGGGATAGGGCGCTCCATGCAGATCCTGCACGTAATCAATCTGTGAGCAGTTGTTGGCCAATAAACGGGTCATGAACGTAACCATGCCGGGCTCCATCGGACCTGGAGCAGCAGATTCCAAAGCCTCGGCCAACTGGGCCATCGCCTGATCCGGAGACATCCCAGCGGTTGCGTCATGGAGCTCGCGAGCACAAACCCACTGATCAAGAACCATTTCGCTGTCGCGATTCGGTGGATGAACGCGAATCGCATCGGTATCGGTATCAAGGCCGATCAGGAGGAGATCAACGGAGGCACCACAACAAAAGCTGTTTTCAACGGCTTCTCGAAAATCCAAGAGGCGCTGTAGACCGGCCGATGCCGCCAATGCATCGTTGCTGCTGTGGGCTGCGCAGCCTTGATGATGGGGATCAAGAGAGCTGAAGTGATACGTGACCACCTTCAGATAGCGAGTTGGTTCCGTGGATGGATTGGGCTTGCCCTCTCGATGACGGCGATGTTCTGTTTTCACCCAGCGGTTCACCGTGTTCTCTACGTCGAACATCGCTCCAGCGTGAGAGCGGCGGCGTACAGCGCTAAACGGAATCCGCAACGCATAGGCCACGGTGTGAGCCAAGCGGCCATCGGAACAGGGCGTCACATCCAAAAGATGGATGCCGCAATCGAGCAAAAACTGTTCAAATTCTTGGGCAGCAGCACTCCCCTCAGCGCCCTGCAACGGGTCGTCCTGAAAAAAGCGATCACTAAACAAGCGGTGGCTTTCAAACACACACCAGGCAAATAAGCCGCGCATGTCGAGGGGACGCACCCATGCCCGTTCCAGGATGTGGCTAGGCAAATCAAATCCCAGCTCAGCCCGACTCAAGCGCTGTGCTTGGACCAGGAAGTCGGACTCATGCTGGAGAGCAGAGACCTGCTGGAGCAGGGGAACAATGCGATCAAAGCGACCCTTCACATCCAGCTCATACGAACGAAGACGTTCGTTCGCAACCTGATTGGTGAGGGGGTGTTGACGAGAATTGAGAGGCAGGGAGGAACGACTGAGGTTGAACGGCACCGAGCGCGATGGTGCCTGATCCCGTCTCACCCATCCCGGTTGCTGGGGCGTCGGACGACGCTTGTCGCGTCCAGTGCGAGTACGGCCAGCCCCAAGGGAACCTTGCACCACAACCGCAGCTTTACCAGCCGTCGTCAAAGCACGGCGTCGTTCGAGGGCGACACTGCGAGCTGAACCGGTTGAACTGTTCGAGGCCGGGGAGCGATCCGTTTGATCGGAACGCTCTTGCTGCAACTGACGTCGACTCGGAGCCGTGGGGGCCTGAGCTCGCCCGCTGCGGGAAGGCATAGAGCGAACCATCAGCAGATCAGCCCCTGGCTCCGCCGGAAAGGGTGATCAAAGAGCCTTTGTCGGTGCTGCCACTGGAGCCCGTCACACGACTCATCGGCCACTCGATTTCCTCATTCCGCTTGTTGTCCTTAGGCGCCATGGCACTCATGGGACCAGGACGGGTGGGGTTGCGGCGACGGGCCGAAACGCCTTCTGTACCGGTGACGTGCTCTCCACGATCCCAGTCATCACCAGTCACTTTGGTGGACGAGCCTTCACCAGTTACCCGGGACACAGGCTTGGCAGGTTCTTTGTCGGCCTGGGGAGACATAACCGTGGGTTGAAACTGGCGGGTTTGTTGCTGACGGGTTTGGAACTCACGGTTGTCAAAGCGAAATTGCTCTGTACCGGTCACTTTTCCGCCAGCCAGGTCAAAAGGGCCAGTAATCCGTTGGCCGTCCTCATAAGACGTACCGGTGACAGAAGACGTTGCATCCTTCTGCTGTTGAGCGGCCCGAGCGGGTGACACCACGCTGAAGCTTGTCCATGGAGATCCGCTTTCAGGCTGTCCATGACTATCGGCTCCAGCCGGAGCATCGGCTCCGCATGCCGCGGCCAGCTGATCACCACCGATGTACGGCGTACCAGAAATCACTTCGCAAGCACCGCGCTCTGCACCCGTCATCACACCACCGATTCCGGGCTGAAGCCCAGTCATGGGAGCCGCTGGCGTACCAGGACGAGACGGCGTGCGTTCACGAATCGCTTGAACCGCAGGGGTGCCGCAGTACTGACCGGCTTGCTCAAGACCTGCGTAGGGGGTTCCCGTCACGGCTTTGCACGTGCCGGGTTCGTCCCCAGTGACGCGCTCCGAACGGCCGGTTTGGGTTCCACTCACCACCAGATTGCGGTTGGTGACGCTGAAGCCCACTTTGGAAGCTTGTGCTTCTGGTTTGGCACCACAGAACGTAGAGAACTGTTCAGAACTCAAGTACTGATTGCCAGTGACGCGGTGGCAAGACCCGAACTCATCACCGGTGACTGCCGATGAACGGCCGACAAGAGTGCCAGTAACACCAGTTCCAGAGAGAGTTTCAGACAAACCAACCTTGGTGGCTGGGCGTCCTTCAGGCAAAGGATCAGATCCAAGATATTGATCACCCGTCAGGCTGCGGTTTGCACCGGCCTCATTGCCCGTGACATTGGAAGACTGGCCGACCATGACGCCACTAATGCGTCTGCCCTGTTGGCTTTGGCTATGTCCAACCTTGCGAGGGGAAGGAGTCGAACCGCCGCAATAGGCAGCGGATTGATTCGCCGAGATGTATTCGGTACCGGTCACGTTCTTACAGGTACCGGGCTCATCGCCCGTCACTTTCTCGGAGCGACCCACTTCATTACCGGTGACCCGGTTGCCATGGGTTGTGGCAGAGACACGAACCTTCGCTGGTGTTGTCTTTTCAGGTGCGGATTGACAGAAGGTTTGGAAGACTTCAGCACCGAGGTACTCAGTACCAGTGATCGAACGGCAAGTGCTGGCTTCGTTCCCGGTGGTCTTCACCGAGCGATTGGCTTGGGTACCGGTGACAACTTGTCCAGCGGAAGTCTCACTTTCACCCACTTTCCAATGGGCATCGGCAGCCTGCTTGGCGCCATGACGATTGGGGCCAGATGGACGCGTGATCCCGGCGCTTTGTTTCGTACGAGAACCAGACTTGGCACGCAGTTCACGAACCTGTTGCGCGAGTTCACGGCTGGTGAGGTCTGGATTGGCCTGGCGGGCCACTGCTGCAGCACTCGTGGGCTGTTTGCCAGCGGTTTTTCCATGCTTCGACATGGCATCACGACGCGCCAAAACCAAAGCGCGACTGGGATTTTCAATCGCACGACGCTTTGGAGTGGCTTGGCGCCTCTCGCTGGAGCGTCCACTCAACTGAACGGTGGCCGCAGCACGGGATGGAGCTGCAGATGACTCAGTGGCTGCTGCTGAAGCAACAACTACTGAAGCAACAACTGGAGTCTGACGAGCGACGTCGGCACGATTCCGATCACTGGTCTTGTCGGCGGTTTTCCCTCGACGTGAAAGTGCTTCTCGACGGGCAAGCACCAATTCACGACTGGGTTGGCTTACCGGCTTAACCCGGGAACGCGGAGCTGACGATGCGGTCAATGTCTGCGGGCGTCGCGGAGCTACAGCGACGGCAGGTGTCGACACTTCAACAGCGGCATCCGATGCATTGGCATTGGTGCGAGTTGAACGGGCATCGGCCGCTATGCGAACACGACCCGAACCGGAGGCAACCGAAGCCTTCTTCCCGGAGGTAGTGAGGGCCTTACGGCGCTCAAGTGCTAATTCGCGACTGGAAAGTCTGGCCATGTCCGCCCGAGAGTGTCGTCAATAAGTGAAGGGAGTCTTTCCCTTCGAAAAGTCTTGAGCCCTGATCAAAAAGATCAGGGCTCGTTGATGAAGTGATCGAAAGATCAGCGTCCTTCAAACACCACGAAGCAGGAGCCTTGGCCCTGGGTGTAGGCGTCGTAACCAACGATGCGTACGTGATGGTCGGGGTATGCGCGGTGGCAAGCCTCGAGCTCACTTACAACAACGTTCAAGTCCTTCTCGCCAAAGAAGGGAAGCTTCCAATAAGACCAATAAGTGGCCATGGAATTGGAGGGGTGGACGTGCTCTACGAGCGGGCTCCAACCCTGGGCAATGATGTACGCGATCTGGTCATAGATCTCGTCCTGGGTCATCGGCGGAAGAAAGCCGAAGGTCTCCAGGGTGGCGACTGTTTGATAGTCACCCACGGTGCTCTGAAAAGGCATGGGGATCCTGGTTTAAGGAAAAGTGAGTGACCGGATATCCCAAAGACTTGGGTTGAATCCGGTCGGAGTTATGACAAAAGGCGGTGGTTGGACGACGTTGATGCCGTCCAACCTGCCGATCACTGGACGTCGAGCTTGTCGACGGTGTCGAACTCGAACTTGATCTCCTTCCAGGTCTCGAGAGCGATGGCCAGCTCGGGGCTGTGCTTGCCGGCTTCCATAAGGATGTCGCGGCTTTCTTTCTCGATCTCGCGACCGGCGTTACGTGCCTTGACGCAGGCCTCAAGGGCAACGCGGTTAGCAGCAGCACCAGCTGCGGAGCCCCAGGGGTGACCGTGGGTACCACCACCGAACTGCAGGACGGAATCGTCTCCGAAGATCGCCACCAGTGCGGGCATGTGCCACACGTGGATACCACCGGAAGCAACGGCGAACACACCGGGCATGGAACCCCAGTCCTGATCGAAGAAGTTGCCGCGGCTGCGGTCTTCAGGAACGAAGGATTCACGCAGTTGGTCGATGTAGCCGAGGGTGGTCTGACGATCACCCTCCAACTTGCCGACCACGGTGCCGGTGTGAAGCTGGTCACCACCGGAGAGACGCAGGCACTTCGCGAGAACGCGGAAGTGAATGCCGTGCTTGGGATGACGGTCAATCACAGCGTGCATGGCACGGTGAATGTGCAGCAGCATGCCGTTCGCACGACACCACTTCGACAGACCGGTGTTGGCGGTAAAGCCACCGGTGATGAAGTCGTGCATGATGATCGGCTGATTGAGTTCTTTAGCGAACTCAGCGCGCTCATACATCTCTTCGGGAGTGTTGGCGGTCACGTTGAGGTAGTGACCCTTGCGCTCACCGGTCTCCTGTTCGGCCAGCTTGATGGCTTCCGCAACGAATTCGAAGCGGTTCTGCCAACGCTGGAACGGCTGGGAGTTGATGTTCTCGTCGTCCTTGGTGAAGTCCAGACCGCCACGCAGGCACTCATAGACAACACGGCCATAGTTCTTGCCGCTCAAGCCAAGTTTTGGCTTGATGGTGCAACCCAACAGTGGACGGCCGTACTTGTTCATACGGTCACGCTCAACGGCAATGCCGTTTGGTGGGCCTGCGCAGCACTTGATGAATGCAATCGGGAAGCGAATGTCTTCCAGACGCAGGTGGCGCAAAGCTTTGAAGCCGAACACGTTGCCGACCAATGAGGTCAGAACGTTGGTGATCGAACCCTCTTCGAACAGGTCGAGGGGGTAAGCGATGAAGGCATAGAACGCCTCCTTGTCACCAGGAACGTCTTCGATGCGATAGCAACGGCCCTTGTAGAAGTCGAGGTCGGTGAGGAGCTCGGACCACACAGTGGACCAGGTGCCGGTTGAGGATTCAGCAGCCACAGCAGCGGCAACTTCTTCCTTGGGAACACCTTCTTGGCCGGTGCACTTGAAGCAGGCCAGGAGGTCGGTGTCTAGGGGAACGTAATCAGGAGTCCAGTAAGTGTCCCTGTACTCCTTGACCCCAGCGTCGTACTTCTTGCTCATTGGAAATTTCCGTTAATCGGTGAAGAGGGGGGTGAGACGTGATGGCCTCAATTGAGGCTCAGCTAGGTCTCAGTCCTTTTGACCAAGGAAATTGCCATTGCCCAATGCAGGCTCCACTTCGCGGTGGGGGCGAGCAATGATGTGAGCAGCAACCAGGCCGTCGCCCACACGCTCGCAAGCATCTGCACCTGCACGCACTGCAGCGTTAACAGCGCCGGTTTCACCGCGGACCAAAACGGTCACATAACCACCGCCGACGAACTCACGACCAATAAGACGCACTTCGGCGGCTTTGGTCATCGCATCAGCGGCTTCAATTGCGGGAACCAGGCCGCGAGTCTCGATCATGCCGAGAGCGATACCCATGGTTTCGTTAGCCATTGCCTACCGGAAAGAGGTTTGGAATGTTCGCTCGGGACATTGCTCTGCCAAGACCCTCGCCGTCAAGCGTTTCCAGAGTCGATCTCGATCACTGTCCATACTGAACTTAATAAGCTTTGCTTATCAGCCTGTCCCTGACTGTTCCGAACTGCTGTGGGGAGTCATGTATGGACTTCCGCATAGTTCGTTGCCGACGTCTTTGTAACGCCATAGCTTTACAAATCGCAGTATTTCTTGGTGCTTTAAGCGGCCTGGAATTTCGGGTCTTTTTCACCGCTGCAACCAACGCGATAATCGTTCTCAGCTCTCCTAAGCACAGAATGGGTGCCTCATCCCTGGGTCACCCTTGAGCCAGCTTTTGACCATCGCCAGCGGCAACCCCAGCAAGGTCGCAGAGATCGAAGCCATGCTCGGCCCTCTACCACTTGTTGTTCAACGCCAACCCGACGATTTGGACGTTGAGGAAACAGGGGACACCTATGGAGACAACGCCAACCTGAAAGCCACCGCCGCGGCCCTACGAACCAAAGGGTGGGCCATCGCCGACGATTCCGGCCTAGAGGTGGATGCGCTTCAGGGGGCTCCAGGCCTCTACTCAGCCCGCTACGCAACTGGCGATCAAGCCAAAGTTCAACGAATCCTCGATGAATTAGGCAACACTCCTTACCGAAGCGCCTGCTTCAGAAGCACGATGGTGCTCAGCGATCCAACGGGCAACTGCGTCGCAGCCGCGGAAGGGGTGTGCTGGGGAGAGATTCTTAAAGCACCTGCCTATCTCAATGGCGGGTACGAGTCGTTGCTTTGGGTGCGCGAAGCCGGCTGCACCTATGGCCAACTCAATGAATCACAACTCAGTCGACTGGGAAGCCGAGGCAAAGCAGCTCGCGCTTTGGCAACACACCTAAAACAATTTTTGAAGCTTCACTGAGGAACTCAGCGATATGACGCGTTGCGGTTGACCATCTCAATAGCCCGCATGGCAGCAGCGGCCGCTTCCTCCACATCACCCTCACGACCAGCCAGGGTCAATCGCCCAAAGGCACCCACAGCCTTCACATCCACAAGAGTGATGTTCGATGATTTTTCAGCCTCGTTGGCTGCGATCAGCACGTAACCGGCAGGCTCTGTTTCGAGAATGAACATGCTCATGCCCGCCTCAATCATCGATCCGCGGCGGTTCTGACGATTGATCAAAACAGCGTGATCAGGCGTGATCGCACGGATCACCTCAGTCCAGCTCACCTCAGCCGGATTGCGCTGGGCAATCGTGCTGCCGATGGCTTCCAGAACCACATCCCCGGAATGCAGCACCGTGCTCTGATCACGGTGATAAAGGGCCATCGAGCCGAAAGCCCGTTCCACCACCATTTGGCCAAGCCGAACATTGCTGGCCTTCAGCGCAATATCAGTAACGCGGTGCACAGCCATCCCTGGTGACACCTCCATCCACAGGCACGCATCTCCGGGGATGGGAAGAAATCCCTGACTCACCGTTCCCATGTAGGCCGCCAGTTGCGGCTGAAGCGAGTCGATAAAAACGTAGGTGCGCAGCTCAATCGACTGAACCTGGCTGTTTTGGCGCAACAACCGTGGGGATTCCGAGTCGGTTGTGACGACGCAGCTGGCTCCACTAGCAGAGGCTTTCTGCACCTCTGTTCCAGTAACGAGCGAGCTACCACCAAGCCGCCGCTCCCGTTCCTCGAAGCTGGCGAATCGGGTCATCGGGGGAGTGTAACGGACGATTTATTACCAAAACCGGGCAGCCATGGATCATCCCTGCGGTCTTGCGTGTTGGAACGCAAGCGATACCGTCCGATTAATCGATCCTTTGACCTATGGCAACCGCGGATCAAACTCCTACCAATGCCCTTGGGCTCAATGCCGATCAGGCTCTGGGCATGGTGAGCTTCGGCTTGATGCAACGCCTGGCGCAAGATGGGCAAGTTGACTTGCCTTGGCTTGAAACAAACGTCAACAGCACCACAGAACGAGCCCGTCAGCTTCGTCAACGGCTCGAGCTGACCGCTCTCGCTATCGACACTGGCGCACCTCTAACCACGGCGGAAGTAACAATGCTGTTGGGAGCTCGACCCGGCACAGAACGCGTCGAACGCGGTGGGCTCGTTGCTCGACGTGTGAGCCGAAATGTATGGAATTTGAGCCGACTGAGCAGCTCAGATCGTTCCGAGAATGAGCGTTACGACGGCTTCAGGCGACGGCTCTGAACGAGATATTGCCCCTCTCAGACGCATCAAAGCTGCGGCCTTAAATTATCTCAAAACCAAGCAGGATTGTTGAGATAATTTAAGGTAGTCCGAGATATTTTTATAAGTTAAAAGCCAAATCAACCAAGCATTTTTATTTACCTCTTCACGACGATTAGCTCCTGCGACAGCCATATCTCATCACCAAAACAAGCTAATGACAACCTACTAACGGTTCAATTGATGAGCTAGTTACACCAATCACCGGTAATTCCAGGTGGATTGATGCGAAGTATCAGACCTTTTTTTGGTCCAAGACATCACCTAACCAAAGCCGGATTCGGCCGTTGAATCATTCATCAACTACTAGAGACCAGCTAAAAACCAGCGATCAAGGCTTCAACAATCGGATGCTTGTGTTCAATCCCAGTTAATCAATGGGACGTTTTGCCTGCCCCAGGCAACCGATCCCAAAGAGTTTGAGAATTATTCAGCTAAACAGCCTTTTCCTCAGCACATTGAGGTGAGTTTCTTCGATGGAGAGGCCGATGTCCGGCCCAACCCTGCTTAAGGAGAGTGGACCGCGGGAGGTGTTCTGCGGACTCACGTCGATTGTTTGGTTGCATCGGCGCATGCCAGATGCTTTTTTCCTAGTCGTTGGATCACGCACCTGTGCCCACCTGATCCAAAGTGCTGCGGGCGTGATGATTTTCGCCGAACCGCGCTTTGGCACTGCAATCCTGAATGAGCGGGATTTGGCCGGCCTCGCCGATGCGCAAGAGGAGCTGGATCGCGTCGCCAAAGAGCTGCTGCAACGCCGGCCCGAAATTCGAACGCTGTTCCTCGTGGGCTCCTGCCCAAGTGAAGTGATCAAGCTGGATCTCTCGCGAGCTGCGGAACGCCTGACCGACGAACTGCAGGGTCGAGTACGGGTCGTGAACTATTCGGGCAGCGGGATTGAAACCACGTTTACGCAAGGGGAAGACGGCGCACTTGCGGCTCTAATTCCGTTCCTTCCGTCATCTGATGAACGCCAACTCCTTCTAGTTGGAACGTTGGCTGACGCGGTGGAGGATCGGCTTGTTCATCTGTTCAACAAGCTCAACATCAACGCGATCAAGAGCTTGCCCCCAAGGCAATCCACAGACCTTCCCGCCGTTGGCCCTGGCACCACGGTGCTGCTGACGCAGCCGTATCTCACAACAACAGCTCGGCTGCTCAAAGATCGCGGTGCTCGTGTGCTGACCGCGCCCTTCCCCCTCGGTGCCGAGGGCAGTCGGCGGTGGATGGAAACAGCAGCACGAGATTTTGAGGTAGATGAGGCGCAAATCGACAGCGTTCTTTCTCCCTTGATGGAGCGCGCTCAGATTGCCTTGGCTCCCCATCGCGAAGTGTTGAAGGGGAAACGGATCTTTCTTTTACCTGAATCACAACTCGAACTTCCCCTTGCCCGCTTTCTTCAGCGGGAGTGCGGAATGGAACTCGTTGAGGTGGGTACGCCCTATCTCAATCGCGACCAAATGGCAGAAGAAATTGCCCTGCTACCGGAGGGGACACCGGTGATGGAGGGACAGCACGTGGAGCTGCAATTGGACCGGGTTCGCGACAGCAAGCCCGACCTGGTGGTTTGCGGCATGGGTCTCGCCAATCCCCTTGAAGCCGAGGGGATCGCCACCAAATGGTCGATCGAACTGGTGTTCAGCCCAATCCATGGCATCGATCAAGCCGGCGAGCTCGCCGAACTGTTCTCAAGGCCACTGCGGCGACATCAACTCCTCGCGCATTAACGCCGGCGAACACCGCATCGTTTCGCCTTTTTAAGCCCCCCTCGTTTGTGATCTCCCATGGAATTAACGCTCTGGACCTATGAAGGCCCCCCCCATGTGGGGGCGATGCGCATCGCTGCATCCATGAAAGGCGTGCACTACGTACTCCATGCACCCCAGGGAGATACCTACGCCGATCTGCTCTTCACGATGATTGAACGGCGGGGGAAACGCCCCCCCGTTACATACACCACATTTCAGGCTCGGGACTTGGGCGGCGACACAGCAGAGCTGGTGAAGCGCCACATCCGTGAAGCCGTTGAACGATTCAAGCCAGACGCCCTACTGGTGGGAGAAAGCTGCACAGCGGAATTGATCCAAGATCAACCGGGGGCCCTTGCTGGCGGCATGGGATTTGATCTTCCGATCGTGAGCCTCGAGCTTCCGGCTTACAGCAAAAAAGAAAATTGGGGCGCATCAGAAACGCTGTACCAACTGGTACGAGGACTCCTCAAAAATCAAGAGATCAATAGCGAAGGCCATAACCCAAAGGCATGGCAGAACCAGGGCCGCCGACCCCGCGTCAACCTGATCGGTCCATCGCTGCTCGGATTCCGATGTCGCGATGATGTGATTGAAATCAGTCGACTTCTGGCAAGCCACGGCATCGACGTGAACACTGTTGTGCCCCTGGAAGCAACGGTGGCCGACGTGATGCGCCTGACAGAAGCGGATCTCAATATCTGCCTCTACGCGGAAATTTCCGAATCATGTTGCAGCTGGATGGAGCGGCAATTTGGAATGCCCTTCTCACGAACCATGCCGATCGGTGTAGGCGCCACAGCCGATTTCCTTGCTGAAGTGCATGGCCTTCTTGGCATGGATCCACCGGACCCAAGGGAAGGGGAGCACAGTTCAAAATTGCCCTGGTATTCGGCATCGGTTGACTCGACTTACCTCACCGGCAAACGGGTGTTCATCTTTGGAGATGGAAGCCACGTGCTGGCGGCGGCCCGCATCGCCAACGAAGAGCTGGGTTTTCAAGTAGTGGGTCTCGGCACCTACAGCCGGGAGATGGCCCGTCCCGTGCGCGCTGCAGCCAAAGAGCTAGGTCTTGAAGCCTTAATCAGTGACGACTACCTAGCGGTAGAAGCCGCCATGGCAGAAGCCGTACCGGAGCTGGTGCTCGGAACACAAATGGAACGCCACAGCGCCAAACGATTGGGCATTCCTTGCGCTGTAATCAGCACCCCAATGCACGTCCAAGATGTGCCCGCCCGATTCAGCCCTCAAATGGGCTGGGAAGGCGCGAATGTGATCTTCGACAGCTGGGTGCACCCGTTAATGATGGGGCTCGAAGAACATCTGATTGGCATGTTCCGCCACGACTTTGAGTTCGTCGACGGGCATCAAAGCCATCTGGGGCACTTGGGCGGACTGCAAAGCGCCCAGGTTGAAGATGCTCCCGCAGCAATAGCGAACAACTCCACTGAAACCCATGCCATTGAGGCAGACACATCATCTGTAGCTGTGGCGACAGCCACCTTGGAATGGACCATGGATGGAGAAGCGGAATTGAAAAAGATCCCCTTCTTTGTGCGAGGCAAAGTGCGACGAAACACAGAAGCCTTTGCAAAAGAGAAAGGTCTCAATCAGATCGACAGCGAAACGCTCTACGACGCTAAAGCGCATTACAGCGCTTGATTAACAAAAACCTCTCCACCTGGCATAAGTATTTACTACCAAATAATGCCAAAAAATTATGGGCAAACGAACACTGTTCAACCACTTATGTCAAATCAACTCTGTTCAATGCAGACGGGTCAATGCTGACCTTGAATACATATAAATAGATGACCTCCATGACAACCACACTGTCGCGTCCGACGGACGGAGAGGGAAGTGTTCAGGTCCAGCAGGACCCGTCGATGAAGATTGAAGAGGGAGCGCTGGTTATTGCCGTTTATGGCAAAGGTGGGATTGGCAAATCCACTACATCATCGAACTTGTCAGCAGCATTTTCCAAGCTGGGCAAGCGCGTTCTGCAGATCGGCTGCGACCCGAAGCACGACAGCACCTTCACCCTCACCCATTCGATGGTGCCAACGGTGATCGACATCCTCGAAGAAGTCGATTTCCACAGCGAAGAGCTTCGTCCCGACGACTTCGTCTTCACTGGCTACAACGGCGTGAAGTGTGTTGAAAGCGGTGGTCCACCAGCCGGCACAGGCTGCGGTGGTTACGTCACCGGCCAAACGGTGAAACTCTTAAAAGAGCACCACCTGCTCGAAGACACCGATGTCGTCATTTTCGACGTCCTGGGAGATGTGGTTTGCGGAGGCTTTGCGGCACCGCTGCAGCACGCCAACTACTGCCTGATCGTGACAGCGAATGATTTCGACTCCATCTTCGCGATGAATCGGATCGTCCAAGCGATCCAGGCCAAAGCCAAGAACTACAAGGTTCGGCTCGGTGGAGTCATTGCGAACCGATCTGCAGATACTGATCAGATCGACAAGTTCAACGAGCGCACCGGCTTACGCACGATGGCCCACTTCAAAGACGTGGATGCCATTCGTCGCTCACGCCTGAAAAAGTGCACCATTTTCGAGATGGACGACGATGACGATGCAGTGAAAGCTGTCAAAAACGAATATCTTCGTCTCGCACAAAATATGCTCGACAACGTCGAGCCCCTTGAGGCCGTATCCCTCAAAGATCGCGAAATCTTTGACCTGCTTGGCTTCGACTAAGTAAAATACCGGCTAGGCATTGATTCATAGCCAAGACCCCAATGCAAAGACTTTTTCTAAGCATTGGGGCCATGAAGGCTGGCACGACTTGGGTTTATTCATTTTTATCTAGACATCCCGAGATCAACTTTACGCCAGAAAAAGAAATCCATTTTCTGGCCGATTTCTATACAAATCAAAATCCCCTAACGACTCAACATTTAAATCAACGGTTGAGTGCAAGGCTCAAAGGCATCCAGCATCTACGAGCCGAACGCCAGAAGAGCATTCAAGAGTGGTACGAACATGTTTATATCCCTGGCGAGAAGACAGTTGAATGGTACAAAGGCCTATTCAATAACAAACCAACTGGTCAACATTGGAATGCAGATTTTAGCAACTTATCTGCATTAATCAGTGAGCAAGGGTGGCAAAAAATCACGGAAGATATTAGCAATCAAATCAAGGCGATTTATATCCTGAGAGAACCCTGCGAGCGCCTGTGGAGTCAATTCAAATTCAGCCAAAAAACCGACAGCAAAGCCTCTGAAGCAGAGCTAATTCAGCAAGCATCAAAATTTATAGGTACACGTTCAGCTCAAGTTCATAGCCAATATTGTCTTAATCTCGACAATGCTCGAGCTGGGCTTGGCATTGAAAATGTTAAACCACTTATCTTTGACGACATCCAAGACAAGCCAGTAGAATTTCTTAGATCAATTGAACAATTCCTCAAAATCTCCGAATTCAACCATTCAAACGCTGGAGAATTAAAGAGGAAGATAAATACAACATCTAATAACTCACCACCAAAACAATTCCGTCAACTTTGCGAGTCAATAACACATCGAGAACTCGAAGGATTAAATCGCAGAGGGATCGACATCCCGCAACGTTGGCGTCTCACTTAAGAGATTATCGACTACATCATTCAAGGCCTACAAGCTGTTTGGACAGAGTCCAAACTCTTGATGCGGTTTCTGGGTCGGTGGCCTTCTCTGATAACTCCTGACTAAATTGCTGACCGTCTTTCTTCTGTCGATTTCCCCAACTCCAATGCACCCCAGACTCGGCAAAATCCGGATCAGCCACCACTTGCGCAACACGGTCTCCCGCCAAAGCTTGAGTGACATAACCGCCAGTGATATTTTTTTGAAACCACGGGAAAATTGTCTGAAATGCCTTCGGGGTATTACGGAACAAAGGTGAATCCGCAACACAGCCCGGATAAAGCGAGCTAAATGTAAGTCCCGTTTCTCGATGAAGTCGTTGATGAAGCTCCTGGGTGGTAATCATGTTGCAAAGCTTGCTGTCTTTGTAAGCCTTACCAGGCTTGAAGGCTTTGCCACTTGCCATCGCGATGGGGTCCAAAAAGCCCTTTTGAAATCCCGAGAGATCGCCTAAGTCAGCTGGTGCAGGAATTGGAATCTTTCCACCCAACTCTTTGGAATTTGCCGTAACAGTGCCGAGAATCACAACACGACGAGATGGATGATTCGAACCCTTCAAACGATTGAGCAATAAGTGAATCAGTAAAAAGTGGCCAAGGTGATTCGTAGCCATGGACAGTTCATATCCCTGCGGCGATCGCTCGGGCTGCTTCAACTTCGGCTTATAGACCGCAGCATTACAAACAACGGCATCAAGGGAGACCGGAAGACTTTGCACAGCCCGACGCACACTTTCTAGATCACCGAGATCCATCAGAACGTGCTGGAGACGCTCTTTCGGAATCCCCAAAGCATCAGCAGCAGCAGCAGCCCGCTGCGGACTTCGGTTTGCTGTGATCACCTGCCATCCACGGGAGGCCAAGGCCTTGGCGGCGTTCAATCCGACACCAGAGGTGGTCCCAGTAATCAGAACAGTGCCAGGAGTGCTGGTCATGGCGAAACCTCAAGAGAAAAACAGTTTGAACGCCACGACAGAATCACCGGCGCCCGTGGTTACGAAACTCAGCGCCAGATGATCCGAATTCGATTGGGAGCAATCCACTGATCCTGTTCACCCATCAGGCGTTGCTCGCCACCAATGCTGAACACACGATCAAAGCGCTTTTGAAGAGCTTCTAATTTCACCGACTCCACTGCCACAACAGCTGCCAACTCCCCGTGACGGTCGAGACGCTCTTGATAAGCACCGGAAAGGCGGATCAAGCTGACACCACCCAAAATCACCAAACCCACTTTGACCGCCAAGGCCATGACGCTGCATTGCATCTCACGACGATCGGTCTGCAGCTGAATTGCGGCTGCCAGGGATGCTGCGTCAGGCCGAGATTGTGGCTGTGCTCGAGCCCTATACGAAGACAAAGGACAAAGCGCGTTACCCGCTTGTAACGCACCCCGATACCGATGCCAAGGTCATCCCATCAATGAATGACTGGGATCAGGCGCGATAGAGGCTCACCGAAAGGCGCAAAGCCAAAATGGCTGCGTGGGCGGCCACCACGAGAGCAATGAAGATCTCAGGGGAGGAAATTGCGGAGTCCATGGCTGACATGCATCAAACGCATTCATTCTTCTCCCTTGAGGGCTCTAGAGGCCATCATTCGCAAAGGCCTGTCACACCTGCTCATGGATCCGGTTCTGATTGATGCCGAATCAATTCGCCGTCTCGATCTCAGCCCGCTGCGGATCTGGTCCGATCAGCCCCTTAAGGATTTGCTGAAACAGGGGCCAATCCTCGAGCTCAACTTTCACTGGCCACGGGACCCAGAAGACCCACGGGAACTCGCGGAATGCCCAGAGCCTCGGTTGTGGTCTTTACGGGCGGATGCCCGCTATCCCTGGCTACCGCTCATGCTGGAGCGTGACCGCGGCAGCCTGATTCGCCACGTTGCGATGGTGGTCCCCCACAGCTTTAACCGCACTGAAGGACTCCGCTTCGATCCCCAAGCGCTTGAGCTTTGGATCACCCATCGTTTGATGCAGCTGGATGACCTCTGTCAGGAACAGCTCGACCGAACGATGCGCGGCAACCTTTCACAAATGTCTGCAGCCCTCGGTTACGAACTGAACGACAGCTTTTGGTCTCTCTTGAACTGAATAGCACTCAGCTCAACCAGAGTTGGGCGGCCCGTCGGCAGCTATCGATCGCCAGAACAATCGCCAAACCGCGCAAACAGCGCACCAAAACCACCGGATCAAATCGATCAAGCCGACTCGCGGTCCACTGGGCAGCCAAGGCAGCAACTCCACCCAGCAGCAGTCCCATCAAGGGGATGCCGCGGCCCTCATGGACGAATTGCAGCGAAGCAGCACTGGCCGAACACAGCACCGCCACGGTGCTGAGTCGTACCGCCTGATGGATGGGAACAGACAAGGGTCCACTCATCAGGGGCACCATCACCAATCCGCCGCCAAGACCAAGCATCCCGGCGGTCCAGCCAGCGATACAGCCCACCCCGGCCAACCAAGACACAGGGGTGGACACCTCATCGCTCAACTCATCCGTTGATGGTCGCTCACGCACGCAAAAAGCCAACACCACATAGAGCACCGTTTGCATCGCCAGCAACATCCAACCCTCGGCTCGGTCGGCCAACCCACCGAACAACAACGCTGAAGCAAAGGCCGCCAGGCCAATTCCTAACGCTGGGCGGAGGGGAATACGGCCACCGCGCAGGTGAATGATGGTGCCTGCCAGCGCCGTCGGCACGATGGCAAAACTGCTCGTCGCCAACGCCTGATGAGCCGGTAAATCAAGCCAAAGCAACAACGGAGCAAAGATCAGACCGCCGCCAATTCCCAACAATCCCGCCAGACCACCGGCCAACAGACCAAGCCCGATCAAAATCGGCAGATCCCACCAGGGCAGCATGGCAACCGACTCCAATGCCTAACAATGCGACGGCAGGGTCCAGCATGGTCCCTACAGGACGGTTGATCCCCACCCTGCGGGCGGATGGTTACACCCAGATGGCATTGGATCGCTTGCTGCTGGAGCAATGCCAAACAAGTGGACCAGTGCTGCGCTTCTATCAATGGGAGGGTCCATGGCTCTCCCTGGGACGGCATCAACAGCAATGGCCACACCACTGGAATGAGCTTGTCCGAAACAAGACGATCGCCATGGTCCGTCGGCCGAGCGGTGGCCGAGCGGTCTTGCATGCCGGGGGCTTGACCTATGCGCTGATTTGGCCGGACGCACCCCGTCGGCGTAAACAGGCCTACCGAGAGGCCTGCCAATGGCTCATTGATGGTTTCGGCCACTTGGGCCTCACCCTGCAATTTGGTGACGAGTCCGCCAGTGTTGACGATCCCAACTGCTTTGCACGATCCACGGCAGCAGACCTGGTGGACCAGAACGGCATCAAACGCATCGGCAGTGCTCAGCGCTGGCAGCACGGCTGCCTGCTGCAACACGGAGAAATCATGCTGGACCCTCCACAGAAGCTGTGGCGAGCCATCTTTGCTGAATCCGCCCCTCCACCGGCTCCTAAATCAATCCCGAGAGATGGCTTGGATCAACATCTCAGCAACGCCCTGCAAACCCATTGGCACCAGTTGGACTGGTCAACTCACGAATTAACGAATCAAGAACGTGAGGCACTGGCCTCACTGGAAAGCTCCTCATCCTCAACCGTCTTTTGAGCCTTCATCGATGACACCACCTGGGGAAGCATCACCAGGCCCATGGGGTAGGTGTTTTGTTGACGCGCCGCGGACAGCACTGAAGGGGGCAAGGTGACGCCAAGCCGTTTGAGCACGGCATCTCCCACATCACTGCGGTCCACCGTTCCGTTCGGCAGGCCCGCTGCACTCAGCACAAGCAATCTCCCCTCAGTCGATGCCTCAAGGGCTTCCACCGCCTGCCAGAGAGGGGCGGTGGAAGCGATGGATGGGAGCTCGTTCAATGGCTTCATATGGTCTTCGACCTGCTGTTGATCCCATTGCTGAACGGGCAAATCACGCAGGGGACGATCATCAATCCAACCGACCCAGCGGCCCTGACGACACACCAAGACCCAGTCCGCCGCCCCAGAGGTTTCACTGGTTTGCAAGCGCATTTGGCTCATCCGACGAAGGGGCTGATCGGCTTCCAGCACGCGGAATGCACGCCCCGCAGCCTGCTCAACCTTCAAATCCTGAAGAATCTTCTGCAGGAACAACATCTGGGATTCACTGCGGTTGGCTCCCAGGCCAAACCAACCAATCAGGATGAGCAGTAGGCCGTTGATTCCGCCGCCTTGCCAAAGCAAAACACCACCCATCACGATCATCAGGGTGGAGAGCACCCGGCCTGAGGCGGAAGCCACCTCAACCCCGCGTTTTTTGCTTCCCGAAACCTGCCAAACCAGAGCTTTAAGGATCAAGCCTCCATCGAGGGGAAGACCTGGCAAGAGGTTGAACAAGCCGAGCATCAGATTGAGCAACCCCACCTGCGTGAGCAACACCGTGAGCTGGGGTTGCTGTTTTGCAAGGGCTGCAGCGCCAAGCAACATTCCCAACGCAAGGGTGAGACTCACCAAAGGGCCCGCAGCGGCAATTCGGAGGTTGCCCATCGCCGTAGGACATTCCTTCTCCACTCGGGCAATGCCACCCAGGTGAAACAGGGTGATGCTCAAAACCTTCACACCCTCCCGAATCGCCATCAGGGCATGACCAAGTTCGTGGAGCAACACCGAGGTGAACAGGAGCAGCGTCGTGAACAACGCCAACCCCCAACTCAGGGCAACAGGCTCAATGGTGGCGGCATATCGAGGCTGAAACAGGGTTGTGAAGATCGCAACCGCAAACAACCAGGTGGGCTGAATCCTCAGGGGAATTCCCACGATCTTGAACAGCTGCCAACCTTCTCCCACCACTAATTCCGACGTGTGTCGCAGCAACGACTGTCGTCCATGATCCTAGGGAGAGAAAACAGCAGCCTCTGTGAGCGACACTCTCACCCCGCCAGCGATCAAGATCTGTGGGCTCACGGACATTGAACAGGCGTTGGCGATTGCCGCCATGGATGTTCAAGCCATTGGCGTGATTGGCGTTGCCAACACGGCACGATTCGTCGAATCCGCTCGACGGCGAGAGATATTTTCTGCCCTTGCCCTACACACTCCAACGATCAAGCGGGTGTGGGTTGTGGCCGATCCCAGCCCTTCGGATTTAGAGGATGGGCTAGCCGGCGAAGGCCGTCCCACGGTTGTTCAGCTCCATGGCAACGAAACACCCGCACGGTGTGCAGCGCTTCGAAAATGGCGACCAAACATTGCCTGGTGGAAAGCCTTGAGGCTGCGGGAAGCCAAGGATGTAACGACTGCAAAGCATTACGTCGGCTCGGTTGATGCCCTACTTCTTGATGCTTGGAACCCCAACCAACTCGGTGGTACGGGCCATCGCATTCCGTTGGACTGGATTTCAAACCAAACTCACGACGTTGCCTGGTGGTTGGCTGGTGGCATCAGTGCCGAATGGATTCCAGAACTTATGAAGGACGTTTCACCGGATGGGCTTGATGCATCGAGCCGGCTTGAAACCAAACCTGGCTGGAAAGATCTCAGCAAAGTGAAAGCCCTTGTGGACGCTGTTAGGCATTCACAAGGGCTTTGAAGATGAACCAGGTTCTTACTTAAGAACTCAGCAAGGCTTCCTGCTGTCGGACCAATTCAAAGAACTCCTGCTTGAGGCTGGGGTCATGCCTGAAATCACCTCGCACCACGGAATTCACCATGCTTGTTTGGGGCTCTTTCACACCGCGCCACTTCATGCAGTAGTGCTGTGCTTTGACGATGATTCCTAGTCCCTGCGGTTCGCAAAGCTTTTCAATCTCATCGGCCAAAATCATCACCGCTTCCTCTTGGATATGAGGACGTGAGAACACCCAATCAGCGACACGGGTGAATTTGGACAATCCAATAACACGAACTCCAGGCTTAATCCCAATCCAGCAATTGCCCATGATTGGAACAAGGTGGTGGGAGCAAGCGGATCGAACCGTGATTGGTCCCACGGTATAAATCTCATCCAGCTGCTTCACATTTGGGAAGCTGGCAACCTTCGGCTGAGGGTGATAACGACCTTTAAAAACTTCATGGAGATACATCCGAGCCACACGCTCAGCGGTCTCGCTGGTGTTGTGATCGTTATCGATATCAATCACAAGAGTGCGCAGCAAATCGCGCACCTTGTCGGCCACCTCAATCTCAAGAAGAGATAATTCACCCGGCTCTAAATGATCGGAGATGTTGTCATTCGCGAGGAATGGAACGCCAGCGTTCTGAAGACGTTCGCGGATCTTCGAAGCAAGATCGGGATGGAGTGTTGCGTTGCCATTGCCGTTGCTGAGAGCAGCGCCGCGGGAAACGAAGGGGACGGTTGTGGTCATAACGATCGTTTAAAAGGCGCCGGCAGCCGGCATAAGTGTTAGGTCTTCGATCACTTGGCTCGAGGGTTGCTCTGCCAAGTTCACCAAAGCATCAGCCGCTTGATCGACGGTGAGCATGGCACGACGATCGAAATCGCTTTGTACGGTTTCTGCATCCCAGAGAGGGGTATTCACCGCACCGAGGGTGAGCGTGCAGGCACGAATGCCTTGATCCCGCTCTTCTTCAGCTAAACAGCGCGTGAAACTGGCCAGAGCTGCCTTGGTAATGCAGTAAGCACCCCATTGAGGGAATGCATTGCGTGCAGCATGGCTGCTCACATTGATTACCAAGCCTCCCCGCGAACGCATGGAAGGAACCACAGCTGAACAAACCTGCATCACGCTGGTGAGATTCAACTGAAGCAACCATTGCCAACGCTCTAAGGGCATTGCCAAGAGATCACCGGTGTAGGCAGCACCTGCATTGTTGATCAATACAGACGGCGGTTCGCCCTCCGACATCAACCTTGCAAATGCAGGCTGGATGTCGGAGGGGCTGGTTAGGTCAACTGCTGCAGTTGCAACAACCTGACTCGAAGTTCGCAAACGAGTTGCGAGATCTTCAAGGTCATCGCCGCTGCGTGCCGTTAACAACAGGTTCCAGCCTCGCTCAGACAAGAGCTCCGCAGTGCGGCGCCCAATGCCTCGACTGGCCCCAGTGATTAATGCCGTAGGCAAACGCTGTTAGCGAACGAACATATCCTAAGCGATATCATCAAATTCCTGTGACATTTCCTCAGCAAAACGCCCCATTGCGCGGAATTTCGTGTAACGCGCGTCTCGAAGCTCTTGTTCCGAAAGCGTGAGCAGTTCGCCGAGGTGGCGTTCGAGGGCCGCGCGAAGGGTTTGACCAGCCTCCAACGGAGCCCAGTTATTTCCTCCGGATGGCTCGGCAAGCACTTCATCCACCACACCCAGTTCCAGCAAATCTCGGCCCGTAATCTTCAGGGCAGCGGCAGCATCAGGGGCCTTCGCCGCATCTCTCCAAAGGATGGATGCACAGGCTTCTGGACTGGCAACGGTGTAGACGCTGTGCTCAAACATCAGCAAACGATCGGCAACGCCGATTCCTAAGGCACCACCAGACCCACCCTCACCAATCACCGTGGCGATCACAGGAACGCGCAAACCAAACATGTCCCGCAGGTTCACCGCGATGGCTTCCCCCTGCCCCTGCTCTTCGGCCTGGAGGCCTGCATAAGCTCCTGGGGTGTCGATAAAGGTAAGAATCGGCAACCGAAATCGATCCGCATGCTCCATCAGGCGCATGGCCTTGCGGTATCCACCGGGGGTGGCCATGCCGAAATTACGGGCCACATTTTCTTTGGTATCGCGCCCTTTTTGATGCCCAAGCAGAAGGACAGCACGATCCCCTAATCGACCCACGCCACCAATCAGGGCCTGATCATCGTTACCCCGACGGTCTCCATGGAGTTCAACGAAGTCGTCGCAAAACATCTGAATGAAATCGAGCGTGCTCGGCCGGTGGGGGTGACGAGCAACTTGAATCTTCTGGGCTGGGGTTAATCCCTGAAAAATCTCTTGTCTTCGTCTCGATGCGAGGGATTCGAGCTGTTGCAGCTGCTGGGTAACGTCGACTTCGGAATCGCGAGCAAGCTGGCGGATTTGTTCAATCTGCTGCTCCAGTTCCACCAGAGGCTTCTCGAACTCGAGTAAGGGACGACGGGGCATGGGATTGGGGAGGAGTTCAGGCGACGGCGGCCTGGAGGTTCGTCTTGAGGTTGAGGGTTGAGAAGCCGTGGCGGACGGAAGCCGCGCCAATGAAGTCCATCTTTTCCAGGGTGATGTTGTTGCGGCCCCAACTGAAATTGGTGTGGCAACGCTCGAACTCGAGCAACATTGCCTCCGCAAAACAAGCAAACATTTGCCGCTGAGGTTTTTCCATTTCAGCGATTTCCATCATCGACCAACCGATATCCCTACAGAACTCCACGATCCCACCCTTGAGAACGTGGATCCCACCCCCAGCCACTTTTGAATCGAGGTTTTTGGGATAACCGCCATCAATCATCAAGCAGGGCTTCTTCAGGCTGTTGTTATCGATTTCCAGGGTGCGCGGCATACTCGCCACCCAAACCACCACATCAGCCTCAGACAGCGCATCACTTAGGGCGAGTATGCGACCGCCACCCAGTTCCGCTTGAAGATCGGCCAGCGGTTGAGGCTGACGGGCCACCAGGAGGAGTTCGCCCACATTGGTGCGCGCCGTTAACCAACGACAAACAGCACTGCCGATATCTCCTGTTGCCCCAACAACAGCAACCTTCGCCGTCTTGAGATCGATCCCCAGACTCGGAGCGTTGTTCTCAACCTGACGGCAAATCACCCAGGCGGTATGGGTATTACCGGTGGTGAAACGCTGCCAATCGAGGGTGGTGCTGCGAACCGTTTGGTGCTGCAGCAGGTTGAAATTCTCGAAAATAATGGAGGTAAAGCCCCCTAATGCCGTGATGTTGATCCCCTTCTTCTGGGCCAACTCCATGGCGTTGAGAACCTTGCGGCGAGCCGTTTTAAAACGACTCAGCATTTCGGGAACAAAGCAGGAATCAATGTACGCACCTTCGATGGTGATTCCTGCGGGGCTCGTGACCTCCACATGCTCCACAAGCTGAGGGGGAGCACTACACCAAACATCCAGATCGCCATCGGCGATGTGATCGAACCCGAGCTCCAACGCCTTGCGGCGAGCCGCCTCAAAACTCGTTGAATGTCCGATCAGACCAAACATGTCCTGTCTCTGAGTTCCCGAAGGGACGGTTCTGAGATCCCATGGTCCCACGGCAACCGGTATCAATCACAACGAACGTGACTGATCACCGGTGCCAAAAGACGCGGGCAATCAAATAGCCAACGCTGCTGCAGCCATTTTGGCGATATCTCTGGAACTAAAACCGATCTCATTCAGAGCTTCCTGATAGGCGATTAAGAAGTCTTCGATCAAGTCTTCTTTCTCCATATGAAGCACCGCGGCGTCTGCAGCCACACCTTCGAGCATCGAGCGAATTAACGGAAGATTGGCCTTATTGGCTGCAAACATTTCGTCTTTGCTGGCCTCAAAGTTGGCTTTCAGCCATTCCTGGCCGTAGTTGAGGTGGGTGTACTCATCCTTCACGACCCCTTCAGTGATTTTGCGAGCAAAGGGATCGGCCACTGGGATGTAGATGTGATAAGCCGAAATCGCAAACGCCTCAATCAAAAGCGCCTGGATCAGAAGACAGGTCACAACCTTGCCTTCCTTCAGAGCAACTTGAAAATTGCCGTGGAGAGGTCCGAAAAAATCTTTAGCGAAAGGCATATCCGCCTCAACACCAAGGTTGCGAGCACAGGCGGTGAAACCCTTCATGTGCTTCATTTCCATCCGGGCAAGACGGCTTAACTCATCCGCCTGCTCTGGAATCAATGTGCCTAAGGAAATGTAGTTGTCGTGGGCCTCTTGCTCACCCTCGATCACGATGGCGTTAATGCGGCTGTAGGCGTCCTTGTACTCAGCTGTCGTGAAGTCCGGCAGCGCGTCCTGGCCCTCCAGCACGGAAACTTCTGGTGCGTTGAGGGTAGGCATAAGAAGTAATTCGACACATTGAATCCGACAGACAATAACCAGACCCCCAGGATTTCTGGACACTTGGGTCGAAACTTCAGGATTTTCGAGGCCAATCCACAACGCTTTCAGTCGGCGGCCAATCACTGCTGAGCAGGCTTTTGAAGCGCTGCGTCCAATGCAAAATCAAAGCTTGCTCTAACTCCAACCCCAGCTCAGCGGACGCCAAACGAGCATCGCCAATCACCCCTGATTGGCTCAAATCGCTCGTCAACCATGCACATGGCGCAGCCCCCTCCAGGCTCCAACCGTCGGGCGGGGCAAGGGCGGAGCGAGGTCCGTGGGCCCCATCCACGGGACGCGACGGACCCACCAACTCAGGGGCCATATGCAGCATCAAGCTTGTCTCCGCCTGACCGGCGTGGAGTCCATGGGCCAGTTCTTCCGGGGGCAAGAGCGATGACAAACCATCCACACCGCTCCAGATAAAACAAGGGAGGACGCCCATCGATGGACAGCGCAAGCGCAGCTGTCGTGCAGCCACCTGAAGCAAGCCGATCTGGCCACCATGGGCGTTCAACAACACCAACCGTTCCACCCCCATCGCCGCCAACTGACCGCCGACCTGATCCACAAGCTGCAGCATCAATTCAGCCGAGAGGCTCAAAGTGCCTGGGAACGGCTGGTGTTCCGGTGAAAAACCAATCGACTGCAGCGGCAGTCGCCAGATCGGCCATTCACCATCAAGGTGCTCCAACACGGAGTTCAAAATCCGATCAGCAAACAATGCATCGGTAGCCAAGGGCAGCTGGGGGCCATGCTGTTCGCAAGCTCCAAAGGGCCAAACAACAGTGGCGCCAGCCTGTTTTGCCGCTTTTTCGGCCTCCGGCCATGCCAGTTGATCGAAGCGTCGTTTTAGTCCATCCATCCCGGTTCCCTTGCAGAGAGGCATTCACAAACCTTCCCTGTCAGACTGGTCTATCGATGATCCCGTTGGTTCATGGCCGCAGCCGGCAGTCCTCAGCCCAACCGCCCCAAGGCGCCGCAACAGGCTGCGAACAAGCCTCTGCAGGTGATGAAGATCAACCGCAAAGACGAGCAAGAGAAGCTGCAACGGGAGGCAGCTGAAGCCCGCGCAGCCGCTGAAGCCGCCGCCGAAAAAGCAAGAATGCTGGAGGAGCGTGCCGGACTCGCCGCACCGCCACGGTCCCGTCAAGCCGAAGCCTCCAGCCAGAGCGATGAGGAGAGGTTTGACATGGGTGCCATGGAGGGCATGTCCATGGCAGATCTGATGGGCTCACCCGACGACAAACCCAAACGAGAGCAGCGCAGCGAACCCCGCAGCGTGGACGACTTCGATTTCGACGAAGAAGCTTTTCTCGCCGCTTTGGATGAAAACGCCCCTGTCGGTACGACGGGCGAGGTAATTAAGGGCACCGTGATTGCCCTCGAAAGCGACGGTGTGTATGTGGATATTGGGGGCAAAGCCCCCGGTTTCATGCCAAAAAGCGAAGCCGGCCTTGGTGTGATCACCAACTACCAGGAGCGCTTCCCCAAGGGCCTCGAAGTGGAAGTTCTCGTTACTCGGGAACAAAACGCCGATGGCATGGTCACGATCAGCTGTCGTGCACTGGAGTTGCGCAAGAGCTGGGACAAGGTGAAAGTTCTTGAGAAAGAAGGAAAGGTGGTGCAAGTGATCGTGAGCGGCTTCAACCGGGGTGGCGTCACTTGCGATTTGGAAGGTTTACGCGGCTTCATTCCCCGCTCCCAACTCCAAGATGGCGAAAACCATCAGGAGCTAGTTGGCAAAACCCTTGGCGTGGCCTTTCTTGAGGTGAATTCAGGCACCCGGAAGCTTGTGCTGTCCGAAAAACGTGCTGCCACGGCTGCTCGTTTCCAAGAGCTTGAGGTGGGCCAGTTGGTTGAAGGTCTTGTCGCCTCCGTGAAGCCCTACGGCCTGTTTATCGACCTCGGCGGCATCAGTGGATTGCTACATCAATCATCGATCACGAATGGAAGTCTGCGCTCCATTCGTGAGGTCTTCGACCAAGGCGATCGCGTTTCGGCTCTGATCACCGATTTAGATCCAGGTCGAGGGCGGATTGGCCTCAATACAGCGCTGCTGGAAGGCCCCCCCGGTGAGCTCCTCATCGACAAAGACAAAGTGATGGCAGAAGCCAGCGACCGTGCATCAAGGGCTCAAAACACCCTGAAGCAAAACGAACAATCAGCCGGATGAAATCGGCCGTAAGCAAAGGCTCTGACTGGGAATTGGATTTTTACTCCAGGCCCATTCTTGATGCGGATGGACGCAAGCGATGGGAGCTTTTGATCACCACGACACCATCCTCTGAGGATGGAGACACCCCATTTCGTTTTGCCAAGGTCTGCCCCTCAAGTGAGGTGAACTCAATTTGGTTAAACACGGCGCTAGCTGAGGCCCGAGAGAGCGCACTTCAGGAGGGTTATGGCGCTCCCGTTCGCCTGCGCTGCTGGCGCAGTTCGATGCGAACGATGGTGCAACGGGCCGCAACCGAACAAGACATCGAAGTGATTTCCAGTCGTCGCACGTTTGCACTGCTCGATTGGCTAGAGCATCGGGAACGAGAGGTGTACCCAAAAGAAGAGGGATTTATGGCTGGCCCGCTTGCCCCTCCTCCCGCACCGGTGGTGACCCCACCAATCCCCCTTCCAGAGGAAGTGCAAGGGGATGCCTGGTCTTGGGCCACCCTTCCCGCCGGACTTCTGCGCGATGCCGGCGACTGGCCAATGAGCTTCAGCGGGTTGCTTCCTGTGCCGACCAATCTTGAGGATGAAGCCCAAGTTCCGGGACTGCGCTTATTCAGCCGAACCCGCTCCCTCGCTATGGCGGGATGGCTGGGGGGCTTAGAACCAGTCCGCCTGCTCGTTGAGGGTCGCCAACTGATCCTTGAAGCCGGTCAGGACGACCGTTGGTTGGTGAGTGATCTCGATGGAGAGGCCGCAAAAAGTATTACCTCGGCCCTCGAAACCTGCCAAACCTCTGTTCGTGGCCTTCAATTCATCGCAATTCAAGCCAGCCCAGACGAACAGGCCTTCGCAGGCTTTTGGATGATGCGCGACATTCCCATGGCATGAACGGAACCAGCATCAATCCGTTCGATCGCCCTGATAGCCAGTTCAATACGCTCCAGGACTGGACCTGGGTTGGTTGCTATGGCGGCTACTACCTGCAATCAGACCTTCTCCAACGAGTGGGCTTTGAACACGGTTTTTTCACCCGTTTGTGGCAAGGCCGTGAACCGGATGCCCTAGCCGGCTACATCAGTGCCGGTGTTTCAGTTCACCGCCCCCAACAAATTCACAGTGGACGGGTTCTATCGGCCAACGAGGCGACCGGATCTCCATGGCCTGAGGCCGATGGTTTGGTCAGCAACCAAGGCGGGCAAAGCCTCTGGGTGTGCGGCGCCGACTGCACCCCAGTACTGATGGCTGATCCCGGCACAGGGCATGCGGCTGCATGCCATGCCGGTTGGCGTGGCGTGGCCTCCAGGATTCTTCCAGAAGCGATCCGGCAGCTGGAAGCTTTGGGAGCTCATCGGTCTGACCTATTGGTGGCGTTCGGTCCCGCCATCAGCGGACAGCATTACCAAGTCGGAGACGACGTGGTGGATGCGATCAGCAACAGTTTGGAGGCACACCCATCAAGCGGCATGGATTCCTCTGGGCTTCTCCAAACAACAAAGGTGCTGCTCCCCGACGATGAACCCGGACGGCACCGCCTCGACATCCGTGGCGCAGCGGCACTCCAACTCCAACAGCACGGACTCGATTCAAACCAGATCAGTGACTGCCCTCTGTGCACGCTGAGTGAACCAAACTTGTTTCATTCCTGGCGACGCGATCACGTGAAAGCCGTGCAATGGAGCGGCGTTGTGGCTCAAGCACCAGCCACCATCTGAAGCGCTAACGCTTCCGCAGCGCGGATCCCATCGATTCCAGCTGAAAGAATGCCACCGGCATAGCCAGCGCCCTCGCCAGCGGGGAACAAACCCCGCACATTCACCGACTCCAGCGCCAAATCCCGGGGGATTCGCACCGGAGACGATGTTCGCGTTTCCACGCCAGTCAGAACCGCATCGGGGTGGTCGTAACCGCGCACGCGACGGGCAAATGCAGGGAGAGCCTCCCGTAACGCCGCAATCATCGGTGGCGGGAGAAGCGCATTCAAATCAGACGGCTGAACACCAGGCTGATACGACGCTGCAATCGATCCAAGGCTTTCCGATGGTTGATTGGCGAGGAAATCTTCCAACCGTTGGGCGGGGGCGGCATAGGTGCTGCCACCGAGGAGATAGGCGCGATGTTCCAAATCCCGTTGCAGGGCAACCCCTGCCAAAGGATCTCCGGGATGCCGTTCATAGGGGGCGAGATCCTCAGGTTGCAGCTGCACCACTAACCCGCTGTTGGCATTGCGCTCATTGCGGGAGTGCTGGCTCATCCCATTGGTCACCACCCGACCCACCTCCGACGTTGCACCGACCACAAACCCGCCCGGGCACATACAAAAGCTGTAAACGCACCGACCATTGGTGGCGTGATGGACCAGCTTGTATTCAGCAGGCCCCAGACGGGGATGGCCAGCGGAAGGCCCCCAACGGGCAGCATCGATAAGGGGCTGGGGATGTTCAATCCGCACCCCTACAGAAAAGGTCTTGGCTTCAATTTGAACGCCGATTTGTTCGAGCATGGCAAAGCAATCCCGAGCCGAATGCCCCGGTGCCAAAACGAGATGGCGGCAAGGGATGGCATCGCCATTGGCCAAGTCGAGACCAACGAGTTGATGGCTCTTCTCGCCCTCACTGGGGTCCAAGCGCAGCCGCTCCACTCGGCTGCTAAACCGAACCTCCCCGCCCAGGGCCTCAATACGAGCACGCAGCCCCCGCACCACCGTGGCCAGCTTGAAGGTGCCGATGTGGGGGCGTTGCAGGGTGAGGATGTCTTCATTAGCCCCAGAAGCCACCAATTCCTCGAGCACCTTGCGTCCGTAATGCTCAGGATCACTCACCTGGCTGTAGAGCTTTCCATCCGAGAACGTTCCGGCACCACCCTCTCCAAATTGGGCATTGGACTCTGGATCAATGCCTGTTTCTCCACGCCAGAAGGCAAAGGTTTGCAGCGTGCGCTGTTTCACAGGCTCGCCACGCTCCAATAACAGCGGTCGAAACCCCATTTGGGCCAACAGCAACGCAGCGAAATAGCCACAGGGGCCAGCACCCA
The DNA here is from genome assembly GCF_000012505.1 of Synechococcus sp. CC9902. Taxonomy (NCBI): domain Bacteria; kingdom Bacillati; phylum Cyanobacteriota; class Cyanophyceae; order Synechococcales; family Synechococcaceae; genus Synechococcus; species Synechococcus sp. CC9902. Next base: position 1,587,984 of record NC_007513.1, read on the forward strand.
CCACCACGGGTCTGTGCTCTCCCTGATCAAGACCAGCCCGAGGCAACTGAGCCACTGGTTTGTAGGTGGTGTCTGGCGCCTGTCGGACGCGTGAGGTCTTCCCGAGACGCCGCAATAAAGCCGCCTCGCCACGCACCCGCACATCAACGGAGTAAATCAGCTGAATTTGATCGCGGCGACGCGCATCGATGCTGCGTTTCACGAGCCGTTGTTCAAAAACATCGTCAGGAGGAATGCGCAGCCGTTTAAGCACAGCTTTTTGAAGGGCGTCCTCAGCGTGATCGAGCGGAAGCTTTAACTCACTCAGGCGCAGCATGGAAATCTCTTGCCCCAAACGTCATGGATGCATTGATTAATTCTGTCGACCTCGAGCTAAGCCGTCACTGACTCCACAACAGATCAAACCGCACCCAACAGTTCCCACTCAAGGGGCGTCATCTAGCTCATCCGATTCGTTTGTTGAGGCGTCATCCGTTCGCACCTGCGACAACATCCCAGCCACAAGCAAACCCAACCCGATACCAACGGCGAGATTTCGATTTTCCGCTGCAGCACCTTGTCCCCACACAGCTGTAGCTAAAAACGCAGCGCCGAGAAGAAGGCAAGGCACCAAAACAATGCCTCGAGCAATCCTGTTATCCGCCATTCAACCAAGCTCCGCGGAACAGCGATTGGTGGCCAACCCAGCGGCAATCAAACCAGCATTGAGGTCACTGTCCTCTCCCAACGGCGTCACCCGAGCCACCAATTGACCATTACTGCTGCCAACGGGGCGAAGGTTCACCCGACGGCGGCGGGGCAGCTGTTGACGCAACCAAGCGATAGCGTCCGCTTCCTGCTCCTCACCGACGGAAACACAGGCCAACTCAACGGTGTAGGTGCGATTGCGATCACCAACCTGCAGCAGCGATCCACTTCTCACCTGAAGCACTTCAGCTGCAGAGGCTGGTGCAACAGCACAACACAACAGTAGAAAACAGAGACAACAAAACCGGATCAAAGGGATGCGCCGCACTGGGGACAGAACCGGTGTTCATGGGCCGTGACGGTACCGCAGGATGAACAATTCCGCGTTGTGCCCATCGCCAGTTCTGGATGGGATGGCAAGCCCACCATCTGAGCGTTGCTCTTGCCGGGCGGAACCATCGGATAACAATTCTCACCACGACGCACATGCACATCAATGAGCATTGGCTCAGGGGAACTGAGCGCAGCTTTTAAGTCTTGATGCATGGAGGCACGCTCTGTGATTTTGACGCCGTTGACGCCAAAAGACCGGGCCAATGCAATGAAATCAGGCATGCCATTGAGCATGTCCGACGAGGAATAACGCTCGTCGTAAAAGCTTTCCTGCCACTGACGCACCATGCCTTGCCAGTGATTGTTCACAATCACCACTTTCACCGGCAGGTTGTAAGCCGCAATCGTTCCCAACTCCTGAATGTTCATCAGGATGCTGGCGTCTCCCGCGATACAAACCACCTGACGGCTTGGGCAAGCCACCTGCGCTCCCATGGCAGCAGGCATGCCATATCCCATCGTTCCAAGACCAGCGCTGCTGATCCAGCCCCGCGGTCCATTGCGTAGGTATTGGGCAGCCCACATCTGATGCTGGCCCACATCGGTGGTGACAATCGCGTTCGGGGCGAGATCGCGCACGGCCATCAGCACCTCCTGCGGGTAGATCGCTCCTTCCTCTGGGGGAACCGTGAGGGGGTAATGCTGCTTCCAGGATTGAATCCGCTTCAACCAAGCAGCGGTATGGGGGTCGGCCTCGCGTCCCAAGCTCAACTGCACGAGCCGGGCCATGCTCAAGCTCAGATCACCCAGCACCGCCACTTCCGGACTGCGGTTTTTGCCGACTTCTGCGGGATCAATTTCAAAGTGGATCACCTTGGCCCTTGGGGCAAATGTGTCGAGCTTGCCGGTGACGCGATCGTCAAATCGCGCTCCCACAGCAATCAACAGATCGCATTCCGTGACGGCGAAATTGGCGTAAGCAGTGCCATGCATGCCAAGCATGCCCACGGCCAGAGATTCATTTTCATCAAAGGCACCCTTGCCCATCAGGGTTGTGGTGACGGGAATCTGATATCGCTCAGCAATCAAACGGAGGTTGTCGTGCACGCCTGCGGAGATCGCGCCACCACCCACGTACAGCAACGGGCGATGGGAGGTTTCGATCAGATCGAGCGCGGCATTGAGCGCCGAATCGATCGGAGGTTCAGGCTGCCGAAAACCGCTGGGTACAACGGAGCCTGGCTCCACAGGGACGTACTCAAACAGCTCTTGGCCAACATCCTTTGGGATATCGATCAAAACCGGACCAGGCCTTCCACTGGCCGCAATCAAGAACGCCTGGGCAACGATGGAACCGAGATCCGCAGGATCGCGCACCACCCAGGAATGCTTCACGATTGGGAGGGTGATGCCAAAAATATCGGTTTCTTGGAACGCATCGGTGCCAATGGCTGGACGCGGCACTTGCCCCGTGATCACCACCATGGGAACTGAATCCATCTGGGCCGTGGCGATCCCGGTGACGAGGTTGGTGGCGCCTGGCCCTGACGTGCCAAAACAAACACCCACCTTGCCGGTGGCTCTGGCATATGCATCAGCCGCATGGGTGCCTGCCTGCTCGTGTCGCACCAAAAAGTGCTTCACCCAACCCTCACTCTCAGCAATATGCAGAGCGTCGTAAATCGGGAGGATCGCTCCCCCCGGATAGCCAAATATGGTGTCGACCCCATGGCGACGCAGGGCATCCATCAAGGCGGTCGCGCCTGAAATCTGACCCGTCCCCTCAGCCGCCTGCGGTCCGCCAATTGCCGTTGAAGCGGAGGTGACTGTCACAGCGGCAACGGAATTACAGACTTCAAGATTAGGCGCCAGCTGGAGGTTGGCATCCCCTGAAGGGCGCGTCGTTCGACGACGACCCTTCGAGCTAAAGCAGGCCTAGGGCATGCAAGGGACCATGACCACTCAGGAGTTCGAGCAGAAACGCCGAAAAACCCACCATGGCGATACGGCCATTCCAGACTTCCGAGCTGTTATTCCAGCCCCATTCCCACTTTTCTTGAGGATACAGCTTCACTTTGGTTGGCAACTCGGCTGCGGCATCAAGGCTCACCTCGGGGCCTTCCAGACTTGTGGTGACCAGATCGGCCAGACCCTCGATGAAAGGTTTGTAGGTGTCGAGGGCGCGAACCCGACGAAAATTCACAACCCCTGCTTCCGTTGCCAACTCTCGATATTCGATATCAATCTCTTCCAGTGTTTCGATGTGCTCGCTTACGAAACTGATCGGTACAACAACGAGATCCTGTGTTTTCGCATGGCCCAACTCTTCTAAGGCTTCTTCGGTGTAGGGCTGAAGCCACTCCACCGGACCCACACGGCTCTGATAGGCGAGGGTATGGGGATTGCTATGCCCCACAAGTTCAGCCAGTTTCTCCATGATTAGAGCGGTGCATTTCTCGATCTCCTGTTGATAGGGATCGCCGGCCTCTTCGACATAACTTTTGGGAACACCATGGGCACTGAAAAACACGTGCGCAGCTTCTGGAACATCACTGTTGTGAATCTCAGTGGCGATCAACTCAGCCATGGATCGCAGATATCCGGGGTGGTCGTACCAGCTGCGGATGCATCGAATTGGGAGCTGTTCAAACGCGTTGTCTCCCTGCCTTAATCGCTGCAACTCCCGGAAACTGGATCCACTCGTACTGATCGAAAAATGGGGATACAGCGGTAACACCACCACTTGATCCATACCGTCGGCCTTGATGTCGGCCACAGCCGATTCTGTGAAGGGATGCCAATAGCGCATCGCCACATAGCTGGTGGCATCAATCCCCCGTTGCCGCAACAAACTCTGCAGCTCACGGGCCTGTTGCTCTGTGATCCGTCGCAGAGGTGAACCGCCTCCGATCGAGCGGTAGGCCTCCTGTGATTTGCCACTTCTCAGGGTGCTGATCAGCCAGGCCAGGGGCTTTTGCAGCGCTGGACTGGGCAATCGAATGATTTCGGGATCGGCAAAAAGGTTGTACAGGAACGGGCCGACGTCCTGGATTCTTTCTGGTCCGCCCAGGTTCAGCAGGATGACGCCGACGCGGGACATACGGACAAAAGCACTGTCGAGGGTTGAGGGTAGCTGCCTCAAACGTCATCTTTGGAACGGATGACACAAACATGGAGCTGCAAAGCCAACTTATGGCCGCCAACGAAGGGCTGGCGGCCCAAGGTTCCCGCCTCCGCGTCGAGCAGCGGGGACAAAAACTTTGCTTACGCGGCACCCTTCCCAGCCGCGACGATCCAGCACGGCAATCCGTCCAAAGAATCAGCCTGGGATTGAACGCTGATCCAAAGGGATTCGAGGAAGCCAGCCAAACGGCCCGGATGGTTCAACGACAGCTGGAGCGCGGCACGTTCAAGTGGGATGACTGGCGCTCGCGATCCATCCGTCCAACGGCAAGCGTTGCGGCTTTGGCACCCGAATCCGCCATCGAACGCTTCCAGCAAGCCTTTTTTGCCGACCCAAGACGTCGTCGATCTCCAGCCGGAAGCAAAACGACATGGACGGGGGCCTATCAGCCCTACTTGAGGCGATTGCAAGCCCATGCAGGACATCGGACGATCGATGCCAACCTGTTACTTGAAACGCTTCAGAGCTACGACGACGGCAGTCGCAGCCGTCAGCAATGCGCCACGGCGCTGGCGGCCTTGGCACGCCATTTAGAACTGGTTTTGCCGGAGGGATGGCGCCAAGAAGCGGGGGGTTACGGACTGCATCGCGCCCAGTTCCGACAGTTACCAACGGACCGCCAGATCCTGGAGGCTGCACTTCTTATTCCCAATCCCCGCTGGAGGTTGGCCTATGGGTTGATGGCCACCTACGGACTCCGCAATCACGAGGTGTTCTTTTGTGATGGTCATTCCCTTGCTGATGGAAGCGATCAAGTGCTTCGAATTCTTCCCACCACCAAAACCGGAGAACATCAAAGCTGGCCCTTTCACCCCGAATGGGTGGAGCGTTTTGGCCTATTGGAGCTGGCCGACAACCCGAAAGCCCTGCCCATGGTGACCACGGATCTCAAACGCACCACCCTCCAGCAAGTGGGCCGGCGGGTGAGTGAGCAATTCCGTCGCTATGAGCTACCGATCACCCCCTATGACCTGCGGCACGCATGGGCGATCCGCACCATCCATATCGGCCTACCGGACACGGTGGCCGCCAGGATGATGGGGCATTCCGTGGCCATCCATACCCGCACTTACCACCACTGGATCACCCGCCGCGATCAGCAGCAGGCAGTGGATGCGGCCCTCGCCCGTCACCGTGCCTGATGACTTCATTTCTTAGACCGCTTGCTTACCGCCACCGTTGGATCTACGACAGCGTCACGGCGGTGTCGTCCCTGAGTGTGGGCGGCGTTGCACGACTGCGAGGGCTCGGACTTGAAAGCTTGAGGAACCGCCTCGAGCCCGATGCCGAGATTCTTGATCTCTGCTGCGGCAGTGGTGAAGCGGCAGCCCCTTGGATCAGCGCTGGCTATGCAGTAACTGGTCTCGATGTCTCTCCACGAGCACTCGATTTAGCAGCACAACGCCATCCCCTCATGCAAAGGGTTGAGGGACTTGCTGAGGCGCCTCCCATGAAGGATCAAAGCTTCAATGCCATCCAGCTGAGTGTTGCTCTCCACGAGTTCCCACGGGCGGAACGGGAGCAAGTACTCAGCAATGCCCTGCGGCTGCTGAAACCCGGGGGCTGGTTGGTGTTGGTGGATTTACACCCTGCAGATCCGCTCATGCGACTCCCCCAGCAAGTGTTCTGCGCTTTGTTTGAAACCGAGACCGCCACCGCCATGCTGGAGGACGACCTACCGGCTCAACTTTCGGCTCTCGGCTTCATCCATGTGGAGCAAGAGTTGTTGGCAGGTCGGGCTCTGCAACGGATCACTGCCCAACGCCCATGACCAACAACGCTCCTGAGACGACCAACCTCGACCAATCCGCCGCCGACCTCGGCATGGGTGGACATTTGGCCCCTGAACAGGACGATGCGGGCTACCGCAAACGGATGGAACGGCGCCAAGAGGTGCAACGCCAACGCGTGGAAGAACGCAACAAAGAAAAGGGGTTGGTGATGGTGTTCACCGGCCAAGGCAAGGGCAAAACAACAGCTTCACTCGGCCTCGTTCTCCGCACCCTTGGCCATGGCAAACGCGTGGCCGTTATTCAGTTCATCAAAGGAGGTTGGGAACCCGGTGAGGCTCGAGCCCTACGGACCTTTGGCGATCAAGTGGTGTGGCATGCCTTAGGGGAGGGGTTCACCTGGGAAACCCAAGACCGAGCCCGCGACCAACAACTCGTGGAGGAGGCTTGGCAAACGGCACTGACCTATCTGCGCGATGCGGAGATCCAGCTCGTAGTACTGGATGAAGTGAATGTGGCGATGAAGCTCGGCTACATCTCCGCCGAAACCGTATTGGCAGGCGTTCGAGAACGCCCTGAACTCACCCATGTGGCCCTCACTGGCCGAGGTGCACCAAAGGATCTCATCGAGAATGCTGATCTGGTCACAGAAATGACCCTGGTGCATCACCCATTCCGCGAACAGGGCGTCAAAGCCCAGGCCGGCATCGAGTACTAGACCTCTTTCGCTAGAGGTCAGCAGCGTCGAGATCGTCCTGCAACAGCCGGGTCCCGGCCGTGAGCACCGACAAGCCGCTCACCAACAGCGCGCGATACACCAACGGATCGCGCCAACAAGCGGGATCGTGACTGGCGCGCTCAAGGGCCGACAAGGTGAGACGGGCCATCACCGTGCTTTGGCTCCCTTCGGCATCAGGCATGGCCCACCAGCAGTTGTGTCATCCAAGCGGCAATCCAGACAGCTAGCCAGTGCTTGCTACTGTCGTAAGGATCTGGACCGTTGATGAAGTACACACGCGTCCTGTTGAAGCTCAGCGGCGAAGCCCTGATGGGATCACAGGGATATGGCATCGATCCTGAGATCGTTCATTCGATTGCAGAAGATGTTGCCAAGGTGGTAGCCAGCGGAACGCAGCTCGCGATTGTTGTTGGCGGAGGCAACATCTTCCGGGGACTCAAAGGATCGGCCGCCGGGATGGATCGGGCCACCGCCGATTACGTGGGAATGTTGGCGACGGTGATGAACGCAATCACCCTGCAGGACGGCCTCGAACGGGCAGGCGTTCCCACCCGCGTGCAAACCGCCATCGCCATGCAAGAAGTAGCGGAGCCCTACATCCGGCGCAAAGCGATGCGGCACCTTGAGAAAGGGCGGGTTGTGGTGTTTGGAGCTGGCTGCGGCAACCCTTTCTTCACCACAGACACCACTGCCGCCCTCCGCGCTGCTGAAATCAATGCCGATGTGGTGTTCAAGGCCACCAAGGTGGACGGTGTCTACGACAAGGATCCCGCCAAACATCCTGATGCCGTGAAACACGATCACCTCAGCTATCAGGATGTGCTCAGTGGTGAACTTGGCGTGATGGACGCAACGGCCATCTCCCTCTGCAAAGAGAACAACATCCCGATTGTGGTGTTCGATCTTTTCGAACCTGGCAACATCGGAAAAGCCGTTGCTGGAGAACCGATCGGCTCCCGAATCGGCAACCCAGTCTGAAGCAACCACCACCGACGTCGTTCCCCACCTCAATCATGTCGACCAAGGACCTCGAAGCCAGCATGCGCAAGTCGCTGGAGGCCACCCAACGCAACTTCAACACGATCCGCACCGGGCGGGCGAACTCATCGTTGTTGGATCGCATCAGCGTTGAGTATTACGGCGCCGATACACCGCTTAAATCCCTCGCCACCCTGTCCACACCGGATTCCCAAACGATCCAGATTCAACCCTTTGATATCAGTGGTTTGGCTGCGATCGAAAAGGCAATCGCGATGAGTGAGTTGGGCTTCACGCCTAATAACGACGGCAAGGTGATTCGGATCAATGTTCCGCCATTAACGGAAGAGCGTCGCAAAGAATTTTGCAAAATGGCTTCCAAATATGCAGAAGAGGGAAAAGTGGCGCTGCGCAATTTGCGCCGCGATGCCATCGACAAAGTGAAAAAGCAAGAAAAGGATGGTGATTTCTCAGAGGATCAAAGCCGCGATGAACAAGATTCCGTGCAGAAAGTGCTCGACAAATTCATCGTTGAGCTTGAAAAGCAGCTCGCTGACAAAGAGGCGGCCATCCTGAAGGTGTGAGCGAAGCCGTTCCAACCAGCTGCGATGTTCTGGTCATCGGCGCTGGTGCAGCGGGGGGAGCAGCCGCCTTTCATCTCGCTGCAGCAGGCCATCGCGTTGTTGTGGTGGAAAAAGATGCGGAGCTCCGGGTGAAACCCTGCGGTGGTGGCATGGCGGCTTCTGTTCAGCAGTGGTTTCCGTTTTCGCTTGAACCAGCCGTCGAACAGGTGATTCGCGAGGTGGATTTCAGCTGGTGCCTCAACGATCCGGTGGTGGCAGAGCTACCGGGCGACGCTCCCTTTTGGATCGTTCGACGCGAACGGCTCGATCAACTTCTTGCCGAACACGCTGTTGAGGCTGGTGCAGAGCACTACAGAGGTGTCGCGGTCCATCGGGTTGAGCGTCATGGCAACCACTGGGAGGTGTCGGCCAGCGATGGGCTGCAGTGGTGCAGCCGAGCCGTGGTGATCGCTGATGGCTCAGGATCCCCCTGGCCGCAGCAACTCGGCCTTGGCCCAAAGCACGTACAAATGGCCTCCACCATGTCGGTGCGGTTGGAGGGCCAAGGACAACTAGCTGATGGCACAACCCGCTTTGAATTCGGGCTGGTAAAGCAGGGCTTTGCCTGGGCCTTTCCCATCGCCGGAGGCGTGAACATCGGTGTGGGGAGCTTTATCGGCAAACAAGACGCTGATCCTGATGCTGTCTTGAGTGAGCTCTTGCCCGATTTGGGCTTCGAGGCCTCTGCAGGCATCCGCCAACGGGGGCAACTGCGCGTCTGGAATGGTCACCATCGATTGGATGGTGACGGTGTTGTGGTGGTTGGAGATGCAGCGTCGCTTTGCGATCCCTTCCTGGCGGAAGGCTTAAGGCCAGCCCTGATGAGCGGTTGCGAAGCAGCCCATCATCTGGACCTCTGGCTCAAGGGTGAGCAAACCAATCTGCGGGGCTACAGCCAAGCCATGCGTCGCCGCTGGGGAGACTCCATGGCCTGGGGTCGGCGCATCGCCCAGGTGTTTTATCGCTTTCCTGGTGTGGGCTATCAACTCGGCATCAAACGACCCACCGCACCACAACGCATTGCACAAATCCTGTCGGGTGAGATGGGGTACGGCGACATCGCGCAGAGAGTGATCAAGCGCTTACTGCTGCAACGGAGTTAAAGGTCGAAACTGAGCTGCTGAAGTCTTGGATCTATCTGTGAGGCCTTACGGCGACGCCGTGAGGTAGGACGTGATCCGGAGGGCTTCATACCAGCCTTTCGAGATCCATGCTTCTGCTGAATCGCATCGGCATGGCGATCAAAACCTGCTGAACGACGGATCGACCAAATGCGATTTTTCGCCTCCTGCATCGAGGCGGTGACATCCACGATCGGTGATGGCATCCCACCGCCCAGCTCCCATGGCTCATGGATATAGATCTCCGGCACATCCCGCAATTCAGGGCACCAGTGTCGAATGAACAGACCCTCTGGATCGTGATCGCGCCCTTGTTTGATCGGGTTATAGATCCGGATTGTATTGATCGAGGTGCTCCCCGATTGCATCTGGCATTGGCTCCAATGGATGCCCGGCTCGTAATCCACAAACTGGCGTGCCAGATGCAAGCCGCTCTGCCGCCATGGCAACCAAAGGTTGTAGCTAGCAAACGACATCAACATCGCTCGCATGCGGAAGTTGATCCAACCGTGGGCTCGCAAGGCCCGCATACAGGCATCCACAAACGGCACTCCGGTGCGCCCCTCCGCCCAGGCCTGAAGCTTCACCCGATCAAAATCCCGAAGACCGCGCATCAACGGATGAAAGTCCTGGAACTCAATCGACGGTTCGTCTTCCAGTTTTTGAATGAAATGGCAATGCCAGTGAAGGCGCGACCCGAAGCTGTTGACGCCGCGGCCTTTCACAGTTCTGCTCTGCTGAAGCACCTCACGCATCGAGAGGCATCCCCAGGTGAGGTAGGCCGACAAGCGTGAACAGCCAGTGAAAGCCTTATTCGGACTAGAGATAGAACTGCAATACCGCTCAACCCGCTGATTTAAAAAATCGCGAAACTCCAGTTCGCCCTGACGTCGACCACCAAGCTGACGGTGGGGACAAGGGTCTGGAGCGATGGCTCCAGGGGGGAGATCAGGAATCTTGCCGGGGTCAAGGCCATCCAATCTCGGCAGTGAAGTGGGTGGCTGGGTGATCGGCTCGGCCATCTGCTCTTCCCAACGCTTCGCCCAGCCATTGCGGGATGTCAGGCGCCGGGTCACACCAAATTGCGGAATTTCAACCCAACAGATGCCGTGCTGTTTGGCCCAAGCGCCGACGCGCTTGTCGCGTTGGTAGGTCCAGCCATTCCCGGTTTCTTCATGGCTCCAGAGCGCATCGATCCCGAACTGGAGCCTGGCCCGCTCCAACACCTCAACAACATCGCCACTGCGCAACACCAAGGGTTGGCCAAGCGTCGCCAGAGCCCGCTGAAGATCCAGCAGCGATTCACGACAAAACAACCACTGCCGTTTGGAGGAGTCGGGCTGCTGCCATAGGCGAGTCTCCACCACATAGAGAGGCAGCACCGGGCCACGCTTAGAGGCCTCGATAAGGGGTCGGTGATCCACGATCCGAAGATCTCGCTTGAACCAAACAATCTGGAGCGCCGACATCCTCCGGAAACAAGGGATTCAATGTCTAGTGGATTGACCGCAAGACCGTGCTCACGTCAGCAAAAGTTGTGAGACGTATCTTGCTAATAATTGCTCCAGCAACAAACAATCACCAACTTCTAAACATCACAAGCATGACTACTTAAAAAGATCAGTACCAACAAATAAGCGGATCCAATCAATTCACTATCTTCTAGACAAGCCTTTCTAATCGAGACTGGATATCCCTACGGAAGCCATCCACATCCAACCGGTGCATCAACACAGCAGCCACTAAAAATCCAGCGATCTGTAGGCCAAAAACACTGCCATAAGATCCAAAGACATCATCTGGATTCAAAGTTTTAAACAACGTGAGCAAACCACCACCACTCATGGTGGCCAAACCACGGGAGTAGGCATACAAAGCACCCCAGATCCCAAGCAGCAAGCCAACCTTGCCAGGCTCAACAAAGCTGAACATCAACGTAAAGCTGGCATGGATACAAATGCCAAGCGATAGACCGAACAGCATCACAGCAAGCTGGAAACCTTCCAAAAACTGCCACGGCACCGATAACAACATCAGAGCTAAAGCCGTCGCAGCAAGAATGGCGCCGAGCTGAGCCGTGCGGACATTCCCCATTCTCTCGACCAGTAGGAATCCACTCAGGCCAAGTCCAACAAAAAATCCAATGGCCATCAATGCATTCAGTGCCGTTGTGGCACAAAGACTCATGCCAAACAACGCAGCCCCATAGGGCTCAAGCACTGCATCATTGAGAAACATACTGAAGGTGAATAGGCACAAAACACCTACAAATCGTCCGAACTGAGGGATAGTCCGCAAACAGCCAAATAATTGGAGTAGTTGCACAGTCTTCGGCGGATCGTTGGCCACATCAGGCATCGCAGATTGAGCTCTTGAATCGCGCGAAACAACCCGATGTTCCACTCCGAGAACTGAGAACAGAGCAAGCCCAAACAACAGCAACGGACTCACCACAATCAACTGCTCCAGCCCAGACTTCAAAGCATCTCCACTGGCCCCCTCTTCACAGGCTGCTCCAAACAATCGAGCGATAAAAGCACTGCCTAGCAAGACTCCCAGCAGTCGCATTCCCCAAATAACAGACAACACACGGGGACGCTCACGCTCGGAGGTGAGATCAACAACCAGCGCAGAAAAAGCCGTACCTCCCGCAGAAATCGCCGTACCAATGGCGATCGAAATCAGCGTCAGTACACCGATCCAAACACCCACAAAAGGCTGACTTGGCAGGGCCACAGTTTCAGCCAGCTGCAAAACAACCCAGCCCGCCAATCCAAACAGCAACGAAAAAGCCAGAGCACTCTTCACGATGTAAGGCGTCCGCTTTAGACGCCCTCCAGCGATTCGATCCGACCGGTTACCAAACCAAACCCTGGTGAACCCCATCAGCTGCTGAGACCCAAGCGCGAAAGCAACAACGGCTGCAGGCAGTCCAATCTCTGCAATCAGCAGCCGATTGAACAAGCCCAGCATCAACACCCCAAGGATCCCAAGGCTCAGCTGAAACAGACCAAGACGAAGGGCAAGACGAACAACGCGCACCGACGACTTGACACTTGAAAAACATACTCATTATCCAGGCAAGAGCCGGATCGAGCAGAATTTTCGAGTCAATTGATAGTTGTCCTCATAAAGAGCCATCCGGCTCAATCGGACCCTCTTTCAACGTGCATTTCAAGACGGCATAACATGAAGTGCTAGCTCAAAACTGAACAGCACTTCACGCAGTTGGAATCAAATATCGTCACCACAAAACTGATACTGGGGTCTCAAATAAGGAGAGCCCAATCAATCATGCTGTAGTCAATGACAATGCAGCACCAAAGCCCAAACGGACGTCATCAGGTGTTAGGCGGCCATCGTGATCCTGGTCGAGGGCATCAAAAACCGCATCACTACCGAGCCATTCATCGCGGGTGATGCAACCATCGCCATTGAAATCGTTAAGTAGGAAAATTTCCTGAACAGCGTGACCAAATGCCGATCCACCTTCAACTTCGGCAAGTCGATGGGCAAGTTGCTGCTCAAGCGTTTCAATCGCCTTACTAAAGCCTTTGATGCCTTCCCCAAGCTTATCGGTGGCCATGCGATCGTCGGCCATCAAGGCATCAAAACCCTCACGATCCAATTCAACTTTTTGAGCACCTCCCACCGGATTTGAAGCGTCTAACTTACGAACTAGGGGCTGATTCGTTTCCCGCAGTTGATCAAGAAGTTTGGGTGAGATTGTGAGAAGGTCGCAACCAGCCAATTCCACAATCTCATCTAGATTGCGGAAACTAGCACCCATCACTTCTGTTTTATAACCAAAACTCTTGTAATAGTTGAAGATTTTAGTCACGGAAAGTACACCGGGATCTTCTGCTCCCGGATAGGAATCACGGCCAGTTTCAGCTTTATACCAATCCAAAATACGTCCTACAAATGGAGAGATCAACGTGACGCCCGCTTCTGCACAAGCAACGGCCTGTCCGAAACCAAACAGGAGAGTGAGGTTGCAGTGAATGCCTTCTTTTTCCAAAACTTCAGCGGCCTTAATCCCCTCCCAAGTCGATGCAATCTTGATCAAGACACGGTCGTTACTAATACCAGCATCGTTGTAAAGACGAATCAGTTTTCGTCCTTTCTCAATGGTGGCTTCCGTGTCGTAACTCAAACGGGCATCAACTTCCGTCGACACACGGCGAGGAACAATCTTGAGGATCTCCTTACCAAAAATCACACTGATTTCATCGAGTGCTTCACGCACCACCTCCTCAACGGGTGCGTTCTCTCCAATCAATTTGCGAGACGACCGCAAGGCCTCATCAATCAAACTCTGATAAGCCGGAATCTGTGCCGCAGCCAGAATCAGCGAGGGATTGGTGGTTGCATCCCGAGGCGTGAACTTTTTGATGGCCTCAAGATCACCGGTATCCGCCACAACAACGGTCATCTCGGAGAGCTGCTCAAGCAGACTGGCCATGGTGCATAAGGCTCTGATCTTTTTAACGTAGCTGCGATTTCCAGGCCGTCAGCTCTTCGTTGGCTTGTTCAAATCAACGGGTTTTGATGGCGCGATTCGCTCCACCACCAACAGCGCATCAATAATCTGTTTTGCAACAGGTACAGCCACCGTCGAGCCATAGGCATGGGCTCCTTGGGGTTCATCCACAGCCACAAAAACCACATATCGCGGATCTTCGATCGGCAATGTGGCCACGAAGCTACAAATCTTGGCCCCAGGCAAATAAATCCCGTTCAATGCTTTCTGAGCCGTGCCGGTCTTCCCGCCAATGCGATAGCCCGGCGTTTGCACACCCTTACCACTGCCTTGATCAACAACCGATTCCATCCACTGCAAAACAGTGCGCGTCACTTCCGGCCGAAGCAGCTGCTGACCGGAGGGAGGTGCTGCGGGAGCTAGGGCAGCACCTGAACGAAAGCCCCGGGTGATATGGGGACTCACCAAACGACCATCGTTCGCAAGCATGCCGTGCAACTGAACCAGCTTCAGCGGAGTGAGGGAGAAACCCTGACCAAAGGCTGTTGTTGCCGGCTCAATCGGTTGGGTCATGAACTGCTCCTTGGTTTTCAGCTGACCAGCAACAGCTCCAGGAAGATCGGTATCAGGGCGTCGGTCAATGCCCAATCGATGCATCCAGGTCCAATACAACTGATCATCCAGTTGCCGCATCGCTTGGACCATGCCGACATTGCTCGACACCTGGAGAACCTTGGCGAAATCAATCAAGCCATTGGCTTTCTTGTCGTGGTTGTTAATCGGCCAACCACCAACCATGAGTTGACCGATGTCATGAACGCGGTCGTCGGGTTGAATCGCCTTCTCCTGTAAAGCCAAGGCCAAGTTGATTGGCTTAAAGGTGGAGCCAGGTTCATAGAGATCCTGAACAGACCACTCACGGAAAAGTCCTGTCGGGAAACTCCAATATTGATTGGGGTTGTAAGTCGGAGTCGACGCCAACACCAACAGCTCACCGTTGGTGACATCCATCACGATCGCGGCGCCTTTCTTCGCCTTCCATTGCGCCACTTGCGCCGCAAGGGCCTTCACCGCCAATTCCTGCAACCTGGAATCCAGCGTGAGCTGAAGTCTTAAGTCGTCGCCGTAAAACACGCCTGGAGCAAGGTTATCGGGCAAGGGAGTGCCGTCGGCTCCACGCCGGAGGCTCCTGGTCTGTTCATGTCTCACGAGATCGCTATCGCGGCTTTGTTCAAGACCCGCCTGTGGAACGCGCTCTGCATTGAGGAAGCCGACAACATTGGCAAACAGCGACGCTTGGGGATAAATCCGTTGGGGATAGGCCTCAAGATCAAGCCCGCTGATGCCAAGCGCCTGAATGCGTTTTGCTGTTTCAGGGTCGAGCTCCTCGCCCAACTTGATTCCCGAGGATCGTGTGCGTAGCGCTATCAACAACTCAGACGCTGGAATCGCTAGGTGAGGAGCCAAAAGCTCCACCACATCGGAGGGAGGTCGCACCAAGTTGGGGGGGTCCCCAGGAAGGTTGAAATAACGGGGGTGGGCCCAAAGACGGAAGCGCTTCTCATCGATCGCGACCAAACGACCGGTGCGATCAACGATCGGTCGACGTTGCCCCAAGGGACGTGTGCGTTGGGTTTGAAGCTGGCGAGCCTGCTCCTCCAAGACCGGGGCTTGCACCAACTGGAGCCAAGCCATCCGGCCAACGAGGCCCGCCAAGCCAGTGCAAAGGATCAAAAAAACAATCCACAAGCGCTTCGGTGGAACTGGCGCCAACGAAACAACCCTTGAACGGGTCCGATTTGTAGACGTGCGCGACGGACGACGCGACCGCTGCTCAGGGCGGGAGCGTCTCGCCATCAATACCCCGAGCGTGGCCGCTGGAACATCACCTCACCAATCGAAGCGGCCAACGACGCATGGGTCGAAGGCTGGGTGGTGGAGATAGGCCGCTCAACATGAACCAGATTGGCCACTTGCGTCGGGACGAGGCTGGCCGGCTGAGTGGTGCTCCTCAACAGATGCTGTTCCATCACAGCCGTTGATTCAGTCAAGCGATGGGCCTGAATGCGCGTCGACTCAAGACGATTGAAGGCAACGGTCCAACGGTGCTGCCAGTGCAGGGTCAAACCAGCCAACACAGCAGCAGCGCCTACAACCCCCAGCAGGGTGCCGTCCATCAGACGGTGCACGCCCCCTAACCAGGGCGACCGCCTGGCAACGCGTCCAGACGACAAAGAACCTTGAATGAGCTCTAAGGTCCGAGTCGTTGAGCGCTTTTCCGGAGCGGCTACCACCCTGGGAATAGCGAATAAGTAAGTGAACCACCTGCTTCAAGGAGCGGCAAGGCTCAGAGCACAAGCAAATTGAGAAAGGTGACGGCATTCCAAAGGGCATGCATCAACACCGATGGAAGGAGTCGGCCCGTGCTGACGCGCACCAATGCCAAACCAATGCCGAGCACAGTCAAAGGTGCCAACTCACCGATGCTGATGTGGGCCATGGCAAACAACAGGGCACTCAGCACAACGCCCCCCGCGGTGCCCCAGCGCTTAGCCAAAACCGGAAGAAGCGCTCCGCGAAAAATGGTCTCTTCAAACAGCGGCGCCAACACCACAGCTGTTAACCCGAGAAGAAACAGAGCCAGCGGATCTTGGCTACCCAAAACGAGCTCCAATAGGGGATTGCTACCTCCGGGATCGCCGACCAAACGAACCAAAAGCCAACCCGTTGCCACCACCACAGGCGTCACCATCAGCCAACCTCCAATGGCAGACGAGATCGCTCCGGGCCATGGCTGCCAGCGCCACTGGAGCCATCCCCCTTTGGGTGCATGAGCTCGAGGCAGCGCCTTGAGCTGACGCCAAAGGATGAACAAACTTGGCAGGGCCATCACGCTGTAATTAATCACCACCGTGACGGCCTCCCGCCGTGGACTTTCAAGCCCTGCGGTGAAGCTTGAGACCAACGGCAGGGCGACCAATGGCACGCCGACGGCGCTGATCACTACAAAACCGCCAGCCACCAACAGCACCACATCGATCAGGCTGAGGGCGGGCCCATCCACAGCCGGCCAAGGCTGAAGGCGCCCCCGCAGAGCTCGGACGATTTGAACCAACAACAGCAAACTGCCCACCAGCACGGTGAGTAGGGGCAACAGGCCACTCACGGCGAGACGCCACGCCGCTGCTGACGCCACATCGGCATCCACACAACCGTCAACGCTCGATGGTTGTCGCTCACAGATCAAACGCCGGATGAGCGGATCAGCTAGCCAGCGGTTCTCCACCACAGGCGGTTCCTGATCCGACCGCAGCAATTCCAGCAGCAACTGCTGCCGGTCATTACGGTCCGCTGGTGCGCTGCCCTCCAAGGCTTGAAGCAAAGCATCGCGGGGATCTTCGCCCAACAGCACCGGTTGCAATGACGGTGGCACTGCTGGCTGAGCCAACAACGACAGCTCCTGTTGTTGGAGGGTTAGTGACGGGGAAACCGATGGTCTTGAAAGACTGTCAACAAGCCCTGACAGCCAAATTGCCCCTGCCAAAAGCAGCGAAATAGCCGCCAGAAACACCTTCCAACGCGGAGAAACCTGGCGTGACGAACTGGACACCTGGTGAGGGCGATGTCTTCTGATTGTCCCTCTGCAGCCCTTGCCCCATACGATGGCCGCGCATTGAAGCCAAACGGTGTCCCTTCGCCTTCTCCTGGTCCGTCACGGTCTGAGCAGCTTCAACAAAGAGCGCCGGATCCAAGGGCGCGACGACCTTTCCAACCTCACGGACGAAGGCCACGAACAGGCCAGATCGCTGGGACGAACCCTCAAGGAGGTCAGCATCGATGCGGTGTACAGCTCTCCGCTGAAACGAGCTGCCTCCACCACCGCATCCCTCCTCGAGGGGCGCGGTGGCGAATCACCAGCCACCACGTTTGACCAGGGACTTCTGGAAGTTGATCTCGAGCCATGGTCAGGTCAGAGCATCGAGGAGCTCATCGAACGTCATCCAGACGATTACAGCTTGTGGAAACGCCAGCCTCTGGAACTCGAATTGCAGCGTCGCGATGGCTCGACCTACAAACCGCTTGTTGAACTACAAGCGCAGGCGCACCAGTTCATCGAAGACCTGATCCAACGTCATCCGGTGGAGAGCGATGCCACCGTTCTTGTGGTGGCCCACAACGCCATCCTGCGCTGTTTGATGCTCGCCCTCCTCGGTGAACCAGAGCGGGGGTTTCGACGGTTGCGGGTCGACAACACCTCCCTCTCGATTTTTAATCTGCGCCCCGGCATTGGGGGCGAGGGCCCTCAAGTGCAAATCGAATGCCTGAACAACACCACCCACCTTCAACCCCTACCCCCCAAAGGTGAGGGTGCTCGCTTGATTTTGGTCCGCCACGGAGAAACGGATTGGAATAAAGCTGGGCGATTCCAGGGCCAAATCGACATCCCTCTCAATGACAACGGTCGAGGCCAAGCCGCAGCTGCGCGCGACTTTCTGAGCAACGTGACGATCAATCGGGCCTGGAGCAGCACCATGTCGCGGCCCACTGAAACCGCCGAAATCATTCTTCAAGCCCATCCCAACGCTCCTCTGAGCCAAACGGAAGGGTTGGTAGAAATCGGCCATGGCCTCTGGGAAGGAAAGCTGGAATCGGAAATCCGGGACGGATGGTCGGAGCTTTTGGATACCTGGAAGCAGCGTCCAGAAACAGTGCAAATGCCGGAGGGCGAAACGATTCAGGACGTTTGGGCCCGGTCGGTGAAGAGCTGGGGCGACATTGCTACCAGCCTGAAATCGGAGGAAACGGCCCTTGTGGTAGCCCACGATGCTGTGAACAAGACGATCCTTTGCGATCTCCTGGGACTCACACCAGCGGACATTTGGGCCGTCAAACAGGGCAATGGCGGTGTCACCGTTGTCGACATCCCTTCGGATTCCGGCCAGCCTGCGGTGGTGACTTGCCTCAATCTCACGTCCCACTTCGGCAGCGTGATTGACCGCACAGCTGCAGGCGCCCTCTAACCGCTATGGACAACACCCTGCTGCTCGATCCGGTTCGCATCCTGCCTGGCATCGGCCAGTCGGTTGAGCAGGGGGCTGTCCTGGTGGAGAAGGGGGTTCTAACGGCGTTTGACGGCGATGCCCGTCAAAAGGCCAAGGCCTTAGGGCTGCCCCCCACAGAAGCGCCTGAGCAACTGCTCGCTCCATGCTTAGTGGATCCCCACTCCATTCTGGAAACACCGTTTAGCGGTGATCACGAAACCATTGAAAGCCTGCGGCGTTGCGCCGCCTCAGGCGGCTATGGACAAGTGGCTCTTTTGCCCCGTGGCCGAACCTGGCGAGACCAACCAGAGTGCCTTCAAGGCTTTTCCAAAGACCCCAAGAACGGCGTTCAACTTCACCTTTGGGGAGGGTTCAGCCAGGGTGGAACATCCGAACGGTTAGCGCCCCATGGCGACTTGCTCGAACACGGCGCCATTGGATTAGCCGACGACGATGCCCTGATTTCACCTCAGTTACTGGAACAGGGCTTGGTCCTCGGAGAAATGGGCAGTTGCCCTGTTCTCGTCGCCCCGCGGGACCCCTGCCTACAGGGGTCTGGCATGGTGCGGGAGGGGGTCGAAACACTGCGGGCTGGATGGCCCCCAGACCCCATGAGCAGTGAGATCCTCCCTATCAGCCAACTGCTGGCGTTACATCAACGCCACCCCGATCGACAACTGCGCCTAATGAACCTGTCCACCGCTGCAGCGGTGGAGCAACTCGTGGCCTTTGGAGACCATCCACCCTTAAGCAGTGTCAACTGGTGGCATCTCCTTGCAGATCGCAATGGTTTGGCTGCGGACGATCCTGGCTGGCGGGTTCGTCCCTCCCTCGGGGGGGGGCAAGACCGAGAACGGCTCATTGATGCCGTGCTCAGTCAAACCATCACAGCGATTTCAGTTCATGCGGTGTCGCTCGATGACGAGGACATGCTGTTGCCCCCAGATCAGCGACCTCCAGGGCTCTGCGGCCATCACCTGGTTCTCCCCACTCTTTGGGATGCCCTCGTTCGGCAACGGAACACGTCAGTGGAACAACTCTGGCAGGCCTTGAGTTTTGGCCCATCGGCTCTAATCGATCAACCACCGGAAGAACTACGCCGCGGCAGTCGACGCTGGCTCCTCTTTGATCCCAACCATGAATGGACCGTCCGCCGGGACGACCCCCAAGCTCCCCGGGGGGCCAACATGCCGTACCTCGGTCAAGCGATGAAAGGACGCGTGGTCGCCTGCGGACTTAATCGCTGAGGGGGCCAATACGAGCCGGAGGCCAGAACCGAAACACGGCACGGCCAATGATTTGATCATCGGGGAGGAAGGGTCCACCTGGCCAACGGCGGGCGTCCTGACTGTTCCTGCGGTTATCGCCAAGAACCACCACCTTGCCCTTCGGAACTGATGCATACAGCCCCTTGCAACCGGGCATCCCGCTACCGGTTATGCAGTAATTAGAGACGTAGGACTCCTCAAAACGCTTGCCGTTAATCGATACCTGCCCTTGAGCATTCACCTCGATGACATCACCAGGCACGCCAACGACACGCTTAATCCATGCTTCGCACTCTGGATAACGCTGCAAAAGCACCCGATCGACAACCCAGCTCACCCCTGGGAAGGTGACTAATCCACACTTCAAGGGATCCGGGCGGCCGGCATCTAGCATCCAAACCGGGTCAAATGCAGTCGGTGAATTGAACACAACGATGTCGCCTCGGCGGGGCGGCTTTGCTTTGTAGGAAAGCTTTTCAACGATCAATTTGTCGCCGACCTGCAGGCCTGGAAGCATCGATCCCGATGGGATATACCGCGCCTCAAAGGCAAACTGCCGAATCAGAAGATAGATGGAAACAGTGAATAGGAATGGAGCCCAGAACTCCCATATGGCACTGACTTTGCTTGACACACCCGAAGGGTCTTTCTCCGCGTTCAATGTGGGCAGGCTCGATCTTTGCGCCCACGATAGGAGCAGCGTGTATCCGACATGATCCGTCCCCGCTGGCAAGGACTGAGGCCGCAGCAAAACGCTGTGGCATGGCGTCGATGGGACCGATTGGTGGCGATCATCGCCACCTTGAATTTGGCTTGGGTGCTCGTGGATCTGAGCTACATCCCCCTCCGAAATTTTTGGTTGCAGCGCAACTTATATCCCGTTCCATCCCTCCCCCTGGTGGTTCCCCTTCCCTGGCTTCCCGATATCACCCCCGTTTTAGATCCACTGAAAGGGATTCGGCCTCACCGCGAAACCCAGGCTTATCTCGATGGTTTCAAACGCCTCGACCAGGCACTCCAAACCGAGAGCAGCCTGGAATCGACCATCACGCTGCTGAAGCAACAACAAAAGCTGACGGAGAACCTCATCAGCTCTCAACGGTTGTTGAGTACCAGTAACGCGTCAGCCCTCGACCAACTAAAAAACCGCCTGCGAGCACGGACCGGCTTGAACTCAGCGCAACAGTCGGCCGACTTACTGCTCAGTGAAGGCCACATCAATCAGAGCGGATGGAATCGCGAACGCCAATTTTGGAACCAACAAATCCTTCCCCTGGTTGAAATCAACTATTGGAGAAGCATTGACGAAAACGGTCGACCAACGGACTTGAGTTGGCGCGTTGACGCTCCGTTTCAGCTGCTTTTTCTACTGGACATCGTTCTTCGATGTCTTCGGCTGAAGTCGCGATACCCAGCGATTCGCTGGCGGGATGCGGTTCTACGGCGATGGATCGACCTCCCACTATTGCTTCCCTTCGCCCGTTGGATGCGCCTTGTTCCTGTCACTGAGCGACTGTCCAGGACTGGGCTCATCCAACTGGAACCGCTTCGTGCGGTGATTAGCCGCGGCGTTGTGGCCCTCTTGGCCGTAGAGCTTTTCGAAGTGATCACCATTCGCGTGGTGGATACCTTTCAACAGCTCATCCGATCGCCGCAGCTACCCGAGCGGGTGCGCAGCCTCTGCAGCCATCAAACGAGCAACGCAAACGAGGATCGGGAACTGCTCGAGTTACTCAGACTTTGGCTTCCGCTGTTGTTAACCAAAGTGGGGCCTGCCTTACGACCGCAGCTGGTGGCTTTGATCGGACATCTACTCCAACAAAGCTTGAGTCGGAGCGTGATGCCTGAACCACTGCGTCGTGTGGCAGCGCTTCAATCCGCCGAAGCCGAATTCAGCCGACAGCTGGCAACGGGGGTGGTGGATTCCGTGTTGGATGTATCTCGAGGGGCCGGCAACCGGATTGGTCAACGGGATCAAGTTCTGGAAACCCTTGGAACTGATGCCCTCGACCGTCTCTGGGAAGAACTGGCCGTGATCTTGGAACAAGGACCCGTTTTGGAGCGAAGCCAAGACCTACTCACCTCTTTTTTAGAGGAACTCAAACGTTCTGGATTCCGCCAATTCAGCGATCAAGATGATGTTGACGCTCTGATCAGTGAATTGGACGGACTGAATTTCAGTCCTGCAGACCGGACGCCCAAACCTCCGGCTTGAAACCAACCAGAAAAGAACCATCCGACCGTTTCACAAACGGTCGCTTGATCAACTTCCCGTCCTTTGCAAGTGCCGCGAGGGCTTCCGAGTCCGACATGGCTTTCACCACAGCTGAACCAAGGGCGCGGTAGCTCTGACCACTGGTGTTGAACAACAGCTTGCGATCGCCCAAAAAGGCGAATGCAGCGTCGAGATCGTTTCGAGATGGAGGATTTTCCACGATGTCGTGCACATCGTGGGCAATTCCTTGATCCGTGAGCCAAGCCAAGGCCTTTCGGCAAGTACTGCAGCGGTTATAGCTGTAAACCTGAAGCGGTTCAGCCAAAATCAGCGGCCAAACAACGACTTAATGGCACCAACAAGGCTGTTCGAACCGCGACCCACTCCCTCCTCGGGCTTGGTGCGAACCGTGATGTCACCAAACACGGTTGTGCGGCAGCTGAGGCGGAAATTAGCCGGGCGATCGGCGAGGTAAACCTCTTCAACGTCGCTGCGGGGGGACAGGTTGTCTTGGCCCTCCACCACTTCCATGACACAGGTGCCGCACTGGCCAACACCGCTGCAATTGTTGAGGTTATTGAGGCTCTTGTAGGGATTAATTCCAGCGTCCAAGGACGCCCTACGGAGATTTGCACCCTCAATGCACCCAACCTGTTCTCCTTCCTGCTCAAATCGGATGGTGGGCACGGGTTCTGCTGGATCTCTAGTGCGCACCAACTTACAAGCATCTGGCCATCAAGAGGGGACCAATTTCAGATCAATTCGCGGCCTTAATGCAGGAGTCGAGTAATGGCTGCACTGCATGGACATCCCGCCAACCGCTAATCGTCACGACTCGTCCATCCAAATTGCGGTAAGTGCGGAAAAATTCAGCGACGTCTTCGAGCCGTGATGCGCCGATCTGCCGAATGCTGTTGATGGAGGCTTGTCGTGGGTCGGCTTCTGGCACGCACAGGATTTTGCCGTCGTAGGCACCGTGATCATTCATATCCAGCAGCCCGATGGGGCGGGCCCGGATCAAACATCCTGCAAAGGTTGGTTCCGCCATGATCACCATGGCGTCGAGGGGAGAGCCGTCCTCCGCCAAGGTATTCGGGATAAATCCGTAATCGAATGGGTATCGCACTGATGCGTGCAAGACCCGATCCAGAACCATCACTCCTGACTCGGCAGAATATTCATACTTGTTGCGACTTCCTGCGGGAATTTCAACGAGAAGGTTGATCAACCCTGGTGAGGGAGACGGGGGCAGATGGCGGAGATCCATGACGATCCAAGGTGGTGGGGATCAGTCGTGATGGCGAAATCGAACGATCGGTGATGACAGCAGCCAGCGGCGCTCCGAGACTGAAACAAGCGATCAACAGCCCTGTTATCGCAGTGATTTGTGCACTCGGACTGAACGGTTCATCAGAGTCTGCGGCAGGGAGGCCGTCGTCACCGGATGGGAATGATGGGTCTGAAGCCATGGAATAGGAGGCTGCAGAGCAGCATCCACAACTCATCGTTGAAAGATGTTGCTCAGTCTGTCATCGATTGCGTCGTTACGCAGCAGGACGTTCTTGACGATCGCGTCGCGCGGCCAGGTCGGATGGTGCTTCCTCTCCTGAACCCTCAAGATGAGCCCGAATCCCTCTGAGCTCCTCAAGAATGGCTCCCAGCATTTGTTGCGTGGCTGTTGAGGGTGAATTCAAAACCTCAACCGTGACCTCCTTAATCCGAAGAACATCCTTGGCAAAACGAGCAACCTCGTTGGGATGAAAATAAAGAGGATCTTTTTGATCGCTCCGATACTCGGGATTGAGCTTGCGAGGGTTAAAAGGAGGGTTGAGATTTCGGGGGTCTGTGTTGGTGTAGCGATACACCGAAGCCCGGGAACGATTCAAAGACTTCTGAACGTCATCGATGCCAACAAGAGCATCAGATTGCGCGGAGACGATGGGGGTTTCCATCGAGATATCAACTGATTGTTGAACTTGTGAGGCCACACTTTCAACAGATCGAGGAAACATTGAGGTCCGCGCGCTATAGCTTGATGGCTCGGACGGTAGCAGTTGAGACTCAGGTCGTACAGGGGTATCCAAGAGAAACGGACACTTCCGGCAGCGGCACCAGATCAAGCCGGTGATAGCTTCCAAAACTCTTTGAACTCTTTCCCATGCGCGTCTCCCGCCTGTTGCTGGTGACGCTCCGGGATGTGCCAGCAGAAGCAGAGATTGCCTCACACCAATTGCTCTTACGCGGGGGATACATCCGCAGGATTGGGTCAGGTATCTATGGATACCTTCCGTTGATGTGGAAGGTGATCCAACGGATTACTGCCATTGTTCGAGACGAACTCAACACCGCCGGGGCCCAAGAAACTCTCCTTCCTCAGCTACATCCCGCTGAACTGTGGCAACGCAGTGGCCGATGGCAGGGCTACACCGCCGGAGAGGGGATCATGTTTCACCTTGAAGACCGACAGGGGAGAGAACTGGGACTGGGGCCAACCCACGAAGAAGTCGTGACCAGTCTCGCTGGGGAGCTGTTGCAGTCCTACAAACAGCTGCCGGTGAATCTGTACCAAGTCCAAACCAAATTTCGGGATGAAATTCGCCCCCGTTTTGGGCTCATGCGTGGGCGTGAATTCATCATGAAAGATGCCTACTCGTTTCATGCCAACGAGGCCGATCTCCAGAACACTTATCTGGAGATGGATCAGGCCTATCGACGCATTTTTGAACGCTGTGGCTTGGCAGCGGTTCCCGTTGATGCCGATAGCGGTGCCATCGGAGGCGCTGCGTCTCAAGAGTTCATGGTCACCGCCGATGCAGGCGAAGACCTGATCTTGTTGAGCGACGACGGCACCTATGCCGCCAACCAAGAAAAGGCCATCTCGACTCCTTCCAAGGCGATCCCCCTCGAAGGGGCCTCAATGGAGCTGATCAGCACTCCAGATGAGACCAGCATCGACGTGCTTTGCCGCTCCCATGGCTGGCATCAAAGCCAACTGATCAAAGTTTTACTGTTCATCGCCCGCTTGGACGACGGCGTTGAACAGCCCCTCCTCATCAGCCTGCGAGGGGATCAAGACCTCAACGAGGTGAAACTGATCAATGCGGTGGGGCGCCTATCAGGGCAAGAGGTCTTGGACTGCCGTCCAATCCAGACTGAAGACCTAAACAAACAGGGCATTGACACCATTCCCCTCGGCTTTATCGGACCGGATCTAGACGATGGCGTGCTGCGCTCAGCACGCAGTTGGACGAAACAATTTCTGCGTTGCACCGACAGCACAGCCGCAGCCATGGATCGCATGGTCTGTGGGGCAAATCAACCCGATCAGCACCGCCTCTATGCCACGTGGGCCGATCTCGGTGGAGCACCC
Organism: Synechococcus sp. CC9902; assembly: GCF_000012505.1. Classification (NCBI taxonomy): domain Bacteria; kingdom Bacillati; phylum Cyanobacteriota; class Cyanophyceae; order Synechococcales; family Synechococcaceae; genus Synechococcus; species Synechococcus sp. CC9902. Next base: position 1,613,757 of record NC_007513.1, read on the forward strand.
AAAAGCCTCGACCTGCGCAAGGCCAGAGCCGGTGAAGCCTGTGTTCACAATCCCGAGGCTCATCTCATCGAGAAGAGAGGCATCGAGGTGGGACACATTTTTCAACTGGGACGAAAGTATTCCGAAGCCATGGACAGCCGCTTCACCAACGAAGCCGGCAAGACCGAACACTTTTGGATGGGCTGCTACGGCATTGGAATTTCACGGCTAGCCCAAGCAGCCGTTGAACAGCACCACGACGACGCTGGCATCTGCTGGCCCGCCGCGATTGCCCCCTATGAAGCGATTGTTGTGGTGGCCAACATGCAGGATCAAACGCAGGCCGAACTGGGCGAGTCTCTTTACAAGCAATTGCTTGCTGCTGGGGTGGATGCTCTATTCGATGACCGCAAGGAACGGGCTGGCGTGAAGTTCAAAGATGCCGATCTCATCGGTATTCCCTGGCGCGTTGTTGTCGGTCGTGATGCAAGCGACGGGGTCGTTGAGCTGGTCGAGCGTGCCAACCGTGCGGTGCAGAAGTTGCCCCATGCAGATGCTCTGAAAGAGCTCCTCCGCACACTGCGCCCTTAAAGTTCGACAACTTTCAACAGTGTCATGCTCTCAGCACTGGCTCGCCTGTTCAAACCCCTGTCGCGGGCAGCTGTCGCCCTGGGATTGGGTCTGTGTTTACTGCTAACCGCTTGCAGTGGCGACCCAGATGCTCGCCTGACAGGCAACTACGCCGATGACACGATCTCGGTGGCCCAGACGATTCTCGAGGTGATCGATATCCCCCAGGACGATCCCAGCCATGCACAAGCGGAGAGCGATGCACGCTCGTTGATTACCGACTACGTGTCGCGTTATCGCCCCCAGCCGCGCGTGAACGGTCTGAGCTCCTTCACAACGATGCAAACGGCCCTTAACTCCCTCGCTGGCCATTACGCCAATTATGCGAATCGCCCCCTGCCAGAGGCTTTACACGATCGTCTGGCCAAGGAATTGAACAAGGCTCAAAAAGCAGTTGTTCGCGGAACCTGATCCCACAAAAGACAACAACTTTTGACGTAGGGACACTGGATCTGAAATACTCGCGGATTGTGCAGATCTGCGGCTTCGGGCCGCCGTGTCCTTGGCCAATGTTGTCGTCATCGGCGCTCAATGGGGTGACGAAGGAAAAGGAAAGATCACTGATCTCCTGAGCCGCTCCGCCGATGTGGTGGTGCGATATCAGGGAGGGGTGAACGCAGGGCACACGATCGTCGTCGACGGACGTGTGCTCAAACTTCATCTCATTCCCTCCGGAATCCTTTACCCAGACACCATCTGTCTGATCGGACCAGGAACGGTGGTGGATCCCAAGGTGATGCTTGGCGAGTTGGACATGCTGCTCGCTAACGACATCGATATTTCAGGGCTTCGACTGGCGTCGTCGGCCCACGTGACCATGCCGTACCACCGCCTGCTTGATCTGGCGATGGAAAAACAGCGCGGCGACCGCCGAATCGGCACCACGGGGCGAGGCATAGGCCCCACCTATGCCGACAAATCACAGCGCAGCGGGATCCGTGTAATTGATCTGCTGGATGAGCAGCGACTCCGCAACCGACTGGAAGGCCCACTCACTGAAAAAAATGAGCTCTTAGAAAAGATCTACGGCATCGAACCCCTCGATGGAGAAGCCGTCATCCAGGAATACCTGGGGTACGGCCAGCGGCTCTCCAAACACGTTGTGGATTGCACGCGCGCCATTCACAGCGCAGCAAAAGCTCGTAAAAATATTTTGTTTGAAGGTGCCCAGGGCACGTTGTTGGACCTCGACCACGGCACATACCCGTACGTCACCTCGTCCAATCCGGTTTCGGGCGGAGCTTGCATTGGAGCGGGCGTCGGCCCCACCCTGATCGACCGTGTCATTGGTGTCGCCAAGGCCTATACGACTCGGGTGGGCGAAGGACCTTTCCCGACTGAACTCAGCGGGAGCCTGAATGACCAGCTCACCGAGCGGGGGGGGGAATTCGGCACCACCACCGGTCGCCGGCGCCGCTGCGGTTGGTTCGATGGTGTCATCGGCCGTTATGCCGTTCAAGTGAACGGTCTCGACTGTCTTGCGATCACCAAGCTCGATGTGCTCGACGAAATGGATGAGATTCAGGTGTGCGTGGCCTATGAACTCGACGGTGAACGAATCGAGTACTTCCCAAGCAGCTCCGATGATTTCGCCCGCTGCAAACCCATTTTTGAAACAATGAAGGGTTGGCAATGCTCCACGGAAGAATGCCGAAAGCTTGAGGATCTGCCGAAAGCGGCGATGGACTACCTGCGCTTTCTCGCTGATCTCATGGAGGTCCCGATCGCCATCGTGTCCCTTGGGGCGAGCCGAGATCAAACGATTGTGGTGGAAGATCCAATCCATGGTCCAAAGCGAGCCCTCCTAAGCGCTTAACGGCCGACCGCCATACTTCGGAGCGACAAGCGCTCTGGTCATGGCCTCCGACGTCCGATTCCCCAAAACTTGCAGTCTTGATGTCGTCGGCATCGGCAATGCCATCGTTGATGTGCTTGTTCAAACCGACGACGCGTTCCTGACGCAGCACAGCCTGCAAAAAGGCGGCATGACGCTCATTGATGAACAACAGGCAGAAGCCCTGTACACCGCCAGTGGCCCTGGACTGGAGACCTCCGGTGGATCGGTCGCCAACACGATGGTGGGAATCGCCCAACTGGGAGGCCGAGCCGGCTTCATCGGACGCGTTAAAGACGATCAACTGGGGGGAATTTTTAGCCACGACATTCGGGCCGTCGGCGCTCGCTTTGACACTCCAGCCGCCACCACTGGTGCCACAACGGCCCGTTGCCTCATCTACGTCACCCCTGATGCAGAGCGGACGATGTGCACCTTCCTTGGAGCCTCAACCCAGCTCGAACCGAACGATCTCGATCTCTCGATGGTGAGCGACACCAAAGTCCTCTACCTCGAGGGTTATCTCTGGGATAGTCCCGCAGCGAAGCGCGCCTTTATCGCAGCAGCAGAGGCATGCCGTGCTGCGAATGGACAGGTGGCCTTGTCCCTCTCCGATGGCTTTTGCGTGGATCGTCACCGTGACAGCTTTCTCGACCTCGTAAATGGTCATGTCGATGTTCTGTTCGCGAACGAAGTTGAAATCAAGTCGCTGTATCAAACCGACGACTTCGATGCAGCCCTCGAGAGCGTGCGCGGCAGTTGCAGCGTGATCGCGATCACCCGCGGCAGTCAGGGTTCTGTCGTCATGAGCGGCGACCAACGCTGGGACATTGGAATCGTGGGTCTCGGAGAGCTCATCGACACCACCGGTGCCGGAGACCTCTATGCCGGTGGCTTCCTGCACGGCTACACCCAAGGGGAGTCCCTGGAGCGCTGCGGCAAGCTCGGCGCTATTTGCGCGGGGCAGATCGTGACGCAATTGGGAGCTCGCCCTCAGGTTTCGCTCCAAGAGCTAGTTAGCACCCATCTGAGCTGAGAAGCTCCATCGCCCAGCGTCCATAGGCCGGTGAAGCCGTCGCCGGCCAACACAACCACTCGGGGGTGTCGTAGCTGTGCAACTCCCCAAGCACTTGCTGAAGCCTCTCGAGGCAATCAGCCGTGGTTTTCATCAGAAGTTGCACCTCACCATCCATCTGGATCTCGCCCTCCCAGTGATAGAGAGCTTGGGTGGTTTGCAGGCTCACACAGGCCACAAGCCGACGTTCGAGAAGCGAACGGGCTAGTGCTTTAGCTCGCTGGGCATCACCCTCCGTGGTGAGCACCAACATCAAAGAATTCGACTCAGCCATGGTCGACCCATTTCAGAAAGGCGGCTTCTCCAACAACAGTGTCCACACCTGATGGTGGAGGTGGTCGCCTGAGCAGCAACAAGGTCAACCGCTGCTCTTCCGCAATCCGACGCCATAGACGTTCTGTCATGCCACCGGACTGACGGCAGACCACTGCTGTAATTCCCCAGCGCCGGCACAACGCCCGCTCAACTTGACCAGGTGGTTCCCCCTGCGACGGTCGCACCACCGCCAGGTGATCAGGGGGCAATCCAGCAGCCAAAGCCGAACGCAAACCCAACCGCGTGGGCATGGCACGGGCAAACAGATCACCCCCTGCCAAGCGAGCAGAAGCCGCGATCTCAGCCAGATGACGTCCACCAACGGCTAACAACAGTCGCTGCCCTGAGAGGGCCATCCTCGATAAATCTGCACCGGTTTGGAGCAGATGGGTCGCAGCATGGCCCTCCTCCCACGGGCGCTCAAACCGCAACAGCGGTTGCTGCGCGGCTAAGCACGCCTCAACCAAGTCTTGGCTGATCTTGGTTGCGAATGGGTGGGTGGCATCGACCACCCAGTGAAGCGTTGCTTGACGCTTCAGTTCTTCCGCGATTCCCCGCACACCCCCGAGGGCACCAATGGCCATGCTCTCCACCGCCAACCCCCTGTAAGCCTCCGCTGCCGCAGGACTCACAACACTCACCCTCACCCGCCAATTGCGCTGAAGCAGAGCACTGGTTAGGCGTGGACCATCGCCGGTTCCGGCCAGCAACCAGACACGAGGCTGGTCAAGAGGAGGGTCGTGCATCAGGATGTGCGCCGAAGACAGAAGCAGCCATGAACCATTGCGTGCTCGAGGTCGAGGTGATCGACGCGCCGACGGTTCGATACACCCAAGACAATCAGACCCCCATTGCCGAGATGTCGGTGCGATTCGATCCTCTGCGCGATGGAGATCCTCCAAGCGAATTGAAGGTGGTGGGCTGGGGCAACCTGGCCCAGGAGTTGCAAAATCGCGTTCAAGTGGGCCAACGGCTTTTGATTGAAGGGCGTCTGCGCATGAACACCGTTCCGCGCGGCGATGGCATGAAGGAAAAACGTGCCGAGTTCACTCTGGCCCGCCTACATCCGGTCGGTGCGTCCCCCACCACTTCATCAACGGCCACGTCATCAACAGTCAATTCATCAACCCAAGGATCGCCGACGCCCAGTGGTTCGGCCCGGCCTGAGCGTCCGACCCCCACCAAAGCTGCGCCCGCTGCCACTCCACAACGGAGCGAACCTGAACCAACGAGCTGGAATGCGGCTCCGCTTGTGCCCGATACGGACGACATTCCCTTCTAAAGCCCTTCAGCGACTGGCGTCTTCATGAAGTTCCGTGGCTCGAATAATCATTTGTCCCAACTCCCGTTCCAGAGCGGCTAAATCAAGTCGTAGATCAGGCCAACGGCCACCATCAATTTGTTGCAGCAACCAACTGCGATCCCCATCCAATTGTTGGAGGAGTTCCTGTATCTCAGATGACGGGGACTGGGACACGGATACGGAGTCTTTGATGAGGTCCCATCCTGGTCGCCAGCCAGTCACAATGGCGACCACCCAGTGGCATCCATGAAGGATTACTTCTCCCCAGGCAGCTTGATTACGGTCGCCGGTGGTGCGCTCACAGTGGTTGGTGCCATCGCTTACACGACAGGCAGCGCCAATCTCAGCCTGCCGACGATTTTCTATGGAATTCCAATTTTGCTTGGGGGATTGGCGCTGAAATCTTCCGAATTACCCCCAGCCATGAGGATCACCCCGGTGGAAACCCTCCGGAGTCAGCGAGAGGCAGCCGATCCAGAACTTGGAAAATTAGTTAACGACGTCACACGGTGGCGCTACGGGCAAAAAGCACATCTCGAATCATCCCTGGAGGCCCTCAAGCTGTGGGACGACGACAACCCCCCTCAACTTGAGGAGATTGAAGAACTCGACACCCAAGACGGGTACGGCCTTCGGATGCGCTTTCAGTTGGGAGCGGTTTCCCTTGAACGCTGGACTGAACGGGAGGCGCGATTGGGCCGTTTCTTCGCAAAAGGACTGCGGGCTGAAATCAAAGATCTCGGGGGTGACCAATTAGATCTCTTGCTATTGCCTGTTCAGGCCACCTAGTTGATGAATGATCTAAGCCATACCGCAAATGACGCCCTACGCGTTTCTGTGCTGAGTGAGGCCCTGCCCTACATCCAGCGCTTCGCAGGACGTCGGATTGTGATCAAGTACGGCGGTGCTGCCATGGCCCACGCCGAACTAAGGGCTGCTGTTTTTCGCGACATCGCTCTTCTCGCTTGTGTCGGCGTTCAACCAGTCGTGGTTCATGGTGGTGGACCGGAAATTAATCAATGGCTGAAACGGCTTCAAATCCCGGCAGAATTTCGAGACGGCTTACGCGTCACAGATGCCGACACCATGGATGTGGTGGAGATGGTGTTAGTGGGTCGCGTGAATAAGCAAATCGTGAATGGGTTGAACCAATTGGGCGCGCGGGCCGTAGGCCTCAGTGGGAGCGATGGTGGCTTGGTGGAAGCCCGTCCATGGGGTGACGGCAGCCATGGGCTGGTGGGAGATGTCGCCCGTATCAACCCAGATGTTCTGGAGCCATTGCTCAACAAGGGGTACGTACCCGTGATTTCAAGTGTTGCAGCAACGCCTAGCGATGGCCGAGCCCACAACATCAATGCCGACACGGTGGCGGGAGAACTAGCCGCATCACTCCAAGCAGAAAAATTGATCCTGCTCACCGACACCCCTGGAATTCTTCGGGATCGGAATGATCCTGAATCGTTAATTCGCAAGCTCCGTTTGTCGGAAGCGCGTCAGCTCATCGAAGACGAGGTGGTTGCAGGAGGGATGACACCAAAGACAGAGTGCTGCATTCGGGCCTTAGCCCAAGGGGTCGCTGCCGCCCACATCCTGGATGGACGTGTTCCCCATGCCCTGTTGCTGGAAGTGTTTACCGATGCGGGGATCGGAACCATGGTTGTGGGCCGCGAAAACCATTCCAGCGAGGCAGACAATTAGTCAGCCTTGAGCGAACAACAGCAGCTAAGCGTCAGCGTCACGGTTCTGCTTTTGCTCAACCTGCTCCGAACTGATCGTGTTGCCTTCACCGCTTCGAGCGCAGCCACCGGCCACGGCCATGTTGGAAAACGCGGCAAGCACCATCAGAGCAATCACAACGGTGCCGCCAAAAAAGGCGATGTTTGGATGACGCTTCATCGAGTTAAGCCATTCACGATTGAAAAGCTATCGAGATCTGAGCTTCCACCGTGGGCATCCACTGGCCTCTGGGCCAAAGGTGGCAGCTTCCCGTGAGGTGGTCGATCGCGATCTTTGACACAACCCAACTCCTCCATGCCAAACCAAGCGGTCCATAAACTGCTCTAAAAGCTGACTTAGAGGCGATGCTCGCCGACCGAGAAAGTCACGGGGGCTGCTACCTGCGGAACAAAGCGTGACGAGTGAACGACCGCCCCTCAATCTCCGTGCCATTGATGCCCACTTGGAGCGTGGGGACTATGGCCAAGCCCTAGAGCTGCTCACCCCCCTGGCTGACATGCACCCGATCTCAACACCAGAGGGGTCACAGGTGCGTTTCCTAATGATCACCTCCTGGATGGGTCAAGGCCAAGATGAACAGGCCTTGACCATGGCCCGCGCTTTGAGCCGAAGCGGGGATGTGGACAAGCGTCAACAGGGCAAACAGCTGGTCGCCATTCTCGATGCCCCCAGCCTCGAGCGTCCCGACAGCTGGACCATGCGACTGCCTGCGATTGAGGTCACCGCAACAGGTGGATCTTCTCCAGCCGTCAGTAGCCAACGCCGCTCCAGAAAACCCAAACCTCCACCGCCACCACCAACCGGTCCCACACGGGCTCCAGCCGTTGGATTTGCCGTTGTCGTCATCGCCGTGCTGGCCGGCCTCACCCTTTTACTGAGCGGATGCGTTCGGATTGATGCCGATGTGGAACTCACCGGGCCAGACCGCATGGAACTCATTTGGCAGGTGCAGAGCATCAACGACCAGCCGATGCCGTGGCAGACAAAATTTGAACAAAATTTGAAACGCGAGTTACCTCGACTCCATATCGAGCATCCAAGTCCCGGCCGTCAACGCATCACCCCTGGAGTTCAATCGTCACGCGACTTGAACCTGCTGTTGCAAACCATGGTGACCCTGGCTGGACGGAGCGCTGGGGTTGAGCCGCTACCGCCGCCGGAGTTCAACCTCGTGGAACGCAATTGGCTGGTCGGAGTCGAACAACACCTTCGCCTCAATCTCGATCTCCGTCATCTCCCCGACATCCCAGGGCTAGAGGTCAATCTGCGGCTCGACCATGGCCAGCTTCAGCACACCATCCACAGCGGTGAGCAAGTCGAGCTCGAACAATCCAGCTGGCGGTGGAGCCCCCTTGGTCTCGGCAGCTTGTTGATTCTGGTGTTGATGGGCTGCAGCCTTCTCTTGCAAGGTGTTCGCCGCAAGTTGGGTTTCGGATTTCCCGAACTTCCCGCCTAATCAAAGCTGCTGTGGATCCGGGTCGACAGAGAGTGCAACGCCGCGGGGCAATGCCTCCCAAAGAGCCTGACCCGGCGGGAGAGGTAGGGCAGAGCCCACCGGACCATGCAAAAGAAGTTGCCAACGGCTTCGACCAGCGACTCGCGCGACCGGTGCAGGCGCAGGCCCCAACAACCACCAATTTTGCTTTTGACAGAGGGGCTTCAGCCGTTCCGCAAGAACCGATGCAGCTGTGGCTGTCGCACTGGCTGATTCTCCAGACAAGCGCAACAGACAAGCGCGACTAAAGGGGACCAGGCCCGCCTCGCGGCGCAGCTCAATCTCTTGAGCCAAAAACAGTTCATATCGGCCATCCACCAGGTGTTGAATCACCGGATGCTCCGGGGAGTAGGTCTGCACCAACACCTGCCCTGGCTTCTCCCCTCGGCCGGCACGGCCTGCTAACTGAAGAAGCAGTTGAAGGGCCTGTTCTCCAGCACGAAGATCGGGACGATGCAGCAGTCCATCGGCAGCCAAAACGGCCGCCAAGGTGACCCGAGGCAAGTCCATACCCTTGGCGAGCATCTGCGTTCCAATCAGCACATCCGCCTCGCCAGACGCAAAACGATCCAACAAGCGGCGATGTCCATCGCGCCCACCGGTGGAATCACGATCGAACCTCAGTAATCGCAGGCCTTCAAGCTCTTCAGCAAGGAGCTCCAACACCCGCTGCGTCCCAGCACCGAACGGCTTGAATGCTGTTGATCCGCAGTGGCTGCAACGGGTCTCCATCGATTCACGGTGATCACACCAATGGCATCGCAGCCACTGCTTTCCCCCCTGACCTCGGTGGACCGTTAAGGCCACGTCGCAGTGGGGACACTGAACCACTTCTCCACAACTGCGACAGCCAAGGAACGGGCTGTAGCCCCGTCGCGGAACGAGCACCACGGCCTGCTCACCCTGCTCAGGAAGCGCCGCCAGACGCTCCATCAAAGGGCGACTCACCAATCGCTTATGACCATCGGCCAGTTCATGGCGCATATCGACCACATGCACCGGGGGTAGATCCTGCTTTGAAATTCGTTCCTTGAGTCGCGCGAGGCGTAAGGGCCCGCCGGGCTGACAGCTCAACCAACTCTCGACAGAAGGGGTTGCACTCCCCAACACCAACCGTGCGCCATGCCGAACAACCCGGTCCATGGCCAAGTCACGGGCGTGATAACAGGGCATCGGTGATTCCTGCTTGTAGGAACTGTCGTGCTCTTCATCGAGGACCACGAGCCCGAGGGGGGCTAGTGGCATGAAGATGGCAGAACGGGTCCCCACCACGACGAGGGGTTGATCCGGATCCAGACAACGGCGCCACCCGCGCACCTTTTCACTGTCACGACATCCGCTGTGATATTCCACAACCCTGGACCCAAACCGACGGCGGCAACGGTCGACCAATTGGGGGATGAGGCCAATCTCGGGGGTGAGCAGCAATACGTGCCTGCCCTTGGCCAGTTCATCGGCAGCCAGCTGCAGATAGACCTCGGTTTTGCCTGAGCCCGTTACACCCCAAAGCAATAAGCCAGCCCCCTTTGGCAAAGCCTGATAAACCTCAATCGCGTCTGCCTGCTCCGGCTTGAGGGATTGCGGCAGCTCCAGCGGATCCGAGCTTCGCGCTACTTCACCATTCCAACGTCGCTGCGTCCGCTCAACCCGACCGTTCCGCTCGAGAGGGCGGAGCAACCCAGCCCCGAATCCAGCAGCTTCAAGATCTTTCTGCCAAGCACCTCCACCACCCTCAGACAACCAATCCAAAAGCTCTTGCTGCCGGGGCGTGGGCTGATGTTCAACATCGGTCGACTCAAGACACTGCACCCACCACAACTGTCGAGCCCCTGCGAGTCCAACACTGCGCGCTTGCCCTAGCCACCCAGACGGGAGAGCCGCTTTCAGCATGCGAAAGGAACTGAGATGACACCGCAACGCCACCTGCTCCAGCCAGCGACTCCAAGAGGGGTCAACCGCAGCCTTTTGAAGCAAGGCTTCCACGGGCTGCAAACCCTCGATGGAAGAGGAGTCCAACGCACGCTCGGAGACGACCAATCCATTCATCGACCGCCCACGCAGGCGGACGCGAACAAGATCACCGGATTGAAGCCCTAGCTCTGTGCTCGCGAGATAGCTAAACGAACGCCCTTCTCGACCAGCCTCCAACCAAACGTCAACCAGCCTCTGGGGTTGCAAAGGCAACTTGCAAACTTCGAAAGACTTCATTAAAATATTGAGGTTGGCCATGGAAGCCAACGCTGCGCTCGATCCAGCGGGAAGACATGAAGTCTTGGAATTAGAGCATCGCTCTAAACCTCAAGACCAGTCTGAGACCACCCCGGACAGCTCAGCACAAATGTGTGTACCACTCGCTTGGCGATCACACCAAACACCATCTCATTTACTCCCGTTAATCCTCCAAATAATCGGAGCGTTGACGGTCTTCCGATTGGCTTACCCCCCACTTTCGTAGAAGACCGCTACCAAAGCGGTATCAAGACACGTCCCTGTCGCTTCCTTACCCGCACTCACTACACCTATGACTCCTGCTGCCACCAAATCCGCGAAACCGGACATCGTTCTATTGGCGAACGCCGAAGGACAGGTGAAGAATGTGGTGCCGACTGCCAAGGGCGCAACAAAAAAAGCTCCGGCACGGAAACGGAAGGCAAGCTCAAGCGCTGAGGATTTGAATGCGGCAGCAGACGAACTTCTTGCCAAGGCAGACGGCAGCACCAAGACATCAGAAGGGAAAACAAAAAAAGCAGCAACAAAGGCGACGTCAGTGAAAAGCGCGGCCAAGAAAACAACAGCCAAGAAAGCAGCTACACCAAAAGCCAAAACTGCGGCACCAGAACTCACAGCTGAGGAAAAAGCCAAAGCGGCCAGTGCAGAAAAAGAAGCCAAAGCAAAGGCTTTGGCCAGCATCAAAATCGGGCCGAAGGGGGTCTACACCGAAGATTCGATTCGTGTGTACCTGCAGGAAATCGGACGCATTCGCCTCTTGCGACCTGACGAAGAGATCGAACTGGCCCGCAAAATTGCCGACCTTCTTTATCTAGAAGAGCTGGCCGCACAATTTGAAAGCGATAACGGTCGTGAGCCCGACAAAAAGGAGTGGGCAGCACTCGTTGAGATGCCGCTCATTCGCTTCCGCCGGCGGTTGATGCTGGGCCGACGAGCCAAGGAAAAAATGGTGCAGTCCAACCTGCGCCTTGTGGTGTCGATTGCCAAGAAATACATGAATCGAGGCCTGAGTTTCCAGGACCTGATTCAAGAGGGCAGCCTTGGCCTGATCCGCGCCGCTGAAAAATTCGATCACGAAAAGGGCTACAAGTTCTCCACCTACGCCACCTGGTGGATTCGTCAGGCGATCACACGGGCGATCGCCGACCAAAGCCGGACGATTCGCCTACCTGTTCACCTTTACGAAACGATCTCGAGGATCAAGAAGACCACCAAGGTTCTGTCCCAAGAATTCGGTCGGAAGCCAACAGAAGAGGAAATTGCGGAATCGATGGAAATGACCATCGAGAAGCTGCGGTTCATCGCCAAGAGCGCTCAATTGCCGATCTCCCTTGAAACCCCGATCGGGAAAGAAGAAGATTCCCGCTTGGGCGACTTCATCGAAGCCGACATCGAAAACCCCGAACAGGACGTTGCCAAAAATCTTCTGCGTGAGGATCTTGAAGGCGTGCTGGCTACCCTCAGCCCCCGCGAGCGCGATGTACTGCGCTTGCGCTACGGCCTGGATGACGGTCGCATGAAAACCCTCGAAGAGATTGGCCAGATTTTTGACGTAACCCGAGAGCGGATTCGTCAAATTGAAGCGAAGGCCCTTCGCAAATTGCGGCATCCCAACCGCAATGGTGTTCTCAAGGAATACATCAAATAAGTAGAAAGCCAACTGCTCAGTGCGTCTTTAGTCGCTTGTAAAAAGGTGCAAGGGAAATGAGACGCCCATCTCAGATGAAATAGAACGAGCCTCAGCGTTGAGCTGGGGTTTTTCTTTGATCGGAAATTGATCGCCCCAATAACAGCATCAAAATCATTTAATCCAACGTTTGATTGGCATCCACGCTTTCGGTGAATTCCTGGAAGGCCCGTTTCAGTCGTTCCACCGGGGTCTCCTCGAGGGGGCACTCCTGATTCGTGGATTCGGCATAGGCCTGAATCAACAAAGGATCCGGGTCCAACACAGATGCAACCGCCGATTTGAACAACACCACATTGCTTTGGGTGGTGAGACCCAACAGATAGGGATGCAAACTCCAATCAGACTCTTGTGAGGAGCTTCGCCGAACCAAGCGAGGCCGTATGAGCTGATACGCATGGTCGCCATCCCGGTCGGTGGTGTTCCTGAGACGAGCCATCAACACTTCTCCACTGGAAAGAAGCAACAAGCGAATGCGCCCTTCAGACATCAGTGGCAACAACGCTTCTTGAGCGGAGCTATCACTCGGTCCCTGACCAAGAACGCCGACTTGGCGCACTCCGTTCACCACTGGACCTGGCATCGCACAGCCGAATACTTTGCAAATGTTAAGCGTTGTTCACAATGTGAATCACGCATTCCCTTCACAAAGGCTATTTCGAAGCGCTCGACTGCGTAGTCTTGGCGGCTGACTCGCCGAATTCATGGCCCTCACCGAACTGCGCATCGCTTCACGACGCAGCCAGCTGGCCATGGTGCAAACCAACTGGGTCAAAGCGGAACTGGAAAAGGCTCACCCAGGCCTGACGATCACGGTGGAAGCGATGGCCACCCAGGGCGACAAGATTCTCGACGTTGCCCTGGCCAAAATTGGCGACAAAGGGCTGTTCACGAAGGAACTCGAGGCCCAAATGCTTGTTGGGCGTGCGGATATCGCTGTTCATTCCTTAAAAGACCTACCGACCAATCTCCCTGAGGGGCTAATGCTCGGTTGCATCACCGAACGGGAAGATCCCGCCGATGCCCTGGTGCTGCACGCCAAAAACAAACATCTCAATCTTGCGACACTCCCCGAAGGAGCTGTGGTGGGCACCAGCTCACTCCGGCGCCTTGCCCAGTTGAGGCATCACTATCCCCACCTGGAGTTCAAGGACGTCCGCGGCAACGTGATTACCCGTCTGGAGAAACTCGACAGCGGTGCGTATGACTGCCTAATCCTTGCCGCGGCTGGCCTGGGTCGACTCGGCTTTGCAGATCGCATCGACCAATCCATTCCTGGGGATATTTCTCTCCATGCCGTGGGACAAGGCGCCCTGGGGATCGAATGCGTTGAAAACCAGCCAGACGTGATGGAGATCATCAAAGTGCTCGAGCATGGGCCCACGTCCCAGCGCTGCCTCGCCGAACGCGCCTTCCTCCGTGAACTGGAAGGAGGCTGTCAGGTGCCCATTGGTGTGAACACACGCTTCGAGGGCGACCAATTAATCCTCACAGGCATGGTGGCCAGCCTCGACGGGAAGCGCTTGATCCGAGAGCAGGCATCAGGCCCCTCCACCGACCCCGAATCGATTGGTCTTGAGCTGGCGGCAACGCTAAAGGGGCTTGGAGCTGGCGAGATTCTCAAGGAGATCTTCGACGCCGTCCGCCCCGAGGCCTAAGCCAACCACAGCCCAACAATGGGCCCAACATTGCCAATAAGTCTGGCGAGTGATGCCCGTTGCGAGCAGGGCAGGCCTGCAATCGTGATGCAATATTGAGATTATTTGGATCTAAAAATGGTCAGAAATAGGATTCAATAGACTCAATAAATTGCAACCAGAGCAAACTTTTCAGAAAGCCAATCAATAGAACGACGATTGAAAAATTGAAAGCCAATTATGTTTCTTTCCCACACCACACCCGACCAAGCCCTCCAGGTGGCGGCATCTGTCGCTGGAGCATGTCGACTAAATGGACGCTGGTGCTCAGAATTTCAACCGTATTTTTTAAATCTGATCTTCCGAGAACTTCTCGATATCAACATTGATTTCCACAAGATCAATGCCATTGATGTCGACCAAGCCCAGGCTATTTTCCAAGGAAACATTCAACGTCGTGAACTGATTGAGCTCCTAGTGCTCACGGAAATGATGCTGAGTCCCATCCCGGAGGAGCTCGAACGCTCCCTGGAGCATTGGGCGCAGCAGCTCAACGTTCATGATCGAGCGCTAACTCTGGCGAGGGATGTTGCCGGACAAGCTCGGGCTCAGGCCCAAAGCGACTTTTATCGACTGTTTTGGATGGGAGAAGAAGACCGTGAGCAACAAGGATTCGAAGAACTGCTCAAGCAACACGGACCCCAGGCATGGACATTCACGGTGGAAGAAAATCCCGACTTAGCAACACAGTGGCGATCACTCGCCCAACTGCCAGAGGGCACGCTCGGTGCAGCAGTTTGGGCCCACTATCAAAACCATGGCTTCCAGACCCCTGGAGAATTGGGAGGAGCGAATGCTGCACTGGCCCATCACGATTGGCTGCATGTGCTGGGGAACTACGACGTCACGGTGATTGGAGAAGTGGAGAACGCCGCCTTCGGCGCCGCAAGCAGCAACAAACCTGGTGCCACCCTTTGGTTCCTTGGCGTGATGGCGATGTACGAAGGTGGGCTGTTCGACAGTGTTGTGGCGGGTAGCCATCCACATCAAATCTCCGCACCCGGTATGGCCGAACGGGTCGCCCATGCCTTACGCCGCGGCCGCCAATGCCAGCAAGACCTCCTTGCCATCGATTACTTCACCGTGGCGGATCAACCTCTCATCAAGCTTCAACAAAACTGGGGTATCAAAGACTGAAGAAACCGATCTCAGCCTCGGATTTCCAAGGTTGTCCCCACGTCAACGAGGTCAAACAATTGGCGAACGTGAACATTCAGCATGCGAACGCAACCCAAACTGACGGCAGCACGGGTCTTCACCCAATGGGGCCAGGGAGTTCCATGGATTCCGAATTCACCGCGACCGTTGCGATGGAAGGCCAAATAACGATCACCGATCGGACTTGTTGGACCGCTCAGTTCCTTGCGCTGTCCAGACTTTTTTGAAACGTAAATGGGGTCAATTTTTTTCGTGAGAATCGAGAACTCCCCCTGAGGCGTTGGGGTCTTGGGGTCACCAATCGCCACCGGCCAGGAGCCACGCATCCGACCATCCAGCACCACGCTGATTTCACGGCGCTGCAGATCCAAAAGAATGCGCGATGGCAACGAGGTATTCAAGGCCAGTTCCTCCGCCCTGACCGGGACTGCCATCGCAAGTGCAGCAGCCATGACGGGAAACACACACGACGCAAGCCGCATAAGACGCATAAGTCCTGCTGGTCTCAAATGTATTCACGGCGCATCAAAGAAGCCTCAAAATGAGGTCTGGCAAACAAACTCTTCAGAATCTCTTTGTCTCGCAGATGAGACACAAGAGCCGGGTTTCAACGCTGTTTGAGCTGGCGGTACCCTGCCCACACGCTGTAGAGCCGTGTTGTCCAGTACGACGATCGCCACGAAAAAGCCATCCTTGCTATGCGGTGAAGCCTTAGCCCAAGCCGTTGCCAGCATCAGCTTTCCGTTTTCTGAGGTTGTACGCAGCCGGCGCAGCTTTATCGCCGCAGCCTGGGCCCTGCGTCGCCACGGGATCATCTGCCTGCGCGGTGCCGCTTCAAATCAAGACTTGACGTCGATCCGAGATGAGATTGACAACTTATTAGGGAACATTGAAGCAAACGACCTATCCAACCTCCAGGACATTGCATACCTCAATCTTCCTAACAATCGCGTTTTAAAGGGATACAACAACTTCCGAGATGCGGACCGTCCTGTCATTAATTACCGTGTGAAACGACCGGACGGACGGACGGGAAGTGATGCAGGAATGATCGACATATTTCACCCTGAACGACTTTCAATTAACTTAGAAAAGAAGATCCAAAATTGCTTGCACGAAAGATTAATTCAGAGACTATTACTAGTTAGTAGTCTAAACCAAATGAGGGTAAAGTGCCGTAATTTATACTTAAATCAAGGGGTCCAAGACACACGGAGCTATCACTGCGATGGCCGCTCCTTGAAATTCAAATCATTCGTTTACATCAGCGATGTCAATGAACTTGATGATGGTCCCTATTGCTATGTGAAAGGGTCCCATCGCCGACGACGCATGTGGTGGCGCAGTGCAACCTTTAACAAAAAAAATAAACTCGGTCCCTTTGAATTCAGCCAACTTGAAGGTGCCGAAGCGATCTCTCTTTTCGCGAAAGCTGGCGACATGGTTCTCTCCTCTCAAAAAGGAGCCCATTGCGGCCATCCCCAGCATCCGGAAGCAAAACGCACAGTTTTGGTGAATATGTATCAGCGTTAAACAATAAAAAAAGGCGAGGTAACCCTCGCCTTTGAATGAATAGCCTGAAAACGTTAGTCGACGAGCTTGGGGTCGATTTCAGCCATATAACGAGCCTCACAACTCTTGATAATTTCCACGGCCTTTTCAGTACCAAAGAAACCATTCACAGTGCAAGTACCAGGCTTTTTGAGATCCTTGTAGTGCTCCCAGTAATAGGTGGTTTCTTTTTTCCAATGAGCGCCTAGATCTTCAAAGCTCTTGATGTGATCCATACGCTTGTCATCCGCCAAAACAGCGATCACCTTGTCGTCAACCTCACCACCATCGTCGAACGTCATCACACCAATGATGCGAGCCTCCACGATTGATCCTGGGACGAGCGGCTCAGTCACATTGACAATCTCGATGTCAAGGGGATCACCATCTTCATCCCATGTACGGGGGATGCATCCGTAGGCAAACGGGTACGAGAGGGAGGAATAGCCGACACGATCTAGCTTGAGGTGGCCAGTTTCAGTGATCAGCTCGTACTTATTAATCGTGTTGGAGTTCAGCTCCACGATCGTGTTGAGGCGAAGCTCGGCTTCATCAGCGAATGCGGGCAGCACATGCAACAGATTGGGCATGCTGCGGCTCGGAGCCTGGTCGAGGTTGGCCATGCAAGGCAAAGAACAGCGCCCGGGATCCTACGGGGCAACATCGAATCATCCCAAATTTCCAGCAAAATAAACGATTAAGTGCTGATATTTTCACGATATTGACACAGACTTGCCCTCAGCAATTACGCAGCGCTTAGCGCTGCAAGCTTGCCCTCGAGATACGTCAGAAACGATCCAGCGTCGAGCCGGCGACCCGTAACCCGTTCCACCAACTGCTCTGCATTGACGGAGCGACCCAAGGGATGCACATGCTCGCGAAGCCAGGCGAGCAGAGGGCTCACATCACCGCGAGCGACATGATCCTCAGGAGCACCAATCGCCTCAACCATCGCTTCACTGATCTGAGCGCTGATCAGATGCCCCAAGAGATAGGAAGGGAAATAACCAAAGAGCCCTTCACTCCAGTGCACATCCTGCAGACAGCCCTCTGCATCATTCTCAGGGGTCACACCAAGAAGTTCGCTGTAGCGCCGGTTCCATTCATTCGGCAAATCACTCACCGCCAAACCACCCTCTAATAGGGCGATCTCGAGCTCCGTTCGAATGAGAATGTGCAATCCATAGCTGAGCTCATCGGCTTCTACACGATTCAGCCCCGGCGAGAGTGGATTCATGGCATGCCAGAGATCCCGAGGTGCTTGGAGCGGCGCACCCGCTTCAACAAAACGCTCACACCACTGCTCTGAAAAGGCAAAGCTTCGCGCCACGCGGTTCTCCCAAAACAACGACTGGCTTTCATGAACCGCCATCGATGTGGCTTGGCCCACCGGCCATGCAAACCACTGGTGGCTTTGATTTGGCAGACCCTGTTCGTACAGGGAATGTCCCCATTCATGCGCCGTAGCGAGAAAACAGGACAAGGGCTGGCCCGAGACCACGCGCGTCGTAATGCGGTAGTCCGAGGGGCCAAGGGTGATCGAAAACGGATGGGGAGAACGGGCCAGACAGGTGGAGTTCGGATCACGCCCCCAGCTCATCAACAGTTGGTCACACAGAGACTGCTGCGCATCTTCTGATAACTCCCAAGACGCCGAGCGAGAACGGGGCGGTGCCGCCACCTCTGCAACCAATTGAGGAAGGCGCTCTCTCAACGGCGCAAACAACTGCATCAGCCGATCCAATGTGAGATCTGGCTCAAAGGGTTGCGCCAACGTTTCCCAACAGGAGCGTGGCTCAGCCAATTGACGCGCCTGTTCTTGACGGAGGTCGATCAACGTTTGCAAGGCCGGTGCAAACAAGCTGAAATCTGAGTCTTGGCGTGCCTGTTGCCAGCGGCTGTAGCCATCGGCTTTGGCCGTAGCCAAGGCGCTCACCAAGGCTGGATCAAGCGATTGCTGGCGGTGGAGATCCTGCTCCAACAGATCAAGGTTGCGTCCTTGTTCACGACAGCGCTCACCAACAGACCATGTTTGACGCGCTTCCGCGATGAGCTCGGCATAGGCAGGCGAACTTTGCCTGGCATGCAACTGGCTTGCCAAAAGGGTCAGCTGCTCCCCACGCCAGGCTGATCCGCTCCTGGGCATTCGTGTGTTCTGGTCCCAATAAAGCGTGCTTTGGATACTCCCCGTTAGGGCAGTCTCTCGGATATGAGCACCAAGCTTGTCCCAGGCTGTGATCAGGTCTGACACTGGGCCCCGAAAACTTTGACCATCATGACGATTGGAGCGCGTGCTCTGACGGAAAAGGAGACCATCCCAATCAGCGGCGTCTTGCTCTTAAGGAGCGGAAACTAGGCACAGAGCCACCAGTCGAGCGCGTAATCGCCAAGATCAACGCTCCAATCACCGCCAGATTGGGGAATAGATGCGGGAGATCAAGGGGGTTGGTGTGAAAGATCAGGGTTGTAGGAACAAGAAAAATCAATAACAACGAAGCACCAAGAATCGTGTTGTTCCCAAAAACCAAGAGAGCAGAGCCAACAATCAAAACCACGATGGCTCCAATCAAAAGTGCACTCGCCAGCGGCTCTGGAATTCCTTTGGATGCGATGAATGAGGCAGTCCCAGAAAAGTTGCCAATTTTTCCAGGCAACGCGTTCACGAACAGTGCAGCGATACAAATGCGACCCAGACGATCAAGAGCCCTCGAAAAACTGATGGAACGGTTCAAAAGAGTCGACGTAGGGGTTGAAGGTTTGGTAGCCGATCCGAACCCTTCGTGCCACTCGTGAGCGCCTTGTTCAAAGCCGAGGTCTTAACCCAGGCATCAACAAAAAATAATGCTCAATTTGTCCCATCGAAGATGACGTCACTAACTAAATTTAATTTGGGGAAATCGCTCAGAAGCAAAGCATTTTGTCGATGCTTCTTTTCCCCATTTCTCGATCAGAGAACGCAACGGTCTCCGCAAAGAGTGTCCAAATCCGACCGACCTGTCCATTGCAGTCGCCTTGACGCCCAAAACCCATAGGCAAGGTTGGCCAAGGGAGCAACGAAAGGCCAGCGGGTGGGGGCATACAACCAGCCCAATCCAATGAGGCGGTAGGCCTCTCGAAACACCGCGACGTCTTGGAGCACATCCCCATTCGACTTCAAGGCATGGATCCGCCCCATTGCCATCCGATAACTGATATCTGCATAAGCAGTGGGGTCGTAATCCGACGCGTCGATATCGACAAATGCAATGCGGTGATGGCGGTCACGCCCGCGTAGGAAGCGAACCTCTCGGACGCATAAGGGGCATCCACCGTCGAATAGCAATGTGAGGTCCGGCTGATCAGAACGGGACATGTTGAGAACACAATGCCTTCCCACGTTGGCCGAAAGTTGAGGACAACCGTGACCACCGATCTTGGGAGCGGTGCCGCGAGGGCAGAACCATTCCAAACTTCAACGATGTTGTCGTCATCAGGCCACACCAATGCCCCTCCGCCAGGTTCTGCATCAATTGGACCTATCGACCCCAGGCCGAGGCTTCACCCGTATCGATCGAACATTGAATGCATGGCTGCGTACCACTGGATTACATCAAGGTGTGCTGCATCTCACATGCCTCCATACAAGCGCCAGCCTCACCATTAATGAGAATGCGGATCCTCGGGTTCTTCAAGACCTCGAGGCTTGGATGGCGGATGTGGTGCCCGAAAGTCGTCCATACGTCCATAACGACGAAGGTGCCGATGACATGCCAGCCCACATCCGCACCGCCCTGACGAGCCAAACCTTGAACTTGAGTGTTCAAGGCGGTCGTCTTGTTTTGGGAACTTGGCAGGCCGTTTACCTATGGGAGCACCGCAGTGCCCCCCATCAACGAACGGTGGCGTGTCACTTAATGGGGGAAGAACGACCCCTTGAAAAGGAAACTCTTCGGATTAACGAAGCCATTCAATCCCGCCACGACGCCGAAGCTTGGGCGAGCGATGGAGGGGTGGAAACCGAGGTGGACTTTCTTGTTGACCGTCTGCATGACCTCGCAGACAAACCAAGCCAGGATGGGCATTCCCACTGATTCGACGATGACAACACAACGACTGAATCAGAATCAAATCGAGGCCTTGCTAAGCCAGCTGCCGCAGTGGACAGTGACCGATACGTGCCTTCAACGCCAATTGGTCTTTAAGAACTTCGTTGAGGCGTTCGGCTTCATGACCCAAGTGGCCCTGCTAGCAGAAGCACGCAATCACCATCCAAATTGGAGCAACGTCTACAACCGAGTGACGATCGAGCTCACCACCCACGACCTTGGCGGACTCAGCAGCCTTGATGAGGAGCTGGCCTCTGCAATCGACGATCTGCTGCCAGCATGAGCTCAGAACAGCTTGCGTTATGACCACAGCCCCTGCCCCAGCCGGGGTTCCCGTCACCATCCTCAGTGGCTTTCTTGGTGCAGGTAAAACCACTCTGCTGAATCACATCCTGAGCAATCAGCAGGGCGTCAAAACAGCAGTGCTCGTCAACGAATTTGGCGAGATCGGTATCGACAATGACCTAGTGGTGACCACTGGTGAAGACATGGTCGAGTTGAGCAATGGATGCGTCTGTTGCTCAATCAACGGTGAGCTGATGGAAGCCGTCGAGCGAATCATGGATCGTCCGGATCCGATGGATTACATCGTGGTTGAAACCACGGGGTTAGCGGATCCCCTACCCGTGGCCATGACCTTTTTGGGGAGTGAACTTCGCGATCAAACCCGCCTCGACTCGATCATTACTCTGATCGATGCTGAAAATTTTGACGATGCAGTGCTCGCCACAGAAGTAGGGCGGTCTCAGGTGATCTATGGAGATATTTTGCTTCTAAACAAGTGCGATTTAGTTTCAGAGGATCGCCTCCAAAGCGTCGAACAACAATTGCGCGATGTCAAAAATGATGCACGCATTTTGCGCTCCGTTAAAGGAGATGTGCCTCTACCGCTGATGCTGAGCGTCGGCCTTTTTGAATCGGACAAGGTCGTCGGATCCGACTCCAAGACCACCAGCCAAGACTCTGATCACGACCACAGCCATGGGCACGACCACAGCCATGGGCACGACCACAGCCATGGGCACGACCATGCCGATCATCTGGAAATCGAGGGATTCACATCTCTATCGTTCAAAAGCGAAGGCCCATTTGCTCTGCGGAAATTTCAGAATTTCCTCGACAATCAGATGCCGCAAGAAGTGTTCAGGGCGAAGGGCATTCTTTGGTTCAACGAAAGCGAGAAGCGCCACGTCTTCCACCTCGCTGGCAAACGTTTTTCCATTGACGACTCCGAATGGACCGGTGATCGAAAAAATCAACTCGTGTTGATCGGCCGAGACCTCGACCACGACCAGTTGCGCCAACAATTGCAGGCGTGTGTCGCCAAAGATGCTGGAAAGGGTTTTTCCTGAACAGGCAAGAGTCAAAAAAGCCGACTAACGTGCGCGCATGCAAGACACCTTGATGGCTGAGCCCTTCGTCCTTGTTTCACTCCTGTTAATCACAAGTTTTCTGTTGTGGCTTCTGGCCGACTCAGACGATGACAACAGTGGTGGCGGCTTAAGACAGCCTGTTTTGGTTCCAATTCCAGTCCGTCGTAACCAGCACTAATCCGCCAATTCTGAGCAGTTCAGAATTTCCCCACATTCGTGGGGCTTTTTTTTATCCATGTCGGCGAAGCGCAGCGGGTCAAGCCAAACCACTCGCCAAGCCTGAGCAGGGGCCGAGCCAACGTCCGCCGAATCGGATGAGATGAGCAACGCAGCCGAATTCGCCCCTAGAGATCCCGACCGAAGAACTCTTCAAAAGCCATGAGCCGGAAAGTACTGGCTGGATTAGCCGCCGCCCTCGCCTTACTAGCGATTTGGCCACTGTTCAACCTCATCGCAGAAGGGCTGCAGGGGCTGTTCAACGGGCTAGGCAGCCTCGGACCTGATGGAGGCCGTCAAATCCGAGGAACCCTGTCCCTGCTCCTCGGAAGCGCTCTCGTTGGCACCGTTATTGGCACAGCTAACGGCTGGCTGCTGATCAACTGCCGCTTCCCAGGACGGCGATGGCTCCGCATTGCGCAGCTGATCCCATTAGCCACACCGGCTTATCTCCTCTCAGCCACCTTGGTCGACCTCGGAAGTCGCCAGGGTTGGCGCATCCATGGGCTCGGCTGGGGCGTGGTCGTCATGGCACTGGCGACCTACCCCTATGTCTTTCTCCTCAGCACCGAAAGCTTTGCCATGAGTGGACGGCGGCAGCTGGAGGCCTGTCGGAGTTTGGGGGTGGGGCCTTGGGCTGCATTCCGGAGGGTTGCACTTCCCATCGCCATACCCGCGATCGGCGCTGGCGTGGCCTTGATGGGAATGGAAATTGTGAATGAGCTGGGTGCCGTTCAACTGCTGGGCATCCCAAGCCTCTCTGCGGGGATTCTTGAAGCCTGGCAAGCCGATGGCAATCCCACGGGTGCGATCAGCCTTGCGCTCATCACCCTGGTCATTGTGCTGAGTCTTGTGATGGGGGAGCGGCGACTGCGCCGACGCAGCCGCCGCTGGAGTGACGGCGTTGCCGGTGGCGATGCCACGGCATGGCCCTTGAAAGGGGTTCGTGCCCTAACCGCCCAATTACTCGCAGTCATTCCTCCGGTCCTGAGCCTCGGGACTCCTCTGTTTTGGGTCGTCACCAATTTGGATCAACTCCAAACCAACTTCACCAACGACCTACTCCAGCTCAGCCTGCGCAGCCTGTTTCTTGCTTTAGCCGCGGCCATTCTTGCCGTCGGCGCAGCGGTATTGCTGGCCATTGCCAAACGCTGGAGCACTGCACCCTGGTTGCGCAGCCTGACGTTTCTGGCAGGCATGGGCTACGCCATCCCAGGCACAGTTTTGGCGCTCGCTCTTCTCCTCACTGGAGCACCCTGGCAAATCGCACCTCTCGCCTTATTGCTGTGGGGCTACAGCGATCGCTTTTTAGCCGTCGCCAAAAGCGGCCTTGATGCAGCTTTGGAACGCATTAGTCCCAACCTTGATGAGGCCGCCACAGGAATGGGCTTCGATTGGCATCAAGTGCTCCGACGCATTCATTTACCGCTTCTGCGCGGACCCATGACCGTTGGACTCCTCTTGGTCTTTGTCGACACGATCAAGGAGCTACCGCTCACCTTTGCGTTGCGCCCCTTTGACTTCGACACCCTTTCGGTAAGGGTTTATCAATACGCGAGCGACGAGCGTTTGGCAGAAGCACTGCTCCCTGCCCTGATGATCCTGGTCTTAGGACTCATTGCGGCAATGGCCCTGGTACCCACCCTTGATCAAAGCTCCAACAGGAGATCCATTCAGGATTAAGTCCGCCGGCCAAGCCATTCAACGATCTGGCGGTCGGCACGGAACGATCCAACCGCCAAGACATCAGCCAACGTCGAAATCAGTCGATAACTGAGCACCACCGCCAATAGCGGAGCTTCAGCCACAGCTCCGCCAAGTCGCAGCAACAGAGTGGCTTCAAAAACACCCAACCCACCGGGAGCACCCGGCACAACCAAACCAACGGCGTAGGCCAAGCCAAAGGCTGCGAGCCATTGCGAAGGCACGGGCTGGGATAAATCAAAAGCCTGAACACAACAATAGAAACCAGAAAAGCGACACAGCACAAACATCAGTTCAGCGGCAAAAGGCGACCAGGGATATCCCTTGCGGCCACTGCCCTCAACCTCCAGTGGGCGATCGCCAGCCGTCTGAAGCTGCGTCGCCTTCGATCGCTCTAACCGCTGCAGGATTGGCTCTCGCCAGCGGGGTAATAGCAGCAACGCCGGGATGGGAGCCAACAAAACCAGACCGTTCTGCCATCCACCGCCCATCAGCATCAGCAGAGATGCCGCCACAATCAGCAGGGGATCAAGGATGACCCCGGCCAAAGCTGGCCCCCCTCCCAAAGAGGGTCGAAGTGCACGCACACGCTCCACAAGGTGCCAAATGCCCCCGGGCAAATATTTCAGCAGGTTGCTGCGTACAAACAACGGCACCACTGCAAGGTCGTCGGGCACAGAACCAAGCCACCCCAACACCACGCGCCAGGCCAAGCCATTCATCAAGATGCTTAGCCAGGTGATCCCTAGCCCAAGCACCAGCCACCACCAGCCTTGGTTGTCCAAGCTCTGCTGGCGCAATTGTGCACTCTGCTGAACGAGAGCCACACCAATAAAGGCAAGGCTCGCCAGGGTGATCCACAACTTTGGCGACCGCCATTGGCCCATCACCAACTCCAGTCCGCATCGCTGATGAATGGAGCCGCTACCGCCGCCATCCGCAGCTCCGCCACAGAACACCCGGTGCGACGACTCATCAACTCCAAATCATCGGCCTCGGGTTTCACTGTGAAACGACCATCAGGCCGCTTGACCTGCTTGGCGGGAAGCATGCCCCAAGGCGTATCAAGCAATCCGATCCGGCGTGGGAGCAACCAGCGGCCCTGAAGGCGTTCCCGCACACCAATGCTGGTGCCAGCGTTGAACCACACCTGCCGCACCCGTTCTGCCAGATCCGGCTCCATTAGGGCGATCACCCCATGGCCAGATCGTCCCTTTTTCATCACCAACGGGTGGGCTGCCACATCAACGGCTCCTGCCTCCCGCAGCCGTTCTAAGAGCAAGGCCAGATCCTCTGGCGTGGCGTCATCGAGCCATGCCTCCTGAACGACGAGGGGCTGCCATCGCGGAATATCCCTTAGTTCTTGATCGGCAAGTTCTGGATCGGCAAGTTCTGGATCGTCGGTGCCAAGCAGCAGCCGCACCAAATTGGGGCGATCCAACTCACGGTGTCCTAGGCCAATACCCACCATCGCTGGCGTGATTCGGGCTGGAGGCACGAAGCCATCAGCCCAAACGGCCATTAAGGCCAGACCTGTGGGAGTCACCAGCTCCCCCTCAGGGACATGGGGACTCTGGAGGAGCGGAACATGGTGACGGCGGGCAAGCTCCAACACAGCTGGCACCGGCACAGGGAGAAGGCCGTGGGCTGTCCGAACCGTGCCTCGTCCAGCGGGCAGAGGAGAACAACAAATCCGTGAAGGATTGAGCTGGTGAAGCGCCGCACAAACCCCCACCACATCCACAAGGGCATCGACAGCACCCACCTCATGGAAATGCACAGACTCGATGGACGAGCCGTGCACAGTTGATTCAGCTTCAGCGAGGGCTGTAAACACTGCCACGACTCGATCTTTTAAAGCAGTTGAGAGAGGCGCCTCAACAATTTGCTGTCGAATATCAGCCCAGTGACGATGGGGAGGTTGGCTTTCCAATCCCGTCACGCTGACCCGCTGCCCGCGCAGACCGCCACTGCGGGCCTCTACGACATCAATGCGATAAGTCCCAGCCAGGCCCAAGCTGTTGAGCGGCTCCTCGATCGCCGAGATCGGAACACCAAGGTCGAGAAGACCTGCAAGGAGCATGTCTCCCGCCAAGCCGGTGGGGGCATCGACCCAAAGCGTGGTCATCTCGCCAGGCGTGGGGCGGTCTCCAACAGAGCTGTCGCCTGTTGGTCAAGTTCAACGCGCTGGTCACGTAACTGCTGCTCGATCTCGCGACGGGCGCGGCGTTGCTCCCGTTGCGCTGTGTTGGCGTCATGACCGGACATTCCCCAGAGACGGGCCAGGAGAGCCCGATCATCAGCGCCACCGCGGGCTTTACCGAACACCAACTTTTCTGCGGCAATACCCGCTTGAAGGACTCGACTCCAGCGACGCAAATCCTCGAGGGTCATTCGCACGCTTTCAGGAACTACAAATTCAGTGGCGCCGTTACTCGCCAACCCTGCCTGGACGCAAGCGAGCGTTCCAACCAAGACCCTCTGTACGGGCAAAGCCTCGGTTTCGGCAATTAAGAGATGTCCCGCTTCATGCACCGCAATTCGGCGCAAGCGCTCCTGCCCGCCGGGCAGGGCTTCCGCCAAGATATGTCCCCCCATACCTTGCCAACTCGCTGCATCAACGCTGAAGGCGATCAGGCCGCCAAGCACGAACACAACAATCCAGGCAGACGACACGCCCATCGCAGGGCCGAAGGCACCAAGACCAGTAATCCCTGCCACGACCAAACCGGCCCGCAAGGTGCTGGTTGAGCCCTGACCCTGTTCTGCCATTAATGATTACTGCGGGTGGTAGCCGCTCCACGACCACCCTTCGATTTACCGCCGCGGGTTGGCATCGGTGCGATCACCTCATGCTGCTCTAAGTGAAGTTCTTGCCCCTGACGACGAAGGTCGAGACTCACGAAATGACGCAGGTGCTCGAGGGGAAGTTCACCCTTAACCGACACCTTGAACGGCAGTGGACGTTTGCCATCGGGACGCGGGAGCTGCCGCACTTTGACCACCATCTCGCCGGTTTCAGGCTTGGTGTAAATCAACTCCCCGCGAATAGAGAAGTAGTCGTCACCTTGCGGGAGCGTGTCATCCACATCGTTTTGATCAGGAGAGAGGGTGCTCGGCTCCCAAACACCAGCGATCTGGAGGTGAAGATGTTCGCTATCGCGACAACGGGGATACACCACCCACAGATGGGGGTGGTCCATGGCGAGATGCCGGCGCATCAGGGTTAAAACCCTGCCAAGCACAACGGTTTCAAGTTCAAGGCCACTGGAGTCCGTCAGCACGCCACGCGTGACCTGGTCGGGGTCTGTCGGGGTGTAAGTGCCACGAACTAGACCGATGGCCCGGAACTGCAACGGTTCGGTGACCGGGGGAATCGGATGGGCGCGCATTGAGCTGGTCCGGGCGGAGCAAGAAATCCGTGTGGTGACTGTAGCCAGCTCTCAGCAATCGCCTCAGACTGGCGACGCTGATCAAGGTCCATGCCGCACCCAAAAAGGATGCTCCTGCTGGGCCTCTCCCTTGTCGGCGCTTCATTTTTGGGCTGGAGCCTTGCCGCATCGCTCAGCAGCCAAACCTCTGCAATCACCAATCGGACGGATGACGATCTCCAGGCAGAGCAGCTCCTCGATCGCCTCGAAGCGCAGGGTGAGCTAGCGCCAAACACCCGCCGCACCCTGCTCGAACGCCTCCTTGCCCAAGGTCGTTTTGAGGACGCTTTACGAGTGCTCCAGCCTTGGCGTGCGGAGCAACCTCGTTCCCTCAAGCTCGCCCTACTGAGTGCCGATCTTCAACGACTCACTGGCGATACCGATGGGGCGCTGAGCGAACTCAAGCAACTCCTGCCCTTGCATCCACTCGATGCCGAAGTTCTGCAGTTGCTGTTGTTAGTGGAGCAAACCAATGGCAATGAAAAGCAAGCGCTGAAAGATCTTCAAAAACGCTTCAACAGCCAACAACCTGGAATCCGCTTAGAGCTGGGCTTGTTACTCGCCGATGCGCAACGCCAAGGGGGGCAGCCCCAGGCAGCTGCAGATCTGTATCGCCAACTTGCCAACGAATCTCCTTCTGACATCCGCCCTCCACTCGCCCTGGCGTTATTGAAACGCGACGAAGGAAAGGTTGAGCATGTGCAAGCGCTCCTTCACGAGGCACGGCAACAACAAACAGCCAACGGTGACAACACCGACTTGATCGACCAACTGGCGGTGAGCTGGGGATTGGATGCTGCCCGTCTGCACTCAGCAAAGTCGACAATCCCAACGCCTATGGCTGCTGCTGATAGGCCTTGAGTGCGTCATCCACTGCGTCTGATGGGGCTGTGGCATCGTCCATTGCACCAGACCTGCGGATGCGGTTGAGGAGGTCCATCGGGTTGGTCGCATCGAGCACACTGCCACCAGCGGATCCAGCGGAATCCGGGCTGTAAATCTGACGCTCCTGGGGCGTCTCATAGGCACTCCCCATCTGAGCGACGGCCGGGCAACTGACAACAGGTAACAGAGCAACGATGGCCAACAGAGGCACCGCACAACGGCGAGACATACGCAAATTGGGGGTTGGCGGATGCTAAGCGTCAAGTTCATTGCCAAGCAGCCATGCGGATCGCAACCTGGAATGTGAATTCAGTGCGATCACGCCTGGATCAAGTGCTGAGCTGGCTTGAGCAAGCTCAACCGGATTTGCTGTGCCTGCAGGAAACCAAAGTGGATGACCCACTGTTTCCCTTACAAGCCTTTGAAGCCAAAGGATGGCGGGTCCACTTCCATGGTCAAAAGTCTTACAACGGCGTGGCACTGGTGAGTCGTGCCCCCCTCGATGACGTGCGCTGCGGATTCGTTGGAGAACTCGATAAGGATCCGGAAGCGTTTGAACTGGGAGAGCAAAAGCGCGTCATCAGCGCATTAATTGATGGGGTTCGCGTTGTAAACCTCTATGTGCCCAATGGCTCCAGCCTGACGTCTGACAAATATCCCTACAAACTCAAGTGGTTGCGCTGCCTCAAGCGCTATCTAGAGCAACCCTTGCAACGGGGTGAGCCGCTATGTGTCGTTGGGGATTTCAACATCGCTCTTGAGGCGAGGGATATGCATGATCCCGATCGACTCAGTGGCGGGATCATGGCCAGCGATCCCGAACGTGAAGCGCTGCAAATGGCCCTCGAAAGCGGCCTACAGGATGTCTTTCGTGTTTTCGAGCCGGATGGAGGTCATTGGAGTTGGTGGGACTACCGCACCGGCGCATGGGATCGAGACCGCGGCTGGCGGATTGATCACATTTATCTCTGCGACGAGTTGTTGGGGTTGGCCCGCAGCTGCGTGATCCACAAACAAGTACGCGGCAATGAAAAACCCAGCGATCACGCACCCGTGAGTGTTGATTTGGATTGGCCACCAAGCGACGACGATGAGAGCGGAGATAACGAAACCGATGACCTGCTGTTTTGAGTCAAAACAACTCGACAGTGGACTGAAGCGTCACCGAACGCTTCGCGGATTCACCGCACGTGCGTGGGGTAGGAAGAACCTTGCCAGGGTTCGCTCGATTATCAGGGTCAAATGCGCGTCGCAATAACCCCATGGTCTGCAGGTCCTCTGGAGCAAACATCCAATCGAGATAACAGCGTTTGTCTGCTCCGACACCGTGCTCGCCGCTAATGCTTCCCCCTACAGCAAGACACTCTTTCAAAATTGCTGCACCAAGATCCTTCACCCGCTGTTCGGCATTGGGCTCTGCAGCGGAATAGAGGATCAGCGGATGCAAATTGCCATCACCCGCATGGAACACATTGGCCACGGGAAGTCCATGCTCCTGGCTGAGACGTTCGATCGCCGCCAAAACCAACGGAAGGCTGCTTCGGGGGACGACACCGTCCTGCACGTAATACGTGGGAGTGATTTTCCCCACCGCTGAAAAGGCGGATTTGCGCCCTTTCCAAAGCACCGCACATTCCGTGGGATCTTCTGCTCGACGCAGTCCGCGGGCCCCAGCCCCACGGCACAGCTGTTCAGCCCTTTGAGCGGAAGCCTGAACCTCCGCTTCCTGGCCATCCAGTTCGATCAACAGCACCGCCGCCGCATCCCTTGGGTATTCGTCGTATCCGAAGAAATCATTCACCGCATTGATGGTGACGTTGTCCATAATTTCCATTCCTGCTGGCAGCAAACCCGCTGCTGTAACAGCCCGGACCGCTTCACCCGCAGACTCCATCGTTTCGAAATCAGCGAGCAGCACGTTGACGCATTCCGGCGCTCGCAACAGACGAAGAGTGATTGCGGTGGCAATTCCAAGCGTGCCCTCACTCCCGATGAAGGCGCCGCGCAAATCCAGCTCCTGAGACTCGGCCAAACCATTACCAAGCTGGGTGACGCTGCCATCGGGAAGCACCACTTCCAAACCAAGCACGTGATTGCTGGTGACCCCGTACTTGAGGCAGTGCACACCGCCAGAATTCTCGGCCACGTTGCCCCCAATACTGCAGACCACCTGGCTGGAAGGATCCGGCGCGTAATAGAAACCATCGCCAGCGACAGCCCTGGTTACCCAGCTGTTAATCACCCCGGGTTGCACGGTGACGCGGTGGTTTGCCAAATCCAGTTCAAGCACGTTGCGCATGCGGCTCGTGACCACGAGCAGTGCTTCCTCATCCACCAAAGCCCCTCCCGACAGACCCGTTCCACTACCCCGCGCCACAAAAGGAATGCTGTGGGCGTCGCAACAACGAAGAACAGCAGCGACTTGCTCCGTTGTTTCCGGCAACACCGCCAAGGGTGGACATTGGCGCTCCAGCGTCAAACCATCACAGTCGTAACTCAGTAACTCTTGACGTTTCGAAACGACCCCGCGGGCGGGGAGTAGACGGCGGAGATCCCTCTCCAGAGCAGCCCAGTCGTAGGACATGTCATCCCCCTAGATGGGTGAACGATAGGCAGGTCGAACGGGCAATCTGCCGCGATTGGGACACAGAACAGACGCATGTGGACGTTCTTGGGTCAGGATGATGCACGGTTTGCATTTGCCTCTTGGCGTCGGTTCCTGTGACAACACCTACGTTGAACACCAGCCGCTCCCAGGCCATCTTCGGCGCAGCGCAGGGCCTGATGCCCGGTGGAGTGAGCTCTCCAGTGCGCGCGTTTAAGTCTGTGGGTGGTCAGCCGATCGTGTTCGATCGGGTCAAGGGTCCCTATGCCTGGGATGTCGATGGGAATAAATACATCGATTACATCGGTAGCTGGGGGCCCGCCATCTGTGGCCATGCCCACCCGGAAGTGATTAGCGCGCTCCAGGAAGCGATCGAAAAGGGCACCAGCTTTGGGGCCCCCTGCGCCCTTGAAAACACTCTGGCGGAAATGGTGATCGACGCTGTTCCCAGCGTCGAGATGGTCCGCTTTGTGAACAGCGGCACCGAAGCTTGCATGGCTGTGCTTCGCCTCATGCGCGCCTTCACTGGGCGCGACAAGGTGATCAAGTTCGAAGGCTGCTATCACGGCCATGCCGACATGTTTTTGGTGAAGGCAGGGTCCGGCGTCGCCACCCTTGGACTTCCCGATTCACCTGGGGTTCCTCGCAGCACCACAGCCAACACCCTGACGGCGCCCTACAACGATCTTGAGGCCGTGAAAGCTCTGTTCGCAGAGAACCCAGATGCCATCTCTGGCGTGATCCTCGAGCCCATTGTTGGAAATGCTGGATTCATTCAGCCCGAGCCAGGCTTCCTTGAGGGTTTGCGAGAACTCACCAAAGAAAATGGTGCGCTACTCGTGTTTGATGAAGTGATGACTGGATTCCGCATCAGCTATGGCGGAGCCCAAGCGCACTTCGGCGTCACACCAGATCTCACCACCATGGGGAAAGTGATCGGAGGCGGTCTTCCAGTTGGAGCATATGGCGGAAGGGCAGACATCATGCAGATGGTGTCCCCAGCTGGGCCGATGTATCAAGCCGGCACCTTGAGCGGAAACCCACTAGCGATGACCGCGGGCATCAAGACCCTCGAATTGCTGAAACAACCTGGGACTTACGAGAAGCTTGCGGCCACGACTGAACGGTTGATTTCTGGCATCAAAACTGCCGCTGGCGAAGCCGGTTTCCCCATCACGGGTGGCAGCGTCAGCGCCATGTTTGGCTTCTTTCTTTGCGAAGGTCCTGTTCGCAACTTTGAGGAAGCCAAGGCCACAGATTCGGAGCGTTTCGGCAGGCTGCATCGCGCCATGCTTGAGCGTGGCGTTTATCTCGCGCCCTCTGCATATGAAGCCGGTTTCACATCATTGGCCCATTCCGATGCAGACATCGAAGCAACGATTAACGCCTTCCGCGAGAGCTTTGCCGTTATCGGTTAGGCCTCAAACTTAATCATTGCAGGCATCAATTCCACCAGTTCCTCCCGCTTTGATCTGCACGATCCAAGCGGTTCAAAGCAGCTGGCTAAAAACGCCCATTCAGGCCGTTCGCCAGCTTGAATATCAAAGCTTCCGCGTGATTCATGCTCCGGATTCAACTGAGAAACAAAACGCGGAGCGAAAAGTAAAAGTAGAACCAAGGACAGTGATTGATAGCCGGCTCACAATCCTGGCTGAAAACTTTCAATCATTAGAACGCTGGCAACCGAGAGCCATGGGATATGGACAGCTCAATTACACGTGGTCATTCAAGGCTCCATTGGGCTTCGTGGCAAAACCACATCCCGGCAAAACTTCAAACACAATGAATACAACAACCATTCACGTTGAAGGCAGTTTAAAAATCAACCCACAACTGCAATTTGAATTGCACAATCTATCAACATTGAGACAGGACACATCAAGCGATTTGATCAACAGATTGGATGAACAAGCCAAGGGAAGCTGCATTCCTCAATCACGATCTTAATTGCGCCAAGAAAATAATATTTTCAACAACAAACTCCTTTTATCTCTTCATGCAATTGGATGCACCCAACGCACAAGCGCCTTGCCAGGGCTAGCGATATCCGTAATATTTTCATAGACAAAATCTTGCCAACCAATCTCTGGCAATCCGGCAAAGAGCATCAGATTGAGTGGGAACTCCTCAGAGTCGGTACAACGACGAAAATCATCACGAAACAGAAAAATTGGTTTACCTAAAGCCATGGCAGCACCCAGTTCCACCATGACGCCCTCATCAGGAGGTGTTCCATTCACGATCGCAAATAGGGCATCTGCATCACGAACATCCTGAAGATCTTTTTGTGCAACGCGATAAGCCCAGCCAGGTTCTGCAAAATCAATCTGGCCATTGCGCGTGAAAGGCTCCCAAACCTCTAATCCAAGCGCAGTTAATGCATCAACAAATTCAGGAAGCAACAGGCGTTTCCACTGCTCAGAAAAGCCATAGGGCGAGGCCAGATAAATGGTGCGGCGCATCTAGTTAGGAATCAAGACGAGATTGGCGATAGTGGCTTTCATCAGCAATCGCTTTTGCGGCATTTTCCCAAGGGAACAAAAGCCACTCAGAACTCAAGGTCACCTCAGCGGCATCCCACCATTGGGGCGGAGATTTGCTGATCCAAACGGCATAGGTGGCCTGAGGCCATTGAAGCCGAAGCCCTTGCAAGGTCCGTCCAGTCTCAAAGACATCATCGACGATTAAACAGTGGTTATCGGGTTCCATTAACAGGGGAAGTCCTAAGGCATGACTCAGCCCTACGGCCAAACAAAGACCACCCCGAGGGATACCAAACACACCGTTCAGGGATCGACCGCTATATCGCTCTGTAAGGACTTGAACGCAGGCATCAAAATCAGCCCAATTGAGTTGCTTCATGCCGTGAGAATGGCATTTCAACGCTTGATCAGCATCCATGATTCAAGAGATTCCTCCCCAAGAGCAGATGCGCAAGTGGTTTCGTAGTCACCTGCTGTCGCGCGACGTTGAGCTTCAGGAGCTGTATGAGCTCGAGCAGGGTGATCTAGACCTTCTCATGGCAGAAACCGCAGAGATCCGCTCCGATGCTGAAAACCGGTCCCGCAGCCATGGACGCTGGTGCACAGCTGGCTATGTGCTCGAACTTTCCAGGATCATTGATCAACGCAGGGCGTCTGAGAGATCATTCGATAGGCGGTAATGCCTTAAACGATCGATCAATCTGGCAAGACATAACAATCAATCCCCACCCTATTGAGCAATCGAGAAGGCCAAGACTGGCGAATTTTGTAATCGGATCTCAATTGACGCAACACTCTTTTCTGGTAACTAATTTTACTTGGCTTATCGGCCAGAATTTTCTCTATATCCTTGATTTGATTATGAATAGAACGCTTGCGGAAGACTCCATAAATACTGTTAATGCTCTGCTTTAATTCAGCCTTGACTGAACTCAAATCAACGGACATCTGTTCACGCAACCGATTTAACATCACTTGATCGGTTGATACGGCATAAGGATCTTTTTGCTCAGGCAAATGATCAAGAACTCTCAACAAGAATGCAACCCTGGCATGCCTACTTGGGAAAGCAGCCAATTGGTGCGCAGTAGGCCCTTCTCCAAGAGCGACAGTCTTTCGACCAGTACTTTGTGCCAATGTTCGCTTCACGACGCCGCCCTCCTTCAGCATGAGATCGTCCAAACCACGCAGATAGTAATGATGGATCGGGAAGGCCAAGCCCTCGCTCAAACCCAAACAGCGCCCACGCCCCCTTGTCCCTGAACGATGCAAACCGAGACCCGTCAATGAGCGCGTATGCATCACAGACTTAATTTGAGGAAAATCAAAAAACCGCTTCACACCTGATTCAAAGCCTGAATCTGAGAGAGTGGCAGTCATTCTCCAAGGCATCGCCAACGACTGAAATGCCTCCTCTTGAATGAACGGGAGGAGATCGGGATGCAAATATTCATCAGCATCAATCACAGCCACATAGTCTTCTTTAATCAATCCACGAACAGCACCAATCTTCTGCCCTTCAACCTCGGTAAAACTCAACTTATTTCGGGACAAAATCTCACGACATAGGGGTGCACCCCCTGGAGCAATCACGGGATAAAACTGGTCGATACCGATCGATCGGTGATGATCGATAAACGATTGCAGGTAAGGGGCCTCACCATCGAACACACGAACAACAATGGCGCAACTCTTAGCCACTTCAGCTAGCTATTGAATAAAAATCTAACACGGAGATTGATGCGCTTAGCCGCAGCAAAGAAGTCATACACAAGGAGCCAGCACATATCTCCTCTATGGAGTCAGGAGAGACAACAGAACAAATGGTGATGGCAATAAATAGATTTTCAAAAAAGATGCTGCGAATTTAGTTTTCCTCCAGAATATGCATCGTTTCCAGCATATAAACTTAAAACTATGATCAAAAAGCAAGATCATCTGACGACACATTAACGAATACAAGCATTTCTACTTAGCCCCCTTCATCCAAAAGAGCAACATTTTGCAGCCCAGGTTAAGTACCTAGTGCGTTCTTGATCAAAGGGGTGTATGACATGAAAAGTGATCCCGGAGCAGTGATGAAAGCACTTTTTCAATGGTGGGGCGATGCATTTGCCCATGCAATGGGTGCAGTCGACTTGGATGAAAAGCGTCAAGTACCACCACCGATTGGTGTTCAGCCTTTTCGCGATATCCCTCTCAAGCATCGCCACCATGACTGAGGGTTTAACCCAATAGCGCACCAAAGCGGGTTAGATATGCTGACTAATTTGAATTGCATATCTTCCCGCGTAAACCAATCATTGGGCGGTTATCCGCGCCCTCAATAACCAAGGCTGAACAGTTGCCGCCCATAGATTTCTTGAAATACTTTTAAAAAGCATGTCTGACGACAACCAAACCAATCAGGGCTGTGGCGGCAAAAAGAAAGCCATGCTGGCTTATGGGATCGTTCAAATTTCAGCCACAGTTGTATCGGCCATTTCCCTCGCAGCAATTGCACTAACCCTTTGCCCACTCAAGCAGCAAAGCAGTGCTTTCAATGGATGCGTCACAGAAATGATCGCCCAAGGCGAGTCGAACGCGCAAGCCGTTCGATACTGCAATGGAGGCTAATTCAAGTTCACAGTAAATTGGCCAAAGAAATGGTGTGGGCCATAAAGCCCCCCTTTTTTTATATCAATTAAACAATGTCAAAGTTAATTTCTCAGACTGAAGATGAAGACACACCGTAAAGACTGATCAATCAACTTTCAGCTCTTCCAATAAAATTTTTGACAAAGAATTAGCGATAATTTTCAAACTGCAACGGCACATCCAATTCATCTTCTTTGCTCTTCACTAATTGAATTGCTGCCTGAAGATCATCCTTACTTTTCCCTGTGATTCGAACACTCTCACCCTGAATCGCAACAGTTACTTTTTTGAGTTCATCTCTCACGATTTTACTTAATTTCTTAGCGATTTCTTGGCTCAGTCCCTTCCGCAGCTTCACCACCTGCTGAATGCGGTTTCCTCCAACCGACTCCGGTGTCTGAAAATCAAAAATTTTCAACGAAAGATTCCGTTTCGTCGCTTTCGCGCGCAACACATCTTCAACGGCCTGGAGCGTCATGTCACTGGCTGTCGTAATCACCATCTCGGTTTCCTCCAGCACAATCTCGGTTTTGGAATCCTTCAAGTCGTAGCGGGTAGAAACGTCCCGACGCACCTGATCAAGGGTGTTCACCAGCTCCTGTCGGTCGAAATCAGAAACGACATCGAAAGAGGAAGTACTGGCCATAGCGCACGGTCACTGCTGATCACAGCTTAGAAAAGGCCAGGAACTGAGCCCACACCATGTCGCTGCTGCAACTTTTCACAGCTACGAACGCAACGCCCTATGCCTGGTCTTTGGTGTTGGCAGGTGGGAGCGTGATCGCCAGCATCATTCCTCTGGGCGCAGCTCGTTCAGCATCCAATTTCGAAATGAAAGACATGGCCGCACCACGCGCCATGTTCGATCGCTTCCCAGCTTGGGGGAAGCGGGCCAGTTGGGCTCATCAGAACAGCTTCGAAGCCTTCACCCTCCACGCTCCCGCCGCCTTACTGGCTTTGATTGCCGTTGAGCACTCGGGTCCACTGCCAGCGGCGGCTGTCGTAGCAGCGTTTGCCCATCCAGCATTTCGATTTGCCTACATCGCAGCCTATGTGGGCAATGTGCCCCCCGCTCGCGGGCTTTGTTGGGCCAGCGGCCTCCTATGCAGTGGAATCCTCTACAGCGAAGGGCTTAAGGCTTTTTTGGGCAGCTAATCAATCGAAGTACAGCAAGCTGACCACCTTGCCCATATCTTCCGCTGTTCGCGCACTCGCCAACAACGTTTCACTGTCATGAAATGCCAAGCAAATCAGCTGATCACATCGGCTAATAATTTCTTGGTTGCAAAGACTGCTGGCCATCGGAAGGGGCAGTTCATCCTGTTCGGGCTTTTCAACCAGGTGTAAAACCCGTTCGAGCAGGTCTCGAATTTCAACAGCTTGACGATCCAAGCTCTGGGGCAACAGCACCGTGAGCTGGGACGGATCGACCTCCAACACCCCGCGGATGACAGCTGCGTTCACCCCCTGGGAGCCAGATGTAATCAGCGAATGGCCCTCCTGAACGAGAGAGCGGGCGACAAGCTCAACCAAATGAATCGCAACCACCGGCACATGTCTGCTGCCGAGGATGGCGATTCGCCGCTTTCCTTTGTCCTGTAACAGCGCTAGTTCTTGCGCCAGCGTGTCGACCCGATCAAGGGACGGCAGATCCAATGACTGACCCAACGACATCCCGCCGATATCACTGGAAGCTAGCAACCATTAGACGTTCTGGACTTTCAAGTTCAGAGCAGCGAACAGTCGGTCGAGATGGCAGTGCTCTTCCACAAGTCGAAAGGCGTAGGTGGCCTTCACTGCTTCGTGCAAGCGCACATGGCCAAAGGCCTGCTCAATCACTTCAACCGTGGCCAAGGTGTCGTGCTCAACCTTTAAAAGTGGAACATCCAGTTCTTCCGCACGACTAATCAACTGGGGCAAGGGCTCTCCCGCGCCCGTCAAGATCAAACATTGTGTTGACGCCTCCAAAGCCGCCAACTGAATATCCGTCCGATCGGCACCGGTGACCACCGCCATATTTCGACGTCGACGGAAGAACTCCATTGCAGAGTTCACGTTCATCGCGCCAATGCTCAGGGTTTCAACCAAAAGCTCTTGGCGGTCCTGGCAACAAATCACCCGTGCCTCCAAACGCCGCACCAGCTCTCCCACCGTGACGCTGCGCAACAGCGGTGACCTCGGCATCACGCCAAACACCGTGAGGCCAAGATTCTCAAGCGTGGGAACAACTTGGCGTTCCAAGCTATCGACCTCTTCAGGCGTCACAGCATTCAGAACAACACCGACAAGGTGATCTCCAAGGGACTGTTTCGCAGCGAGGAGGGGCTCCACGCTGCGGCTGTCTTGCCACAAATGCACCAGCACAACCTTGGCTTCCAGCCCCTCGGCAAGTTGCGGAAGACTCAAGCCATACAGAAGGCCTTCGTTCAAGCTTCCGGCACCCTCTAGGAGGGTCAGTCCATCGTGATCATTCACCTGCTGCCGAAGTTGGTCAAACCCCTCTCCGGCGTCCAACTGCCCAAGTCCCAGACGACTCGTCGCCGTTGTCGGGGACAACAGATGCAGAGACGACATCAAACGATCAGCCTCAAATCCGAGGGTCTCGCCAACAAACCGCACATCGTCATCAATGAGCGGTTGCGGCAACGGCCCTTGATTGGGATCCCAGTCCAAGCTGGTGGCAAGGGGCTTACCGAATTGAATCGAATGACCGGACTGATTGAGCTGCTGAGCAATACCCAAAACAAGAGCGGACTTTCCGCTGAACGGTTCGCATGATCCGATCAGCAAAGTCGTTCCCATGAACCGCACTTCAGTCGTCGATGAATCTAGGCGTCTGCAACCTCATCGTTCTGCTCCACAAGCACCCAAGACCAAAAAGCATCTGGAAGATCAGGTTTTGTGCCAACGAATGCTGAACAATCCATAAGCCAAGACACCAATTGATGCGTCGGAAGACTGAACTGTCGAGAAGCATCCTGTTGCGTCGGAAAAAAGATCTGGCACTGGATCACATCCAACGGTGCCCGTTCATCGCTCCAGCTAAGAACAAATTCATGGCCATCAGCCCCTGCCACAGGCCTGCACCCATCGAGGCGTCGACCTTGCAGGAGCTTCAACGCATCCCGTAACGCGTCTGAGCGGGCCAATCCTCCGCAATAGGGCGCAAAAAGCACCTGTAAGGCGTCGTCAGACAAGACGCAACGGGCCCGTGAATCCACTTCAAGGATGCCGCAAGCTGGAGGAATGGACCAGCTCAAACCGACGACGTATCAAAACCGCTGCATCGGCATTACCGGTGCCAGCGGCACCCTCGGCGGTGCCCTGACACGCTCTTTTCGTGCCCGTGGTGCTGAAGTTATTGGCCTGACCCATAGCTCACCACCCCAGATCAAAGACGACGAGGGGCCCCACCGATGGATCTCCTGGCAATGTGGCGACGAGAGCGCCCTTGATGGTGACTTGGCACAGCTCGATGTTCTTGTGCTGAATCACGGCATCAATCCAAAAGGCGGTCAGAGCCTTGAAGACGTGAACCGAGCGTTAGAGATCAATGCACTGAGCAGTTGGCGCCTCTTGCAGCGCTACGAGGAGATCAGTCGCTGCAAGGCCCGAGACACGCCGATGGAGATTTGGATCAACACATCAGAAGCAGAAATCCAACCTGCAGTGAGTCCTGTTTATGAGATCTCCAAACGTTTATTGGGCGAATTGGTGAGCTTGCGGGGAGCCACGCGGCCTGCGGCCGAACGCCAACGATTGGTGATCCGAAAACTGGTCTTAGGTCCATTCCGATCGGATCTCAACCCAATCGGAATCATGAATGCCAATTGGGTGGCCAATCAGGTTCTCAACCAAGCCAGCTGGGGGCTGAGACTGATCATCGTGACGCCGAATCCCTTGACCTATCTCCTAATGCCCATCACCGAGCTGGGGAGGCGGATTTACAGCCAACTCCTCAATCGCCGCGATCGGTAAGGATTTCGCAACCATCACTGGTAACCAAAACAGTGTGTTCCCACTGCGCGGAGAGTGCACCGTCCCGCGTGACCACGGTCCAACGGTCCCGCAACGTCCGGCAGCCTTTGCTCCCCGCATTCAGGATCGGTTCAATCGCCAAGGTCATCCCGGGGCGAAGCGTCACATTGGGCAACTCGTCAGTACGAAAATTGAACACTGACGGTTCTTCATGGAGATTGCGACCGACGCCATGACCGGTGTAATCCTCAACGACACTGAAACCATTGGCTTTGACGTGGTCTTCGACGGCTCCTGCGATGTCGAGGAGAGTATTGCCTGCTTTCACCTGTCCGATGCCAGCCATCAGCGACTCGCGAGCAACACGACTCAAGGTTTGGGCTTCCTTCGATACATCGCCGACACAAACGGTGATGCAACTATCCCCGTGATACCCCTCGAAATAGGCACCGGTATCCACTTTGAGGAGATCGCCTCGGTGAATCACACGCTTCGAACTGGGGATGCCATGGACAACCTCGTTGTTAATACTGGCGCAGATGCTTGCTGGAAAGCCGTGATAACCCTTGAAGCTGGGGGTCGCTCCCATTTCGCGGATGCGGCGTTCAGCAAATGCATCAAGGTCTCC
Source organism: Synechococcus sp. CC9902 (assembly GCF_000012505.1). Classification (NCBI taxonomy): domain Bacteria; kingdom Bacillati; phylum Cyanobacteriota; class Cyanophyceae; order Synechococcales; family Synechococcaceae; genus Synechococcus; species Synechococcus sp. CC9902. The sequence continues at coordinate 1,654,472 of NC_007513.1, forward strand.
GGTGGTTTGCCCTGGCTCCACCATGGCCATCACCTCTCGGAGCACAGTGGCCACGATTTTGCTGGCCTGGCGCATGATCTTGACTTCGCGGGCAGACTTGATTTCAACCCCGCGACGTTTCTGAATTCGTGGTCCGGTCGCAGTGGTTTGTCCCTGAGCTGCCTGAGTCGTGGCCAGCAGATCGGCGAAAAGATTCATTTGTCTGCTCAATATCCGTCACGCTATCAACGGCTTGCGGTTGGGTGTAGGTCATGACGTTGCTTGTGCGCGTGCGCGAACTCCACCAACGCATCGCTCCGTTTGTCCTATTGCCGTTATTCGTCACTGTTTGCTCTGGCGTTGGCTACCGCCTAGCCCGCGACTGGTTTGGAGCCAGTCGAGAACAGGTGCACTGGTTAATGACCCTGCATGAAGGGGAGTGGTTGGGACCAACCCTCGAACCCGTGGTGGTGCTGATGAATGCCGTCGGCCTGCTTTGGATGCTGATCACCGGCCTCGCACTTTTGATCGAGCGTTGGCGACGACAGGTACACTGATTCTTTGGCGATATACGCGGAGCTGGGATGGCGGCCGACCAGAAGGACACCACGGTGACCGAAGAGAGCACTCAACAAGAAACCGTGGCGACCAAGGCAAAGCCTGCGGCAGCTTCGAAGAAGCTTTGTGCTGAAGAGCTCATACGCGAGTTTGAGAGCGCTCAGCAGAAAACTGATCTCCCAGAGATTTATGTCGGAGACACAGTTCGTGTCGGCGTCAGGATCAGTGAAGGGAACCGGGAGCGCGTCCAGCCCTACGAAGGGGTCGTGATTTCCAAACGCCACGGTGGAATGAATCAAACGATCACCGTTCGTCGCATTTTCCAAGGCATCGGCGTTGAACGGGTGTTTATGGTCCACAGCCCGCAAGTTGCCAACATCAAGGTTGAACGGCGCGGTAAAGTACGAAGGGCGAAGCTTTTTTATCTGCGGGAACGGGTGGGCAAGGCCACCCGCGTGAAGCAGCGCTTCGATCGCTGAGGTTTCGACCTCGTTCAATCCAGTCGCCAACATCAATGTTGGCTGAGGGGTTCATCGCCTTGCGCCGTTAGTTCAGTTGGTAGAACGCAGGTCTCCAAAACCTGATGTCGGGGGTTCAAGTCCTCCACGGCGCGTCCGATGACCCCTCGTGCAGTTTCTTGAGTCTCAGCATGGAGTTGGATCTTCAACCTGGTGATGTTGTGAAGGTGTTGGAGTCAGCCGCTCTTGGTTGGGTCCGCGCCCGCGTCATCCGCGTCAAATCTGGTGGCCGTGTGGTCGTGCAAAGCGACCAAGGTCGTGAATTCACCGCCCGCGGCAACCAGGTTCGTCTAATTGAGCCCGCTGGATTCCGTCCCTGACGACGTCCAATTGACTTGAGCATTGTGTCGTCCTGACACTGTCCAACACCCCGATGGTTTTTCCATTGGGGTATTTCTGTTGGGATCGATCGCGAGTGAGGGAGTTTGTCGCTCCACCTCTCTTGAGACCCTTCAAGCTGAATTCAGCACAACCTCTCCTATCGAGTTGTTGACGGAGGGCAGGGCGGCAGTTGATACTGGCTTTGTCGCCACGCGACACAGGCCAGGTTCCTTCAAGCGCGTCTTGAACGAATCAAATCAAGCCTGGGACCGTAGTTCAATCGGTTAGAGCACCGCCCTGTCACGGCGGAAGTTGCGGGTTCGAATCCCGTCGGTCCCGTTTTTAATTTCTCGATGCGGCAATGGTGCGCGTTCGTCTGGCCCCCAGCCCAACGGGCACGTTGCACATCGGCACAGCACGAACTGCTGTTTTCAATTGGCTTTATGCCAAAAGCCAAAACGGAGACTTTTTGCTCCGCATCGAAGACACCGATAAGGAACGATCCAAACCGGAATTCACCCAAAACATTCTTGAAGGCCTCCAATGGCTAGGAATCGACTGGGCTGAAGACCCAGTAATTCAAAGCGAACGGGTCGCGCAACATCGCGATGCCATTCGGGCACTGCTCGAGAAAGGTCTGGCCTATCGCTGTTACGCCAACGAATCTGAGCTGGCGACCATGCGTGATGCACAAAAGGCATCCAACCAGCCTCCTCGTTACGACAACCGTCACCGAAATCTCACCAAAGAGCAGGAGACCGCATACCAAGCCGAAGGTCGGGATGCTGTGATCCGGTTTCGCATCGATGACGATGCAGATATTCACTGGAATGACCTGGTGCGCGGAACGATGCGTTGGCGGGGTGGTGATCTTGGTGGCGACATGGTGGTCGCCAGACGCGCTCCTGCCGATCAGATCGGTGACCCCCTTTACAACCTTGTGGTTGTGGTGGACGACGCCGCTATGGAGATCACCCATGTGATTCGTGGTGAAGACCACATTGCCAACACTGCGAAGCAGCTTCTGCTGTATGAGGCCCTTGGCCTGCCGTCGCCAACCTTTGCCCATGCACCACTGATCCTCAATGCAGATGGCAAGAAGCTGTCAAAACGTGATGGCGTCACGTCCATCAACGAGTTCCGCTCAATGGGATATACAGCCGAGGCGATTGCGAACTACATGACCTTGCTGGGCTGGTCGGTACCTGAGGGAATGGAGGAGCGCTTCACGCTGAGGGAGGCGGCCGATCAATTCAGCTTTGATCGAGTGAACAAAGCCGGTGCACGATTTGACTGGGACAAGCTGAATTGGTTGAACGCCCAAGTGCTCCATAGCTGGAGCTCGGCTCAACTCCTAGACGTGCTTCGTCCTCTTTGGCTCAAGAACGGCTGGACTATCCCCAATGACAACGGCTGGGCACTGGAGCTTTGTGAATTGCTTGGCCCATCTCTGACGCTGCTGAACGACGGCCTCGACCAAGCTGCGCCATTTTTTGAATGTCCAGATCTGGAGGACGACGGGCTCAAGCAGCTTCAGAGTGAAGGAGCGAAGGCCGCCATTAGTCATCTGATCGATGCGCTCCAAGCGGAGCGATGGATGGGAACTGATTTCGACCAGGCCCAAACACTGCTCGGCGATGCGGCGAAAGCTGCTGGGGTAAAAAAAGGCGTGATGATGAAATCGCTGCGCGCAGCACTTCTCGGTCGTTTGCAGGGCCCTGACCTTCTCACCACTTGGTCGCTACTGGCAAAAAACAGCGACGACTTACCCCGCCTTCAGCGCTGCCTCAGCTGATTCCTCCTCGCCGGGCTCTGAATCCTGTTGGATCAACCCCAGCATCCGCGCCAAAGGCTGGGCGGTCAGCCCCTGCAAGCCCACAGTCATCAAAATCGTCAGGAACACCAAGCCCTGCAGGCGGCCGGCTCCAAGAATGCCGGCTTGTTCCAAACGAATAGAGAACAACGAGGCCACTGAAGCCGTAACGATGCCGCGGGGTGCGAGCCAACCAAGGAACAAGCGTTGCTGGAGGTCCAATGGCAACCCAATCGTGGCAACACCAACGCCGATAGGCCTCACCACAAACATCAACGTGAGAACACAAAGAATTCCGCCCCAGCCCAAAGGACTGAGCTCAGCCCAAGACACATCCGCCGCCAGTAAGGGAAAGAGCATCGTGATCGACAACTGCGCCAGCTCTTGAATCAAACGTTCAAATTCAGCTGTGTAAAAGCCAGGTCGACGACCCACAACGATTCCTGCCGCAACGGACGCGGGCAATGCTGATTCCGGCAACAGCCATTCACTGACGCCGTACATCAGAAACAGCATCCCCAAGCTCAATTGCAAGGGCAAACCTGAGGATTGCTCAGGTTTGAGGCGACGCAACACCTCCGAGAGCAGCCAACCCACTCCCGCTCCAAATAAAACTCCACCACCAAGCCGCGACAGCAAACCAATCGCCAGCTCCCTCCAGCCATGAAGGTTGCCGAGCACTAACTCCAGCAAAAGCAACGCAAGAACCGCCCCAATCGGCTCTAACAGCAGACCTTCGGCCTCCAGCACATCCCCCAGGGGAGCGGCCAAGCGGATTTGGCGCACCAACGGGGTGACCACGGTTGGGCCTGTGGCCAAAACAATCGCACTGAACACAGCCGCCACCGACCAACTCAGACCCGCTAGCCAATGGGCCGCCAGCAAGCCGCCACCAAGCGAGATCAGCAACCGCAAAACAGCAATGCGCTGAACGGTTGCCTTAATCGTGTCGCCCGGAAGACGGAGGTTCATTCCCCCGTCGAACAGCACAAGGCTGACCAGTAATCCCACGATCGTCCCAAGGCCTGGGCCGAGATCGAGGGGTTCGACAAGCCCCAGTCCAGACCGCCCAATCAAGAGGCCTGAAAGCAACAGCAAAACCACCCCAGGCAATCCGGAAAAGGCCGCCACCAAACGCGCCGCGGCCCCGGAGAACACGGTGATTCCCCACAGCAGACCTAGCCGCTCAGGCGTCATCGACTGCCGAAAACTGTGGTTCTACCTGAACACCAATCACCGCCTGCGGACGTACAACGAGGTATTCCCCATCCAGGTCGGTCATCGGGACATTCACAAAGCCCCCCTGAGTCTCCGCGTTAACAACCCCCTGATGCCACTCCTGAAAAGTTTCTAATTTTGGGAAGAACACTCGTTCGGTCTGCCCTCCCACGAGGTGGAGATGCACGGCATAGCGACGGGGGGTGCGAGGCATCAGCGCAGACGTCAATCCGTAGTAATTGATTCAGGATGGCGGATTGCTCTGGTCTCTGCCCAATGAAAGGGGCTCAGGGTCGATTGCCTTGGGGCATAGAGCGGATGCCGAGGTTCACCCGTTTGCGTCAACGCCAAGCTGAGGGGGCCTTTGGCGTTTGGGCAGTGCACTTGGCGTTGCCGTCTCAACGGTTGAAGCGTATGAAGAACATCGCGGGCACGGGGGCCGCGGCCACCGCTCATGCCCCAGCCACACCACAAATCCATCTGGGGATCACGGGCCCAACGCTCAAAACAGACCTGAAGAACCTTGTCATTTTCGACTCCTACCGGATCACTGGCGCGCTGCAGGGCAGATGGATGGGGAGAAATTCGCGCAAACAAATTGACCACCAGTAACTCTTGATATCCCCACGACTTCGCGAATGCCTGAAGTCTCCTCAGGGTGGGGTCGTCCCGCTCTCCGTCAGCTCGGGAAGGATTCAATCCAATAAACAACAGAAGTCCCAAGCCAAACGTCCACTGACGATGCAACCACCAGCGGTACTGACGGTTGTCACTGAAGCTGGCGTTAGACGCCGAGATGACGTCTGCAGAGGTCGAGGATGCGCGCACTTGCCTGCCCATCTCCAAAAGGGTTGACCGCTCGGGACATCGATTCATAGGCCTCCGAATCCCCCAAAAGACGGGAGGCTTCCTCCAAGATGTCAGCCGGATCCGTACCCACTAACCGTGCCGTACCGGCATCCACCGCTTCTGGGCGCTCGGTGGTTCGACGCAGCACCAGCACTGGTTTACCGAGGGCCGGCGCTTCTTCTTGAAGTCCACCGGAGTCGGTGAGTAAGAGCGTGCACCCCTTCATGGCCGCCACGAGGCGGTCGTAATCAAGCGGCTCGGTTAAGACAACCCTCGGATGATCCCCCAACAAGGCTTTCAAGGGGTCTCGCACCGTGGGATTGCGATGCAATGGGAGCAGGAGAGCGGTGTCAGGGAAACGATCCAAGACCAGTCGAATACCCGATGCGATGTCTCCCAAACGATCTCCCCAATTTTCACGTCGGTGAACCGTGGCCAAAATCACGCGCTGGGATGTCCAATCGAGCCCCTCAAAATGCACCTCAGGAGCTTTTTCCGCCATCAACAGCAGCGCATCAATCACGGTGTTTCCTGTCACCGAAAGGTCTCCGACAACCCCTGAGGCACGGAGATTCTGCTCAGCCTTGAGGGTCGGAGCAAAATGCAATGTGGCGATCTGAGATAACAAGCGTCGATTGGCTTCCTCGGGGAACGGATCCAAGAGGTTGTCGGTGCGCAAACCCGCCTCCACATGACCCACCGGAATTTGCTCATAAAACGCCGCCAAACCGGCCGCAAACGCCGTAGTCGTGTCCCCTTGAACCAGAACAATCTGTGGGGGGAAATCATGAAAATCATCCCGCAAACCTTGCAACGCAGCGCAGGTGACGTGAGTCAATGTTTGGCGTGGTGCCATCAAGTTGAGATCCCTGTCGGCTTGCAATCCGAAAAGATCCATCACCTGGGTGACCATTTCACGGTGCTGACCCGTCAACACAACTCGGGTCGTTATGGCCTCACACGCTTGAAACGTGCGGATCACGGGAGCGAGTTTGATCGCCTCAGGACGCGTCCCTAAAACGATGGTGACGCGGGGCTGATCGGCCATGAAGTCCGCACGTATAGACGGATCCTACGGGCGTTCAGGAATCGAAGACCTCCATCAATCACTTGCCAGCAGACACATCGGAACGATCCTGGAATTACATCGTCTCGATGATCGTTGGATCAGCCGGTCTTTCCCCCCAGCTTTCCGCCGCGCACAGCCGGCACCTCAGCCAGTACCCCATCTCCAACAACGCCCTCACCGGAGGTGCGGGGGGGAACAGGCTCCCTATCCCTGGAAGCCATCCTGCGCACCGCCCATGACGCAGGACATTCGGATGTCCATCTTGGTGTGGGGGAGCGTCCACGCTTTCGCGCGCGTGGCGAGATTCAAACCACCGATTGGCCCGCCACCGATGACAGGGTGTTTCAAGGATGGCTCCGTGAAATTCTCTCTCCGCAGCAAATCGATTCGTTTTATCGCGACAAAGAACTCGACAGCGCCTTTGCCTTTCCCTTCGTGCGCGTGCGGATCAATTTGCTCGACTCATTGCGTGGCCCAGCGATGGTGCTGAGGCTCATCCCTCAAACCATCCTCAGCTTGGAGCAGCTCAACCTTCCAGAGGTTCTCAAGGATCTGGCAGCCCGCCCCAAAGGACTCGTTCTAATTACAGGGCCGACTGGGTCTGGGAAAAGCACAACCTTGGCCGCGATGATCGATTGGATCAACCGCAATAAAACCTGCCACATCCTCACCATCGAAGATCCGGTGGAATTTGTGCATGAAAGTCAAAAGTCCCTGATTCGTCACCGCGAAGTGGGTTTAAACACCCTGAAGTTCCATCACGCCTTACGAGCAGCCCTGCGGGAAGATCCAGATGTGATCTTGGTGGGAGAAATCCGAGACCAGGAGACCCTCTCAACAGCGCTTGAAGCAGCTCAAACCGGTCACCTGGTATTCGGAACGTTGCACACCAATTCGGCGGTCAAAACCGTCGAACGGGTGCTCGGAATGTATGCACCTGACGAACAACCCAGCGTCCGCCGATCACTCTCTGAATCCTTATTAGGTGTCATTTCTCAGGGGTTGATTCGCACCAACGACGAGAAGCGCGCTGCTTATCAAAAATCCTCGTCAACACAGATGCCTGCCGGGATTACATCCAGCGAGGCTCCCTGGACGAGGTCGAGGAAATCATGGCGCGTAGCAGCTTCGATGGAATGGTCACATCGAATCAATCGCTTCAAGCGCTTGTCGAAACGGGACGGGTCGAATCAGAACAGGCAATTGCCGTGAGCTTGAGGCCCAGTGAGCTGGCCCAAGCCCTACGCGGCAGAGATTAATCAGCCGGCGTTGAACACTCTCGAGACCAGCACCACGGCCAGTCCTGCCGACAAACCGATCATGGCGAGACGACCATTCCAAATCTCCGCCTGAGGGGTGAAGCCACGCTTCCACTCGTTGAGTTCAGCCGATCCCACGGGTTCAGGGGTCTGAATTGCTGTTTTTTGCCCGGACTGGTCTGCCATGCCTCCCCTTTTTTGTGTGCCACCTTACGGGCATTTTTCAAAAGGCAGGTGAAGCGTCGTAAAGCGCATCAGCCCGTTCCAACGGCCAACGAGCTGCAACTCCTGTTTCATCGCTTGACGACAGCACCCCTCGGCTCAAACGGTTGAGCGCTGCCGCTCCAATCATGGCGGCGTTATCGGTGCAATAAGCAAGAGGAGCAATCGATATGGCAACACCATGCTGCTTGCCCTGTTTCGCCATCAGCAGTCGTAGGCGCTGATTCGCAGCGACACCACCCACCATCACAAGCTGCGTGAGGTTGTGATCAAGGGCACAACGGATGGCGCGTTCCACCAAAACATCTGCCACCACCTGCTCAAAACTGGCCGCAAGATCAGCCAGAGGCAGATCACCCCCAGAGCTTTGGCATGACTCAACAGTGCGCAGCATGGCTGTCTTCAAGCCACTGAACGAAAAGTCATACGGATGAAACCCGCCGCCGCGCAGTGAGATCCGTCCTTTCGGGAGTGAAAAACGCTTGGCATTCCCCGAAACAGCGATGGCCTGGATTGCGGGACCACCCGGATAGCCAAGACCCAGCAATCGAGCCACCTTGTCAAATGCTTCACCAGCGGCGTCGTCATGGCTTCGGCCGAGTCGTTCCATTTCCCCATTCAGACCAACACGAATCAGCTCGGTGTGGCCACCACTCACCAACAGAACCAAATAAGGAGGAGCGGGTGCTTGCTCACCCAGCGCGGCTGATGCCAAATGCCCCTCGAGGTGATGAATTCCCAGAAAAGGCACCTGATGCAAGGCCGCAAGGGTGCGACCTGTCACCGAGGCCACCATCAAGGCGCCTGCAAGGCCAGGCGCAACGGTCGCTGCGACCGCATTCAATTCAGAAATCGAAAGCGCAGATTCCCGCAAAACCTCCTGCACTAATGCGGGCAAGGCCTCTACATGCCGACGCGAGGCAATCTCTGGAACAACCCCACCCCAGAGGGCATGTTCCTCCACTTGTGACGCAATTCGAGACGCCAAAACCTCAACGCTGCCATCGGCTTTGTGTCGCACAACGGCAGCGGCTGACTCGTCACAACTTGTTTCGAGGGCGAGCACTGTTTGCATTGTGGTCAAGGCCCTCCCGTAATGTCCGCAAGAGACATCCTGCCTTTCACCGGGCAGTTAAAAACAGGAATCGTCCGATGCGTCGTCTTTTAGCCGTTGTGCTTTCGACCCTCCTGGTGTTCGGCTTCGCCCCCGTCGCAAAGGCGGATGTGGCCGGCTTAACCCCGTGCGCTGAAAGCGCACGCTTCCAGCAACGCGCTTCTGCTGCCTCAACACCCCAGGCGATAGCCCGGTTTGAGATGTACAGCCAAGCGGTTTGCGGAGAAGATGGTTTGCCCCATCTCATCGTTGATGGCCGCTGGAGCCACGCCGGTGACTTCGTCCTTCCCGGGATCATGTTCCTCTACATCAATGGATGTATCGGCTGGGCTGGTCGCGAATATCTCAAAGCTACCCGCGGTAAGAACGCAGCTATGAATGAGATCCAAATCGATCTCAGCATCGCGTTTAAAAGCCTTTTGGCAGCCGCTAGCTGGCCCCTGGCAGCCTTCGGCGAATTGACCAGCGGAAAACTGACGGAAGACGACGCCAAAGTGACCGTCTCCCCGCGCTGATCCACTGCCCACTCACCATCGTCGGTACCCATGAAAAAATTTCTCACCACCGCACCAGTTGTTGCAGCGATTTGGTTCACAGCCACAGCTGGAATCCTGATCGAATGGAACCGCTTTTTCCCTGATCTTCTCTTCCACCCGATGTAATGCGTTCTGAACGCATCACAACCGCCTAAATGCCCCCTCTTCAGAAGGGGGCTTTTTTTGTGGCTGAGGCCTCGAAACGTTGATTAAGGAGCCTGCAGTTGCATGTGCGTCTCGAGCTGTTTCAACGCCTGATCAAGATCGTCGTTGACCACTACCGCATCAAATTCGTTCTGGGCATTGAGCTCCTCACGGGCTCGGGCAAGTCGACGCTGAATCGCATCCTCCGTGTCGGTCCCCCGACCTCGAATCCGCCGCTCTAATTCCGCAAAGCTGGGGGGAGCAAGAAATACTTGAAACGCATCAGGAAAGCTGGTGCGCACCTGTCGGGCACCCTCCAACTCAATTTCTAAAAGCACAGGCCGACCAGCCGCGAGATGCTCCTCCACAGGATCGCGAGGTGTGCCATAGCAATTGCTGGCGAACTCAGCCCATTCGAGCAATCCTCCCGCCGCTACAAGCGCATCAAAGGTGTCGCGAGGGTGAAAGAAATAACTCACCCCCTCTTCTTCCCCCGCGCGCGGCTGCCGGGTTGTTGCTGAAACAGAGAGCCAAATTTCAGGATGTTGATCCAGCAATCGCTTCACCAACGTTCCCTTGCCCACGCCGCTCGGTCCTGTAAGCACGGTGAGCCTGCCGTTGTGTGCCATCCGGAGAACTACGTGAGCAAGCAGAGTAGGAAGCATCCCACTGCCACTTGGTGATAGCGACGGCCAGCCTTCAACCGATGGATCTCACAACCCTGCGGGCGGTGCTGTGGGATCTGCGCGGCCGTGTTCTTCCCAGTCGTTTCGAGAAAGCACAACAACCCAGCCCAGGCACCATTCAGTTGGGCTTTCGCAGCCTTGAAGGCATGGTGTGGCTTGAACTGAGTTGGCAAGCAGACTCACCCCGCCTCACAGAAGTCAATCCCCCACCTAGAGAAGGTTCGGGCAGCACCTTGGCGCAACAACTCCAACACAGCTTGCGCCAGTTAGCCCTTGTGAAGCTCCACCAAGAAGGGTTCGAGCGCGTGGTGGAATTTCAGTTCGCACCCCGACCGGGAGAGCCCATTCAACGGGTGCTGGTTTTGGAACTCATGGGTCGCCACAGCAATTTGCTGTTGCTGGATGAGCAAAGACGCGTTGTCGCTCCCGGACGACAGGTGCGCGACCATCAATCCAGGGTTCGTCCGATCAGCACAGGCGACGCTTACTGCCCACCGCCGCCGCTTCAGGGACATCGACCGGACAAAACGGAGCGATTCGAGCGTTGGAAAGAGCGACTGAGCTTGATTCCGATCCCGCTCAAGAAAGCTCTTCAACAGACTTATCAAGGGATTAGTCCCGCATTGGCCACTCAACTGGCCGGAAGTTGGCTGGCAACCTCTGTGGATCAGCTGGAGGATGAACAATGGCAAACCCTTCATCGCCGCTGGTGTCGATGGCTGGAGCAGCTGGAGAGCGAAACGTTTGATCTCCAAACCAATCCCAATGGGAGCTATCGCGTATGGGGAGAGGGTCCAGCAGCGTCAACGCATGATTCGCTAGCCCTTGGCCTAGGCAAGCTTTATCAAGAACGGCTCGGGCAACGCGTCTTAGCCAAAGCCCAAGAGGAACTACGTCAAAAAATCGAGCGCTGGCGCTCAAAAGAAGAATCTGAGTTGAACGATCAACAGCAGCGACTCAAGGCCACCGAAAACCATGCCGAGATTCAGCAACAAGCTGATGCCCTTCTCTGTCTGCAGCACCCCAACCGAGATCAGATCAGCGAGGCACAAAAGCTCTACAAACGCGCCCGCAAATTGCGACGATCCGTCGCAATCCTGAATGAACGAATCGATCACCACCAACAACGCCTCGCTCTCATTCACGGCAGCGAAGGCTTCATCGAGGAACAACTCGAAGCGATGTGGCAAGACGACCTGGCTCGAAAAATCGGTTTACAGGAACTTCAACGGGAACTCGACGACCTCCTCTCGCCAGGGGAGCATCCCCAATCGAAACGTCGACAAAAACAGAACCAGCCCCAACCCCTGGAGCTCACAAGCCCCAGTGGCATTTTGGTTCAAGTGGGACGCAATCATCGACAGAACGACTGGATCAGCTTGCGTCAGGCTCGCAGCGGCGACCTTTGGTTCCATGCCCAGGAATGTCCGGGAAGTCATGTCGTACTTAAAAGCTCCAACGCTCTGGCGGATGAGGACGACCTTCAACTCGCGACGGATCTGGCGGCCTACTTCAGTCGAGCACGGGGGAACTCCATCGCTTCGGTGGTGATGGTTCCAACCGATCAGCTGCAGAGGATTGCTGGTGCCGGACCCGGCACCGTTCGCCATGGATCCGGCGAAATTCGCTGGGGACATCCGCAACGCATAAAGCAACGCCTCTTTCCCCCTAGCTTGGTTTGAAAGACGGGCTGACTTGAACCTTCGCCCCTCCCGCGTCCGTGCCTGAACGCCTCGACGGTCCCCCAGCCCTTCAACCCCCTCCGCCGATCCGCATTGGTCGAGGGCCAGACGATGCCGACCTACCCCATGAGGTGGAAATGCCTCTCATGGAGCATTTGGAAGAACTGCGCGGACGGGTTCTCAAGAGTTTGCTGGCCGTGGTCATCGGAGCAGCGCTTTGTCTAGTCGGTGTGAAACCCCTGGTTCGCCTGCTGGAAGCACCAGCAAAGGGAATTCACTTCCTGCAACTCGCGCCTGGGGAGTTCCTGTTCGTCTCGTTGAAAGTGGCTGGCTATGCCGGCCTCACCCTGGCCTTGCCCTACGTGCTGTTCCAGTTATTGGCATTTGTGCTGCCAGGTCTCACTGTGCGGGAACGGCGCTTAATCGCTCCGGCCGTTGCTGGCTCAGCCGTGTTGTTTTTAGTTGGTCTCACCTTTGCCTGGTGGGCCCTGGTTCCAGCGGCACTGAACTTCTTGGTGAGCTACGGGGCTGACGTGGTGGAACCGCTTTGGTCGATTGAGCGTTACCTGGATTTCGTTTTACTGCTGATGTTGGCCACAGGACTGGCCTTTCAACTGCCAGTGCTGCAGCTCCTTCTTGGCGTTCTTGGACTCGTCCGCTGGCGTTCGATGCTCGGGGCTTGGCGCTGGGTCGTACTGGGTTCAGCACTGGCGGGAGCGGTGCTCACCCCATCCACCGACCCGATCACCATGTTGCTGTTGGCCAGTGCAATCACGGGACTTTTTGTTGTGGGAGTCGGGCTTGTCGCCTTGACCGAACAACTCAAACCAGAAACTCCTTGAGCAAACTCTCCGCCTCAGGCCCTTCGACCTGCAATTGAAGGCTTAAAGCTTTGCCAAGACGTGGTTTATCGCGCGTTGTTAGGAGCCAATTGCGCACTTCACCCGCCAAACCAAGACGATTCACAACATCCAGTACTTCTGCCAAGTGGTCTCGATAGCTGTTTTCGTCCATTGGGAAGGACTGTTGCTCCAAATACGCCCACATCACGTGCAGGTAGAGACGGCCACGGCGAACCACTAGCTGAAGGTCGTAAGTCGCCCGCCAGCGCTGGCGAAGACAGCCAATCACCTCCTCCACTCCGAGGGGTTCAGCAGCGGAAGAAGGGCGCAGATCAAGCACAAAAGCCTTGCCGGAGAACGGTAGGGGAGGCCAGTCGTTGCAAAGCGTGACAAGCCATTCTGCGTCCATAATGATCGCCAACCCGTGCTGGATGAACGTCCGCCATGACCCAAATTCCCTCGAGCGATGTGCCCGGAATGGGTCGTCGTCAGTTCATGAATCTCCTGACGTTCGGATCCGTGACTGGTGTCGCCCTGGGAGCTCTCTACCCAGTGGCTCGATACTTTATTCCGCCTAAAGCCGCTGGTAGCGGTGGCGGCACAACAGCCAAAGACGAGCTGGGCAATGTCGTAACAGCTACTGGCTGGCTCTCCACCCATCCAGAAGGCGATCGCAGCCTGGTTCAAGGCCTCAAAGGTGATCCCACCTACCTGATCGTTGAAGGTGCTGACGCCATCGGCAGCTACGGCATCAATGCCATCTGCACCCACCTGGGTTGTGTGGTGCCTTGGAACAGTGGCGCCAACAAGTTCATGTGTCCTTGCCATGGCAGTCAGTACGACGCCACCGGCAAGGTTGTTCGCGGCCCTGCCCCGCTCTCCCTCGCACTGGCCAATGTCAGCGTTGAAGACGACAACGTCTTCGTCAGTGAGTGGTCTGAGACCGACTTCCGCACCGGCGACAAGCCCTGGTGGGCCTGATCTCCTCCCTCCACCGCCTGCACTCTCCCCTCCCCGTTCCATGCGTCGCCATCTCTCCCTTGTTCTCGGTTCGCTGGTTATCGGCCTAGCCCTGCTAATTGCCCCAGGCGCAAGCTGGGCTTATCCGTTCTGGGCCCAGCAGAACTACGACAGTCCCAGAGAAGCCACTGGCAAAATTGTTTGCGCGAACTGCCACATCGCCAAAAAGCTCACCCAAGCTGAAGTACCTCAGTCGGTGCTCCCGGACAGCGTTTTTACCGCAAGCGTGAAAGTTCCCTACGAAGAGGGAATCAAGGAAATTGGTGCGGATGGCAGCGAAGTCCAACTTCAAGTTGGTGCCGTCGTGATGCTTCCCGATGGCTTCACCTTGGCCCCTCAAGACCGCTGGACGGATGAAATTAAGGAGGAAACCGAAGGGGTTTATTTCACTCAGTACAGCGACGAACAGCCCAACATCCTTCTGGTGGGTCCCATCCCTGGCGATCAAAACCAAGAAATCGTTTTCCCTGTTCTCTCGCCTGATCCCGCCACCGACAGCAACATCCACTTTGGTAAATACCAAATCCATGTGGGTGGAAACCGTGGCCGCGGCCAGGTTTATCCAACCGGTGAAAAGAGCAACAACACCGTCTTCACAGCTCCTGCCGAAGGCAAAGTTGCGTCAATCGATGCCGGTGACAACGGCGCCAGTGTCGTCACCATCCAGGCTGCTGATGGCACCAGTACAAGCGAAACCATCCCAGTTGGTCCCCAGCTGCTGGTGAATGTGGGCGACAGCGTGGCAGCTGGTGATGCCATCACCAACGATCCAAACGTGGGTGGATTCGGCCAGGTGGACGCTGAGATTGTTCTCCAGAATCCTGTTCGCATCTACGGCTTACTCGCCTTCTTCGCCGCGGTTGCCATCGCACAAATCATGCTGGTGCTGAAGAAGCGGCAAATTGAAAAAGTGCAAGCCGCTGAAGGCAACTTCTAAGCCAAATGTTTGCTTCTCCTGGGCCCGAGCTGTTTCAGTTCGGGCCTTTTGTTTTGCGTTGGTATGGGCTGCTGATTGCAGCAGCTGTCTTGATTGGGCTCAACCTCTCAAGCTCACTCGCACAACAGCGCAAGCTTGAAAACGGGCTAATCAGCGATCTACTCCCATTACTTGTTCTGTTCTCCGTGATTGGAGCACGGATCTATTACGTTGCCTTTGAGTGGCATAACTATGCAGCCACGCCCCTAAAGGCGCTCGCAATTTGGGAAGGTGGCATCGCAATTCACGGCGCCTTAATTGCTGGAACTCTCACGCTGATTCTGTTCTGCCGATGGCGTCAACAATCCTTTTGGGATGTGCTTGATGTTCTTGTTCCCTCCGTGGCCCTCGGACAATCCATTGGGCGCTGGGGCAACTTTTTCAACTCAGAGGCCTTCGGAATCCCAACAGACCTACCGTGGAAACTCTTCATTCCAGAACAAAATAGACCAATAATTTATGTCAATCAAGAATTTTTTCACCCAACCTTCTTATACGAATCGCTCTGGAATCTTGCCCTATTTATTATCTTAATCCTTCTTTTTCGCTGGGGATCTAAGCATCTCAACAAGCTTCCTGCCGGTGCAATGAGCTGTATTTACTTGATGGGGTACAGCCTGGGACGGGTTTGGATTGAAGGCCTACGCATCGACTCGCTTTGCATTGGAGCTCTTCCACCAGCTTGTGAAGGCGGTCTCCGCATCGCTCAACTCATGAGTGGAGTCATGGCTCTTGCAGGAAGCCTTGGCCTTTGGTGGCTCTATGGCCGGAAGAAACCCTTACCAGATCCAGGCTTTCGACCCAACTGAAGCCAAGCTCATAGCTTGCATCCATCATCCCCATGCATCCCGTCAGTTTCGTTGGAGCCGGCCCAGGAGCTTCGGATCTTTTGACCCTGCGGGCAGCAGATCGCTTGCGGTCTGCTGATGTTTTGATCTGGACGGATTCGCTCGTTTGCCCTGGGATCCCCAAACTTGCCCCGGACGGATGCGAAAAGATCCGAACCAGCACGATGACCTTGGAGGACGTAATCCCGCTTCTCGTTGAAAGACACAAGAGCGGGAAACGGGTCGTCCGACTTCATGACGGCGATACAGCCCTCTACAGCGCAATCAATGAACAGATTTGCGCCCTGACAGACCACAACATCCCGGTGGAGGTGGTGCCTGGCATCAGCGCTTATCAAGCAGCAGCCGCAGGCCTAGCGAGCGAACTCACGATTCCAGGAATCGTGCAAACCATCGTTCTGGGGAGAGCCGGTGGGCGCACCGGTGTTCCAGACAGCGAAGAGTTGGATCGACTTGCCGCCCTAAAGGCCAGCCTTTGCCTTTATCTCAGCGCTCGCCACGTGGACGAGGTACAAACCACGCTGCTGAAACACTATCCAGCAGACACCCCTGTGGCGGTGGGGCATCGCGTGAGCTGGCCTGATGAATTGCTGTCTGTCATCTCCCTTGAGGAGATGGCAGCATTCACTCAAGAACATGCGTTGATACGTACAACGCTGTACTTGGTGAGCCCGGCACTGGCTCGAGGCCCCCAACGTTCACGCCTCTATTCACCCGACCACGATCATCTGTTTAGGCCGAGTTCCTAACTACGCAGTGGTTTAAGATTCGATCGTGCGGGCGATTAGCACAGTGGTAGCGCACTTCCTTCACACGGAAGGGGTCACTGGTTCGAATCCAGTATCGCCCATATTTCATGGACGCTTCTTTCTGTGTCTAACTAAAAAACGCGTGTCATTTTAGAAAAAATTAGTAAAATAATTTTATTGATTGATGCAATTACTGCATGGACGTTTCGACGCCCAATAACAATCAAGAGTCAAACTCAGGTTTACTCTTTGTTGGACAACAGCTTTCTGAACGTCGTCTTGCCAAAGGGCTGAGTCAAGAGCAACTAGCTGATCGAATGCACTTGGGCATCGAACAACTAGCCGCGCTGGAATCTGGTGATCGGGACAAACTTCCTGAGCTTGTCTTTATCAAAGCCATGGTGAGGCGGCTCAGTACTCATTTAGAGCTTGATGCTGATGCCCTCGTCGCCTCACTCGGATCTCTTTCGGACAGCGGCGGGGCAAAGGAGCGAGTGTCGCCCGCAAAAAGACCGAATTCTCTTCCCCCTCAACCACCCTCTCGACCTGAGAGCGAGGTCATTTGGACTTGGCTTGTCCTGGTTGGGGCCGCAGCGCTCGGGGCTTTGGCATGGGTCCAACGGCCGGCGCTACTTGAGCTCATCCAGCAACCCCAATCCAATTCAGTCATCGCCCCCGCCAAGACAGCGACCAGCCCGGAACAGAGCCTCACCACACTCACAACTGCGCCCAAAGACGCTCCTGTTCCTTCAAGTATCAGCGAAGAAGAACTCCCCAACTCAGGTCCGATCACGCTCAGCAGCAAAGAGCCCAGCTGGATCGCACTACGCCGTCAGGGAACAATCGAGTTTGAGGGAATCTTGGAAGGCGAACGAATGATCGAAGGTCCTGACGAGGTTGAGATCTATGCAGGACGTCCTGACTTAGTGATGGTGTCGGTTGCCAATGGTGACTCAAGGGTTCTGGGAACCATCAGCGAGATCCAGTGGATGCCCCTTAACCCTGAACGCTCACGCTGAGATCAACACCCGAGGCTTCCTGCACTGTTTCAGCACAACTTTCCAAACTCCACTGTTCCAAACTCAAATCTCGATTGGAGCGATCAGGAACGAGCTCGATCCGAAGCTGATGTTGAGATGCCTCCACACTTAGGGACATCACGACTGGTTCGGGACGACGATCAATCGCCGATGCAAGTCTCAACAACAACGACATCTCACCAACACATTTTCGATTTTCTCGGGTTATCAAGGCCTGCCATGACTCATGGCGTTTTTTAGGCAAGCTGCGCCGGTGGTAGCGCGCAATGGCGGCCACCATCAAATGTTCGGCTTCGGAATAACCCAGTAGCTCTCCGTGGCGAATGAGGTACCAAGAATGCTTGTGATAGGCGCTGAGATTGATGTGCTGACCACAGGTATGCAGCATCGACGCTGCCCACAACAGCTCCCGACCTTGGCCATCATCTTGATGGATCACGCCTTTCGTCTTGTCATAAAGGGTGAGGGCATGGGAGGCGACCTTCTCAGCCCGTTCTTGATTGACAGCAAACCGCTGCACCTGATGAATCACCGTCCGTTGACGGATGCTGCTCTGGAAACTGAACCGGTCTTCCAGCAGACCCTGGCGCAACATCCAATCCACAATCAGACCCTCGCGCAGGGCCCTCTCGCTGAGCACAAGGCCGTCGACGGCCAACATCTTCATCGTGGTTTGCAAAATCAATGCACCCGGAACAATGATTTCGGCGCGGCGATCATTAATGGCAGAGATCTCCCGCCGCTGCGCCGGAGTCATGACGACCAACCGTTCGACAACCCGGTCCAGACGAGAGCGAGACACCTTGTAACCGTGGAATTTGAGCGGCGGACGGTCGTCCTCACCAGCAGCGAGGGCACCAATCGCCATCGCCGTCCCGCTGGTGGCCACCAAAACAGGTTTTTCGCCAGATTTGATGCGACGAAGAACCTTGTCGACGGCAGGTTCTAGGGAACCCTGAATGAACGCTTGCAGAAAGGAGCGTCGCTGCGGAGACAACGGCTCCTCCTTGATGAAATCCCGTTGGAGGCGCACCGCACCCACCCGGGTACTGGTCAACGCACGGGCATCTCGGCTATCCGCCAAGATCAGTTCCGTAGAGCCACCGCCGATGTCCAGGAGTAGGTGCGGCCTGTCTCCGAACGACATCCCCGAGAGCACGCCGAGATAGATCAATCGAGCTTCCTCGGGCCCACTGACCAGATCCACTTCTATTCCCAACTCATCCTTGATGCTCTGAAGGAAATCGCGCCCATTAGGGGCTTCCCTTACAGCACTTGTGGCGGCCGTGACTACCTGTTCAACTTGATGACTGTTGGCTAAATCAAGGAAGCGACGCAGCGTTTTAAAGCCACGTTCCATCGCAGCCGCCGACAATTCTCCCGTCTCTGGGTCGCGCTCTCCTAGACGAGTCGTGGACTTTTCCGCCTGAATGATGCTGAAGGTGCCAAGGGCTGGATCAACGGAGGCCACCAACAAATGCGTCGAATTGGTGCCGATATCAATCGCACCAACCCGCCTCAGTCCTCCAGACTTGAGCCCACGGGACAACGTCAATCCCTGAACGTCTCCAGATGTCAGATCAGCGGTCTCAGCTTCCGACATCAACGACGCTGGCCTGACATGGCTCCACTTTGGCACTGGTTCCAAAGGCCATCAGTCCATGACTCGCGTTTTTAAATCTCTTTCACTGTGAATAGCAGCATCCCCAGCCTCCGCCCCTGGATCGAATTACTCCGCTGGAACAAACCATCGGGGCGACTCATTTTGTTGATCCCTGCTGGGTGGTCTCTCTGGCTCACGCCGTCTGCTCCCCCCAGTGCCTCATTGGTTGGAGTGATTTTGGTGGGAGGGCTTGCGGTGAGTGGAGCAGGCTGCATCGCCAACGATCTTTGGGACCAAGGGTTCGATCGTCAGGTGGAACGAACCCAAGGTCGACCGCTTGCACGTGGAGCCCTGCAACGACCCCAGGCGTTATGTCTTTTACTTGTGCTGCTTCTCGTCAGCCTGGGGGTGGTCCTGAGCCTGTCCGATGAGAGTCGGGGCCTGTGCTTGGGCTTGGCGGTCGCCGCCTTACCGCCCATTCTTTTGTACCCGTCTGCCAAACGCTGGTTTGCCTTCCCCCAGGCCGTTCTTGCCCTGTGCTGGGGATTTGCAGTGCTGATCCCATGGGCTGCTGCAGAAGGGCAACTGAGCTGGAATCCAGCGCTGATCAGTTGCTGGATCGCAACCCTGCTATGGACCTTTGGATTCGACACGGTTTATGCCATGGCGGATCGAAGAGATGATGCCCAAATCGGCCTACGCAGCAGCGCCCTGAGCCTTGGGGAGTCCGCGACGTCAGTCGTTCGGATTTGTTATGCGCTCACCTGTTTTTCCATGGCCATCGCAGCCACAACGGCCCAAGTCGCCGCTCCGTTTTGGCCCTTTTGGCTCATGGCCACGGTCTTGATGCAAGTCAGTTGCTCACCCCTAACGCGAGAAAAAGCATCGATGGTGCTATTTGCCCGTCATTTCAGTCGGCAGGTCCAAGTGGGAAGTTTGTTATTGATCGGGCTGTGCCTGGCAAGGGCTTGGACCTGATGGCCAATCTCCAGCCGGCATCACCGTTGAGACCTGGCGATGCTGTGTCTTGCGTGGCGGCCAGTTCTGCCTTGAGCGGCGATGGGCGGTTGAACGAGGGGATCCAAATCCTCGAAAGCTGGGGCCTAAGCGTGCATCCACAAGCTTTAAGCGAACGCCGCTGGGGTTACCTCGCAGGAAATGATCAAGAGCGACGGGCCGATTTAGAACCGAAAGCGCAGACGGCCTTGTTGGCCTGTGCCCGCGGTGGATGGGGGGCGGCACGGTTGCTCGAAGAGAAGATTGCATGGAAACCGGGATGGCTGCTGGGCTTCTCGGACGTCACGGCACTACTCCTAGCGAGGTTGGCCGCTGGCTTCGCAGGAGGCGTCCACGGTCCACTACTCACCACGCTTGCGGCGGAACCGAAATGGAGTCAAGAACGCTTACGGAGACTTCTATTCGGCGAAGCCATCCCTGATCTTCATGGCCGGGCCACAGGGGGCGCACAAGCGTCAGGGCCCTTAATTGTGGCGAATCTCACGGTGGCGACGCACCTTTTAGGCAGCACACATTTCCCAAACCTTCACAACGCCATTCTGATTTTTGAAGACGTTGGCGAAGCGCCATATCGCATCGATCGCATGTTGACCCAATGGCGGTTATGCGGGGCCTTGGATGAAATTGCAGGACTGGGCTTTGGACATTTTGAAGGCTGCGACGACGACGCAACCAACGATCCAGACGACCAAGCACCGCCTCGGCGTTTCAGCCTGAATCAAGTGCTGGACGAACGCACAGCCGACCTCGGCATTCCAAGGGTTTTTGATCTCCCCGTGGGCCACCGATGCGGCAATGCAGCTCTTCCCTTAGGTGCTGAAGCTCACCTGGATGGCGAGGCAGGGCGACTCAGGGTGTCGTCCTTGAACTGAGAACTGCTTCAGCCACCGTGAGATCAAAGGGGGTGGTCACCTTGATGTTCGAAGGGCCAGCATCCAGCACCTGCACCGACCAGCCCAAACGCTCAAAGAGCGATGCATCGTCCGTCACGCTCCACCCCTCCGCTTGAGCTCTCACATGACCCTGACGAAGCTGCTCCACCTCAAACCCTTGCGGAGTTTGTGCAGCCCAAAGCTCAGCACGATCAGGCGTGTCACGGATCATGCCGTGTTCATCCACCCGCTTAATGGTGTCGGTCACTGGGGTTGCAGCAATCAATGCCGCCCCAGCCTCCACAGCCACGGCACACCGATCAAAAAGGTCTGGTTGAACCAAACACCTGGCACCGTCATGAATCAGCACATGGCGTGCCCCCTCTGGCAGTCCGGCCAGACCCCGCAGCACGGATTCCTGGCGGGTCGCCCCCCCTTGAATCCAAACCAAAGGTTTCTTCACTGAGCCAAGAGCATCCAGGATCTCGGCTCGATCGATGTCCTGGCCAACGATTCCAATCCAACTAATTTCAGTGGCCGTCAACGCTGCATCCACTGTCCAAGCGATCAAAGGCCGCCCCAAAAGAGGCAACAGCAGCTTGTTTCGATCCGCACCCATGCGGCGACCACTCCCCGCCGCAGCAATTAACAGATGCACAAGCGACTCCTGCCGCAAGCAGGCGGAAACGTTCTCCATACAATCAGCTCGCACCCTGGATCGCGGCGCATCGATGCGAGTTCTTGCTCTCAGCCCTGGCTCGTCCCAAGACCAACTGGATCGTCTACCCGCCCTCGAGAGCCTCTGCCAGCAACTCGGCGCGTCCCTATTTGTGGCCTGTGACCCGGGAGTCAGCGCCGCCTGGCAGCTGCTGCCCTGCGTCGAAAAGGTATTCCCCTTCAGCTTCGAAGCCGGCCCCAGCCTCGCTGACTGGGCCAATTTGCTCGGCAATGTGCGAGAGCCAGATTTTCAAGTCTGCGTCAATTTCGCCGAGGGACAGCAGGTCAACCTGATGCTGTCGATGAGCCACATCCCGAGTCGAATCGGGACATCAGGATTTGCATGCACTGAGCAAGTTCAAGCCGGGGATGGCTTTGCAGCCCAACGGCTTTCGACCTACCTCTCTCCGCTCGGCTGCAGCCTCGACGCCGATGCATTTCGCCTAGCCCTGCCAAGCCAAGAGCTCGAGGAAGCTCGCTCGAGCCAGCCCCCAGGGGATGGGCCGATGCTGATTCTTGCTCCATCCTCAGAGGATCAGGACTGGCCCCCAGAACGGTGGTTAGCACTTCCGAAGAGCATCTCCACCCGTCTTGCGACCCTGCGATCAAGCACCTTGGATCCGGGCCTACCGATGCGTCGACGGGCCGCTGCCGTGGCCTGCGCTGATGTGATTCTCAGCAGCTGTGCCATGACACAGCGCTTAGCTGTCTACTGCGGAATCCCCCTCGTGGCGTTGGGAGCAACCCCAACCGACTTCCCACCGCGCGGCGACATTCGCTGTTTAGGGGTGAGATCCGATCTGGCTTCACTTACTGAGCAGGAGGTGTTGGATGCCCTCGGCTTTTAAACGAGCACCGGCATGAGCCGCAGAAGCCGAGCCAGGGCACAACTGAAATTATTAACCGCCCCCTGGAGAGGACCGTTCACTGCTCTTGCCACGCTGATTCTTGCTGGAGCAAGCGGCTACCGCCTCACGGAGGGCTGGGATTGGGGGGATTGCCTCTGGATGGTGTTGATCACCGTCAGCACCATTGGATACGGAGAAGTCGAAACGCTGTCCCCGCAGGGACGCTTGGTCACTGTCCTGATCGTGGTAGGCGGACTTGTTGTCGTTCAGCTGGCCATTCAACGCGTCCTGGGCCTCAAGGAATCTGGCTACTTCCGACGGGTGAAAGAATTTCGTTTCCATCGCATGCTGGAGCGCATGCATGATCACGTCATCCTCTGCGGCTACGGACGCATCGGCCAAGAGATCGCAGCCCAACTGTTGCGAGACAACATTCCCCTGGTGGTGATTGAAACGGATTCCTTTCGACGTGACGTCGCCGAATCAAAGGGACTCAAGGTGCTTCAAGCGGATGCAACCCTCGACGAAACACTGCTCGATGCCGGCTTAGACCGCTGCCAAAGCCTCGTAGCAGCCCTGCCAGGGGACGCGTCCAACCTGTACGTCATTCTCAGCGCCAGGGATCTTCGACCGGACTGCCGGCTCATTGCTCGGGCCAGCAGTGATGAAGCCACGGCGAAGCTCCGACTTGCTGGAGCTTCCGTCGTTGTGAGTCCCTATGTCGCAGGAGGGCGCGTGATGGCTGCATCAGCACTTCGCCCCCTTGCCCTTGATTTCATGGAGCTTTTAGCGGGCTCCAATTTTGAAATTGAAGAATTTCAGCTCAGCAACAACCCTCAATATCTCTCTGCAATCCAAGGCCGCAGCCTTGCTGAATTGGAACTTGGACGCCGTAGCGGAGCTTTAGTACTCGCCATCCGTGATCAGGGTCAATTGATCGCAAACCCAGGCGGAGACATGGAATTGGCTCCTGGTCAGCTGCTGATTGTGCTGGGCAGCAAGCTCCAACTCTCACGATTTCAGCAACTGCTTGGAGAGGCTGTCGACAGCATTGAAACCATGCCGGGTTGAGAGAAACGGCCTCGGATCCCTACGATCCTTCGATCTTCAGCTCTGCGATGTCCCCCACCACCTCCCTTGCTGGTCAGACCGCTCTGGTAACGGGGGGGGGTCGAGGCATCGGCAAAGCAATTGCCCTCGCACTCGGCGAAGCTGGCGCGGAAGTTGTTGTGAACTACTCCAGTTCAGCCGCTGCAGCCGATGAAGTGGTGGCCGCCATCGAGGCTCTTGGCGGAAAGGCTTATGCCCTCCAGGCAAACGTGTCGCTTGAGAGCGACGTGGATGGATTAATCAAAACCGTCTTGGAACGCAGTGGCCGCATCGATGTGCTGGTGAACAACGCAGGGATCACGCGGGATGGCCTGTTAATGCGAATGAAAACAGACGACTGGCAATCGGTGATCGACCTCAACCTCACGGGAGTCTTTCTTTGCTGCCGAGCCATCGCTCGGCCAATGCTGAAGCAAAAAAGTGGCCGCATCATCAACATCACCTCCGTGGTGGGATTGATGGGAAATGCTGGTCAGGCCAATTACGCCGCAGCAAAGGCTGGCGTGATCGGTCTCACCCGCAGCACTGCCAAAGAGCTGGCGAGCCGCGGAATCACCGTGAATGCCGTAGCTCCGGGGTTCATTGCTACTGATATGACAAAAGATCTAGATGCCACAGCCATCTTGAAAGACATCCCCTTAGGCACATTTGGGACGCAGGAGCAGGTGGCCGGTGCGGTGCGATTTCTCGCAGCAGATCCAGCCGCGGCTTACATCACCGGGCAAGTGCTCCAAGTGGACGGCGGCATGGTGATGGCTTGAGCCATCAAGAGTCGAGGGAGAGGGGCTGAGCCAGCTCGTCGCGGAGTCGACGGATCTGCTGAAGCAAGCGGAGACGGCGCAACCGTGCTGTCGCCGTCAAGAAAATGCGCAACGGCACATAAACAAGAGCCATCGTGGCGGCCAAACCCGCCAGAAGGACAAACAACAGGGCTCCTGAATCGGCCATGCCAGAACCCTAATGAAACTGGCGCGAGAAGGCAGTTCAAATCGGCAAGGGATTCGGCTATCCCCACCAGGGTGCAGGTCTAAAAAGGCTGATGCTCTATGGGACAGTGACGAACGGCTGAGTTGCCATCATGGCCAAACTTCTTTCTTTCTCCGACGAATCACGCAGTTCCCTTGAGCGTGGTGTGAACGCCCTTGCCAATGCTGTCCGAGTCACCATCGGACCCAAGGGTCGGAATGTCGTTCTCGAGAAGAAATTTGGCGCCCCAGACATCGTTAATGACGGCGATACCATTGCCCGCGATATCGAGCTGGAAGATCCTTTTGAAAATCTCGGCGCCAAGCTGATTCAACAGGTGGCATCCAGAACTAAAGACAAAGCTGGAGACGGCACCACCACGGCCACGGTTTTAGCTCAGGCCATGGTTCGCGAAGGACTCCGCAACACAGCAGCAGGAGCTAGCCCTGTAGAGCTTCGTCGTGGGATGGAGAAAGCGGCAGCACAGGTGGTTGCCGGTTTGGCGAGCCGAAGTCAGGCCGTCGAAGGTGATTCCATCCAACAGGTGGCCACGGTGAGTTCCAGTGGCGATGAAGAAGTGGGTCGGATGATCGCTGAAGCGATGGATCGGGTCAGCGTGGACGGCGTCATCACCGTTGAAGAATCCAAATCGCTCGCCACCGAAATGGAGGTGACTGAAGGCATGGCATTCGATCGCGGATACAGCTCGCCCTATTTCGTCACGGATGCTGATCGTCAGGTTTGTGAATTCGAAAATCCATTGATCCTGCTGACCGATCGAAAGATCAGCACCGTCATCGATTTAGTGCCCGTTCTTGAAGCGGTTCAAAAAAGTGGCTCGCCGCTTTTAATCCTCTCGGAAGAGGTGGAGGGGGAAGCCCTGGCCACCTTGGTGATGAACAAGAGCCGTGGCGTCCTCCAAGTGGCAGCAGTGCGTGCTCCTTCCTTCGGAGACCGTCGCAAAGCAGCCTTGGCTGATATCGCCATCCTCACGGGGGGCACCTTAATCAGCGAAGACCAAGCGATGACTCTCGACAAGGTGACGCTCGAGGATCTCGGTCACGCCCGTCGGGTGACGATCAGCAAAGAGAGCACCACCATCGTTGCGAATGACAATCACAGTGAAGCGGTGAGCAATCGTGTTGCCGCAATCAAGCGAGAGCTCGACGCGACAGAGTCGGATTACGACCGCGAAAAGCTGAATGAGCGGATTGCCAAACTGGCCGGTGGTGTTGCCGTCATCAAGGTGGGTGCTGCAACAGAAACCGAACTGAAAAACCGCAAACTGCGAATTGAAGACGCCCTGAATGCCACCCGTGCCGCTGTGGAAGAAGGAATCGTGGCTGGAGGCGGAAGCACGTTGCTTCAGCTCGCTGAAGACCTCAACGCCCTAGCGGCACAACTGGACGGCGATCAACGCACCGGCGTAGAAATTGTGCAGCGATCACTCACCGCACCCGTCCACCAGATCGCAACCAATGCAGGACATAACGGTGACGTGGTGATCGAAACGATGCGCCAAAGCGGTCAGGGATTCAATGCCCTAACGGGTGTGTACGAAGACTTGATGGCGACAGGCATCGTTGATGCCACCAAAGTTGTTCGACTTGCAGTACAGGACGCGGTGTCGATTGCATCCCTGCTGGTCACAACTGAGGTAGTGATTGCTGACAAACCAGAACCAGAACCTCCTGCTGGAGCTGGAGGTGAAGATCCCATGGGTGGAATGGGCGGCATGGGTGGCATGGGCGGTATGGGTATGCCTGGCATGGGCGGCATGGGCATGCCTGGAATGATGTGATCTCGATTTAAGATTGCAAGCCATCAAATGATGACCCAACGGAAGCATTGCCTAAAGCAGCAAATGCTTTCGTTGGCCAGACATCCTGGATATCTTGAACAAAATTGAGCCGTAAAAAACTTTGAATCATCTTGAGAACACATCTCTCAAAAATGATTCAGCATTTGTTGTGGAAGACCATTCTTTCAAAAAAGACAACAATGATCTAACCCATGCAGAGATTAAATAGCTAAAGGTTTGGGTCTTAAGCAGATATCTAGCGACAACAGTATTCGATATTTAACTTGAGTTGGCTAAGCGATTAGCCCTCGGCAGTAGGCGGAAACTTGTAGGTCAATCCCTGTAATTGCGGTACCTACAACAACATTGTCTGCACCAGCATCAAGAGCTGATCTGGCTGCTCCTGGAGAGGCAATCCCCCCTTCGCAAATTAAACGCACCAATGGATCGAGCCCACGACGTAGATCCGGCAACAGTTCCAAACCTGGTGGCGTGCGATTCGATGTGGTCTCGGTATACCCATAAAGCGTGGTTCCAATCCAATCACAGCCCAAAGCGGCTGCTGTCAATCCGTTTTGAACGCTATCCACATCAGCCATCAATGGGGCCCTTAACTCCTGGCGAGCTCTCTGAATCAGATCTGCCAGCAATTGCCCCCCCGGGCGAACGCGCTCGGTGGCGTCCAAAGCGATCACATCAGCACCAGCCGACCACACCTCCTGGATCTCACGCCAGCCCGGCGTGATGTAAACGCTGCTATCGGGAAACGTGCATTTCCACAAGCCAATAATCAAAGCCTCTGGGCAGCGGCGGCGTACGGCACCAATGTGTTCCGGACTTTCCAAGCGAACACCAACAGCGCCATTGCGGAGGGATGCTTCCGCCATCGATGCGATCACATCTGGATCACGCATGGGAGAGCCCAAAGGAGCCTGAACAGAAACGATGAGCCCGTTGCTTAAAGCGTCAGCAGTCGGAATCATGCTGAATCAAGACGCCTGCGGGAAGCTCTGATCGGCACGGGGCAACCAGCGACGCAAGGAGCGAGGTGTGCTGATCGGTGGAGGCACCATGGCAACCAAAACGTTCTGGTCTTTTGCAGGCTCCACGGGAGTCTTAATGAACCCCTCTTCCGATAACAACTCTTGGACAATCGAGTCTTCGGAGACCGTTGTTACTTCAGCCTCAGATTCAGCTAAGTCTTCTGAGGTTTGATTGATTGCCATAACCGCAGGGGTATCCCAGCTCTCCTCCGTTGGAGGCTCCAGCTCTTGGCCCCCTAAGTCGAGAGAGACCTCGAGTCCTTTTGTTTCAACCAGTTCTTCAGAAGGTTCGGCAACGTTTAAAACCGCATCGGACTGGAGCTGTTCAAACGACTCAGCTGAGGCTTCAGAAGACGTTGCATAAGTGACTGGCAACGAATCGATGCCAAAACGATGCACCCACTGACCCATCAACAGAACCAGCTGTCGCTCATCACCGACATGCTGCGCATCCTGAATCTGTGATGCCAGAACGTTCTGACGGGGTGACGGCTGCTGAAACGGGGAAGAAAGCACGAATTCAGGAAAGCTTGCGGTTAAGGAGCGGGCGGATCAAAAGAAACAACCCAATAGTGAGAACCAACAAAACCAAAAGGCATGTTTTACCTGTGAGATTCCCGTAGGGAGCCTCGAGTAAAACTGCCGAAAGATCGAGGGGGCCGCTGTAAGCAGCACGTATGGGCTCTATTGCGAAGGTAAGGGGATTTAGGGCTGCTAGCCAGCCCAACCAGGCAGGCATAAACGACAAGGGAGCTAAAGCCGTGCTTGCAAACAACAAAGGAAGATTCGCGACAAAGATCACCGCGATCAGTTCAATGTGTCCTGGAAGAGCGAATGCCAGGCCAAGACTCAACGCTGTTACGGCAAATACAAGGAGCAACAGTGTGGCCATCACCAGCACCAAACCAGCCGCACCAGGCCAGCCATACCCAAGCAGTGAGGCGGTAATCATGATCGCCAAACTCTGCACCAAACTCAATGCCGTGATGTAAATCACCGACGACAAAACAATGGAACTTCGACTGCGTAATGGCGCCACGAGCAGTCGATTCAAAAAACCAAACTCCCGATCAAACATCACAGGGAGCCCAGCATTGAGTGCACCACTAAAAGCGGTAAAGACGATCACTCCCGCACCAAGAAAACGTCCGTAGCTCATCCCACCCGGGAGTAGGCCCTCTGGAGCATTCGCAAACAAAGCTCCAAACAAAATCAACCAGATCAATGGCTGCAAAACACCAGCCACCAAGGTGGATGGACGACGAACAAGTTGAAGAAACAGCCGGCGCGTTAGGGCAAGGGTTTCTTGGGTGAGCTCTGCCAGTGCGCCAGGAGAATTGGCTGACGGAGGCATCGGGGGGAGAGGGGATGTCATCGAATCAGCCTTATCGCATGGATTGACGCTTTTCCTGCTTGATGTCCCGCTGACCAGCAATGGCCAGCTCGGCATCCATCAGGGTGCGACCGGTGGCTTGAAGGTAAACGTCATCGAGGCTTGGCCGACTTTGTGCGAGTGCAAACACGGGAAGGCCAGCCCCTTCCAGCGAATGACGAAGACGCTCAATCACCGGCTCACCTTCGATCACCAAATTGAGCGAGAAACCCTGCGCTCGATTAATCACCACCTGTCGAACCCCTTCAACCGGTTCCAACACAGATCGCACCAGGGCAGCCTCTTTGGCATCACTGAACTCGCGAACGCGCAACGTCACACGATCTCCACCCAAGCGTTCCTTGAGATCTGTTGGGGTTCCCTCTGCGATCACCGCCCCTGCATCGATGATCGCCATCCGATCGGCCAGAGCCTCGATCTCCTCGAGGTAATGACTGCTGAGCAACACGCTTGTGCCAGCTTCAACCAGTTGGTTCAACAACTGCCAAATCGCACTTCGACTTTCAATGTCCAAACCCACCGTGGGTTCATCCAAAACCAGAAGTCGAGGACGATGCAATAGCCCAGCGGCCAAATCCAGTCGGCGGCGCATCCCACCGGAATAGGTGCCGCAGCGTCGATCGATCCACGGCTCCATTCCGAGACGATCAATCAAATCGTCAATTCGATAATCACGATCGGCCCGATTCAAGTGATAAAGGTCTCCTTGGAGCTGAAGAAGCTCACGACCGCTGAGGATCTTGTCGATCGCCACTTCCTGAGCGACGTAACCCAGCAAGCGCCGAACCTCCCTGGGATGCTTCAACGCATCAACACCGTCCACCTGAACAGAACCACGATCGGGCGCCAGGAGAGTGGCCAGAATCCTCAATGTCGTGGTCTTTCCAGCGCCATTGGGACCCAGCAATCCGTAGAGACAACCCTCAGGAACGCTCAGATCAAGATTGCTGAGGGCGGTGACCGCTCCATAGGCCTTGGACAGCTGCCTCAGTTCAATCATCGCCATCGGGCAACGTCGGGGTCATGGACCTACATCAAATAGAAATCTAGGAAGAATTCAGGCAACACTCAGCTGCATCAACATCGCGATCATCTGCTGATCCAGGTGAGCCGCCAAAGCTGAACGACTCAAGATCAGAAGAAGACAGATGCCGAATAAGTAGAGAATCGACCAACGGAACAGGCTTTTAGCGTTCGTGAGGCTGTCGGGATCAGCAGCAAGACGATGCACAAGTTGCAGCAATCGATTGTTGTAGGGGAGCAACATCAGGCCATAAAACAAGCCACCGGTTGGCAGCGCCAAAATCCCGAATCCACTTAGGAGCACCGTGGCCCACCCATAGCGGCTGATAGCCCGTGCGGTGACAACCGGACCTTTCACTACAGGCAACATCGGAATACCGACGGCGCGGTAATCCTCTCGAAGCAACAAGGCCAAAGCCCAAAAGTGAGCCGGAGTCCACACCATCACCAACGCGAACAACCACCACCCCCCCAAGCCGATGTGCCCCGTCGCAGCCGCAGCTCCAACCAAAGGAGGGATCGCGCCAGCAACACCACCAACCACGATGTTCTGGGTGGTGCGTGGCTTAAGCAGAGCGGTATAGAGCAGCACGTAACTGCACAAACCCAACAGAGACAGACCTGCGGCGAGACAGTTCACACCACTCACCAGCAGCATTGCCGCCACCAATGTGCAGGCAATTGCACCAATAAATGCCGTGGTCGGCGACAGCCGCCCGGATGGAAGAGCACGGCCGCTTGTGCGGTTCATCCGACCGTCCAAGTCCTGCTCCCAAAGGCAATTGAGCACACCCGCCGCAGCTGAAGCCAAGGCCCCTCCTCCAAGGGTGCAGATCAATCTTGGAGATGAGAGAGGCCACCCCTCAGTGAGAGCCATCCCACCAAGGGTGGTCGCCAACAGCAGTGGAATGAGTCGCGGTTTCGCGACCTCAAGCCAAGCCGGTAATTTGACGCGCTTACGAGACGGAACAACATCCGCCCGAGTGAGAGCAACAGTCGCGGTGACTTCAGCCATGACAGGTCTCCAGGGTGGTTCCGTCAACAACGACGGGAGAATGGGCGGGGGATTGATCGGGACATCGAGCGGCAAGCGCCGCAAGAACTGCCACCAGCAAGGCCGCTAAAAGCTGGTGGGAAATGGTGACGTAGGGCTGGGATAAACCCAGTCGGAATGTGGTGACCCCAAGGGCGACTTGTCCGAGAACAAGAGCTGCAACGAAGCCCAACAGGGGCCACTGCCGACGAGCCCAGCCGCCAGCCAGAAGCGCCACAACCACAAACAGGAGCACAACTCCCGCAACTGGCATGGCTGTAGTGCGGTGCAACGAGACCCATTGGCAGTCACCTCCGCCACTCAGGCAACGTTGAGCAGACCAAGTGGTGGCCATCCGGGCACCGAGCAAGCTTTGGCCAATCACCGCAGCCAAAGCGAGCAGCGACAGGCCACGCCACCAAAACGGAGCCGATACACCAGACGATTGCTGGAGTCGCTGGGTTAAGCCACTTAGGAGAGCAACCAGGGTGAGTGCCAAGACCAAATGAGCCGTGACAATTCCGGATGGAAGCAGCTGGAGCACGGTGAGAGCACCCAAACCGCCCTGCAGCGCAACCATGCCCACGAGAGCCAGGCTCAACCAGGGCATCCATCGAGGAAGGAGCCGTCTCCATAGGACGGAAACGATGGCCTGAACAAGCAGAGCCATGCCCACGATGAAAGCGTCCAGCCGGTGGAACCACTCGAGAAAAACCTGAGCATTCATTTGCTTGCCAGGCAAAAGCGTTCCGTAACAGAGCGGCCAGTCAGGACAGGCCAAACCGGCTTCCATGACCCGTGTCGCCCCACCGATCACAACGAGTGCAACAACGGCCACAACCAGGTGGGCCGAAAGTTGAATCAAGCGTCGCCGAACAATTGGTAGAGAAAGAGATGTCATCGACCAGCTCCCGCCGGTGGGCTCGCAAGGGACCTGATTGGACCGTAGCGATGACATCCCAGGCGTCACCTTCTATGGACGAGTACGACATCTTTCAGCCGCCAATGGTGCACTTTTGCTGACAAGAGCGACGGCTTAACAATCACTTCATGGAGATGGCTTGGCTGCTCCATACGCTGTTGGAAGTAAGGGATTTAATCCGTGCAGATCCCGTCCGCGATTCTCACGCTTGTGCTGGGGATGGCCTTAGTCCTTGGGGGACTGTGGATCGGACAAACGATCAATCTTCTGCCGATCGACGCCAGCATCAACGCTCCGATTTACGACGAACTTTTCAAGGTTCTGTTCACAATTGGAACCATTCTGTTCGTTGGCATCACAGGTCTTCTGATTTTTAGCTTGATTCGTTTTCGACGACGAAGCGATCAAATCGGTGATGGAGTTGCCATTGAGGGCAACCTTCCTCTTGAAATTTTTTGGACGGCAGTCCCTGCCATCGTTGTGCTCTTCGTAGGTCTCTACAGCTACGACATCTATGACCGCATGGGAGGAATGGTTCCTTTGGCCCATGACCACATGGGAGGCATGCACGAGGAAAGAATTTGGGGAGGAATCAGCTCAGGCTCTGTCGGTTCAGAGATGGTCCCCGATGTCTTACCCATCGAAGTGACAGCCATGCAATTTGCCTTCTTATTCCACTATCCAGACGGAGATATCACCGCAGGCGAACTTCATGTTCCCGCCGATCGTCCAATCACACTCCGCATGGAATCGAAGGATGTCATTCATGCTTTCTGGGTTCCTGAATTCCGCTTAAAGCAAGACATCATTCCTGGCCAACCCACTCAATTGAGTTTCACCGCAACGCGACCGGGGCGTTATCCGATCGTCTGCGCAGAACTTTGTGGGCCCTACCACGGGGGCATGCGCTCCACCGTTGTGGTGGATGAAGCCGATGAATGGCAAACCTGGTTCAGCAGTAACGCCAAACCGACACCTACGACCGACGCAACAGTCGCCAACACTTGAGATGACTGTCACACTTCCTCCCAACAGCACGGCCCCAGCCCCAAAACTTCAGCCCACGGGCTGGTTGCGGTACTTCAGTTTCAGCGTTGATCACAAAGTGATTGGCCTGCAATATCTCGTCTGCGGGTTTGTTTTTTACCTGATCGGTGGAGCTCTCGCTGGAGCCATCCGCACAGAACTGGCCAGCCCCGTCGCCGACTTCATGGCTCGGGACGTCTACAACCAAGTGCTCACCTTGCATGGCACGGTGATGATTTTTCTTTGGATCGTTCCTGTGGTGAACGGCGCCTTTGGAAACTATTTGATCCCGTTTTATGTGGGTGCTCGGGACATGGCTTTCCCACGGCTGAATGCCGTTGCTTTTTGGCTGATTCCACCTGCTGGCCTGATGTTGGTGGCCAGCTATTTCATCACTGGAGCTGCCCAATCAGGCTGGACTGCTTATCCACCCCTCAGCATTACAACACCTGCTACTGGGCAAATCATATGGATCGTCAGTGTTCTTTTGTTAGGCGGCAGTTCAATTTTCGGTGGCATTAATTTCATCGCCACAATTCTGAAATTGCGTCGCCCAGGGCTCAAGTTGATGCAGATGCCGATGTACTGCTGGGCGATGCTTGGGACCAGCATCCTGGTTGTCGCATCAACCCCTGTTCTTGCCGGAACATTAGTTCTTTTAAGTTTTGATATTGTTGCGCATACCGGATTTTTCAATCCATCACTTGGCGGGAATGTTGTTGTTTATCAACACTTGTTCTGGTTCTATTCACACCCAGCCGTTTACATCATGGTTTTACCAGCTTTTGGGCTGGTTAGTGAAATCCTTCCGATTCATGCTCGCAAGCCACTATTTGGCTATGTGACGATGGTCTACTCAATCATGGCCATCGTTGTTCTCGGCTTGATTGTTTGGGCACACCACATGTTCACCAGTGGAACACCACCCTGGATGCGCTTATTTTTTACAATTGCCACGGCATTTATTGCTGTTCCAACAGGAATCAAATTTTTTAATTGGCTCGCCACCTTGTGGGGCGGCAAAATCAGCTTGAACAGCGCGGTTCTCTTCTCCTGCGGATTCATCGTGAATTTCGTGCTCGGAGGTATCACTGGAGTTGCCTTAGCGCAGGTGCCTTTCGATATTCATGTGCATGACACTTACTTCGTCGTAGCCCACTTCCATTACATCGTTTTTGGAGGATCTGTTTTTGTCATTTTCGCCTCGATCTATCACTGGTATCCCAAGTTCACAGGGCGCATGCTGAATGAAGATTTGGGACGCTTCCACTGCGCTCTCACGTTCATTGGCTTCAACTTTTGTTTTGGACCTCAGCACTGGCTTGGTCTCAATGGAATGCCAAGACGGGTTGCGGAATACGACCCTCAGTTCACTTTGATCAATCAGATCAGCTCCGTGGGCGCGTTGCTGATGGCCATCAGCACCCTGCCCTTCCTGTGGAACGTGATTCACAGTGCTTTTTATGGAAAGGTCGCTGGAGATAATCCATGGAATGCACTCACGCCGGAATGGCTGACCAGTTCCCCCCCTCCAGTGGAGAACTGGGTGGGAGAAGCACCTCTGGTGAAAGAGCCCTATGCCTATGGCGTCCCCGTCGATGAAATCGACTTGTCCGCTACGAGCGGGCGTGATCTTTGGAGCAGTGGCAAATGACTAGCACCCTTCCCGTTCAGCCCGACAGCACTGACAGCTCCGAAATCGAGAGCACTGAAAACCACGGCCATGCCGTTGAAGAGCATGGGGACTTCCGAATGTTCGGGTTAGCCACATTCCTCGTGGCTGACGCGATGACGTTCGCCGGTTTCTTTGCGGCCTATCTCACCTTCAAAGCGGTTAATCCCCTACCGAGCGGAGCCATTTATGAGCTCGAGCTTCCACTTCCCATCCTCAACACCGTGTTACTGCTTGTGAGCAGCGCCACTTTTCATAAGGCGGGGCAAGCCATTCGCAACAGCGACCATGCGCGGTGTCGGAGATGGCTTCTGATCACTGCATCCTTGGGGATCGCCTTTTTGATCAGCCAGATGGTGGAATATTTCACGCTGCCATTTGGACTCACCGACAACCTTTACGCCAGCACTTTCTTTGCGGTGACTGGCTTTCATGGTCTACACGTCACCCTTGGGGCCGTCATGACCCTCATCGTGTGGTGGCAAGCTCGCGAATCCGGTGGACGCGTCACCGCTGAAAATCATTTCCCTCTTGAAGCGGCTGAGCTGTATTGGCATTTTGTTGATGGCATTTGGGTTGTTCTTTTTGTGATTCTTTATTTGCTCTGATCCCTTGCCGGCATTGAACGTTCAAGCCAAAATTGATATGAATTGATTTCCAAAATGCTGGTCGGCAAAGAGCTGCTTGACAAAGCCAGATCGCTCAGCAATCGGCCGGAAGACGATATTGCCCGCGGTTGTGGATACGTCGGCCCCAGTGGGCGACTGCTCAAAAAAAGTTTTTATCGGGCTCTCGTCGAAGCCAAAGCGAAAGCGCAAGGCTGGCAATTGCCCAAGAGCAGCACGTCATCCTCGTCAGGAACACGGGGGCGCCAAGCGGAGTTTCGAACCCGGGTTCATGGCAATGGAAATTTGCTTATTGGTCACGCCTACACGCGTCAACTCGGCCTAATTCCGGGTCAAGAGTTTCGAATTGAGCTCCAAAAAGAGTCTGGGGTCATCGTTTTGGTGCAAATCGATCAAGACCAGCCATTGGAGGCCAACCAATCCACCGACAAGTCCGAAACAGGCTTGGCGTAAGTCTGCTTCGGAGAATCGATCAACAATCGCTCGGCATAACGCGCCAGTTGATCCACCTCAAGATTCACACGATCGCCTACGGCCAATCCCCGCAGGGTGGTTTCTTGCCAAGTGTGCGGAATCACCGCCAATGAAAACGTCACCCCTTCTGGGCAACAGTCCGCGACGGTGAGACTGATGCCATCCACGGCGATACTCGCTTTCTCACAGACATAACGACCGAATCGCGGCTCCAGCCAACGCATTTCCAAGAGCCAAGACTGAGGCAAAGCCTCCAAGCGAATCACCTCACCTGGAGCATCAACGTGACCACTCACCAAATGACCGCCAAGGCGATCACTGAGACGGAGCGCAGGTTCCAAATTGACGGATCCGCCTTGTTCCGACTTGCGGCCAAGGGTGGTTCGGCGCAGTGTCTCTTCACTGACATCAGCACGAAAGCCGTCGGCCACTAACTCAGCAACCGTGAGGCACACCCCATCCACCGCAACACTGTCGCCTAATACAAGGGGCGCAAATGGCGAACAACCCGACACCACCACAGCCCCTGAACGACGCTGAATGGTTCCAACCGACTGCACAAGGCCAGTAAACATCGCCTGCGCGATTCGCTTTAGCCATAATCGGACAACGTCGAGGCGTCGCCATGGTTGAGATGAGCGTCGCTGGTATCGCTCTCGATGCCGCTAGCCGAAGCCCCATCGTCCTGCTCCGTGATCCAAGTGGACGACGTCAAGTACCGATTTGGATCGATCAAGCGCAAGCCCACAACATCATGGCGGGCCTCCAAGACACCCCTGCTCCTCGCCCCCTGAGCCACGACCTCATGGCAGCCCTGTTGGTGGCAGGTGGTCTGGAATTGGATCGGGTCATCGTGCATGCCATTGAAGACAGCACCTTTCATGCCGTGCTCAAACTTCGACCCGACTTGGACGACGACGAACTCGAGGACGAAGACGACATGGAGTTCATCGAAGTCGATTCCAGACCCAGCGACGCCATTGCTCTTGCAGTACGCACCGGGAGTGGGATATGGATGCTGGAAGAGGTGGTCGCTGAAGCGTCAATCGCAGTCGATGCTGAAGCCGACGCCGAAGATCAAAACGCTTTTAGCCGATTTGTCGATGAGCTCAGCCCTGCGGCCCTTGTGCGTCATTTGAACAAACGAAGTGATACGGATGAGCCCTCCACAGACACCAACTCTCCGCCAGTCCCGTGAAACGGCGGTCCTTTGGAACTGGGCGGCCCGTCAGCCTGTTCACCCTTGGAACCATGCGGGCTATCGGTTCTGTAGACCAGATGGCCTCAGTTCTTGAAGCCGCGGCCAAGATCGGCATCAATCACTTAGAAACTGCACCCGCCTACGGACCGGCGGAGCAGTTTCTCGGAGAAGCACTCCAACACTGTTCCACCCTCCCCGAAGGTGGATGGGTGACGACCAGCAAGCTCTTGCCGGGTTTGAGCCTGGTCGAAGGTCAGCAGCAACTCGACGAAATCCTCCACCGGCTGGGCCTCAACACACTCGACAACCTCGCGGTCCACGGCATCAACCGAAAGGAGCATTTGGAGTGGGCCCTGAGCGGTGACGGTGCCCAACTCCTGGAGTGGGCCGTGTCCAGCGGCCGAGTGATGCAGCTCGGCTTCAGCAGCCACGGAACGAATGCATTGATCGAACAGGCACTCCGGAGCCAGCGATTCGACTTTTGCAGTCTCCACCTTCACCTGTTCGACCCTCAACGCTTACCACTGGCGCACTGGGCTTTGGAGAACGGGATTGGGGTCATGGCCATTTCTCCAGCCGACAAGGGGGGGCGGCTACAAGCACCAAGCCCAACGCTCAAAGACGATTGCCAACCCATCGACCCACTCGTCCTCGCCTATCGCTTCCTAATAGCCCAAGGCGTATCGACGCTCACCCTCGGAGCAGCCTCCAGCGAAGATCTCACCACTGCTGCTCATTTAGCTGAAGCAGATGGGCCCCTCCAACAGGAGGAAACCGATGTACTGCATCAACTGGAGCAACGCCGACGGGAGCGCTTAGGCAACGATCTCTGCGGTCAGTGCCGTGCTTGCTTGCCATGCCCCAATCAGGTCCCAATTCCAAGTCTCCTCCGACTGCGCAATCTGACCCTTGGTCATGACCTCATCGAATACAGCCAAGAGCGATACAACCTGATCGGTCGAGCCGGTCATTGGTGGGACACCATTGATGCCTCCGCTTGTGGGAGTTGTGGCGATTGCCTGCCGCGCTGTCCCCATGGTCTGAACATTCCCCAACTCTTAGCGGACACCCATGCCCGACTGGTCGCGGCACCGCGCAGACGGTTATGGAGCTGATGCCAGCCAACGTTGTTCCAAACTGATGCGCTGCTCAGGGCTCAAAGGCGGCAGCGACCAACAGCGGTTCCAAAGGTGGTCTGGCGGAAGCACCAAGGACCGCCAACGTTCTGGCAGCTGCAAACGGTCAGCATCGAGAACTGCCGTTGGCAGAGGAGCTCGCCACCCCTCCTGGAGAAGTCGCCGGCGCATCGGTTCACGCCATGCCAGCTCAACCCATGGTTGAGGGAGAGGCTCCTTCGTGTCCTTCGGCCTGGCGAGCAGGGTCCAATGCAACGGCGCTCCTTGATTGGGCAGGATCACGTCCATTCGGGGATCTCGCCTCAGCAAGGACAAACAGCGTTGCAACGGCAAAACCACCACCTTGGCTGCCCCCTTCAGCAACCAATTCACCGCCTGACGATCATCAAAGGTGAGCGCTTGGCGACGCAAACGCTGCAACGCATCCGGTTGATCAAGGCGATCGGCCAAGTCGATCACCAGCCTCGGACTGGCAGGAAACACAATTTGGCCCTGCAGTTGAGGGTCGAGCAACATCTGCCACCCCAACCGCTTGTTCCCATCGGCAACAGAATCCCGTCGGATTAGCAGAACCCAAGGACTCACACCAACAGGCAGCACTTGGGACGCCAATGGACCCAGCGTTTTCAAAAACTGCTGCGCCAATGGATCGAGCTGCTGCCGCAGTGGAGCAGCCTCAATCGGCTGCAAAGCAACGGCGGAAAGGGTGCCGAGCCAACCATCGGTGCAGGCCAACAAATCCGCCTGAGCAGCATCCGCCTGGGTCCACTGGTCAAGGGCCTTGGCAGACGACAGCTGCCAAGGGTCAGGCAACTCCATCGTCCAAGTTTTGGGCAAAACACCTGCGGGAGCGAACAGGCGAGGTTTCACACCGCTAGCGCGACACCCAACCAAGCTGATCAAACCAGCTCCACCAATCATCTTCAGGAGATGACGGCGACGAATTCCGCTAGACGGATCGAAAGGCATCGTCATGGAATCGACGTTACGGGGCGACTTATGAGTTGGTCCATCGCTTGGTCGCAGTCATCCACTAACCCACGCCGACTAACCCCCTTCAGCTGAGCCAGGAGCAACAACCCACCAGCTCCGACCCCTTCCTTGACATATCCGAGCTCGTAGTCACGCAGGGCCTGATGGGCACTGGCATGGAAATGAACACCTGAGGCGAAGACGGCAAGCGATGCACCAAATCGTGCGCCGATGGAATCGACCAGACGATCCAGTGGGGAGATGCCACCGTTGCTAGCGCCTTCATCAGCAAGCCAAGCCGTTGTGCCGACGAGAACCTGACGCAACAAGGATGCACCAGCCGTTTTTGGCAGGGCATGCAAAGCCAACGCCAAAACGGCCAACATTTGACTGCCGCCCCCTAACAGCAACGGTTGCTGCGATTGAACAGCACCCACCAGTAAGCCCGCTGCCACCACCTGAAACGGATCCCCAACCGCCGCCAACACAGCTTCTGCACCGCAGCCTCTGAGTAGGCCGGCCTTCCGCAATCCCTGGGCGACCAACGCGGATTTCAGGCGATGGGGCGGTTGGCGCGCACTGCCGCTAATCAAGTCGCCAACCTCAAACCCCAAAGCGGTGAGAACGGCCTGGGCGGTGGTCGTTCCCCCTGGGACACATTCCGCCAAAACAAGGGGCCGCTGCAGTCCGGCACCCAGTTGTTCTCCTTGACGCCAGAGATAATTCACCCGCTCCAGTGGCATCGCAGCACCAGACGACAAGCATTCAGCCGGTCCGAGGTCGGGAGACTCAAGTCGCACATGGTCGAAATCTGGCTGGCACATCAACCCCACGGCCGCCACCTGAGGTTGCAAGCCCAAACGCGCCACCACAGCGTGACTCAGCAAAGCCGGGGAAACACCTGCTGGAAGCATCGGCAACGGCCAACGTGGAGCCACCGATGGACCCTTCAACAACAACTCGGCATCGGCCACAGCCGTTGTCCGGCGTGCGGCAGCGGTCGCACCTGCCGCAGAAATCCCCTCCTGTTCTGCCGTTCGCGTCGCAGCCAAAACCAGCAACACATCTGGAAGCACGGCCTGATCTAGCCAGGGCGCCATCGCGGCGATTGAAGCAGCGGCATCCCCCTGCGGACCCACACGCCGGCACCCTTCGGGCCATGCCAGCCCTTCAGAGGGGGTCAAGGGCAACAAGGGCATGCAACAACGGAGGTGGCTCAGGAATGGGTGAGCGCAATCGCGGGAAAATCCAATAGGCCAGTGCATGGAGAGACAGCACATAAATCACCTCCTGCACAATCACCAACAAGAAAGCCATCACTTGAACCTGCGTTAAATCAGGGGTGATGGGGAGATGCAGCACAGCGATCAGTCGATCCAATAATCCAGCCCCCGCACGCGTAATCACAACCCAAAGGTTTTCTCCCACCAGAAGGGACAAGACCACCACCCGAACTAAAAAACCGAAGGTCCCCAGGACCACTCCCACGCCCCAACTCAACCACCAGCTCCATCCGCGACACCAACTCCAACCGAGCCATAACGCCAACAGTCCATAGGGAAACAGCAAGAGAGGTCCACGAACTGGACCCATGAGCGCCGTCAGAAGAAGAACGGCCAGAAGAAGACCCTCAGCCCCAGATCTGCCCCCACGACGCAACTGGAGAAGGGTGAGAGGGAGTGGGAGCGCCAATCGAAACAGCGCTCCGCCAACAGGGAGGTAATACAAGGCCAACCAGATCAAGCCGGTTGTTGCCGCGAGATAAGCCCCCTCCACTAACCGCAAAGCTTGCTGACGGCTCAGGGGTTGTGGATCCAAGCTCATGGTTGGATCCGCTCGATGCGTTCCACGGCAAAACTCACATCAGCATTCCGCAACACACGCGTAACGGCCTCCGCAGGAGCAGCCGGGTCAGCACCGGAGAGTCGAATCGTGATCCGATAAGGCTCCTGGGGCTGATTCGAGCGAGGGGGATTGGGTTGTATTGAATTAGCGGCTGTTGGATTGAGGGGCGACTCCTCTGAAGGGGTGGATGTTTCAAGGGCGACGGATGGTTCAGATGCTGTGGATGTCGCAGTCCCCTCCTTCAACACCCCATCGGGATTACTCAGATCAGGCCGGACTGCTGCAGGGCTCGCAGAATCCTTAATTTTTAAACCGGTAGTAGTTACGAGGTCCGATCGAGCCGGTTGCGTCTCAACACCTGTTTCCGCTGCTCCAAAACTCGTCTCCAACCGTTCGGCCAACGGAGTCCCGGCACACCCCTGGAGCAAAACCAAAGGGACCAACCACGTCAGGCGCTGCACCATTAGCTATTTCCCGGCTTAATCACCCGCACGGCACTCGCCCGAAGCCGACCCGTTTTTGTTGTGGCTGGGGCCTTTTTCGCTGCAGGTTTCTTGGCTGCAGGCTTCTTCGCCGCCGGTTTCTTCGCCGTTGATTTACGGCTGGCCTTCTTGGCTGAGGCCTTCGCTGCCAACAATTCGACGGCTTCTTCAAGGGTGACGTCTTCAGCGCCCTTGCCTTCCGGCAGCGACGCATTCACCTTGCCCTGCTTGACATACAAGCCGTAGGGACCGTCATAGACCTGGATGGTCTCCTCACTTCCCTCTGGCTTGCCCAAGTCTTTCAGGGCCGTCCTTCCGCCGCGGCCACGTTTGGGCATCGCCAAGAGCTCCAAAGCCCTGGAAAGCCCAACCATCAGCACGTCGTCTTCCCCCTTTAAGGAGCGGTAATCCTTCTCGCTTTTGCCCTTATCCCAAACGACGTAGGGGCCAAAACGACCGAGGCCAGCCTGGATACGACCACCATCGGGATGCTCTCCCAAAAGCCGCGGTAACCGCAACAGACCCAAAGCGTCGTCGAGCTTGAGATCTTCAGGCTTGACGCCTTTTGGCAGCGAGGCGCGCTTGGGCTTGGGATTTTCATCACTGACCTGCCCACGCTGGACGTAGGGGCCGTATTGGCCGAAGAGCAGGTAAACCAAGTCGCCCGTTTCCGGATCTTCCCCTAAGGCCTCAGGTCCATCCGCTTTCTGTTTGAGGATTAATTCAGCTTGATCTTGATCCAGATCCGCTGGGGTGATTTCGCGGGGAAGTGTTGCCTTGATCAACTCCTCCTCACCGTCGTCACTCACCCGCTTCGATTCGAGGTAAGCGCCAAACCGACCAATGCGAACAACGCAGGTCAGTCCCTCCAGATCAATCGTTCGGGAGGCGCCTGGATCAATGTCCCCCTCCCGCTGTTGCACTTGGGTTTCAAGGCCTTCTTCGCCCTTGTAGAAGCCTTCGAGATAAGGGAGCCACTGCACCTTGCCGTGGGAGATCTCATCGAGGGTGTTCTCCATCCGAGCCGTGAAGCTGGTGTCCACCAGGTCGGGGAAATGCTCCTCCAACAGGGCTGTTACAGCAAAAGCGGTAAAGCTCGGGGTCAAGGCATTGCCTTGAATCGTTGCGTAGCCACGATCAACGATGGTGCCAATGATCGAGGCATAGGTGGATGGTCGTCCAATGCCTTCTTTTTCCAACATTTTCACCAACGACGCCTCGCTAAATCGAGCGGGCGGCTGGGTTTGATGTCCCAAGGCATCCACATCTTTTGGCTGAGGCTTATCCCCGATCGCGAGGGACGGCAGCAACACCTCTTGCCCTTCTAAAGCGGCGTCGGGATCATCACTTCCCTCGACATAAGCCCGGAAAAACCCAGGAAAATCGATGCGCTTGCCATTGGCTCGGAAACTCGCGTCAGCTGAGCTCAAATCCACTGAGAGCATCGTGAGCCTCGCCTCAGCCATCTGACTGGCGACGGTTCGCTTCCAAATCAACTCATACAACGCCAGATCACGACCATCGAGACCGGTGTCTCCAGGGGTACGAAAGCTTTCTCCCGCAGGACGAATCGCCTCATGTGCTTCTTGGGCATTGCGTGCCTTCGTGCTGAATTGACGTGGTCCGGGGCTCAAATAATCCTTGCCATAAAGGCTTTGGACGCAGCTCCTTGATGCACTAATGGCCTGGTCGGAGAGATGAACGGAATCCGTCCGCATGTAGGTGATGAAGCCGCGCTCATACAGGCCTTGAGCGCAACGCATGGTTTCCCGAGCCGAGAGGCGCAACTTGCGGTTGGACTCCTGCTGAAGCGTGCTGGTCGTGAAAGGAGGAACCGGCTTGCGCACGGTCGGCTTTTCTTCCACCGCATCCACCGTCCAAGGACTCTGCTGAACTTTGTCGGCCAAAGCCCTGGCCTCACTTTCCTGAAGCAATTGCACATTGGCTCCAGATTTCAAGCCGCCGGTGCTCTCGTCAAAGTCACTACCGCTGGCAATCCGCCGTCCAGCAACGTGGGTGAGCTTCGCTTCAAATCCCCGACCACCCTGCTCCAACTTGGCTTTTAGATCCCAATAGCTGCCACTGCAGAAAGCCCGTCGAGCCCGTTCACGCTGCACGAGAAGACGCACCGAAACGGATTGAACCCGTCCGGCAGAGAGGCCCCAGGCCACTTTTTTCCAAAGCAGCGGTGACAGCGTGTAACCGACGAGGCGGTCGAGAATCCGACGGGTTTCCTGAGCGTGCACCAGCTCCATGTCGAGGTCCCTGGTCTGATCCAGCGCCTTGCCAATGGCCTCTTTGGTGATCTCGTGAAACACCATGCGCTTCACGGGCACCTTGGGGGCCAAAAGCTGAAGCAGGTGCCAGCTGATGCTTTCTCCCTCCCGGTCTTCATCCGTGGCCAGGAGCAACTGATCGGCGCCTTTCAGAGCATCTTTTAATTCTCGGACAATTTTCTTTTTGTCCTTCGGAACCACGTACAGCGGCTCAAATTCAGCCTCGGTGTTCACCCCGAGGTTGGCCCATTTTTGGCCCTTTGCTGCAGCAGGAATTTCGCTGGCGTTGTTAGGCAAATCCCGGACATGGCCCATGGATGCCTCGACCTTGAATCCCTTTGGAAGGAAGCCGCGAATGGTGCGGGCCTTCGTAGGGCTTTCAACGATGACGAGGGTGTGCGCCACAGGCGGCCAATAAACCGATCACCTTCTTTATCGCACCGCGGAACGTTCTGCACATCCAATCGGGCTGGATGGGCGCCGCTACAGTCGACCCAGCGCAACGAAATTCAGGCCGTCATGCCCGAGATGGGTGCTCTTCTCCTCGCCACCCAGGCCATGGCCGCCCCTGGTGAGTTGCTGAATCTTTCCTTGAACGCCTCGGCAGTCCTGCCGGAAGGGGCCGTTCTGCTGGCGATGATCGCCACGCTGTTGGTGGATCTCGCCGGCGAAAAGGTAGCTGCACGCTGGGTTCCGCCGATTTGCTACATCGGGCTAGGCAGCGCTCTCGTCCTACTGGCACTCCAATGGAATGCCCCCCTGGAACCTTCTTTCCTCGGGGCGTTTTTAGCGGACAACCTCGCCGTTGCTTTCCGCGCAGTCATTGCCACATCAACGCTGCTGTCACTACTGATCAGTTGGCGATATGCCGAAAAGAGCGGAACGCCTGTCGGCGAATACGCCGCGATTCTTTTAGCCGCGACTCTCGGGGCGATGCTCCTTTGCGGGGCAACGGATCTGGTCAGCATCTTTATCTCGCTGGAGACCCTCTCTGTCGCGAGTTACCTGCTGTCGGGATACATGAAACGCGATGCCCGCAGCTCTGAAGCGGCGCTCAAATATCTCTTGGTGGGCTCA
The DNA here is from genome assembly GCF_000012505.1 of Synechococcus sp. CC9902. Classification (NCBI taxonomy): domain Bacteria; kingdom Bacillati; phylum Cyanobacteriota; class Cyanophyceae; order Synechococcales; family Synechococcaceae; genus Synechococcus; species Synechococcus sp. CC9902. The sequence goes on from NC_007513.1 coordinate 1,699,050, forward strand.
GCAGCAGCAGCAGTATTTCTTTACGGAGCCTCGCTGCTGTACGGCCTCAGCGGCAGCACCAGCCTCGAAGTGATTGGCGTCGCCTTACAAACCAGCACCACGCCGATAGCGGCTTTGTCTTTGGTTTTTGTGCTGGCGACCGTGGCCTTCAAAATCGCAGCCGTCCCGTTTCACCAATGGACTCCCGACGTCTACGAAGGGTCACCCACTCCAGTGGTGGCCTTTCTATCGGTGGGCTCGAAAGCCGCAGGATTCGCACTGGCCTTGCGCATTTTGGTGGGCTGTTTTGGAGCCTTCGACGACCAGTGGAAGTTGCTGTTCACGGTCCTCGCCGTGCTGAGCATGACTTTGGGCAACGTCGTCGCGCTTGCACAGACGTCGATGAAGCGAATGCTGGCTTACAGCTCGATTGGCCAAGCCGGGTTCGTCATGATCGGAATGGTGTGCGGAACCGAAGATGGTTTCGCTGCCATGGTTTTGTATATGGCCGCTTATTTATTCATGAACCTTGGTGCATTTGCATGCATCATCCTGTTCTCGATTCGTACTGGTAGCGATCGAATTTCTGATTATGCAGGCCTCTATCAAAAAGATCCTCTCATTACACTTGGCCTGAGTCTTTGCTTGCTATCACTGGGAGGAATCCCTCCGATGCTGGGATTCTTTGGAAAAATCTATCTCTTCTTTGCCGGCTGGGCTAATCACGAATACTTGCTCGTAGTTGTCGGGTTGATTACATCAGTTATCTCCATTTACTACTACATCTCTGTGATCAAGATGATGGTTGTGAAGGAGCCCCATGAAGCATCTGATGTTGTCAAAAACTATCCAGATGTCGATTGGTCCCTCATGGGAATGCAGCCTCTCCGCGTTGCTCTGATCGGTTGTGTTGGCGTTACCGCCATTGGTGGAATCCTCTCCAATCCACTTTTTCAATGGGCAAACGAAGCTGTCGCTGAAACACCGTTGCTCCAACAAGCCATCGCCCTAGTCGGAGAGAGAGGTCTTGGTTGAGGCTGATCCCAAACCGATTGCTGAACTAAGCGGTGTCAGCAAAATTTATGGATCTGGCGACTTAGCCGTTAAAGCGCTTGATCAGCTCGACCTTGTTATTCGAGAAGGTGACTACCTGGCCGTAATGGGTGCCAGTGGATCCGGAAAGAGCACGGCGATGAATATTCTCGGCTGCCTCGACCGACCCACTCAAGGGAGTTATCGCCTTAATGACATGGCGATTGATCAACTGGATGACGATGCTTTAGCTGAAGTTCGAAACCGGTCATTGGGTTTTGTTTTTCAGCAGTTCCATCTCCTTCCCAATGCAACGGCCATGGACAACGTGATGTTGCCGATGATCTACGCCGGAATCGAACCGGAAGAGCGACGGGCAAGGGCACGATCCGCACTCGAGAGGGTTGGACTAGGGCAACGCTTAGACAACCGGCCAAACCAACTTTCGGGAGGCCAGCAGCAACGGGTAGCTATCGCACGGGCGATTATTAATCAGCCAAGCTTGCTCTTGGCCGATGAGCCAACGGGCGCCCTTGATTCCCAAACCACAAGAGAAGTTCTGGAATTATTCGACGAGCTGCATCAACAGGGAATCACCCTTGTACTCGTCACCCACGAAGACGACGTAGCTGCCCGAGCACGACAAATCGCTCGCTTTCAGGATGGTCGCATCCTTGAAATCAACCAATCCGATGGAGGTTTAGATCACTCCGAGGTCGATCAATCCGCGGGGGCAATCTGAACAGCAAACAAGCTCGATAGATGGATGAAGCCATGCAGAAATCGAATGGTGTACTTGCCGTAGCGATCGTTGAAGACGATCCCCGTATTCAACAACTGTTGCTTGCCGAAATCCAAGACGAAGGACACAACGGGGTGATCTTCAACTCAGCCGAAGAATTTCTAGAGAACTCCAGTGCTCAATCGTTTGATCTTGTTTTGCTTGATTTGATGCTCCCTGGCATCGATGGACTGGCTTGCTTAACAAGAATTCAAGACAAAGCCGTTCATGCATCACCGCCTCGCGTGGTGATCATGACAGCTCTCAATGACGCGACAAAAAAGCAGGAAGCTCTAATGAACGGCGCCGAAGATTACGTCATCAAACCTGATCTTTTTGAGCGTTTACCGGAACTTCTCCATCCCGCGCAGCGGGGCTAATGGGCAACGTCAGCAACGCTGTGGTGAGGGAGCCATCCATCACAGCGCTTTGCTCAAGGATCAACGTGCCCTCCCAAGCCATCACGAGTTCACGGGCTAACGCCAATCCAAGACCAGCTCCCTCAACCTGACGGCCATCGCGGCGAAGCCTTCCCCGAATAAACGGATTCAGCCAACTCTTCAGGATCGATTCCGAGACGGGAACACCGGCTCCATGGTTTGTGATCGAAATCTGAACACAGCTCTGTTGGTCCAATCGGCGCAACTGAAGCTGAATTGGATTGGTCCCATCTCCATAACGCAGGGCGTTGTCCAACAAAAGATCCAAAACCAGCAGCAGAGCATTGGGATCCAAACCCACCATGCATGGAGTGATCTCCAATTGCTCCAACCCATCGAGACCGATGGCAGGCTCCTCCAACGCCTCAGTCCAACGCTTTATGAGCGAGAGCAGATCATGCTCGCCAAATGCAAGCAGTGCTGGATCCACTTTGAGGCGAGTTAACAGCGAAAGATGCTCGATCAAACGACGAATGCGATCCACCTCCTCACCCGCCATCGCCAAGCGAGATCGTGCCGCTGAAGGCAGACCCTTGAATCGTGACAACCGCTGCAGATTGCCATTCACTATCGCGAGCGGCGTTCGTAGTTCATGGGTGAGATCAGTCATAAATCTCTGCTGCTGAATCAACGCCTGCTCATCAGGACTGAGATCACGAAACGTGAGCAGTAAAAATTGGGCCTGAATTAATTCGACCGGTCGCCAGCGCAGCAAAAGCGAAGCAGATTGTTTACCGCCGTTGAGCGCAATACGGCATCGACCTTCCCCAGACGCGTTCGGTAGGGGATGGCGACGATCCAGCAAGACCGCCATGGCTTTGGCATCAACTTGCTCAGGTTTCAGGGCCATGAGGTCGTCCAGCTTGCGATTGGCAAGCTGGATCGGGACGCCACCAAGCAGCAACTCAGCCGCGGCCTGATTGGCCCAGTGAACCTGACGTTCTGCGTCGACGATCAACATGGCTTCTGTTGCAGCATCGAACGCCACTTGAAGCATTCCAAGGGACTGACGAAGCTGCTGGATTAATGCGTTGTCGCTTGAATTTGCGGACTGACTCACATCGGCGGCCTGATCAAGTTGTGAAAGTGAGTGGACGCAATGTGGCCGCGAATGACCAACTCCCATCCTCTTTTTTTTCAGCCACGATGAAATGTTCGCTGTCGATGGCTCGACCATCACTGCAATACGTCGCCAGTTTTAAAGGGTGATTTAAGACCTTAGAAACTTCCGTCAGCTGGAACCGAGCAAATCCTGCGTGATGAGAATCTCGAAAACTCGGAGGAAGGATAAGTCCCAAAGACTCACCAATCAGCTCGTCATCCCTCCAGCCATAGACCTCGTGGAAGCGATGATTGATTTCTTGAACAATTCCGGCGGAGTCGGCCCGAACAAAAGGCAAATTCTCTTGCTCTCGTAAAACTTGAATCCGCTCTTCCGTCCAAACCTCTTGGCTCGACATCACCCACTTGCAATGCCACTAAATCTAGGGGAAATGTCGACCCAGACCCCTTCTCGGGTCTAGTGTCAACTCTCATTCCTGGGTTCGGATGTCGTTGGAAACAAAACCTCGACTCCGCGTCCTCGTTGTTGATGACGAGCAGAAGCTGACGGACTTGCTTCGCCTTGAGCTCGACGTTGAGGGCTATGACGTCCAAGTTGCTGGCGACGGGGCCAGTGGTCTAATCCAAAGCCAGACCAATCCAACTCCAGACCTGATCATCCTCGACTGGAATCTTCCGGACTTCAGTGGAATCGATATTTGTCAACGCATCCGTGCCCACGGTGTGACCACACCCATCTTGATGCTCACCGGACATGACGAGGTTACTGATCGCGTAAAGGCGCTCGATGCAGGGGTTGATGATTACCTGATCAAGCCATTTTCTATTGATGAATTGATGGCACGTTTACGCGCCATGCATCGAAGAATGGCAACCTTCGCAAGCCCATCTAATGATGGATCGGTACAAACAGAACTTCTTCAAGTAGCCGATTTGAGTATGAACACACGCACCCGCGACGTGCGACGTGGGGATAAATCTATCCATCTATCTGTCAAAGAGTACGACCTTTTGAACTTTATAATGCGTCGTTCGGGTCGGGTTCTCGAGCGCCAAGAAATCATGCGCGGCGTTTGGGGGGAAAACTTTTTTGGAGACGACAATCTGCTTGATGTGTATATCCGCTACCTAAGACAAAAAATTGAAATCGACAGCAATCTCACCTTAATTCACACGATCCGCGGTGTTGGATTTATTTTGCGAGCTCAAGAAGCCAACTAACGCCTAATCATGGCGCTTGAGGCTCTCCAGAAGTTGAGACATTAAAAGTGACACTGGATCCTCGCCAGGTGACATCAATCCCGCCAAATCAAAGTCTCCGGGATCCACGGCATACCAAGACTTTGCTGTCGGCAGGCGAAGTTCAAAGTGCAAATGCGGACCTGTGCTCAAACCGGTGCTCCCGACTCGTCCAATCACGTCGCCCTGTTGCACCGTTTGACCAGCCTTCACATAGAGCTCTGAGAGGTGGCCGTACAAGGTTCGACGCCTCGGCTCGCGATGATCCAACTCAATGGCAATGCCATAGCCACCGGCCAAACCACTGCTTAAGACGGTGCCGGAGAGTGCCGCCACCACTGGGGCACCCTCGGGGGCTGCAAAATCGCGACCGGCGTGCATTAACCAGCTCCCCAGTAAGGGATGAAGCCGCCAACCAAACCCACTGCTTGTGAACGCCTGTCCAATAATTGGAAATAGCAAGGCTCGATTGCCATTCCCTTGCACGGGCAAAGGCCTCGGCGTCACGGCAAAAACAGACTCCAAACGGAAGCCTCCCCTTCCTCCGGCCAGCAATGCCGATACCGGAACCCGAACGGGTTGAGAGCGGGAGCGCTGGAACGTCACCCGCGGGGGCCCCGATCGTGTGACTACGCCCGACGCACACTCCTCTCGGGACAGCGCTCCATCACGACAAGCCTTCGATCGATAGTTGGATCGAATCGGAACACCCACACGACCGGTTTCCAAGCCCAGCCTCTCCTGCGGTGTGATCACCCGTTGCCGCTCCAATCCCTCGAGAGACTGATCAAAACCCAAGGGTGGTTGCGGAAGCGGGGCAGGAACATTGAGCAACCAAATCAGCGAAAACCAGTGCAGCACTTGAACTGGCATGGGCAACAGCCCCTGAAGTGTATGGAGCAGTGGCTCATGAAGACCAGCGACGCCACTCCTCGGTTCGGGTCCCATGGTGTAGCTGAAGCGCTCCATCGGAGGCCACTCCAGAAATCATCCAGATCCGACCATCTCTGGGATGCCGAATTTGCTTTGCCCAAAGCAGCCTTTTCAAGGCTGGCAGGCACCAGCTGCCATCACCTCCGATCCGATGGCAACGATCGAGGGCTAGGAGAACCTCGGCAGTCCAATGGGCTGGATCAAGGGAACCAACTCGTTCGAGCTGATCAAGAGCAATGCCTTCGACCGGCACTGGATTGCAGATATTGAGGCCAAAGCCAATACGGAGCAGGCGCACCCTCGATCCACGCTGAACGACGCTGGGCAGTAACCCCGCCAACTTTCTGCCGTACAAAACAAGATCATTGGGCCATTTGATCCGGACAGGGAGGCCATGGCGCTCCAAGCGTTCGGCGAAGGCCACAGCAACGGCTAACCCCAAGAGGCCAGCACGGCCTGATCCCTCCCCCTGCCAAGGAAGAGCGGCACTGAGCCAAACACCACCCCGCGGTGATGACCAGCGTCGTCCCCACTGACCCGTGCCCCAACGTTGGTGAGCCGCCACCACGGCACAGGGCTGATCGAACTCAACCGGCCCTTTCAACCAACGATGCAGGAGCACTTCCGTGCTGCTGCACACCGGAACTGAACGCAGCAACCAGGGCTGAGCAGCAGCCCCAGCCATACGGCGGTAATTCCACATCACTCGACCACCCCGGCGGCCTGGTCGACAGAGCTCACTCATCCAAAGCATCCATCAGTCGCTGGGCCGCCAGTTCGAGTTCCTCAACGGGTCGCACCAATGCCATCCGCAACCAATCGCGACCCGCGGTGCCAAAACCAGACCCTGGAGTTAGGGCAACACCACTGCGCTGCAGTAATTCCGACGCAGTTTGTTCATCAGACCAACCGCGGGCCAGGGCCGCAGCAGGCAAAGGCATCCAGAGATACATGGCCATATCTGGAGTGGCGACGTTCCAACCCCGATTGGAGAGCGAATCCACAACACGATCCCGACGCTCCCGAAAAATTGGATGCAACTGTGCTGGCCAATGCGCAAACTCTTGCAAAGCCTGAATTCCTCCCTGCTGCAAGGCGAGCGACTGATTGAAATCAATGACGGCCTTTGTTTGCCGTAACGCTGCAATGAGCGGTGCCGCTCCGACGGCAAAACCGAGACGAAAACCGCCGAGGCACCACCCCTTCGACAAGGAGAAGAATTCAATGCCCCAGTCCCTCCATCCGCTGGCCTGCAACAAGGTCGGAGCCACGCCGTCGAGGGCAAGATCCACATAGGGATTGTCGTGAGCAATCACGAGCTGATGCCGCGTCCCCAACCCCATGATTCGATTCAAATCCTCTTGATCGCCCACGCGAGCGGTTGGATTGTGGGGATAACCAAGCACAAACAACTTCAACTGATCCCACTGCGACGCTCGAATGCGTTGCAAATCTGGTCGCCAGTTGTGTTCCTGTGAGAGAGGAAGCTTCTGAACCGCCGCACCCGCCAGGTGAAGTCCCCCTGAATGCGATGGATAACAGGGATCAAGATGCAGGGCCGCATCTCCATGGTCCAGAACGGCAAGAGGAAGATGAGCCGTGCCTTCCTGAGAACCCACGAGGAGTTGAACTTCTCTGTCGGGGTCGACGACAACTCCAAAACGCTGCCGGCACCAATCAGCAACAGCTCGATGAAAGGGCTTGACCCCTGCCTGCAGGCAGTAACTCGTACTGGAGGGCTGAAGAACAGCTGTGGCTATCGACTGCAGTACCTCTTTTGGTGGAGCGAGATCGGAAGATCCAATGGAAAGATCAACCAGAGCTGGGCCGCCCCTCTGTGAGGTTGTCTCTCTGTACGTCTGCTTGGCAGCATCGCTTCGAGCGAAGACACCACTGCCAAGTGCACTTAACCGTTTAGAGATTGGCATCCAGGAAGGCTTGAAGTTGGGGCTTAGCGATCGCCCCTTCGTGCCGCGCCACCAGCTCCCCATCACGGAACAGAATCAACGTGGGAATCCCCTGAACCTGGTACGCATCTCGCGTTGAGGGATTTCCATCAACCTCGATCTTTCCCACCCTCAGCTGGTCGCCATAGGTTTCCGCCGCCCAAGTCATCAAGGGAGCGATCAGACGACAAGGGCCACACCAGGGGGCCCAAAAATCCACCAACACGGTGCCGGAAGCTTTCAACACCTCCGTTTCAAAACCGGCATCCGTGAAATCAACAACTGAGGGCGCCAAGACAATTCAGTGACTCAACCAATGTTATGGAGCTCCCCAGAAAAAACCGTGCAAATCAAAGCTTGTCGATGGAACGCTTCAGATCCTCGAGGTCAGCGTCGACTTCTTCCACTTGCACCGGCTTGACCTGGTCTGAAGCCTCCGCCGCTGGGAGTGCTACCGCCTCCGGACCACCTTTGAGTTGGTTTCGCAGAGCTTCCAGATCGTCATCCACATCATTGCCACCCTCTAAGGCTGCGAATTGACTCTCGAGATCCGTTCCCGCCAACTCGGCGGCAGCTTGCCCTGTGGCCTCCATTGCCTCGACTTTTTCCTCCATCCGCTCAAAGGCAGCCATGGCTGAATTGGTGCCGATGCTTCCAACTGCACTTTGAAGTTGCTGCTGGGCCTGAGCCGCCTGAGCACGAGCCTTGAGCATGTCTTTTTTGGTCTTGGCCTCGGCAATTTTTCCCTCCAAAGCCACCAGACTTTTTTTGAGCGTGTCCACTTGACCCACTTGGGACTGGACTTGGGCTCCCAGGGATGTCGCCGTTTCTTGGAACGTCTTACGGCGGGTTAGCGCCTCACGCGCTAGGTCTTCTTCACCTTTTTTCAAGGCAAGCTCAGCCCGCTCGTACCACGTTTTCGCTTGGGCTTCAGCCTGTTCCGATTGGTTACTGAGACGCTTCTGGCTCGCGATCGCCAACGCAACCGCTTGGCGCAATTTGACCAAATCGGACTGCATGTCCGCGACCGACTGATCCAGGATCTTGACCGGATCCTCCATGCCACTGACAGCAGCGTTGGCATTGGCACGAACCAGTCGGCTCAGCCGATTGAAGAAACCCATTGCGAGAAGAAGGATCCGGCTGGAGATTAGCGAGATCTGAAGCATTTCTCTGCCTAAGGTCTTGGGATGGCAGTGGCTCCCGATTCCCAGCGTCGACGTCTTCCTGGCCTGGAGTTGCTCCAGGCGCCCCAGAGAAAGAGCCCTGAGCAACTCAAAAATTGCCTTGGTTCACTGCAGCGGGACTGGCGTCGTGATGACCATCTAGCGGCCCTTTGGCAAGACTGGCCATCGATTGCTGGAGAGCGCCTCGCACCCCATTGCAGGCCCCTGGCACTCCAGCGCGGCATCCTCACCGTCGGCGCCAGTCATCCTCAATGGCGACAGGCTCTTCTCTACAACCGCCCCCAGCTCCTGAGCGCACTCACCAGAGCTGGCCATGCCATTCGGGACTTGCGTATCCAACAACATCACGCCATCGCTTCGCCTCAACTTGAAGACGAAGCCACCATTTGGGCGCGACACCCGAGCCGAATCGATGTCCACGGAATGGGGACATGCCCCAGTTGCCAGAGACCGGCTCCGAATGGAGAAATCAAGTTATGGGAGCACTGCGGGTTTTGCCACCGTCAAAAGCTCGCTGAGCAACTCTCAGAGCCCCTGGATCCCGATCAAAATCGCTCGGGTCTGGGCTGACGCCAGTCCGGCCTAACTCCATTGACTTTCAACGCATCAGCTCGCTGTTCCAAACGCTTCCGATCAACCCGCCAGAGGTTGTAGATCCCAAAACGACCGAGATCAATCGGGCTAAGACCAAGCCAATGGTCTTGAGAAGACGTCCCTCGATCGATAGCAATCAAAACGGTGTCGGAGGCCTCCTTCGTTCCAAGGGGATGCCCAACCCAGCCACGGCGTTGTTCATTGGCCAATCGATCCGCCAGGTTCACCAAGGCCCCGTCGGAACGCCCCTCAAAAACAATCACTTGGCCTGTATAAAAATGCAGTGATGGCTTCATGGCACCAACCATCGCCAAGGGTTCGCCTGGACGGTGTTGCGTCTTCATCTGGTCCGCAACTTGCCTCACCGGAACCTGACGAAGTTGATCCGCCAGTTCCGCGATCGGAATTAAAGCGCTGATATGAAACAACAGCAAAGGAATTTGCATACTGAGCAAGCCGATCGCTGCCGATTTGCGCTGGATCAACACCACAGCGCTCAACACCGCCGCGACACTGAACCAGAACGCTGCTCGCCAAACCAAACCGCTGCCCAAGAGGTCGGAAGCAAGGCTGGGCATCTCGGGATCACGAATCCAAACAACCCACACCGGTGACAACCAAAAAATGACGGCCAAGCAAGCCACCAATCCAATCGAGGCGCCCCAAGCCCAACGTTGCAGACGGTCTCGACGTGTTGTCGCCAGTGCGATCAGAAGCGCCGCTGCTGGAGTTGCCGGCAACCAGTAACTCGGAAGTTTGGTGGCTGCTGCCGTAAACAACAACAAAACGGACACCAACCAACAGGACGCAAATTGCTGAAGTGAATGTTCAGAAGGCACACGCCATCGCGGCACTCGAGCCAACCCAAGCAACAGCAAGGGAGTAAAAGGCAACGCCGCCACCACCATCACCGGCCCGAAAAACCACCACGGCTGGAGATGGTCATTCACAACCGAGGTAAAGCGCTGGAGGTTGTGATATCCAAAAAAGCTGTCCCAGAAGGCTTGTCCCTCGACCCAAAGTTCAAGCGCGTACCAAGGAAGACTGATCAGGGCTGTGATCAACAAACCTGGCAGCGGACGCAAGCGCCTCCAAGGAGTTTGCAGATCGCGTCGTAAAGCACTGAACAAAAGCAACGCCAAACCAGACAACACAACGGCCACAGGTCCTTTCACCAGCACGGCGAGCCCAAGAACAATCCATGCAGGCCACCAGGACTCATGGATTGGATCGGCAAACCGTCTCCACTGCAACAGCAAGCTGATCCCCAGCAATCCACACAACAACGAATCACTAACGGCCGTCCGACTCCACACCAAGACAAGGGGGGACAACCCGAAGGCAAGGGCTGAGATCACAGCTGTTGCCCTTGGCCGCTCATCATCTGGCTGAGGCCAACGCAGCAGGGTGTCCGCAAGGGTGACCATCAGCGCGATCGAAGCCAGGGCCGATGGCAACCGCGCAGCCCAACTCCCCAGCGGATCCCAGACATCACGCATTGGCAAGGAATAGCCAAGCCCCATCAGCCAATACACAAGAGGCGGCTTGTCGTATCGCGGCAAACCATTCACTCGTGGGGTCAGCCAATCACCCGTTTCAGCCATGGCACGTCCAGCCGCAGCAAACAAAGGCGGCGTCTCGTCCATCACCCCAGTCGCACCAAGGCCCCACAGGGTGATCAACACCCCAAGAGCAAGCACGAGCGCAAGGACCTGTCGTCGCTGGCGGCAGGACACAGTCACCGGCAAGGCCCTTCCATGCATCTAACTGATGCTGACATCTGCCTCCAATCCATCACGAATCCAGGCGTCCACCCGAGCGCTGAAGACCTCGCATGTGGCATTCCTTTCCGCCCACGCTCGACATTGAAAACGGTCAATTTGATCGACATGACGCAACGCTGTCACGAGCGCTTGCACGTCGTCTGGCGGCACTAGCCAACCGGTTTCACCAGAGATGACGAGCTCCCCAGGTCCGCCGCGGTCATAGGCCACCACTGGGACTCCACAGGCCAAAGCCTCCACCACCACATTCCCGTATGCCTCGTTCCACTTGGGTGTATTGATTAGGGCACGGCAGGAACCCAACTGCTGCTGCAACGCATGGGTGGGCTGAAATCCCCTCCACTGGATCGTTCCAGACGGAACCATCGCTTCTACAGCAGCGGCGTAGGCAGGGTCTTCGCGCAAGCCCCACACCAGCAGCGACTCGCCAAGAGCAGCGGCGGCGCGAGCCGCATCCTCCAATCCTTTTTCTGGAGCGATGCGCCCGGCCCAGCCCAAGGGGCCATCACAGGACGGTTGCAAGGAGTAACGGCTGAGATCAAACCCATTCCCTACCACTCTTGCGGTTCCAGGAAGCTGAAAATCTGCAGCTTGACGGTGGGTATGAAAGGCCAATCGTTGGGGGTGACTGGAGGCCACAGATTCAATGGCCTCACGCATCACGTGGGCCACATCCCCCATGCTGATCAAATGAAAAAGGCGGGGTTGAACCCAAGGCGTGAGCCAAAGCGGAAGCCAGTCGTAACCGCAGTTGATCACTGCATCCGCACTCGTCCCATGGTGTAAAGCCGCCTCCCACAACGCTGGCAACAACCCATTCCTTGGAATCGAAACCGGAGCATCGGGATCAGCGTGCTGCCAGCTGGGTTGATCAACACCCTCCACCTCCACCAGGGTCGCGCCGGTGCATCCGGAAGGGAGCGTCGATCCCTTGGCTGAAACGAGGGTTACACGATGGTTTTGACGCACCAATCCCTGGATCAGCGAGGCAAGAGTGAGTTCCACGCCCCCTCCGCGGCCACTCCCAAGAGCACCGATGGGGGTATTCACCAGCACAAGCTGAAGGGAACGCACAGGCATCGAAACCGTTTAAGAGGAAAGTTCGGGAGTGGGTTCCCACAGCCGGCGACGCTGACTCACGCAGATCACCGACAACAAGACCAACATCACGCCGACCCACTGCAATGGATCCAAACGCTCGTCCAACAGCCAGCCGCCCGTCGCCAAGGCAAAAACCGGCGTCAAGAATCCCAAGCTGCTGAAGCTTGTGAGGTCTCGGCGATTGGCAAACCAAAAAAAGAGCCCATAGGCCAAAGCACTGCCCAACAAACTTGCAAATCCCATCCGGCCCCAGTCGGCAACAGACCATCCGATGGGCTCTACACCATTTTCAAAGCCGAATAAAAGGAGCAAAGGAATCCCTCCCAAGACCATGTGCCAAGCGGTTACGGCGACGGGATCACTGTGACGCGATGCGAAGCGTATGAGAACAGTCCCGATGGCCATGGCGAGAGAGGCAAGCAACATCCAAACTTCGCCAGGCTGCAACAACTGCTGAACGGCTGGGGGATCAGCCAACAACCACCAATGGTTGAGAAATTCGCCAGGAACCCCGAGACAAAAAATTCCAGCTAAGCCAAGACCCAGGCCAACCCAGCCGACAGGGTTGATCAACTCAGCAAATAACCCTCGCGCCAAGAGAGCCACAAGCAACGGCTGCGAATCGATCAAGACCGACCCGAGGCCAGCACCGGTTCCATCCAGACCAATGGCCAAAAGGCCTTGAAACAAGCAGGCATCCACCACAGTGAATAGGGCAAACCAGCCCCAATCGCGGCCATCAATCCAGACGGATCGTCCCGTCCAAGCAACCCACAACAGAAGAACCAAGCCCGCAGGGAAAAGCCGTAATCCCGCAACAAGCCATGGCCCACCTGTCGCCAAAAGCGGTGCCATCGCTGTCATGGCGGTGCCCCATAGAGCGAAGGGCAACACCATCAGCAACCAGAGCCAAATGGACGGCATGAAGAACGCTCGAAGGCCCCTTTTTAAGATCATGGTGTCTAGACCTGCGCGACATGATCTGGCCCCTCCGCCGAAAATCACACCGCCGAATGGCGCGCATTGTTGTGGAGGGACCGATTAACGGCGCCACACGACAGCGCGTTCTCAAGGCTCTACTGGAGGTGAAGCGGCGTGAATTCCCCGCACTTCTTCTACGAATTGACAGTCCTGGTGGCACGGTTGGCGATAGCCAGGAAATCCATGCGGCGCTGCTGAGACTGAGGGAAAAGGGCTGTCGCGTGGTGGCCAGCTTCGGCAATATTTCCGCTTCTGGCGGGGTCTACATCGGTGTGGGCGCGGAAAAAATTGTGTCAAATCCAGGCACGATTACCGGCTCGATTGGCGTGATCTTGCGGGGCAATGATCTGTCCCGCGTGTTTGAACGCATCGGCATTCGCTTTGACACCGTGAAGAGCGGGAAATTTAAAGACATCTTGTCCCCCGATCGAGCACTGAATCCTGAGGAACGCGCCCTCCTTCAAGGCTTAATCGACAGCAGCTACAGCCAATTTGTGGGCGTTGTAGCGAAAGGGCGAAACCTCACCGAGGAGACGGTGAAAACCTTTGCAGACGGAAGAGTTTTCAGTGGAGAACAGGCGTTATCGCTTGGTCTAGTGGATGAACTAGGTGACGAAGACCATGCACTCCGTTTAGCCGCCCAGCTGGCAGACCTGGATCAAGACGACATTCGACCGATCACCCTGGGGAAACCTCGCCGCAAAGTGAGCAACTTGCTACCGGGCTCTCAGCTGTTCAGCCAACTTCAGCAATGGCTAACGATGGAGCTCATGGGGAGTGGTCAGGTGCTTTGGCTGTATCGCCCATGAGCGACACCACACTGAAATTGGTCGGCCTTCGAGGAGCAACAACAAGCGCTGCCAACACCACAGCAGCCATTCAATCCGCCGTTCGCGACCTGATTGACGCCCTCGTCGAAGAGAACGACTTATCCCCTGAACAAATCGTTTCAGTGACGTTTTCAGTCACAGCCGATCTCGACGCCTGTTTCCCTGCAGCCATAGCCCGTCAACGTCCTGGCTGGGACGGCGTTGCCCTGTTGGATTGCCAGCAAATGGCCGTTCAAGGAGACCTTGAACGCTGCATCCGAGTCCTGGCTCACGCCTGGATGCCACCCACACGAGAGCCTAGACACCCCTATCGGAGCGAGGCTCAACGCTTACGCCCGGACAGATCTCGTTACAACTGACAGATGAGACGCCGACCCCTAAAGGCGTCGCCCTGTGGCTGGACTCAGGAGAATTAGAGAAATACAAAGCGTTACCCCATGCCCCGTTCGCTTCTGCAACGCCTCATGCCATGCGCAGCGACCGCGAGTGCACTGCTGGTTGGAGCATGCCTGAGCAGCACCGCACCAACTCCATCAACCGCTCAAGGCACGTCGGGCCTTATGGAGTTTCGGTGGGATAACAACGATGGTTACAAGAAGCTGTACTACTACCAAACCTCTGCGCTTCAGGACGACCGCGCCGATTGGTATCTCACCCTCCGAGAAAAAGATCGCAAGACAGCCATGCTCAAGTTGACGGTGACGGTGCCTGACTTTTTCGACGCCAAACTCAAACCAGAACGCATGTCCCTCTGCCGCACATCTCGGGGCAGCATGATGAGTCGCTCAAAGTGCCTTGAAGAGGTTCCCGCCACCATCGAGGTGAATGAGGATCAAACAGCTATCGAAGTGTTCCCCGACCAGCCCGTGCCCATGGAGGGGGACTACTCGCTCCGCATCAAGCTGTTCAACCCCAAAGGGAAGCGGATGTATCAACTCAACGCCTTGATCCAAGCTCCTGGCGACGTCCCAATGTCTGGTTACGTCGGCAGTTGGCTGATCGACATGGACTGACTGATAAAATCGTTAGCTCAGATCGGCCGGACGCCAAACAACCCATATGACAAAGCGCACTCTCGGTGGAACAAGCCGTAAAAGAAAGCGGGTTTCAGGATTTCGTGTTCGCATGCGGTCCCATACCGGACGTCGGGTGATTCGCACCCGGCGGAAACGGGGACGGACTCGTCTAGCCGTTTAATCCCAGCGACTGCCTGAGGGTTGATGAGGTGTATGCGATGACTTCGCCTCATTCGAATGAGCTTTATCCATAGTTGGCTAGTTGGCTGATGGTGCTTCCAGCTTCCATGCGTTTGCGTGGACATCGATGCTTCAGCCGTTTACACCGTTCTCAACGTCGTCACCACGGCAAATGGATGGTGCTTCGCCAAATCAAGCGAGATCGGACTTTGCTTCGATCGGAGCTTCGCAGTCAACACGACACAACTTGCCGCTGTGCCTTGGTGATCAGTAACAAAGTGAGCAAGCGAGCTGTGCGTCGCAACCGCCTCAGACGCTTGCTGCATAACCACCTTCGACAACGCCTCGAACAGCGCACCGATTTGGCGGGGACATGGTTGTTATTCAGCCTCCGACCCGATGCCGCGGAAGCCGAACCCGCGCAATTGCTCGAAGAATGCGACAGTCTCTTGAAAATTGCAGGTCTGGAACGATGACCACGATCCAGGAAGACGTTCACTACGAGGGCGGTCCAGCGAAGGGAGATCTCATCCTGAATGTGCTGCTGGGCTTCACCTTGATTGGCTTGCCGTTCACGATTGGAGCCATTGTTCGAGCCGTTTGGCTTCGCTTTCGGATTACAAGCCGGCGCATCTCAGTTTGCGGTGGATGGATGGGGAACGACAAAACTCAAGTGGTGTATTCCCAAATCAGCGAAGTAAGAACCGTCCCGAGGGGCTTTGGTGCCTGGGGCGACATGGTGCTCGTTCTGAACGACGGTGCGCGACTGGAGATGCGCTCCTTGCCCCGATTCAGGGAAGTGGAGGCCTACATCCTTGAACGCATCAACAAGCGTTCATCCACATCAACTGACAAGTCGGTCGAAGGCTTCGCCGTCTAACCACCTGTTCGTGCACACTGGCGTCAGAACGTCACCAACCCCGGGTTTCTCAACGTGATCGGATACATCTCCGACAACCTTCTCATTCCAATCCTGGATTTTTTCTACGGATTGGTTCCCAGCTACGGCTTAGCCATCGTGGCTTTGACGCTGGTGATTCGAGTGGCGCTTTATCCCCTAAGTGCTGGATCGATTCGTAGCGCTCGACGGATGCGGATCGCGCAACCCGTGATGCAAAAGCGGCAAGCCGATATCAAAGCCCGTTACGCGAGCAATCCACAGAAGCAACAGGAGGAACTCGGCAAAGTCATGAAGGAGTTCGGCAGCCCCCTCGCAGGTTGCTTGCCACTGCTGGTGCAGATGCCGATCCTCTTCGCATTGTTCGCAACCCTCCGGGGATCACCCTTTGCGGATGTGCCCTACACGCTGAACATGAAGGTGCTTCCGGCTGATCAAATCGCAGCCGTTGAACCTAAACCCTTCAACAGTGCCAGTCACTCAATTTTTATCGGTGAAACCGATCACGTCCCCGTAATAGCAAGCCTGCCCAGGGGCACCAAAATTGGCGTCGGGGAGTCAGCCAGCGTCAATTTGCACACCAAAGACGGGAGAGCCTTTTCCGACGTTCTCACGGAACTTGAGAACCCTGGGAAATTCTCCCCAGCCTGGTCCGTCACGAAGGGTGATGACATCGTCCGTGTCACGGAAGACGGAACCATCACAGCGATCGCTGCCGGTGACGCCACTGTCGAAGCCAAAATTCCTGGATTAGCAGCCCGCAGCGGCTTCTTATTCATCAAAGCCCTCGGACAGGTGGGCTTCTATGCCGACGGAGCCGTCAACTGGGATATCGCAATTCTGGTGGGTGGATTCGGCTTAACGCTGTTCCTTTCTCAGTTGCTATCCGGCATGGGAATGCCAGCGAACCCCCAACAGGCCACCGCCAATAAAATCACCCCGGTGATGATTACGGGAATGTTCCTGTTTTTCCCACTACCAGCTGGAGTGTTGCTCTACATGGTGATCGCCAATATTTTCCAAGCCCTACAAACGTTCATCCTCACGAAAGAAGCCTTGCCTGAGAACTTGCAAAAGATTCTTGATCAGCAGGCGTCTCAACAAACAGTGACGGCAACGGCAACAGCTGGTGGCTCGAGTGACTCACGACTGCCCTTCGAACCCAAAGGCGGCAAATGATCCCAGAGCTGGAGCCAGTTGCTCTTCAAGAGCTACGGGCCCTTGGCAGTCCAAAAACATGGGAGTTTGAGGGTCATCTCGATGCTCTTCCGTCGTTAACACCCGTGCGCGGTGAGATCCAGGCTGAACATCGCGGCAATGTGCTTGCTGTGGAAGCAGAGCTCAGCACAATCGTGACTCTTAGCTGTGACCGTTGCCTTGGACAGTTCAATCATCAGTTGTCGTCCTCCCCTTCTGAGCTGATCTGGTTGGGCGACCAACCACCAACAGAAGACCAATTGCAGTTATCCGAGGAGATCTCCGAACTGGAGGGACTCGTCGAGACCCTCGACCCACGCGGTAATTTCGATCCCCAGCAATGGGCTTTCGAGCAACTGAATTTGCAGCTACCCGTTGTGAACGACTGCGGTGAGTCGTGCCCTGGAGCGCCAACATTTAATCAAGAGATTGTCGCCAACCTCGAGCCACCGACAGATCCACGTTGGGAAGCGCTGAGGCGCCTTAGTGACCCATGAGCAGTACGGACTGGAGTCATCAACTTGATCTTCTGATTCGAGCGCGAACACCGCTGATCTGGATTCGAAGTAGCGAAGAGGTTCGGGTTGAAACCCTGTTATGCCAGGCCGCAGTCCGTTTACAGAGTCAGCTGACCAGTTGGAACTTCATCGATGGCCTGAGCGGCACGTTGAACGCAGAGGGAGTCGGTAGTCGTCAACCAATGGCCATGTTGCAGTGGTTGCAGAATCTCGATCCAAGTCGTCCCACCCTGCTTCTGGCGAAGGACTTTCACAGATTCTGTGATGACCCTGGCGTGGCGAGGATGCTGCGGAACCTCGAAACGTCACTACGCAGCACTCCCCATAACTTGATTCTCTGCTCCGGGCAGTGGACGCCCCCAGCGGATCTCGACGAAGCGCTGACGTTGCTGGACCTTCCGCTACCAGATGCCGATGACCTCCGTCAGCTCATCAGCAGCATCGGTTTAAACAGCGGAAGTTCCCTCGAGCCTGCTGTTCTTGATGAGCTCACCCAGGCCTGTAGTGGTCTTAGTGAGATGCGTGTTCGTCAGGTCGCAGCGCGTGCCCTTGCTCGACGCGGCAGCATCGGCGCAGAGGATCTTGCGGAGGTTCTGGAGGAAAAACGTCAGGCCATCGCCCGAAGTGAGGTATTGGAGTTCTGCCGCAGCGATTCAGGCACCGAAGCCATCGGCGGCCACGATTCTCTCAAGAGCTGGCTTCAACAGCGACATCGCGCCTTCTCTGAGGAGGCACGACGCTTTGGACTTCCTCTGCCGAGAGGAGTCCTTTTGGTTGGCCCTCAGGGAACCGGAAAATCCCTCACTGCAAAGGCCATCGCCCGCAGCTGGTCGATGCCTTTACTGCGTCTCGACGTCGGGCGGCTCTTTGCTGGATTGGTTGGTGCGAGTGAAGCGCGCACCCGAGACATGATCCAGCTCGCCGAAGCCATGGCACCTTGTGTCCTGTGGATCGATGAAATTGAAAAGGGCTTTGGCGGCGATGGCCGAAGCGACGGCGGCACGAGTCAACGGGTGCTGGCCAATGTGCTCACATGGATGGCCGAAAAACGCTCTCCTGTTTTCGTTGTTGCCACCGCCAATGGGGTGGATCAACTTCCACCAGAACTGCTGCGCAAAGGGCGTTTCGATGAAATCTTTCTGCTGGATTTACCAAGCGAAAGCGAACGAAACAGCATCCTTGAGCTCCACTTAAAACAACGTCGTCCAGGCGTGACTCTTCCACTGGAAACCGTTGTGAGTCGCTGTGAAGGGTTTTCTGGAGCCGAACTCGAGCAAACGGTGATTGAAGCCATGCATTTGGCCTTCGCCGAACACCGTGAACTCAGCGAGACAGATTTAATTCGAGCAGCATCTCAACTGATCCCCCTCTCCCGCACCGCCAGCGAATCACTGGAGCGCCTCAAAGAATGGGCCGCTGGAGGCCGAGCACGACAGGCTTCTATTGCTGGACGTAACGAAGCCTGACGGGGCGTAAAGATGCGGTTCATGAAGCAAGCATCACTGAGCAGTGCTCCCTACGGTCCGTCCATCTGATGGTTAATTCATGGAGCGTCAAAACGACATCGTCATGCAGCTTTGCGTGGCTTGCCTTGGCGCCGGCGTGATTACCACGGTGGCCGTTGCCCAAGGCCAAAATCCCCTGACAGCTCTTGGCATCACTGTGTTCTCAGCCGTTGCCGCCGTGATGGTTGGCCAGGTGCTCTGAACGGGCTGCCATAGGCTGCCGGCGCTGCTGTTCCAGGAACCGTGATCGACCAGCGCCTTGTGCGTGACAACCCCGAAGTCATCGCTCAACAACTAAAGCGTCGGGGTAAATCCATTGATCTCACTGGCCTTCAGCTGATTGCGAGGCAGCAGCGAGGTTTAGAAGAAGAACGCAGCACCCTGCAAGCCGATGGCAATCGCGTCGGCAAAGAGGTGGGCTTAAAAATCAAAGGTGGAGCAGATCCCAACGGAGAGGAGGTTGCCGCTCTCCGACAACAGGGCAATGCCATCAAACAAAAGGTGGCGGTGTTCGAAGAGGAGGAGAAAGCTCTTTCCAGCCAACTCCGCGACCAACTGCTCAGCCTTCCGAATCTTCCTTCGCCACTCTGTCCAGATGGGAAGAGCGAGGACGACAACGTCGAGGTGCGTCGCTGGGGGACGCCTCGCATCGAGGAAGGATTGGAGGAGCACTGGCAAATCGCTCAACGGCTGAACCTGTTCGACACCGAACGGTCGGTTCGCATTGCCCAGAGCCGCTTTGTCACCCTGATGGGCCAAGGAGCCCGCTTGGAGCGAGCTCTGATCAATTTCATGCTGGATCTCCACACCAGCAAGGGTTACAGGGAGGTGATGCCACCGGTTTTGGTCAACACCGCCAGCCTCACTGGCTCAGGCCAGTTGCCGAAATTCGCCGAAGAAAGCTTCCGCTGCGCAGACGACGACCTCTGGCTTACGCCGACGGCGGAAGTTCCCGTGACATCGCTGCATCGCGACGAAATCATTCCAGCCGATCAACTTCCTCTCCGCTATTCGGCCTACAGCCCTTGTTTCCGTCGAGAGGCGGGGAGTTACGGACGGGATACGCGCGGCCTCATCCGTCTCCACCAATTCAACAAAGTGGAGTTGTACTGGTTTGTGCACCCCGACCAATCCGAAGAGGCACACCAACAAATCACCGCCGATGCCGAAGCGGTGCTGCAGGCCCTCGACCTGCCTTACAGGGTTTTGGATCTATGCACGGGTGATTTGGGCTTCTCGGCGCAGCGCACCTACGACTTGGAAGTGTGGCTACCAGGGGCTGGAGCCTTTCGTGAAATCTCGAGCTGCAGCGTTTGCGGCGATTTCCAGGCCCGCCGATCTGCCATCAGAACCAAAGACGGCAAACAAACCAAGCTGGTTCACACCCTGAATGGGTCGGGTCTCGCCGTAGGGCGCACCATGGCTGCTTTGTTGGAGACGGGGCAGCAACCAGACGGAAGCATTCTCCTTCCCAAACCATTGGTGCCATACGTCGGGTTTGAACGGCTCCAGCCAGAATGAGCTGACTGAGCAGCATTCGGCTGGATGAACGTATTTGCGGCCCTCTTGGTGCTTGCTCTCTTGATCGTGGTGCATGAAGCAGGTCATTTTCTTGCCGCCACGCTTCAAGGCATCCGCGTTAGTGGCTTCTCCATTGGCTTCGGACCCGCGTTGATTAAACGTCAACGCAAAGGGGTCACCTACGCCCTGAGACTCCTCCCCCTGGGTGGTTTTGTGGCCTTCCCCGATGACGACGAAGACAGCACGATCCCTCTAGACGATCCCGACCTACTGCGCAATCGTCCGATTCCTCAGCGCGCTCTGGTGATCGCCGCCGGAATTCTTGCCAACCTTGCGTTGGCGTTGGTTATTTTGCTCGGCCAGGCAGCGATTGTTGGGCTTCCAGCCGATCCAGATCCAGGGGTTCTTGTGGTGAATGTGCAGCCCGATGGCGCAGCTGCTCGTGCTGGCTTCAGGGCTGGAGATCAAATCCTCTCAATCAACTCCAACAAACTTGGTGCCGGACAAGCCGGCGTTGAGTCGATGGTGAAGCTGGTGAAGGCAGCACCCAGCACAACCCTCTCCGTTGAACGGGTTCGCCAGAGCCAACTTGAGCAAATTGAACTCAAACCATCAAATGTCGATGGACAGGGGCGAATCGGAGCGCAGCTGCAAGCCAATCTCAATGGCGCCAGCCGGCCCGTCAACGGTCTTGGTGAACTGGTCCAACACACCGGAGGCCAGTTCGTGCGTCTGGTGGGACAAACAGCGGCTGGCTATGGCGGGCTGATTACCAACTTCAAAGCCACAGCTGGACAGGTAAGCGGCCCAGTCAAAATTGTGGAGATGGGTGCCCAGCTGAGTCGTCAGGGCGGAAGCGGTTTGGTGTTGTTCATGGCGTTGATCTCGATCAACTTGGCCGTCCTCAACGCGTTGCCCTTGCCACTACTAGATGGCGGCCAAATGGCGCTTCTTCTTATTGAAGGGGTCCGAGGCAAACCCGTCCCGGAACGCTTTCAACTGGCGTTCGCCCAATCCGGATTTCTTCTCCTCGTGGGATTAACAGTGGTCCTGGTCATTCGCGACACCAGCCAGTTGACCTTCGTTCAGCAGTTGCTTGGGCGCTAATGGTTTAAGGGCCTTGGAATGTAGAATTCACCATCTGTTGAAACGCTGCCCTCAGCTGCATGGCTAAAAAGTCGATGATTGCCCGCGACGTGAAGCGCAAAAAGATGGCAGAGCGCTACGCAGCCAAGCGCTCTGCACTAATGGCAGCATTTAATTCGGCAGCCGATCCGATGTCTCGGCTCGAGATTCATCGCAAAATTCAGGCCCTGCCACGCAACAGTGCCCCAACTCGGATCCGCAACCGTTGCTGGGCCACTGGCAAACCCCGTGGTGTGTATCGCGACTTTGGACTTTGCCGTAACCAACTGCGCGAACGGGCCCACAAGGGAGAACTGCCAGGCGTTGTGAAGTCCAGCTGGTAAGAAGACTGATCCTTCGACATTGATCGACAAGAAAGGGGAGGCGAAAGCCTCCCCTTTCTTGTCGATGGAAACCATGAAATGTCAAAATAACAATTGACAAAAGGACATAAGCCGTCGTGCAAGGAAAAACACAGTCGATCTCGTTTGACGGACGCGAGATAAGACTGACCACAGGGCGTTTTGCTCCCCAAGCGGGTGGTTCCGTCTTGGTCGAATGCGGCGACACAGCCGTACTTGTTACAGCAACACGATCAAAGGGACGCGATGGAATCGATTTCCTCCCACTGATCTGCGATTACGAGGAGCGCCTTTATGCCGCGGGACGGATTCCTGGTAGCTACATGCGTCGGGAAGCTCGTCCCCCCGAACGCGCAACACTGACCTGTCGCTTGATCGACAGGCCCATGCGGCCGTTATTCCCCAGTTGGATGCGCGACGACTTGCAAGTTGTTGCCACATGCCTATCGCTCGACGAACGCGTCCCTTCCGATGTCCTGGCAGTGACAGGCGCATCCATCGCAACGCTTCTGGCCGGCATTCCCTTCAATGGGCCCATGGCTGCTGTGCGTGTCGGCCTGCTTGGAGACGACTTCGTTCTCAACCCCAGCTACAGGGAGATTGAACGCGGAGATTTAGACCTCGTCGTCGCTGGCACAGCGGATGGTGTGGTGATGGTTGAGGCAGGCGCCAACCAACTCCCCGAAGGAGACGTCATTGAGGCGATTGATTTCGGCTATGAGGCGATCCAGGAGCTGATCAAAGCCCAGGAAACGCTGCTGAAAGACCTCGGCATTAAGCAGGTCAAGCCGGAAGCGCCCAAAGAAGACACCACAGTTCCTGCTTACCTTGAAAAGCAGTGCACAAAAGCGATCAGCGCTGTGCTCAGCAAATTTGAGCAAAGCAAAGAAGATCGCGATAACGGTCTCGAAGCCGTGAAAGCGGATGCAGCAGAGGCCATCGCAGCGCTGAAGGAAGACGACGCCGTTCGTCAGGCCGTCTCCAGCAGTTCGAAATTGCTTGGCAACAGCTTCAAGGCGCTGACCAAGAAACTGATGCGTCAGCAGATCTTGAAGGATGGCAAACGCGTCGATGGACGTGGCTTGGATGAAGTCCGTCAAATCAGCGCAATGGCAGGGGTTCTTCCCCGTCGCGTCCATGGCTCAGGCCTCTTCCAGCGGGGATTAACGCAGGTTCTGTCCACGGCGACCTTGGGAACCCCCAGCGATGCCCAAGAAATGGATGACCTCCATCCCAACACCGAGAAGCTGTATCTCCATCACTACAACTTCCCCCCCTACTCCGTTGGCGAAACCCGTCCAATGCGATCCCCCGGCCGTCGCGAAATCGGCCATGGCGCTTTGGCGGAGCGAGCCATCCTTCCCGTCTTGCCCGAGAAAGACACCTTCCCTTATGTCGTACGGGTCGTGAGCGAAGTGCTGAGCTCCAATGGCTCCACGTCCATGGGCTCCGTTTGCGGCAGCACGTTGGCTCTCATGGATGCCGGTGTGCCCTTAAAAGCCCCTGTGAGTGGCGCCGCGATGGGTCTGATCAAAGAGGGTAAGGACATCAAAATCCTCACCGATATTCAGGGCATTGAAGACTTCCTTGGCGACATGGATTTCAAGGTGGCTGGTAGTGAGAAAGGCATCACAGCTCTTCAAATGGACATGAAAATCACTGGTTTACCAGTGAAGGTTATGGCTGAAGCTGTGAATCAAGCCCGTCCAGCTCGCCTGCATATCCTCGAGAAAATGCTCGAGGCGATTGACAAGCCCCGTGAAACGCTGTCGCCCCATGCACCGCGCCTGCTGAGCTTCCGTATCGATCCTGAATTGATTGGAACAGTGATCGGTCCTGGTGGTCGCACCATCAAGGGCATCACCGAACGCACCAACACCAAGATCGATATCGAAGACAGTGGAATTGTCACCATTGCCTCCCACGATGGTGCGGCTGCAGAGGAAGCACAAAAGATCATTGAAGGCCTCACCCGCAAGGTGAACGAGGGCGAAATGTTCTCAGGCTCAATCACGCGGATTATTCCGATCGGCGCCTTCGTGGAGATTCTTCCTGGCAAGGAAGGAATGATCCACATTTCTCAGCTCTCCGAAGCTCGGGTTGAAAAGGTTGAAGATGTCGTCAAAGTCGGCGATGAAGTCACCGTGCGCGTTCGCGAAATCGATAACCGCGGTCGGATCAACCTCACCCTGCGTGGCGTTCCTCAAAGCGGCGAATCCACCGAGGTGGAACCACAGCCCACCCCAGTTGCGCCCCTCAGCTGATTACACCTGAAAGCCGGGATCAATCTCGGCCATCGCCCGCGTCGCACGCTCTCCGAGCGCGACGTGGGCTTTTCCATGGCTGGCAATCAAACAGCCAGCCTGACGAACATCGCCCGTGTTGTAGGTGAGGTCGCCGAGATCAGCGTGGGTAAATCGTCCACCAGCCGCCAACAAAACAGCCTCCGGTGCAGCCATATCCCAATCCTTTGGAGCACTACGGCCCGAGAGAGAGATGTAGAGATCGGTTTCTCCACGAAGAATCGTGGCCACCTTGCAGCCCACACTGCCAACCGCCTTCGACCCACCGAGTTGCAGTTCACCGATCAATTTCTCAAGCCGGTCATCGCGATGACTACGGCTCGCCACTAGTAGCAGGTCGGACAATTCCTCGCGTTGGCTGAAGCGAACGGGTGAACGCGTTCCTTCACGGTCTTCACACCAGGCGCCATCACCCACTAAGCCAATCCATAGCTCATCGGCTTCGGGTAACAACACCACCCCTAAAACAGGCCGATTCCCCCGCACCAAAGCGAGGTGCACCGCATATTCCCCAGTCCCTTGGAGAAAATCCTTGGTGCCATCAAGCGGATCAAGGATCCACAACCATTCGGCGGGCAGAGGCTCACCTTCGGTGAGCTGTTCTTTGGCGGTTTCCTCACTAAGCAGAGTCCAACCAGCATCGGGGAAAGCCCCCGATAAACCCTCGAGAAGCCATTGGTTCACGGCCAGATCAGCCGCGGAAACAGGCCCCTCTCCACCGTTATCGACACTCAAGGCTTTCTGAAAGCCATGGGGAGGCTGTTCGCCACGGGCATACGCACGAAGAATGTCGGCTGCCCCCCAACTCAATCGTCTCAACTCGGTCAACAAAGCTTCTTTGCTGACACCAGCAGGGAGAATGGCGGAGTTGGACATCATGATTAAGAGGGGCGCTGGCCATTGTGATGCAGCGGGATGAACCAGCCGCCGGAAGTCTTTACCTCGTCGGCACTCCGATCGGTCATATGGGAGACCTCTCCCCTCGGGCCAGCCATCTTCTAACAACGGTGGATGTCATCGCATGTGAAGACACACGCCATAGCGGACAGTTGCTGAGCAATCTCCAGGCCCGCGGTCGCAGAGTCTCCTTTCATCAGCACAACATTCGTACGCGATTGCCCCAGCTTTTAGAGCTTCTGGCAGAAGGCCAAAGCCTTGCTGTGATCAGTGATGCGGGCCTGCCAGGCATCAGCGACCCCGGCGAAGAGCTGGCCACTGCTGCACGCCAGGCGGGGTATCCCGTGCTGTGTATTCCTGGTCCTTGTGCGGCCACAACAGCTCTGGTGAGCAGTGGACTGCCCAGTGGACGCTTTTGTTTTGAAGGGTTTTTACCCACGAAAGGGAAAGAACGACGACAGCGTTTGGAACAGCTTTCGAGCGAACATCGGACCACCGTGCTTTATGAAGCGCCACATCGATTACTCACGTTGCTGGGCGAACTTTCCAGTTGTTGCGGCCCCGATCGTCCGATCCAAGTAGCGCGAGAACTCACCAAACGCCATGAAGAGCAGGTGGGGCCCACGGTGGAAGCAGCGCTCGCTCATTTTCAACAAACCCGCCCCCAGGGGGAATTCACCCTGGTTTTAGGAGGTGCCACACCCATTGCACAGCCAGCCCCCAATGACGCCGAACTCACAGAGCAGCTGCAACAGCTGATGGCGGAGGGAGTCAGTGCCAGCGATGCTGCAAGACAACTCGCCGCAACAACCGGACTCTCCCGGCGAAGGCTCTACGCATTGCTGCACCAAGACGAGTCAGACTGAAAAAAATAATGGATTCTTTGCTGCCTCGCTTACGACTACTGCTCTGGAGTTTTGGAGGGGGTGCCCTGCTGATGCTTCTGCTTTGCCTTGGCGCACAAAACTTGCAACAGCGTCATCAACTCCAAATCGGGTCGGTTCGTCTTGTGCCACTTCCAACGGGATTTCTCGTTGGCATTTCTCTGGTACTGGGCGTGATTAGTGGAGGGAGTGTGGCCGCGGTTTTGATGCCAGAGCAACAAGAAACCAACCTCGATCCTTAATCAGGCATCGAGGGCAACCACCGTGCCTTCCATCACCAGCCGTGTGATGCCGCGTTTCAACAAGTAAGAACTCGTTCGCTCAAAAACAGTGGTGTCAGGCACCTTGATCACACGCTGGCTGCGACCACATTGGCGTTTCGCGGCCCGAGGGTTGGCAAACAAAAACAAGCCCTGACGATCCTGATCAACGGTGTCCAACGGACCCAATTCAGGAAAATCCCTCAAAGGGCGAGCATCCAACTCCACAACTTTGTCGACCAACATATAAACGCTGTCTGGAAGAACACCGGGGCTGAGGGGCTGCGTTTCCATCGGTGCGGTGCCACTTAGTCCCGCAACACCAATCAAGGGCACTAACTCCGTGAACACGTCCATGGGGACAAACTCCTCCAACGCTGAGCCCTGATCGTCCGACGCCTCTGCAAAATCAGCGGCATCATCAAGCGCAAGGCTGGTCGATTCATCCTCAGAGAGCTCCTCAGCCGAAGACTCTGGTGTGGCGGTTTCGGCCGATGCCGCATCCACGCTTGAAGGCACGTCCAACGGTGGACTCTCAAGCAAGGGTTGCGCCGCGACGGCAGCCGTTCCGCCCTTCTGCCGGCTGGCTTTCAATGCGGCGTAAGCCTCTGGCGGCAACAGAGCTTTAACCGTACGGCTCACCGTATTTGGGCTACAGCCAAATGACTCAGCCAGCGCTGCAGTGGATTCACCTGCCTTGTAACGGCCAACAAGATCTTGCTTCTCGCTATCGCTAAGACGACGCGCTGCCATCCAATGCTGTTACACAGTGACCAAGTTTAGAAGCCAATGGCCAGGATTCATCCCGACCTCTTAGCCCGTGCTGTCAAAATGAGATTGTGCTCCCTTAGCTCAGCTGGATAGAGCAACTGCCTTCTAAGCAGTCGGTCGTGTGTTCGAATCACACAGGGGGCGTTCATCCAACCCAGTAACAAAAAGCGTTCTGGGACAGCTCTTTGCACATAAAAGATCAGTCAGTAAGTGGTGACTTGAGCTGTAGATCAATTGAGCACTAGCTAACAAAGGATTGACCTTGCCTTCAGCCAACCATGCAGATGTATCTTGCGGACTGCATCTTTCCAGATATCGAGGGTCAACTCGCTGCATACAAGAGTTTTTGCGAGTTGTGGGATTCAGGTGAGATGGCAAAAGCAGATAATTTCCCTGGATTTGAAATGCTATTTCGCGTCCATGCACCAGGAGCTGGTCGTGTGACGTGTTTGTTCAAAGCCGAAAGCGATGCACAGATTTTTGAACATTTCGCTCCTTGGCGCGCTCAATACGGCATTGAAATGGACTTCACCCCAGTCATCGGCTGCCAAGACGTTGTAGACCATCACAAAAAACTGTTCGCAAAGATGGCCTAGACGCTTCTGTCATGCAACCGGCCGCCATCACAGCCGTAGCAGCTCAATCGTGCCGGTGCATCCACTCTCTACAGCGCCAACGATGCTGGAGCATGTATCTCAGCTGGCTGATCAGACAGGGATCTCGGCTTCGATTTCCCAGCCCTCCTCAATGAGCTCGCTAGCAACCTGAGAGGCGTTTTGAGAGGCAACATCCACGAGTAGAAACTCCTCTTGGTGGTTGCAATAAATCCTGGTTAGTCCGATCACGGCGGGGGCTCCCGGGCGTCGATACCGCCATGATTACTCGGCTCAGCGGATCAAGCAATCAACGTCATGCCATTCATGCCGTTATTCGCATAGGAATAATGCGGTGGGATCAACCTGGCTATGCCTCAACAGCAAAAAATGTTCGGCGCCCACATCTCCGAATGACTGGAAACCTTCACGGCGATGCCGAAACGCTTCATAAGACTGTGATTACGTACCAATTAGGCAATTAAATAATCAAACAAGTCAATAAACATATTGCAAAATTTCAACAAGAGCAGCAAATAAGTATTGTCAATTGGACCTGAACTAATTCATAGCCCCCTAAGGAATCTAAACATCAGAACGATGAGTTTTGCGATTTAGAAATCATGATTTCCCAACAACTACTAATTTTATAATCGTTTACTTCAGCAGCTGTTCCGACATTGGATGCAATACAAAACGCTGACCACAAAACTAAGCAACTGCGTGCAATCTTAAGTCTTTTACTTTAACTAACCCTGTGGCGCACGATTCATTTTGTATATATTCAGGGCGAAACATGCAGTCCCGAAACTGACAAGCAGAACCAGAAGGTCTTGAGTAGTCATTGTTTGAACCTCAAATAATGGGGAAAAGGTTGATCAACCTTGGGTTTTCTTGATAACAGGCAGATCTGTCGGCTGAGCCAGCACAAAGACAACTGCGGCCGTGAGCACGGAGGTGATTGCAATGAGGGCGAAGATGGCGCCTGAATAATCAGTCATCTGTGCCAAGCTATGAAGTTCTGTAACGAATACTAGGCGAGTTGTAACAGGTTGTAAACACCTCTCAGCTTCTAGGTGCTCGGTGGGCGGTTTCGGGCGACCCCATCCAGGCCAAAGGGCGCGGGAGCAGGCATGGCTAAAAGCTCGTGAGTTTCTACGGATGCGCATCTATTGCTCAAAACGCAGAATGCAATGAGCGGAACGGATCGCAATGAAATCACTTGCACTCAAAACATCTGCCTTCCTTGAGAATTTTTTAATTCAGACCTTACTTTATTTAGTTTTACTCCCCCTTAAATTTATTTATCGCGCGCCACAACCCACCTGGAATGCCTGGTTTGCAAATCAAAGGCTCTGCCAGATCGATGGTCGTTATTGCTGAAATTCACCAGTCGACCAATCCACAATTTCCACCTCATCACAACGAAGGATTGACATGGCTCCATCAGCTCCGCAAACCACAGCTCATAACAACTCCTCTGAGCTACTGGAACACCTGATGGCCGAGGAGATCTCCCTTCAAGTTCAAAAGATTGCTGAGGGTCTCCAGCGAGAAGGTTGGCCTATGGCATTGGTTAAACGCTTCATGCACGTTGCTGTTGAGGATTTACCCGAGTGATCGCTGTCGAAAGCACCATTGACCATTAAGGGCCTGCAGTCCTTGAAGGCGCTACAGGTCTTTTGACTGGTTACTGGGTCGGAGGGATCATGCCCTAGGCATCTTTCATTCGATCTCAGTGAGCCCCACTCGGACAGCGATCACAGTTTGAAGCTTCGCGAAGTGTCTAAAGTTTTTGCAGCAGGTCTTACAGCAACCATCCAGAAGATGTGCAAGGTTTATTGAATGAGTCCTATTTTTCGCTGCCTGGGTTGCGGCCAGTACATCGAGAGGTCTTTAGCGACCTATAAAAAACACAAGGGGAAAATTTTTTGCTCAACCTGCAATGATCGCAAAAGAGTTGAGTCAGCTTCTGATTCGACAAAGACGTAGCACTCGGTCAGCAATAACCCTTTCAAGCACTTTGAATGTGTTGTCCAACATCTCGCAAAGCGTATTGATCGCGCGGGATCAACGATTGGATTCAGTGCATCAAAAGCCAAGCAAGAAGGCCACCAACACCCACACCCTTGGAGAACTGAACCCAAGTCAACCCATAGGTATCAAGTTGAAGTGTTCTCATCATCAAATTCAAAACCTCCTTGTGCTTCCGCACAAAAAGCGAACTATCAGCCGTATTGAGCTGTTGAATCTGCTTGAGCTTGATCTCACCGAGCTTGGCCATTTGCCTCGCGCTTACTAAGTGACTGTAGTCCCAAACAAATCGCCTAGCTGATCAATCGATCAAGAAGGCCCGAGACTTGCGTGGAAATAAGACAGGTTTAACAATCATGAAAGCAACAGACGAAATCATGCAGACTAACGTCAATACAAATACTGACATAGCCGATATAAAGAGAAGCAAACACTAAAGATGCGATACAGACAAGAAAAATAAATTCACACGAAGAAAAATATGTTTGAGTGATCAGTAGCCATCTGCCATCACAATCCATAGTCAAAATGTTTTTCAATACCATTAAAAAAGCCACTAGGGCTCAGCATCATTCCCCCATAGCGGTGGCGTCGGAGCCCATCCCTTACGAACAAGCTCTAGCCAAAGTTTTCTGGCT
Source organism: Synechococcus sp. CC9902 (assembly GCF_000012505.1). Taxonomy (NCBI): domain Bacteria; kingdom Bacillati; phylum Cyanobacteriota; class Cyanophyceae; order Synechococcales; family Synechococcaceae; genus Synechococcus; species Synechococcus sp. CC9902. Next base: position 1,729,641 of record NC_007513.1, read on the forward strand.
TCTGCATCCCGGAGATATCGACGCGACTTCAGCAACGCCGGCTCACCATTGGGCATCTCGCGGCCTTGATCCACAAAGACACGAGGGTCCTGCGCCCAAGACCGGGCATCACGATGGAAGCGACATGCCCAGTACCGCTCGCTGTCCGTCAACCAACCCTCCCCCATGCCTCGCCTTCACTACAAGTACATCTGTACTAGCAGTGGAAGTGAGGTTCGTCAAGCGGCCTTGAGATGATTGATTGAGAAGCGTGCACCCATTGACCGATCACCCATAAAACGAGCGCTTAATCTTCTTAAAGCGTGGCTCCACTGGGGCAAGGATGATGGGTCTTCAACTCCACTCAGCGGATTTTCTCCATGACGATGGGGTCACCTATTGCATTAAGCGTGAGTCTCTTGATCAAGACTTCACCATTTATGAGAAACGAGATTGTCAATGGATTGATAGCGGTCTTGATCAAGCAGTGAAAGACCTCAACTTCGCTGAATTCAAACGACTAGGACTTTTGATCAAGACGATCATGGATGCCGACCAATGGATCGCATAACAAGGGATCGCATAACACCGTCTGACCTCAACCATTAAAAATGTCAAACAAAATCGTCATATCAATCGTGGCTTGCTGGCTAGAGCAAAGCAGCCATGCCCTAATCTCTAGCTTAAGGGATTCAATTAGAACCTGAAGCCGTCAAACCTATCCCTGCAACTAGCAAAAATATACTTCCATTCTTCAACCAAAGCGATTCTCATTTAACACCAACAGAATGCATCAAAATCCAGCGACAGGGGTTGATGAAAAATCATGCGAGAGGCTCCAGCAACACCGAACACATACCCAAAGGTTTTATCAACTTTGCTCTTGGTGCCATCAGCAGCCTCGACATGAACACGCCCCATGGCGTTCGCTGCATTGCCAAAAGCTTGGATCACCGCGATCTCTGGACTGCAAGATCACCCAAGAAATCCGATTGGCGCCAATGTTCCGATAGCGAAGCCAATCAATCCAACCCCAATGGGCCCTAGGCTCGCCCCCATTATTGAAAAGAAAACCGATCAGCGCAGGGCTGGCAATCATCGCTAACATAGAAAAGATCACCACAAAGCAATAGATGAATGGGAAGATACTTGTTGGTGGCATCGTAATCTTTTTTATTTTATTCTTTGTTTACGAGAGCTGGCTCATGAGAGGCCTGCCACACTAATCACCATTGTGAGACAGTTCTATCAGGCTGGCGACATATTCAAGGCTAATCACCCGAACACAGGCGACTTAATCCATCAACTTCAATGGATACAAAACAAACACCAGAGAGCAAAACTCTCAGCACAAAAAAAATCACCTCCAGCGCATGGAAAAGATTTCTGGATCGAATCAGACGACGCATCGCTTTTGTTCCATCCGTTGATGACACCGTCAAATCGCTAAAGGACGTGGGGATTGAATTAAAAGACAATCAACCCTGAACACTTTCCCCAAGCATCTTACATCGATTATCGCGATTCAGCTGACGAATAAAATACAATCAGTTATGCAATGCGGGGCTGCAGTGGTTAGAAGCAGTGCGGATAAACAATAACCATACATCCATAATAAAAGTAACAGCTCCACCTATCGCTCATTCTTTTATCGGAAATCAAAAGCGCTTAGAACTCATAGAGTCACAGATGATGGCGAAGCAAGTCATCTGCATTCAAGATCACCTTTCACCTCTGAAAAAGAAGAGCACAACCACAGCCCGGCATAAATTAATTACATAAACGCCTTAGAAAACCTGGAGTTCTCGCCTTCTGAAACGTTATCTCTGAGATCATATTATTGATCTTATTGATAACATGAACTTCAATCTTAGTAACGACACTATACATTTTCCATAGCCCTACCTGGTTCTCTGATCTGGCATAAGTGACTTGCCAGGAATCCCCAACAGGGGTAACAGTAATTTGCGTCCAAAAAACTTTATTGCCATCCCCAGGGAAGAGGAAGTACTTAATAGAACCATCTTCTTTTTTTTCTTTGTCGAATCCAAGATCCTTCAGTTGACGGTCGAGGTCTTGCATAGCAACGGATCTACTTGAATCACTCTGGCGATGAACGGATGATCCGCATGCCATTAATGCCAAATCAAACAATTTGCTCTTGGAGCCCTTGGAGTGGCAGCGCACCGCCAACCCACAGCAGACCACGCCGTTGTTATTCCAAAAGTCGATAGTCAGCCATCATTCGACGAGAGTTACACCACTGCAAAGCTTCTCAGTGTTGGATCATTTCAAACCTGCTTATCAAATCACCAAAAATGTCTACAAGCTCTAAGGAGCAAAAAATATTCCTCAAGAAATACTCAGAAGAGTTTAATCATTGACGAGAATTTATATCTATAAATTATTGACAACAAGAGGTATGCATACAACGCAATCTAACTCTTTGCAACTCGAAGAGTAAGGGTGACTAGCTCGAGGCCACAGCATCCGCATGGATTCCTTGCATCGTATTTTCTAGTTGGGCAACATCCTGCAGACCATTGGCATCGAACCATGGTGCTGTAGCCCAATCAAAACCCTCACCAAAGGTGTTGTCCGGTGCCACAACGTACCAATGACAACTGACGTCGGGGACATCAACAGCGCATTTCGACCAATCGGCTTTCCACTGGGGTACTTGAACCCACATGACAGCCGCAAAAACCAGTGAAAAGAGGCTTCGCAGCATGAAACTCATTAGATCGATGCCGGACCTTAGTCGAAATCCCTGATATGGGAAAGCCTGAACAACGACTAAAAACACCGGAGTTCAGTCCGCTTGAGATTGATGGGACAGCAAGATTCGCTAAGCCATCGCACATATCCATCGCTCAATCTATTTCTTAGGCGGTGGCTTGATCAACTCGCCCGTTTGCAGCGACACCACACCGAAACTGACCACAAACACCAATGCAACTAAACCAAGAAAACCAGCGGTGAGATTACTAATTTCCAACTCACCCAGCATGAATCCAAAAAACTGCATAGCTGTCCTGAAAGATCCCTTTAAAGCGAACTAGCGACGAATTAAACGCACCACCACCACAGCTGCCAAAGCCGCAAGAGGCCAGATCAGCCAACTGAGTGGCGGAAAGGCAATCGCCAGAACAAGTCCCGCAGCGAAAAAAAGTAAAAATCGTCCAAGGGTCATAGACAGGATTTAATTCGTCGAAACAAAGCCTACGCAGCTGCTTCGGAAAAGGCTATTGAGCAATTCCACTCGCTTGACAGCACCGTTCGCCAGGCTTTTGATCGGCATATTCTCCAGTCTCAAAGCCGCTATCACAGGATGAACGAAACCACATTCGACGTAATCCCCACTCAGGACGAATCTGGTTATTGGGTCAGGATTTGTTCCAATGATCATTGCTGTGATGCATTTGTTTCCTCGATGCATCTCACTGAGGACAAAAAGCCCCAGCTCATGAAATGCATTCGTAAAAGCTGAGATGCCCCATGTATCGATTAGTCCTCAAACAACGTAATTCCACTCGCCTGCTCCTCGAGATGCTCTGCCCTGTCTAAAACGGCTTTCAGTACATCTTCCGGACCAGGAAGAATAGAAAGCTGTTCCAACATGTACGCCACATCCCTAGTTGCCGTAAGAACCGCGGGTGAAACCTGCTCTAAAGGGATCGATCGAGATTTTTGACGCTTGTGCTGGGACTCCACTTTGGGTTTAACGCGCTTCGTCATTTCTGCGATGATTTTTTCTATTCTGATAGCCCAACCGGTCGATCAGTGAAATCGCGCCATAACTGGGACGAAAGATGGAATAACTCCTTATTGATCACCATAGAAACGGCAGTAGCTCAACATTTCTAGATTCGAAATTCCTGTCCATCGCTCCGCTTGAACCAAGGCGTTGGACTCTTCAGCACTGCCATCTGGTGCTCCCCAATACACAGCACAAAGCGAGCGCATTCGATCGTTATGAGCATCACGAGCGTCCATTCGCACTGCAACAATCGTCACCAACGCTACGCAAACCGCAACTGTGACGTGAAAAACGGATTTGATCTCATTGCGTAAAGAGCCCATCGCAGCAAATTGGAAGGAATGATGTCGGTTTCGATGTGAGTTCGCTGAAACGACACGTTCTCATCAACAAATCCGACATCATTAAAGTATCGAACTGGTGGTAATGCAGACCCCAAGACCCGTCAACGACCCCGCGAACACAGTGATTGTGCTTGTAGCCATCGTGCTCAGCGCTCTCTTACTTGTCGGTCAAGCTCTATTTATTGTCCCGGCAGGCAAAGTTGCCGTGGTGACCACGTTAGGGAAAGTGAGTGGAGGGTCTCGCCTCCCTGGACTCAATCTCAAAATTCCGCTGATCCAGTCCGTCAATCCTTTCGACGTTCGCACCCAAGTGCGACCTGAAGAATTCTCAACTCTTACGAAAGATCTTCAGGTGATTGAGGCCACTGCAACAGTGAAATACGCGGTTCGATCGGAAGAAGCTGGCAGAATTTACAGAACTATCGCAAGCAACGATCGTGATATCTATCCACGAATTATTCAACCTTCACTTCTCAAAGCTCTTAAATCAGTTTTCTCCCAATACGAACTCATTACGATTGCAACTGAGTGGAATGATATCTCTGCAATCGTTGAACGTACTGTCGCGGAAGAATTGAACAAGTTTGATTATGTAGAGGTTAGAAGTCTTGACCTCACCGGACTACAAATCGCCAAAGAATATCGTGCGGCGATCGAACAAAAGCAGATTGCAGAGCAGCAACTTCTTCGCGCCCAAACTGAGGTGAAGATTGCAGAACAAGAAGCGATCCGTTACGACACCCTCAATCGCAGCCTTGATGATCAAGTGTTGTTCAAGCTTTTTATCGACAAGTGGGATGGCAGAACAGAGGTTGTACCGGCACTGCCTGGGAGCGCCGGCGGCACCCCTCCAGTCATTGTTGGGCGTCGAAATTAAGCCGGTAAATCTTTGATAGCGAATCAAGAGCAGCTTCTTGAGGAGGGTGACCGCCTCGACAAGCTGCGCCGCAGTTACGACGGAGATGATGCTGTCGATGAGTCGTATGTGGTTTTAACGATTGGCGCCAGCCTGATCGCAACCCTTGGACTCCTCGCCAACAACGCTGCAGTCGTAATCGGTGCAATGGTTGTCGCCCCGTGGATTCTTCCCTTGCGAGCCCTGGTGTTCGGAAGCTTGATCGGCGATAGAAAACTGTTATTACGCGCGGTGGCCACCCTTGCCATCGGAGTGGCGATTACCACGTTGTTGTCGATGGGGCTCGGCCTGATCGCCGGCAACATGGACCTACTAAGGGTTGTTCCAAAAGAAATCACTGCTCGCCTGCAACCCAATCTTTTGGATCTCGGCATTGCTCTCGCCGCGGGAGCCATCGCCACTTACGCCAAGGTGAACCCTGGGGCGGTGAGTTCCATGGCCGGCACAGCCATTGCGGTTGCCCTCGTACCTCCAGTCTGCGTGATGGGAATCATGCTCGCGGCTGGTGAATTAGACGACGCCCAAGGAGCGGGTTTGTTGTTTTCTGCCAACTTATTGGGAATTTTAATCGGCGGAATCATTGTTCTTGCAACCCGCGAGCCCTACTTCCGGGAAAAACTTCGAACGCAAAACCGTTCACGCTTGCCATTGCTGATTGCACTCGTCTTAGCTATTTCCGTAGGTGAAAAGCTTTACGGACGCCTGAAACGACACGTGTATGCAGTGAAAATCGAAGATGCGAAGGTACGCATTGAAGGTGGCATCCGATCCTATTTAAAACGACAAACGACTACTTTTGGAAATAACAAATCATTGGATGTTGCCAGTATTTCTTTCGACTGGCCAGATTATTGGGAACGACATCGTTCTCCTCAGCTGCAAGTTGTTGTGCGAGTCACAGACCCAACAACGCCGAGCTACAAGCAAGTGCAATACATCCAGGATCGTATCAACGAAAAAATGGGAAAAAACTTCCCTAATCTTAAACTTCAGATGAAAGTTCTACGAATCAATATGACAGTTGTGTCGGGGAAAGACGTCACTCCTGAGTCTACAAAATTCAATCTTCAACGAATCTTGGGACAAGACACGATTCAAGACATATCACTACCAGAAACTGACATTGAAGGAGAACACAAAGGCAAACTTGAATCTCCCACAACAAAGCTCCAATGATTTGAGGCAGAGGTCTTCTGTAAATCAAGATGTTCTTCCAGACCGACTTAACTCCTCCGATCTTCTCTTGCGAATTCGAAGATTTTAGCAGGAGCGAACAACCAAGCTCCGCACCCTCCATAATCAAGCCATCTCCAAACAAATTAGAGATGTTTAAATCTATTTACGCGTCAGAATAATGAACAAAGCATGAATCACGGCTGCTGGCCACATCCCGAACAGCACAGGGAAGCCAAATCCACCGACTGCAAACAAATAGATCAGTAGATTGATCCAAAAATCTCTCCCCAGCCCAACTTGGGTAAACACACCCAGCGGCGGAATAAACAGCGCAATGATGATGCGAAAAATGTCGCCGAACGTCATTAGTCCTGCTCAAGGGTTCCCATTGATCAATAGCAATGCTTCAAACAAAACGACAACACACGTCTGAGCTTCACTCATAGGGCCCAAAACGAGTTGCACATGCAGCGCCAAGCTGACATCCCAGCTCAATGGCTCTCTCTAACGGCCACTGGGCCGCAAGACCAGCAAAGACACCCGCGGCAAAACTATCGCCGCACCCATAGGTTTCGATCAACGGGCCCGGCAGGGCACTGGCGCTGTAGCGATCACCGGTACTGATCATCCCCCCCGCTTCACCTTCCGTGGAAATCTGAATCGCTGGGAGAGGCGACAACGCTCCTGGTTCCACGATCTCTGCTGGATCCAGTCCGCTCCCAATTAAGGCATCGATTTGGACGCCAGCGGATCTCAACACCGCCAAACCAACCCGCGGCGTTGCTGCCAGTACGGGCACGGTCCTAGCGATCTGCACCAAAGCGGCATCGGCCGCCGTGACGAACGCACCATCACATTCACGCAAAACATCCCAAGGCAAGGGATCGCTCGAAACAGGAGTCAGACGATCACCAATCACCGTGATTCCTCGATCTCCTCCTTCATCCACCAAGCTGATGCCACGACGGGTGGGAGCGTCGCGCCACGCCACATGGACTTCAACACCTCTCTCCTGAAGACGCTGAACACAGGCTTCTCCAACGGAATCACGTCCCAGGGCCGTGAAGAAATGCACAGGCCGATCCACAAGTTGTGCCAACTGAACAGCAATCACGGCTCCAGCACCTGCCGGCTCCTCAAGCCGCTGTTGGGCATGACTAATCAAGCCCGGTTGAGGCCAATGATCCACGGCAAGAAAATCAACCCATTCGATATGACCAACAACGGCTAAACAAAGCTGTTGGAGCTTCGGAGGCGACTCAAGTTCCAAAGGCTGATTCAAAACAACAGGAGCTGGGTGAGTGCAAGCTTCGTATCCAACTCCAGTGCCCGTCTTGATGAGACCAAAGGCCGTAGATGGATTCATCTAGCTGCCAACAAAAAGCCCCCGCTGTGAGGCGGGGGCTTTGCGATTCAGTTGATCTGAATCGTTTTTGCTGTTCCAGAAGGAACAGGTTGATTCCAGATCAACCGATTGCAGGTGCTTGCAGTGCCACAGGTGTGGACTCAGCAGCTGCCAGGTCGAGGGGGAAGTTGTGAGCGTTGCGCTCGTGCATGACTTCCATGCCGAGGCCTGCACGGTTCAACACGTCGGCCCAGGTGTTCAGGACGCGGCCCTGACCATCAAGGATGGACTGGTTGAAGTTGAAGCCGTTCAGGTTGAAGGCCATGGTTGACACGCCAAGGGCGGTGAACCAGATGCCGACAACGGGCCAGGCAGCCAGGAAGAAGTGGAGGCTACGGCTGTTGTTGAAGGAGGCGTATTGGAAGATCAGGCGACCGAAGTAGCCGTGAGCAGCCACGATGTTGTACGTCTCTTCTTCTTGGCCGAATTTGTAGCCGTAGTTCTGGGACTCGCTTTCGGTGGTTTCACGCACCAAGGAGGAGGTCACCAGTGAGCCGTGCATGGCGGAGAACAAGCTGCCGCCGAAGACGCCTGCAACACCCAGCATGTGGAAGGGGTGCATCAGGATGTTGTGCTCAGCCTGGAACACCAACATGTAGTTGAAGGTTCCAGAGATGCCCAGGGGCATTGCATCAGAGAACGAACCCTGACCGAAGGGGTAGACGAGGAAGACTGCAGATGCAGCAGCGACAGGTGCGCTGTATGCAACACAGATCCAAGGGCGCATGCCCAAGCGGTAAGAGAGTTCCCACTCACGACCCATGTAGGCGTAGATGCCGATGAGGAAGTGGAAGACGACGAGCTGGAAAGGACCGCCGTTGTACAGCCACTCGTCGAGTGAAGCTGCTTCCCAGATGGGATAGAAGTGCAAGCCAATGGCGTTGCTGGAAGGAACAACAGCACCAGAGATGATGTTGTTGCCGTACATCAAGGAGCCAGCGACAGGCTCGCGGATGCCATCGATGTCAACCGGAGGAGCGGCGACGAATGCGATGACGAAGCAGATGGTGGCAGCCAACAGAGTTGGGATCATCAGCACACCGAACCAACCGACATACAGACGGTTGTTGGTGGAGGTGACCCACTCGCAGAAGGACTGCCAGCTAGAAGCGCCGGAGCGCTGCTGGATGGTGGTGGTCATGAGAACGGAAAACAGCCTATGGGTCGAAACCCGGCGGCAAATAAGAAAGGTCGGCTAACCGACAGACGGAATGTAAAGGAAGTTTGCGAAGTCGTCACCGATCGGCCGCTGAGCTTTCCTGATCGCTCCTATGAGCTCCGCTAATCACCGCCTCGACCACTACAGACCGCTCTTGCTAAGGAGGGTGCCGTCAGCACGATGGCCATCGACTCGGTGCCGACGGTGTGCATACCCCCAAAGGGGCGGGTTGGATGAATACGTTCCCCCTATAAAGACCACATCAAAGAAATAAAGAGATTGCGATGACAACCCGCATTGGCATCAATGGGTTTGGACGCATCGGTCGATTGGCATTTCGACAAGCAGTGTCGTTGCCGGATATTGAGGTGGTGGCTGTCAACGATCTGCTCGATATCGACTACATGGCTTATTTATTGCGTTATGACTCAACACATCGGCGTTTTCCTGGAAGCGTTGAGGTAGAAAATGGAAACTTAATTGTTAATGGAAAAAAAATCCGTATCAGTGCTCAACGAGATCCAAAAGACCTCGCTTGGGGAGACGTAGGCGCTGATTACATCCTCGAAAGTACAGGATTTTTTCTGACAGACGAAACAGCACGGTGCCACATCGAAGCAGGCGCCAAACGCGTTGTAATGAGTGCCCCATCAAAGGATGAAACACCGATGTTCGTCATGGGCGTTAATCATAAAAGCTACAACGATCAAGATATTGTTTCGAATGCAAGTTGCACCACAAACTGTTTAGCACCAATTGCAAAAGTTGTTCACGACAGGTTTGGGATTCTGAGTGGATTAATGACCACTGTTCATGCAACAACAGCAACCCAAAAGCCAGTTGATAGTCCTTCGCTTCGGGATTGGCGAGGCGGCCGAGGTGCAGGCCAAAGCATTATTCCCAGCTCTACTGGTGCCGCCAAAGCTGTTGGAAAGGTCATCCCTGAGCTCAACGGAAAACTAACTGGCATGGCATTCCGCGTCCCAACGCCTGATGTTTCCGTCGTTGATCTGACGGTCAACCTGGCTCAGTCGACGACCTATGAGGCAGTAAAAAATGCGATGAAAGAAGCTTCTGAGAATGAATTATCAGGCATTCTTGGCTACACAGAAGATCAAATTGTTTCGAACGATTTGCTTGGGGAAAGCTGTACCTCGGTGTTTGATGCTGGGGCAGGAATGGCATTAAACGACACTTTCATGAAGCTAGTTGCTTGGTACGACAACGAATGGGCATACAGCTGTAAGTGCATTGATTTAATTCAGCATATGGATTCTTCTGGCGAAAAGAAAGATTCCTAAGGGTGATTGCATGCCTGAACTGATCATTCGACCTGCTCGGGCTTCTGATATTCCAGAAATTGTTCGCTGGGCAAGAAGCGAAGAGTTTGCACCTGGGTTTGGCGATGTTGATATCTATAGGAATACAGACAAGCAAGGTGTTTGGGTGGGCTGGGTTGATTCGACGCCGGTTGGATGCATTGCTGGCATTAAATACAACAATATTTATGGATTCATAGGTCTATATATCGTTCGACCCGAATACAGAGGGCAAGGCTATGGACATAGGCTCTGGGAACAAGCCCTACTTCATCTTCAAGGCGTGAAGTGTGTGGGCTTAGAAGCGGCATCCCACTTAATTACTAATTATGCGGAATGGGGGTTCAAGACATCGTCTCAAACCGTTCGTTGGCAGTTATTTAACGCTGAAGATGGGCCAAGTGCGCAAGCCGCGTTGAATCCGCAAGATCTAAATACTGTAAGCGGTCCTGAAATTCCTTTGGAAGCAATTAAAAAATATGATTCCGAGCGAGAATTTACCGCGAGACCACACTTTTTATCTCAGTGGCTAGAGCATCCGAGTGGAAAGGTAATTGCTTTGATCGACAAATACAACCATTGTCATGGCTTCGCTCGTATACGACCATGCCTTCTACCTGCCGGCGAAGGCTGGCGAATCGGACCAATACTGGCTGACTCACCAGTATTGGCGAAGGTTTTGATTTTGAATTTGTTAACTGAGCACAAGGGTGTGATTTTGATTGATTCTCCTGAGCGCAATGACAATGCACAGTCACTTTTATCTTCACTTGGTTTTCATGAGATTTCAGCAACAACGCGGATGTATAAGGGTTCCCATAAAGCAGTTCTCACAAAAGATGTTTATGGATTGGCTTGTCTTGAACTCGGCTAACTGAAGACACAGCTAAAGAGCGATGACAACTGCACGCAAGTGTTGTTTGTCAAATGCTTTTTAGTAAGTGTTGCTGTAGAGGCAGCAACAAAAAGCCCCCGCTGTGAGGCGGGGGCTTTGCGATTCAGTTGATCTGAATCGTTTTTGCTGTTCCAGAAGGAACAGGTTGATTCCAGATCAACCGATTGCAGGTGCTTGCAGTGCCACAGGTGTGGACTCAGCAGCTGCCAGGTCGAGGGGGAAGTTGTGAGCGTTGCGCTCGTGCATGACTTCCATGCCGAGGCCTGCACGGTTCAACACGTCGGCCCAGGTGTTCAGGACGCGGCCCTGACCATCAAGGATGGACTGGTTGAAGTTGAAGCCGTTCAGGTTGAAGGCCATGGTTGACACGCCAAGGGCGGTGAACCAGATGCCGACAACGGGCCAGGCAGCCAGGAAGAAGTGGAGGCTACGGCTGTTGTTGAAGGAGGCGTATTGGAAGATCAGGCGACCGAAGTAGCCGTGAGCAGCCACGATGTTGTACGTCTCTTCTTCTTGGCCGAATTTGTAGCCGTAGTTCTGGGACTCGCTTTCGGTGGTTTCACGCACCAAGGAGGAGGTCACCAGTGAGCCGTGCATGGCGGAGAACAAGCTGCCGCCGAAGACGCCTGCAACACCCAGCATGTGGAAGGGGTGCATCAGGATGTTGTGCTCAGCCTGGAACACCAACATGTAGTTGAAGGTTCCAGAGATGCCCAGGGGCATTGCATCAGAGAACGAACCCTGACCGAAGGGGTAGACGAGGAAGACTGCAGATGCAGCAGCGACAGGTGCGCTGTATGCAACACAGATCCAAGGGCGCATGCCCAAGCGGTAAGAGAGTTCCCACTCACGACCCATGTAGGCGTAGATGCCGATGAGGAAGTGGAAGACGACGAGCTGGAAAGGACCGCCGTTGTACAGCCACTCGTCGAGTGAAGCTGCTTCCCAGATGGGATAGAAGTGCAAGCCAATGGCGTTGCTGGAAGGAACAACAGCACCAGAGATGATGTTGTTGCCGTACATCAAGGAGCCAGCGACAGGCTCGCGGATGCCATCGATGTCAACCGGAGGAGCGGCGACGAATGCGATGACGAAGCAGATGGTGGCAGCCAACAGAGTTGGGATCATCAGCACACCGAACCAACCGACATACAGACGGTTGTTGGTGGAGGTGACCCACTCGCAGAAGGACTGCCAGCTAGAAGCGCCGGAGCGCTGCTGGATGGTGGTGGTCATGAGAACGGAAAGAAATGCCCCCGAGGGGACGGTTTATGGAAGGGACAGGAATCCCTGCCTCCCACCAATGTAAAGCAATATTGCGCTTTGTGTTCGGAGATTGCGCCAACCAATGTTCGGACCAGCCGCTACTGCTGGGGCGCACAGAAAGATTTAAGATTTCAGAAACGAACTTTTATTTTGGTTCTAATCCGCTGGCTCCTTGCAGGACAACGCCTCGAAGAGACGGTTCCTCTGGCCTCGGCGCGTCATCGCCGGAATCAACTTGAGGCGGAAGGAGCCACGGTGTATTGGAGTGAACGGCTCGTCAACGGCTGACCTCCCTTGAAAAGCTGGAATCAATACTGAACATTGCCATGGGTCGGCCCTCACATCTCAACTGGCTATTAGCTGCATCCATTCTTCTGGCGGGATGCTCGTCATCAGCGTTGAAATCAGAAAGCGATCAGGATTCAAGGGCAGCCATTGAGCGCCTGGAGTTGCGGCTGAACCAGCTCGAGCAGCAGCTCAATGACGTCAATGGCACAGCACCCCCCTCTGACAGCAAGACCCCAGCCGGACCGATTCGCTCCCTAACGCTGCGACTGGGTACGGACGACGATCGACTGCGGATGTACTGGGGTGATGGACAAACCAGTGACCTGGCCTGCAGCCAGGAAGGCAAGGGAACTTGGGCTTGCGGGTAAGTCAGGCATCAATCTCAGCTCAGAAGTTCTGAAAGATGGTCCAACCATTGGGGCTCCATCGTCCAAACCTCCCTGCGCGTTAGCGAAAAGGCAATGTGCTTTTCGGCATAGGCCGCTTCATTGATGAAAACGGGAATGGACTGATGCTCCATTTGGGGAGTCTCCACCGTGGATCCATCAGCTGCCTCGAAAATCGCATCCAATGGCTTGAAAGGAACCCAGTCCCTTCCCTGAAGACGTTGATGCACGAGTGCTTGGGGCTGATCGGACTCCCCTCGTGGCACATCACAGCTACCGAGATGGCGATGCACCACCACCTGTCGGGGAAGGCGCACGACTCCTGATCGAACTGATGCAAGCGCCTCGAAGCAGGCCTCTATCGCAAGGCGTGTCTGACGCACAATTCGCGCTTCAAGCACTCCCTGGGGTACTGGGCCCACTTCAACGACCAATCCACAGGGCCACCGCTCAACCAAAAACCCGGTTTGAGCCGAATCTGATTCATGCAAATAAATCGGTAGTCCCAAGGCACTTTGAACAAGGGCCGCCAGGGCCAAATCGGCAGGTCTCCGCCCATAAAGCACCAAAGAACACCCCATCGCAGCGGTGGTGCTGTGCAAATCGAGCACCACAGAGCAGGGCTCGTCTCCCCTTGGCCCATACCTCCCGAGCAGTTCACGCGCCCGACGCATTTCAAGGTCCCCACCCGACTGCTCCAGTAGATCCACCCTGAAACTTCGGTTGAGATCACGGTCGACATAACGACGCATCGCAGCTTTGGCCTGGGGATTGCCCACCAACCGTTGAATGGAAAGCCCCGCGGAATTGATCAGATCAGGCTGACGATTCCATTGCTCCAACAACCAAGGGGCGTTGAGCTCATTGCCGTGGGTTCCTGCCACAACCAGGACATCGCTGGCAGCCATGAACTCAAACAGATCTTGTGTGACTGAAGCATGGAGCCAAGATGGCTGAGGTCGTCACGACCTCAGCCATTGCGCCGGCAAAAGCCATGTCGATTCCACCCATCGTTGTGATGGCAGCCAAAGCAGGCTGGCGTTGGCAATGGCAACGGCTAATGGGTGGTCTGGGACCCGCCGATGCTGCCGGGAACTACTGCAGACCAAAGAGCGACCACCTTGAGGCGGAAGTCCCCAATCCTCTGGACTTGCAATCCCGACAACCGGACCAACGCCCCCACTTAATCGTGGGTCGTAGTTGTCCATGGGCCCATCGCACCTGGCTAGTTCATCAATTGCGAGGGCTTGATCAGAGTCTCAACCTGTTGACAGCCCATGCAGATCACAAGGCTGGACGGTGGCAACTCGATCCTCCCTGGCTGGGATGCAGCAGCTTGCTAGCGCTCTATCAACGCTGTGGCGCGCCTCCCTCCCATCGCGCCACTGTTCCAGTCCTGATCGATCCCAGCCAACCCAAAATTCTTGGCAACGAAAGTGCCCAGCTCGTCGAGGTTTTAAACCGCTGGCCAAGCCACAACGACGCTCCAGATCTGGCTCCACCAGACCTACAGAACAGCATTCATCGTTGGCAAGAACTCCTCCAACCCAACGTGAATGATGGGGTCTACCGTTGCGGCTTTGCCCGTAATCAAGCGGCCTACAACCGTGCCGTAACAGCACTGTTTGCAGCACTCGATCAAGTGGAGTCGAGCCTGAAACATTCGGGCCCCTGGCTTTGCGGAGAGCAAATCACCTTGGCAGATGTGCGTTTATTTCCCACCTTGATTCGATGGGAAATGGTCTACGCACCCCTGTTTGGTTGTAGTGAGCGTCCCCTCTGGCAATTCCCGAAACTTTGGGATTGGCGACGACGGCTCTACGGTCAGCCCGGTGTCCAAACAAGCTGTGACGCGAAAGCTTGGCGACATGACTACTTCGGCGCGCTATTTCCGCTGAATCCTGGTGGAATCGTCCCTACGGGACCAGATCTGACCACACTTGTGGATAGTGGTTTTTCGAACGAATGACGACGGGTGATCCGCAGTTTGAAGGCGTTTATGGCCCCTACACGATCACCTCAATCGATCGGCTTGAGGTACAGCGCTACCGCATCTCCCTGCTTGTAGCCGGACTCGCGATGACAGCAGGGCTAGTGCATTGGTGGCAATTTGGGGATCGCTGGGCCTGGGTTTGGCTTGTGCCATTGATGGCCGGACTCGGCTTGGCACTGCACTGGATCCACATTTATCTACGACCACTCCACAACGCGTTGAGGTTGTTTTGGTTGATGGGTTGCTTGGGCTGGGGGCTACTGCTGATGCGGGCTGGCCCCAATGAAGCCCTCGCAATGCTTGTGGAACAACCGTTGTGGATCCTGGCGATCGGTCCACTGTTTGCGGCATTAGCAGGCATTGGCTTCAAGGAATTTTTCTGCTTCCGCAGACCCGAAGCGATTGGGCTCACCTTGCTCTTACCCATCGCCCTCCTCGGCCGTTTGGTGGGGATTATTAGTACGAGCTTGTGCGCTGCTTGTCTTCTGATCGCTGGCCTGCTGATGGTGTTGCTCGCACTCCGTAAATTCGGGATGGAGGCCGCTGCAGATGTGGGCGATAAGAGTGTGTTTGCATACCTAGACAGCCAACGCCCTGCCAGCACACCGTGAGTTTGATCAGCTTGGTGGGTGCTTCGAAAGACTTCGGCATCCGAACTCTGTTTGCCGATCTGAATCTCCATATCGGCGACAAAGAGCGCCTTGGGTTGATCGGTCCGAACGGCGCCGGGAAATCCACCTTGCTCAAGGTTCTCGCCGGAAGCGAACCACTGGGGAACGGTGAACGCCGCTGCTCACCACGTTTACGGGTTGAACTTGTTGGCCAGGACAGTCGAATCACCCCCGGGCTCACCGTTCTCGAACAAGTTTTGGAAGGGTGCGGCGCCAAACGCGATCTGCTGTTGCGCTTCAACGCTCTCAGCGATGCGGTCGCCGCGGCACCGGAGAACACAACGTTGTTGTCAGAGCTGGGAGAGCTCAGCCAAACAATGGATGAGGAGGAGGCCTGGAGCCTCGAGCAGCAATGCCGCGAAGTCCTTCAGAAACTTGGAATTGGCGACTTGCAACGTCCCGTTGAGGACCTGTCTGGCGGCTATCGCAAACGGGTTGGCCTGGCCTCTGCCCTGGTGGCTTGTCCAGATGTGTTGCTTTTGGATGAACCCACAAACCATCTCGATGCTGCTGCCATTGAGTGGCTTCAAAGCTGGTTGGATCGCTACCCAGGGGCCCTTGTTTTGGTCACCCATGACCGGTACGTCCTCGATCGCGTCACCCGTCGAATGGTGGAAGTAGATCAGGGGCGAGCGAGAACGTATCAGGGCAACTACAGCACTTTTTTGCAGCACAAAGCCGAAGAAGAGGCTTCGGAAGCAGCCTCAGCTGCCAAGTTTCGTGGCGTTCTTCGACGCGAACTGGCTTGGCTTCGTCAGGGGCCCAAAGCTCGCAGCACCAAGCAGCGAGCACGGCTTCAACGCATTGAGGCGATGCGCGAAGACAAACCAAGCCAAGCCAAGGGCAAGCTCGAAATGGCGAGCGTGAGCCGCCGCATTGGCAAACAAGTCATCGAAGCTGAAGCCCTCGGCGTAACGGCGAATGGACAACCTGATGGTCAACGCCTACTCGACGACTTCAGCTACAGCTTCAGTCCTGAAGACCGGGTGGGAATTTTGGGACCCAATGGCAGCGGCAAGTCCACCCTGCTGGACTTGATTGCAGGACGGCGTCAGGCCACAGAAGGAACCTTGCGGCTTGGCGACACCATCCATATCGGTTATTTGGATCAACACACCGATGCCTTTGACCAAGGGAAAGGTCTGGATAGAAAAGTGATCGAATTTGTCGAAGAAGCCGCCAGCCGGATCGATTTAGGCGGAGAACAGGTCACTGCCTCGCAACTTCTCGAGCGCTTCCTTTTCCCTCCCGCACAACAACACAGCCCACTGAGCAAGCTTTCGGGAGGAGAGCGGCGGCGACTCACCTTGTGCCGAATGTTGGTTCAAGCTCCCAACGTGCTGCTGCTTGATGAGCCCACCAATGACCTTGACGTGCAAACACTCAGCGTTCTGGAGGACTTTTTGGAAGACTTCCGAGGCTGCGTCATCGTCGTTTCCCACGATCGCTACTTTCTGGATCGAACGGTGGATCGCCTGTTTTGCTTCGACAACGGCCGACTCAAACGTTTTGAGGGGAATTACAGCGAATTCCTTGAGCAGGAGAAACAATTCGAGCGGACGCAAACCATCGCGCCAACGCCCACCAAAAAACGTCAACCCAACAAGCCCATATCGGAGGAGCTACGCCGTCGCAGCTTCAAGGAAACGAAGGAGCTCGAAAAGCTCGATTCAACATTGCCGCAACTTGAAAAGCAGCGGTCTGCTTTAGAGGCACAAATCTCAGGCCACTGTGACGACATGACCGCTCGAAGCCTCGAACTTGCAGACCTGATCAGCACCATCGAACAAGCGGAAGAACGCTGGCTCGAGCTGAGCGAGCTTGCTCCTTAAGAGGTTGGCTTCAACGATGAGGCAGGTGATCGAAACCAGCCTTTTGTTAAAACGTCATGGCTTCAAGAAAGCGCAGCAACAAAACCGGTAAGCCGGTTTAAACTTGCACAAGCGAGGACTGAAACCATGAAATCCATCGACGATCACATTCAGAAGGATCAGTCTGAACTCGAAGCAGCGAAAGCCACTGGAGACCAAGCCAAGCTTCGCCACCTCACAGAAGAGCTGAAGTCTCTTGAGGAATACAAGGAGCACAACCCTCAGGACAAGCACGACCCCACTTCCCTCGAGCTGTATTGCGACGCGAATCCCGATGCAGACGAGTGCCGCGTTTACGACGATTGATTGTTGACCGAAGCTCAACCTATTTCGTGCCAATTTCAAAAAGCTGGTCAGAAAACTGACCAGCTTTTTTATTGATTTTATTTGATCTAAGTTACCTCTCGCAAGGCAAAATTAATCCAGAAACTCAATAAATAGGCACATCATTTCAAGCAACATCGCCTTGAAGTATTTCTTACAATATATCGTAAAACATAAAAATTATCGATTCAAACAATCATATTTAAAGCAGAAAAAATATTCATTACTACACTCCAAGCTCATTCCATACATTTTCAAGTAGCTCGTTGAGATTCGTTCCCATAGCCGCAGATATGCAGGAAACATCTCGTCCACTGGCATTTTCCAAGTCAGCCAATACTCCCGGCAAATCAGACTCTTGAACCAGCTCTTTCTTATTCAGCACCAAGAGTCTTGGGCGGTCGACCAATCCATGGCCATAGGCTTTGAGCTCCTGCTCCACTACACGCAAGTCCTCAACCGGATCATCAGATCCAGCATCTACAAGATGAATGAGAAGGCGCGTTCTTTCGATATGGCGTAAAAAATCATGGCCAAGGCCAGCGCCTTGGGCTGCACCAGCAATTAGGCCGGGAATATCAGCAAAAACAGTGCCATCACCACTGGGGCGCCGTACCACTCCCAGGTTGGGAATCAAAGTGGTGAACGGGTAGTCGGCAATCTTGGGACGAGCTGCCGAAAGCACCGCAATCAAGGTGCTTTTACCAGCATTGGGTAAGCCAATAATTCCAACCTCCGCAAGCAGCTTCAACTCCAACTGCAGCGGCCACTCCTCCCCATCACGACCTTCCGTGAATTTCTCGGGTGCACGATTGCGATTGCTCAAATAATGGGCATTTCCCAAGCCCCCACGGCCCCCAAATGCCGCCACCAACCTTGTTCCGGGCTCAATGAGATCGCCCAAAAGAATGCCTGTGGTGAGGTGCCGAACCTCCGTTCCACAGGGGACTTTGATCACCAATTCACGCCCTGAAACGCCCGTGCGTTTATTCGGACCACCGCGTTTTCCATCGTCTGCAGCGAACAATCGTTTGTATTTGAAATCCAACAACGTCTGCAGGTTGCTGTCGGCTTCCAACACCACATGTCCCCCATGGCCACCATCACCACCTGAGGGGCCACCAGCTGGCACGTACTTTTCTCTACGGAATGCAGCGATACCGTCACCGCCGCGGCCACCGCGTGTGGAGATCCGCGCCTGATCGATGAACTGCACGGCAGCGTTGTTTGGATCCAATCCACAACCTTAGGATCAGACCGATGCAGCAATCGATTGTCAGGCGTCCGTTTCGAAGCTCTCAGTAAGACCTACCCCGGACGACGCGGCGAAACACCAGTTGAGGTGTTGCGACAACTCGATCTAACAATCAAAGATGGTGAATTCCTCGTTCTTGTTGGGCCATCAGGTTGTGGCAAGAGCACACTTCTGCGCTTACTGGCTGGTTTAGATCGCCCCACCTCCGGTGAAATCCTGATTGGTGATCGACCGGTCAGCCGCATCCGACCCGCGCAGCGCGACGTGGCCATGGTGTTCCAGAGCTATGCGCTTTATCCCCACCTCAGCGTGCGAGACAACCTGAGTTTTGGATTACGCCGAAGCCAAACACGCTCGCCCTGGCAGCAACTGCACGACCAATTCAGTCGAGCATCGCGACGCTTGCCGCAAGCACTCAGAATCCAATCCACCAGGGAACAACAGATCGCTGAGCAAATTCAAACGGTGGCCAAGGCTCTCGAGTTGGAACCACTCTTGGATCGGCTACCGAAAGAATTATCAGGCGGCCAAAAACAACGCGTCGCCTTGGGCCGCGCCATGGCTCGGAAACCTGCGGTGTTCCTAATGGATGAGCCGCTCAGCAACCTCGACGCAAAGCTCCGGAACAGCACGCGTACCCGCATTGTTGATCTCCAACGGACCTTGGGCACCACCACGGTGTACGTCACCCACGATCAAGTGGAAGCGATGACGATGGGCCACCGAATTGCAGTTTTGAACGCAGGAAAGCTCCAACAATTGGGAACCCCGATGGAGCTCTACAACTGGCCGTCCAATTTGTTTGTCGCGCAGTTCATCGGAAGTCCACCGATGGCGCTTCTGCCTGTATGCGTAGGGCCGAACGCAACCCTCCTGCTCGGGGATCGACGGCTTGCGATTGAGGGACCTTTGGTTCAGGCTCTCGCCAGCCTTGAAGGACAGCAGCTCACTGCAGGGCTGAGGCCAGAGGGATGGATCATGGCTCCGGCCACAAACCGGAATTTGGCCGCAGAAGTCAGCCATTGCGAAGTGCTGGGCAATGAGCAGGTGCTCACCTGTCGATTGCTGGACGGAGATCACTTAATCCAAGTGCGCACGCCACCAGAGCCCCTCTATCAGCCAAAACAAATGGTGTATCTCGCACCAGACCCGCGCGGTTGGAGGTTGTTTGATGAACTCGGCAACGCTGTTGCCATGCCAGACACGAACTAATCAGGGGCATCAACGCACCCAAACAACGCTGCAACCTGGCCCCCCATCGCCCTGCTCCGCATCAACGACCCTCTCCACGTAGGGAACCGTATCCAGCCACGCTCTCAGGCCGCGCTTCAGCTTGCCTGTGCCGATTCCATGGATCACCCACAGCGGTCCATTGGCATTGCGGAGCTGCTCTTCAACGGTGGATTCAGCTTCGTGCACACGCATCCCTCGAATATCCAAAGTGTTGCGGCTCGTACGTACTTGAGCGCCTGCTCCCAAGCCAGAGCGCGCTTGCACTTTCACAACAGGAACCGGAGGTGGTTCAGCCTTCCGTCCATCCAAGCTTTCAACAGCATTGAGATCCACGGTGGTGCGCATCACACCGCAACGCACCGTGAGCTGCAGACCGTCATCTGAGATTGCCAACACTTCTGCGGCCTTTCCCAAGGCCAGCAACCGAACGCGTTCTCCCACCTCAGGACGCCAGCCGGGTTTCGGTGCGCGCTTCTCCTTTGTTGGACGGTGATGGTCTTCCAACTTGCGAAGGCGTTGTCCAGCCTTACGCGCCGTTTCACCGTCGGCGCGGCCGTCCCGCAACCGGCGGATCAAGGAACGCACCTCTTTCTGTCCTTCACGGATGGACTGTTCCAATCGCTGACGTCCTTGTTCTTGATGCAATGCCGTCTGCTGCTTTTGCTTTTGCCAGCGCAACAGCAACTCTTCATGCAACAGCTCTGTTCGCGCCAAGAGCGCTGCGGCATCTTCAGCCGCAGCTTGCTGTCGCTGCCGTTGCTCCTCAAGACCTTGAATCACCGTGTTCACCTCCCCCTCCGCCGCCAGAGCCAAAAGGGCTTGCGCTTGATCCAACACCCCCGCATCAAGGCCTAAACGCGTCGCAATGGCTAGGGCATTGCTACGCCCAGGGATCCCCCAGAGAAGTTCATAAGTCGGAGACAAAGTTTCGGCATTGAAAGCCACCGAAGCGTTTTCAAATCGGTCGTCGGTGTATTTGAGCGCCTTGAGCTCGCCAAAGTGCGTTGTCGCGATCGTGAGTCGTGCCCGATCCGCAAGCGCCTTCAGTAGAGCAGTTGCGAGAGCCGTGCCTTCACTTGGATCTGTCCCTGCCCCCACTTCATCCAACAGAACTAAGGCGGGAACTGGACCGGATTCAAGCGCCTGCAGAATCCTGCCGATACGTTTGATATGTCCACTAAATGTGGACAAGCTTTGTTGAAGAGATTGCTCATCGCCGATATCGGCCAACACTTGGGCACACCAGGGCAAGGACGGCCGGCCAGAGCAAGGAATCAGCATTCCGGCGCGAGCCATGAGGGCCACTAAACCAAGGCTCTTCAAGCTCACCGTTTTGCCGCCGGTGTTGGGTCCGGTGATCGCGACTACACGGAGTTGTGCAGACACATCCACGCTGATCGGCACCACCGGAGAGCCGCTGGAACGTTTGTGTTGCCAAATAAGCAATGGATGTCGCAGGTCCCTGAGCAAGAAGGGAGCCTCAGGATCTTCCAACAAATGGGGTGGAACAGCCCCGAGCCATCGGCCGTAACGGCCGCGGGCCAAAGCCAAATCCAGGGCTAACAAAATCTCAACAAGTGAATTGAGAACTCGCTCGTCCTGGGCAACCAGATCGCTCAACTCGGCAAGAACGCGCTGCTCCTCTTTTCGAATTCGAGCCTCGATATCGACAAGCTTGTTGCCCATCGTGAGCACCGAGCGGGGCTCAATAAAAACGGTGTTCCCAGACGCTGAACTGTCGTGGACTTGACCCGACACCTGACCCACAGCGCCTGCTTTGACGGCGAGGACAGGGCGTCCATGCCGTTGTGCGATGACTGAGTCTTGGAGAAAGGACGCGTAACGACGCGTGAGCTCCTGAAGTTTGTCGCGTCGCTCCTGGCGCACGCCATTCCATTGCTGTCGAAGGCCCGCCAAGGGTGGGCTCGCCCGATCCGCAACACGACCACCTTCTTCCAGGGAAAACTTCAAGCGTTGCTCTAGATCAGGCAGGGTGACCATCGTTTCGATCAGAGCTGTACAGACGGGACGCAGCTCCTGATCGTCGATTTGACGACGCAATTTTCGTGCCGCAGCGAGGGTTCCAGCCACGGCAAGCAACTCCTCTCCGGAGGCCACACCACCCTTGAGGCATCGCAGCAGAACTGGCCGAAGGTCATTCACACCTCGGAAACTCAACCCTCCCTCAGTGAGATCGTCCAAAACCGCCATTTCAACGGTTTCGGCCTGTCGCTGAAGCGTCTCCGCCAGCGACTGGGGCAACTGCGTTGCCCGAGCCGATTCGAGCCCCATGCGCGTGCTGGCAAACGTAGCCAGGTGCTCGCACACCACAGGCCACTCCAAAAGCTCAAGCGTTTCACTCAAGGCCTGATGGTGACTGGGGTGGGTCACGGTCTCAGTCGCAGTTGGAAGGGATACCACCGGGAGGTTCATAAAGCATTTCGAGCCAATTGCCTTCGGGATCCTTCAAATAAAAGGAGGCGGTACCGTCGCGATGGTCATGCACGGCACCCACGTGGACTCCTTGCGACTTGAGTCGGCCGTGAATGGCGTCCACTTCAGCCCGATCGCGGAAATGAAAGGCGAAATGCGGACCTGCCGCCTTGTAGCCCGGTCCGAGTAAGGCCAAGCCATCCCGAGTGTCCCCTGCCTCGAGATAACACCAATCGTCAGCCTGCCAAACCAGACGCATGCCCAACCCCTTGTAAAAGGTGACGGCACGTTCCACGTCATCAACGCGGATAGCGACGTGACCGAGCCGATCAACCGTTGACATTCGAGAGATCGATTGAAGACCACCATTGTGGAGCAGATCAACTCCAAGTAGCGAGCATTCGCGCCAACCCATTCGTTCAACTCTCAACTTCGTGTCTTAAATATTGAAAACAGAAATTCAGCTCAAAAGACCTTTCACGCAAAGCGATCAAACGAGCAACGCTTCAATCTCAACAAGAATCACTAAATAAAAACATTCATAATCATACTTGACAGATTTATAAATATTTATTGAAGCTCTAACTAACAAGCAGAGTTCTCACTTGAATTGAAAATATTTAATCGATGGGCCTAGCTATCTTGGAGCCAGCCAGCAGCATCGCAGGCATGATAAGTGAGAATTAAATCAGCGCCAGCTCTTTTAAAGCTCAACAGGGTTTCCAAAACAACAGCCTTTTCATCGATCCAGCCTCGTTCTGCAGCCGCCTTCACCATTGAATATTCTCCGCTGACGTTGTAGGCCGCGATGGGAAGTTCTGATTCCTCACGAAGGCGATGAATAATATCTAAATAAGCCAAACCAGGCTTCACCATCATGATGTCGGCGCCTTCTTGTTCATCCAGCTGAGCCTCAGTAATCGCCTCCCGCGCGTTGGCTGGGTCCATTTGGTAGGTATCTTTATTTTTCGGAATCGGCTTTGACCCGTCAGATCGGGGCGCGGAATCAAGAGCCTCTCGAAATGGGCCGTAATAAGCCGAAGAATATTTAGCGGTATAGCTGATGATGCCGACATGTTCGAATCCCTCATCATCGAGGGCTTCGCGGATCGCCCCAACGCGGCCATCCATCATGTCGCTCGGACCAATGAGGTCTGCACCAGCACGGGCCTGAACCACCGCCTGCTTACAAAGCTGTTCGATCGTCTCGTCATTCAGCACAACCCCTTCCTCACTCACAATCCCGTCATGCCCATCACAGGAATAGGGATCCAAAGCAACATCCGTCATGATTGCCATCTGAGGGATAGCTGCTTTGATTTGGCGAATCGCACGGGGAATTAACCCGTTTTCGTTAAAACACTCCGCCCCGTCTTCGGTTTTGAGTTCCTCAGACACCTTGGGGAACAAAACGATGCAGCGAACCCCCAGATCCCATGCGCGTTGCACCTCACCCATCAGCGCAGACAAGCTCCACCGACTCGCTCCAGGCATGGCAGCGATGGGTTCCACTCCATCACCCTCATGCACAAAGAGGGGATAAATAAAGTCTGCGGCTGAGAGGCTGTGCTCTCGCACCATGGCGCGTAGGGCCGGAGTACGACGCAAACGACGAGGGCGGTAAGTGAGCTCCATCAGACCGGGGGAGGTATCAGCGATCGTACGGTCCGCCGTTCAAAGCGCGGCACTTCGTAACCAGTCGTGGCGGGGATTCGAAGAACGCTGAACACGAAGTTGTTCGAGCAACTGCTGCTCCTCTGAACTCCAGGACGCAGGCAGCTCCAGGGTGAGGGTCAGCAGAAGATCGCCGCGGCCAGCTTTCAAAGGCCAACCCTTATTTTTGAGTCGAAGACTGCGTCCTGGCGGAGTACCAGGCGGAATCGACACTTGAGCTTCGCCATCAGGGGTCATCACGGTGACCATCCCGCCCAAGGCCAACTCATCAAAACTGACGGGAAGGTCGGCACGCAGTTGATCACCATCAAGACGCCAGATCGCGTGGGGTTTGATCGAAAGATTCAGATAAAGATCACCGCGACGACCCGTTCCAGGCTGCAAATTCCCCTTCCCCTTGAGACGAAGACGCGATCCGTTTTTGACCCCAGCGGGGATACGAACCTGAACCCTCTCGTTGTTCACCGACAACGTTCGTTCTCCACCCCGATAGGCCTCCGTAAACGACACCCCAACGGACGCTTCCGCATCAAGATTTACGGGTGAACGCGACGCCTGAGCTCCCCTTGAAAATCCTCCGCCGGGGAAACCGCCCCCCTGGAATCCAGGGGAACCGCCAGGTCCGCCAAAGCGTCCGAGCAAGTCGTTGATGAAATCGTCGAAATTTCCATAGCGGCCGAAATCAACATCCATGCCGGGAGCGCCACCTCCCATCCCCCCTGCCTGGTTCCAGTACTGACCAAACTGCTCGTATCGCCTGCGCTTGTCGGCATCAGACAGCACTTCATAGGCCTCACTAATTTCCTTAAAACGCGCCTCAGCCGATGCATCCCCAGGATTGACGTCGGGGTGATATTGACGGGCCAACTTTCTGAAAGCGCGCTTAATTCCATCAGCATCGACGGATCGATCCACACCGAGAACCTGGAAATAATCCTTGTATCCGCTACCAGCCATGGTTCCCATTTCCTAATTCCACTTTCTCAACGGTGGCTCGTTTGGTGAGGGTTCGAGATGGAGGGAAGCCCGAACGGTGCCATCCGCCCTAACTTCGATTTGTCGCGCTTGGCCTGCATGAAGAGAATCGGTGGAATCGTTTTCACGGGTTGGGCCTTGGGCGCCGCCATCTGGGCTCTGCCCGCTTCAGCTGAGGAGAAGTGGAAGGGAACGATTGGAGAGCCCCTTCGGGCATCGAGCGATCAGGCCATCGAGCTCGCTAATCATCTAAGTGCCATCGGGGCTCGCTTTTATGGCTCCTGGAGTTGTCCGGCTTGCTTTCGCCAAATGAACCTGTTTGGTCAACAAGCGGGGAGCAGCGTTCCCTATGTGGAGTGTCGACAACCCAAAAAACGTCCCCAACAAGCCGCCGATTGTGAATCTGCAGCCATTCGCGCTTACCCCACCTGGGTCATGCCTGATGGACGTCGACGAGAAGGGTTGCAATCGCTCGACGCACTGAGCATCTGGAGTGGGCTGCCTTAATGGGCTTTATTCACGGCCTCCATCGCCGCAATCTGAAAGGCGACCTCCTCGGTGGACTGACCGCTGCTGTTGTGGCCCTGCCTCTCGCACTGGCGTTTGGCAACGCAGCTCTGGGCCCAGGCGGAGCAATTTATGGGCTCTACGGGGCGATTATCACTGGATTCTTAGCCGCTCTGCTGGGCGGAACCCCCGCCCAGGTGAGCGGTCCGACAGGACCCATGAGCGTGACCGTGGCGGGGGTCGTCTCCAGCCTCGCCGCCGTTGGCGTGAATCAAGACCTAAGCGCAGGCGAAATCCTGCCGATGGTGATGGCTGCAGTGGTCATCGGCGGCGTTTGCGAAGTTCTGCTTGGAGTGCTGCGCCTGGGCCGTTTCATCACACTCGTTCCCTACTCCGTGGTGTCGGGGTTCATGTCGGGAATTGGCTTCATCATTCTCGTTTTGCAGCTTGGGCCATTTGTGGGGGTTACCACCCGAGGTGGCGTGGTGGATTCGCTGCAAACACTGGCCAACAGCCCTGGCCTCAATCCCGCAGCTTTGGCGGTGGGTGTGATGACACTGGCTGTCGTTTTCCTTTCACCATTGCGGCTGCGCCAGTGGATCCCCTCACCACTCCTGGCACTGGTGATTGTGACGCCACTGTCGTTGCTGTTCTTCAACGACGACCGTTTAAACGCCCTCGGACTGGAACCACTGGCTCGGATCGGAGCCATACCCGAAGGGGGACTTCAGTTGGTGATGCCCAACTTCAGTGAGCACCTCCCAGAGCTGGTGAAGGCTGGTCTGGTCCTCGCCCTATTGGGAGCGATCGACTCACTCCTCACCTCACTCGTCGCCGACAACATCACCCAAACAAGCCACAACTCCAACCGTGAGCTGATCGGGCAAGGAATGGCCAACACCGCTGCTGGCTTCTTGTCTGGCCTGCCAGGGGCTGGCGCCACGATGCGCACAGTCATCAACATCAAATCCGGCGGCGCCACACCGCTCTCCGGGATGAGCCATTCATTCGTTCTGCTGGTTGTTTTGCTGGGGGCAGGTCCGCTTGCCGCACAAATTCCCACAGCACTGCTAGCTGGAATTTTGATCAAAGTGGGGCTCGACATCATCGACTGGGGCTTTCTTCTTCGTGCCCACCGTCTCTCCGGGAAAACGGCCGTATTGATGTACTCCGTCCTCTTGATGACGGTGTTTTGGGACTTGATTTGGGGCGTCTTGGTTGGGATGTTCGTCGCCAACTTGCTCACCGTTGACTCCATCACCCAAACGCAGCTGGAGGGGATGGATGCCGATAACCCACCCGATGCCGCTGAAGTCCGTCTCCACGACCTCACTACAGAGGAAAAGAGCTTGGTTGATCAGTGCGGTAACGCTCTGATGCTGTTCCGACTACGCGGACCACTCAGCTTTGGTGCTGCCAAGGGAATTAGTGCCCGAATGGGCCTGATCCAGAACTACAAGGTTTTGATTCTGGACATCACAGAGGTTCCCAGAATTGGAATCTCTGCCTCGCTCGCCATCGAGCGGATGGTGCAAGAGGCCCAAACATCCGGACGAACCATCTTGATCGCTGGAGCTAACTCAAAACTGCAACAGAGGCTCCGCCAATTCGGTGTTCACGCAGAACTGGTGAACTCTCGGCGCGAGGCATTGCATATAGCAGCCCAAGACATATCGGCGTAGCTCAGATGGGAGACACCCCACAAGAGTGCATCCGCACATCGTCTGGAGACTCAAGGACACCTTGCAAAGCCTCCACTTCAGCAAGGGCCAAGGTTTGCAAGCGTTCCACCAACACAGCTCTCGTAAATCTCTCCTCCACCAAAACCCAATACAAACCAAAATGTCGTGCTTCGCTTGCCAAGAGATCGCCATAGAGCGAGCGCAATTCAGGATCTGGGCTGTGCTCGGCCAAGAGAGCCATCCGTTCATGGCTCCGCGCTTCGATTAAGCCAGCCACAAGAAAGGAGTCCAGCATCCGCTGGGGCTCACCCTTACGGATATGACGCGCCAAGTTGGCGGCATATCCAGGCGAAGGAAGTGGCTCGAGATAGCGGCCGCGCGACTTGATCAAGGCAAGAACCTGCTCAAAATGCTCCAGCTCCTCCCGCGCCAAAGGGCTCAGCGCCTCCCCAAGTCCTGGCTCACACAGGTATCGGAACATCATCTGCACAGCAGATCCTGCAGCTTTCCGCTCGCAATGGGCATGGTCGATCAACACCGCCATCGGCCGCGCATTGGCCTGTTCAACCCAAGTCCAACTCGTGGGTGCCGCAAGCCAACGAATCGAAGCTGTGGACTTCTCCGGAGTGGCCTTCTGCGGAAATGAAACGGTCATCCGCCCTGTCGCAAGTGATGGACCAATCCGCTCAGAGCCAATGAATAACTCTTGGCGCCGAATCCACTCACCACTCCAACGGCACGGCCTGCAAGGTACGACTGATGGCGAAAAGGCTCGCGAGCATGGGTGTTGCTGAGGTGTAACTCCACATAGGGAATGGCCACACCGGTTAAGGCATCCCGAATCGCAATCGATGAATGGGTGTAAGCACCGGCATTAATCAAAATCCCCTGGCTCTCTCCCATGGCCTGATGGATGCGCTCAATCAAAGCTCCTTCGAAGTTGCTTTGAAAGCACACCAACTCAACACCATCAGCTTTGGCCTCTCGAGTGAGCTCCGTTTCAATCGTCGCCAAGGTGTCGCAGCCATAAATCCCAGGCTCCCGCTGCCCAAGCAAATTGAGATTTGGACCATTAAGGAGCAGAACGTGCATGGCCAAAAGGCCGTTTCAGCTGGATTAATCGTATCGATACGGCAAGGAATGACGCATCGGCTGGTAAATTCTCCGGGTGTGGTTCGGGTCGGTGCCCGAGTGGTTAATGGGGGTGGACTGTAAATCCACTGGCTCTGCCTACGTTGGTTCAAATCCAACCCGGCCCACCTTCCACACGCCCTTGTAGCTCAGCGGTAGAGCACTCCCTTGGTAAGGGAGAGGTCTCGAGTTCAAGTCTCGACAAGGGCTTTCATTTCACTCCTTGGCACTGGGGGTGAAAATGATCACGGCACTTTGGGGGTGCAATCTCCCGTTGATCAAACTGCCGCAGATCACCTCCTCAACTACGTCTGAGTTGGAGCAACACAGCTCAGAATGTCGGCTGCGATTGATCCATAGCTGCCAATTGGGTGTGGATGCCATCAACCCATCCGGTCCCAAAGCGCTCCAGCTGATCAAAGGCTGGCCAAGGTTGAGCCAACGATCGCGGAATGCTTTTAAAAGCGAAACGTAGCTGCAAAGATCAGCCGTCCAGGGTTGTTCCCAGGGGAAGGCCTCACGACAGGCCGGTTCCGGACCACTAGAAACGTCGTCATCCGGGCCACCAGCCAGCCCAGCCTCGGTGCCGTAATAAATACACGGCGCTCCTGGCTGGAGAAAAAGCAACAGCAACGACAACTTCAAGGCCGCCACATCACCCTTCAGCGTGTGCAGCGCCCTTGGCACATCGTGGCTATCGAGCAAATTCATCTGGGCGCGGTTCACTTCAGCGCGATACCAACTCGCCGTCGTGGTCCAAATATCAATCAACTCCTGCGTCGTTAAAGGATTCAAGGGGTATTCGGGATTGCGATAGCTCTGACGAAGCTGATCACCGGCCACCCAGCACAAGCTGCTCCAGCCAATCCGGTAATTCATCACGCCATCAAAATGCTCGCCTTGCAGCCAGCGGCGTGCATCTCCCCACACCTCACCAACAATCCAAGCCTCTGGGTTGACCCTTCGCACCTCCTGTCGAAAAGACACCCAAAAATCTTCGGGAACCTCTGCAGGCACATCGAGTCGCCAGCCATCAATGCCACGCTCTAGCCAGTAACGGGCCACCGCCAGCAAGTGCTCACGCACCCCAGCATCGGCGTGGTTGAACTTTGGCAGAGCTGGCAAAGCCCACCAGCAGTCGTATCCACAATCTTCATCCTTGGCTGGGTATGGCCGAATCGGCCATTGACGGATGTGAAACCAATGGCGATAGGGCGATGACTCCCCGTTCTCGGCGAGATGGTGGAAGGCCCAAAAGCCGCGGCCGCAATGGTTAAAAACACCATCTAGCACCAGTCGCATGCCGCGTTGGTGCAGCGCAGCGATCAACGCATCGAGAGCAGCATTTCCCCCTAACAGAGGATCAACTTCGAAGTAGTCGTAGGCGTGATAGCGATGGTTCGCCGCTGAAGAAAAAATCGGTGTGAGATACAGGCAGTTAATGCCCATGGCTTGAAGGTGATCCAAACCATCGATCACTCCATACAGATCACCGCCTTGAAACCCTTCCTCTGTGGGATCAGCCCCCCAGGGCTTGAACTGCAAATGCTGCTGCGCCTCCACCCTGGCGCTCCGACGAAAACGATCAGGAAAAACTTGGTAGATGACCGCCTCAGTCACCCAAGCCGGCGGGTCGGAAAACAATGTGGGCACGCCCATAACCTTTCCAGGTGGCGATCCTCTCGCTAGCAGGAAAGAAACAGCACTGCCATGGCGCATCAGCCTCTCCTGTTGGCCCTGGACCAGGGCACGAGCAGCTCCCGAGCTGTGGTCTTCAATCCGGCGGGTGATCTGGTCGCCAGCGCTAGCGCCCCACTACCGATCCAGTACCCCGCCGATGGTTGGGTCGAGCAGGATCCACTGGAGATCTGGGCGAGCCAACGGCAAGCCCTCATCGACCTTCAGCGGAAGCTGAGGGACGACCAACGCCAAGCAGTGGTGAGCTGTGGCATCACCAACCAACGGGAAACAACCGTGCTTTGGCGACGCAGCACCGGTGTTCCTTGCGGGCCAGCGCTGGTCTGGCAAGACGGGCGGACCGCATCCATCTGCGCAGACTGGAAACGCCAGGGATTGGAACAGGACTGGCGGCGACGCACAGGGCTCTTGCTCGATCCCTATTTCAGTGCCAGCAAGATCCGCTGGATGCTGGAGCACTACGGAGAGGCAGCTGCCGCGGCTGCCGCGGATGACCTCTGCTTTGGCACTGTGGAATCGTGGCTCCTTTGGCAGCTCACCGAAGGACAACATCACGGAAGCGATCTGAGCAACGCCAGCCGCACACTGCTGCTGGATCTGGAGCAACGCCAGTGGGTGGATGACTTCCGCATCCATACCGGATTGCCAGCCAATGCCTTGCCCGAGCTGCTGCCCTGCCGAGGGGACATCGCCCAAATTGCTGCAGGCTTGCCCTTTGAAGGGCTACCGATTCAGGCCATGCTCGGGGATCAACAGGCCGCCACCCTCGGACAACTCTGCTTGCAACCCGGTGAAAGCAAATGCACCTACGGAACAGGAGCGTTCCTCGTGATCAACACCGGCAACGAGATTCGTCGATCCGAAGCCGGGCTACTCAGCACCCTGGGGTGGACCGACGCTGATGGCGTGCCCACCTATTGCCTTGAAGGCAGCCTTTTCAATGCCGGCACTGTGATCCAGTGGCTGCGGGATGGCCTCCAAATCATCGAGCGAGCAGAGCAGGTGAACGACCTCGCCAATCAAGTTGCTGATTCCGGCGGCGTGATGTTGGTGCCAGCTTTCACGGGCTGGGGCACCCCCCACTGGAACCCCGAAGCACGGGGGATCCTGGTGGGGCTAACCCGCGATAGCAACCGCTGCCACATTGCAAGGGCCGCCCTGGAAGGAATCGCCCTCTCTGTATCCACCCTGGTGGATCTCGCGGAACAAGCCCTCGGGCATGGGCTGGGAGAACTTGCAGTGGATGGAGGTGCCGCCGCCTCGGATCCGCTCCTGCAGGCCCAAGCAGACAGCACAGGACTCACGGTGCGACGACCCGCCAGTCTGGAAAGCACGGCACGAGGCGTGGCGTTGTTTGCAGGTTTGCAAGCTGGAGTGGTCAACGATCTGAACAACCTTGCCCTCCACCGACGGGATGGAGCCCAACTCTTCCAACCGCAGTGCGATGCGGCTGAGCGCAAGGCTTGGCGAACCCGTTGGGATAACGCCGTAACCCGCAGCTTGAACTGGCATGAGTGACCACAACGTTGATTTGGTTGTGATTGGCGCGGGGGCCAGTGGCGCCAGCGTGGCCTACGAGGCAGTTCGTCGCGGCCTTTCCGTTGCCCTCTTAGAGGCAGGGGATATCGGCGGTGGCACCAGTAGCCGCAGCACGAAGTTGCTGCATGGCGGGGTGCGATATCTCGAACTGGCTTTTAAAACCCTCGATCTTGCGCAGCTCAATCTTGTCCGGGAGGCACTGCTGGAGCGGGGCCATTGGCTGGAACAGGCCCCGTTTTTGGCCCGACGCCTCGAGTTAGCACTTCCCACCAAGACACTCTGCGGCCAGGCCTACTACCGCATCGGACTCGGCGTTTATGACGCCCTCGCAGGGCGACAAGGCATTGGCTCCAGTCGATTGCTGTCAAGCCACCAATTGGACGAAGCCCTGCCCCAGTTGAAAAGCTGCCAAGGAGCTGTGGCCTACAAAGATGGGCAATTTGATGACGCACGCCTCAACTTGCTTCTGGCCTTGACCGCCCAACGGGCCGGAGCACAGCTGCGGACCCGCTGCAAGGTGGTTGGACTCGAACGCAATGGCGCCGGACGACTTGTGGCCGCCATCAGCGAAACCGGAGATGGAACGCAAGAACGCTGGACAGCCCGCGTCGTTGTCAACGCAACAGGACTCGGTGCCGATGCCCTTCGTCAAATGGCAGACCCAGAAGCCCCCGCTCGGATGCTCACAAGCCGTGGCAGCCACATCGTGTTGAAGCAGAACCTCTGTCCGCAGGGTCTGGGACTGCTCGTTCCCTCTACAGCCGACGGCCGGGTGCTATTCATGCTTCCCTTCTTTGGACGCACATTGGTGGGAACCACCGATGAAGCCTGCGATCCGAGTCTGGCCTCGTCCTGTACCGCTGAAGAAGAAAGCTACCTACTGAATTACGTGCGTGAGTGGTTCCCAGGCTGTGCGGAGCCGCAGGTCACCAGCCGTTGGGCCGGAGGGAGACCTCTCCTCAAGCCGCCTGGTGAAGGATTGAACAGCAGCAGAGTGGTGCGCGAGCACGAGGTGGAAACCCTTCCCTGTGGATTGGTGAGTGTGATGGGCGGCAAATGGACCACCTGTCGACCGATGGCCCTCGACACCCTGACGGCTGTCGAGCGTCAGCTAGGCCAGCCACTTCCATCCCCCAAACCCCTAGTGCTACTAGGGAGTGGAGCCACGCCAACAGCCACCAGAGACGAACTCGCAGCGCAAAAAAAACAACTGGAAAATCTTCTGCCCAACACCTCCCAACGCTCTGCCCAGATCGAGCATCTGCAAGGCAGCCACGGGCTTCAAGCGGTGCCACTGATCGCAGCCGCCGCTCCTGAGAAGCGAGCCCCCCTCAGCGACGTCATTCCCCTCTGTGAGGCAGAAATCTCCCATGCCATTCAGGCAGAACAAGCCCGCAGCAGCACCGACGTTCTGGCCCGTCGGTGCCGTTTAGCGATGGTGGATTTTGCTGAAGCGCAACGGCTGGAACCTCTCACTGAGACGTACCTCGCTCAATCCGGCCTTGTATCAGCCTCCACGGCCACTTCCACCTCACCAATGAGCCACCAGTTGAATCCGTAGGGCGGCAAATTCACAAACCACTCCTCGTTGGCGGTGGGGAATTCACACCCCCACATCACTTCACGCGTGCGTTGTCCTTTCCACGCCGATAAATCCAAGCTCAATGACGCTCCCGCAGCGGTCACATTCGCCGCCACCAAAACAGACATCTCGTCTGTGGATCGCAAATACACCAAAACACCTGGATGACTGCTGGGGAGCAGGGTGAAATCGCCATGCTGCAGTGCTGGCAGCAACCGACGGGAGGTCAGCATCCGCCGATGCCAATTCAGCAATGAACCCGGCAACTGCTTTTGCACTTCCACATTCACCACGCGGTAGTCGTAGCCAGCCGCCGTGATGGGAGGCAGCACCAGCAATGGATCTGGGGCCATGGAAAAACCTCCATTACGGGCTGGGGTCCAAGCCATCGGAGTTCGGTTGGGATCACGGTCCCTCAAGCCAGGCCAATCCCCCATTCCCAGCTCATCGCCGTAATACAGGCAAGGCATCCCGGGCAAGCTGTACAGCAAACCGTGCAGAAGGCGGTTGGAGCGGGGATCACCGTTGAGCAACGGAGCCAGTCGACGGTTAATTCCCCAGTTCAACCAATGGCCCTGGCCCTGGGGTAAACCAAACCGCACCGCTTGAATCACCTCATCGTCAATGAGGTGTCCATCACCAAGCCAAAGCTCATCGTGATTGCGCAACGGCAGCGCCCATCGAGGGCCTTCCACGGCCTGCTCCGCTTCCAGTAAACACTCGCCCAACTTTTGGGCCGTGCCACTGGCGATTGCTGCAAACAGATGGGCTGTCAACACAAAATTGAAGGCGCCCTGAAGCTCATCGTCCGCGAGATAAGGCGCCGCCTCATCAACGGGTTGAATCGCCTCACCGAGCAGCAACACATCGCGGCCATGGGCATCAACGCGCTTCCGCAAGCGCTTGAGGAACGCATGGGTTTCTGGCAGCCCTTCGCAACGGGTTCCTTCTGCTTCGAACAAAAACGGAACGGCGTCGAGGCGAAAGCCATCCACCCCCCTCTCCAGCCAGAAATCGACGACGTCCAACATCGCCTCCTGGACCCAGGGATTTTCGTAGTTGAGATCAGGCTGATGACGGAGAAAGCGATGCAGGTAGTACTGCTCCGCAACGGAATCCCATTCCCAGTTCGATGATTCGAAGTGTCGAAACAGCACAGGCGCATCGCTGTACTGCTTGGGGTCATCACTCCAGACGTAAACACCACGCTCCGGACTTCCTTTTGGAGCCCATCGGGCCCGCTGGAACCAAGGGTGCAAGTCACTGGTGTGGTTCAAAACCAAGTCGAGAATCACCCGCATGCCCTGGCTGTGGGCTGCTGTCAAAAAGCGATGAAACGAAGCCAGATCGCCAAGATCTGGATGAATCCCTTTGAAATCAGTGATGTCATATCCGCCATCCCGCAGTGGGGATGGATAGATAGGCGTCAGCCATAGGGTTTTCACCCCAAGCCATCGCAGGTAAGGCAAACGCGCTGCCAAACCTTTGAAATCACCGATGCCATCACCGTTCCCGTCGGAGTAGCTGCGAACGATCAGTTGATAAACAACCGTTCCTGACCACCATGGCCGCCCTGTGGTCATCCCCCGGATGCAGATGCACCACTGCTAGACCCATCTGGCCAGAACGTCAGCCCCGTGATCCTCTCCATCCAACAATTGACCCGGATGCAAGAGAGCGTTGGCTCGGGGGTTACCCGACCCTTGGCCTGGCGAAAAGAGCAGTTGGGACGGCTGATGACGCTGATCGAACAGCATGAGCAGGACGTCCTAAAGGCCCTACAAACTGATCTCGGCAAACCCGCAACTGAAGCTTTCTTTGAGATTGTCGCCTTGCGACAAGAGTTGAAATTCACACGTCGCCATTTGCGTCGTTGGATGCGTGCCAAACGGGTGCCTGTTCCCGTTGCCCTCAGCCCGGGGCAAGCCCAGGTCATTCCGGAACCCTTGGGCTGCGTCCTCGTGATCGGTCCTTGGAATTACCCCTTCCAGCTCACCCTGCGTCCACTCATTAGTGCCCTTGCGGCTGGCAATACAGCGGTGTTGAAGCCCTCGGAGCATGCGCCAGCAGTTGCAGGCTTAATCGCCAAGCTGGTCGCCGACCATTTTGAGCCAGAGGTCGTGAGGGTCGAACAAGGCGATGGTGCCGTAGCCGCACAACTGGTGGCCATGCCGTTTGACCACATCTTTTTTACCGGTGGAGGGCAGATCGGCCGCAAAGTCCTGGCTGGAGCTGCCGCAAACCTCACACCGGTCACCCTTGAGTTGGGAGGGAAAAGCCCTGCCCTCGTGCTTCAAGGCGCCAACCTTGGCGTGAGTGCCCGCCGGTTGATCTGGGGTAAAGGCATCAATGCTGGGCAAACCTGTATTGCCCCAGACCACCTTTTGGTGGAGTCCGATCTCTACGCAGACCTCCTGAATGCGCTGCGCAACGAACGGTTGGCGATGTACGGGGAAGATCCACTGGCATCCGATCAACTCGGGAAGATCATCAATGAACAGCAGTTCCAACGACTGGAACGATTGCTGGAAACAGCAAGGGCAAAAGGTCGAATCTTGATTGGCGGCGAAATCAGTCGAGAGCAACGTCGCATCGCCCCAACCGTGATTGCAGTGGATGATCGTCAGGATCCACTCATGGGCGAGGAACTCTTCGGACCGCTGCTGCCCGTGCTGCGCCTTGGCAACCTCAGCGAGGCTCTTCAGGCAATCCGTCAACAAGGCAAACCACTTGCCCTTTACCTGTTTGGCGGAAACGAAGCTCAACAGCAAGAGGTGTTGAGCACCACCAGCTCAGGCGGTGTCTGCTTGAACGACGTGGTGATGCAAGCCGGTATTCCAGAACTCCCCTTCGGAGGCGTCGGGGCTAGTGGGATGGGGAGTTATCACGGTCACAACGGTTTTCAGACCTTCAGCCACTACAAGGCCGTGCTGAAACGGGGGTTCCGATTTGATTTCAAACTTCGGTACCCGCCGTACTCCGTGGATCTCAACGTACTGAGACGAATCGCAGGATGAGCTGGAGTGAGACATCCCTTCTGCAGCAGTCGCTCTGGGGGCTGGCGCTTTGCTTCAGGCACCGTATGGTTCGGGAAATTAAAGGAGTCGAATGCGCCGCTCTGGTTTCGCCGTCCTTGCCCTGACGGCTCTAATCCTTCCCCTCTCGGCAACCGCCGCCACCATCACGGTGCGACCTGGAGAAACGCTCACAGACATTGCCTACCGATCAGGCGTGAGCGTGGGCACTTTGATGCGGCTCAACAACATGAGCAATGCCAACTACTTGGAAGCGGGCAGCCAGCTTCAAGTTCCAGGGCCAAGGGTGAGCGCCGGTAACGGACGACATCGGGTAAAAGGGGGAGAAACCCTCAGCAGAATCGCAACCCAATACAAGGTGAGCAGCCGAGATCTGATGGCCGTCAATGGCCTCCGCAACGCCAACCACGTGGAAGTGGGCCAAACCCTGAAATTACCCAGCAACGCTGTTCTGCCAAAACCTGGCTTCAAACCCGTTGCCGTAACCCCTATCCCTGGAGCCACTGAACACACCGTGGCTAAGGGGCAAACCCTCACCCAAATTGCCAAGGCCTACAAGCTGCCAATCTCCACGCTGATCAGCATCAACGACCTCACCAACCCCAACAAAGTGGAGGTGGGCACACGGCTCTATCTCACGCAACCCACCACCGTCTTGGCAACCCAAAGCCAGAGCAAACCGGCCGTAACCAAGCCCGTTCAAACCAAAGTCAGCACAGCACAACCTGCCAAGAAGGTCGTGCCTGCCTCGACAACGACCAAAACGCAACTCGCAAAGTCGACGGATTGGAGAACCTACGGTCCGCTGCAAGTGGACTGGGCCAATTGGCAACCAATGGGGGGCAGTCAAGTGGTCCCAACGCTGAATTCCCAAGGCCAAGGGTTGTACCTGGCGGTGAATTGCTCAGCCAACAAAATCAATGCAACGGGAGCTGATGGCAGCTGGAAACTCTGGGCCGCTCCCCAAAGCCGCTTCGAGAAAGACTTGGTTAAAGATCGCTGTCAGGCCAAGGCATAGCGATATCTATGCCGCGTAATCCAGTGGCCATGGAGTTTTAAGGAAACTGCGACCGCTCTCCCGGAGGTACAGCCGTTGAGCACCATCGTTGCTCTCACGGATTAATTCCTCCTGCACAAGTCGCCGTGCCAACCAAGTCCAACGGTCTCCACGACCAGGCTCATGCAGGGCAAGGTGCTCACCCAAACGTCGAAGATCCATCCCCTCCTGGTCGGCAAGGTGCGTTAGCAGTGTTTCAACCTGGGTGGACCAATCACGGTGGTTTGGAGCGGTCTTACAGCGGTCGCAATGTCCACAGGGGCTAACAAGCTCCCCTACCGCCAGCAGCAAAGCCTGCTCACGACACATCTCGCCTTCAGCGACAGCTTCCATCCGTCGCAGCTGCTGCTGAGCAAGATCAAGGCGTCGTCGCTCCTCTAAGGAGGGACTCGAGCGCCCGGAAGCCTGCATCGCCCAGCTCAACGTTGTGCGATCGCCTGGAGAGAACAACACAAGGCAACTAGCGGGTTGTCCGTCGCGTCCTGCACGCCCGGATTCCTGCAAATAGCCCTCAGGGGTCGCCGGTAGATCGAGATGGAGCACGAGGCCTACATCACCACGATCCACCCCCATGCCAAAAGCCACGGTTGCCACAAGAACCGGGCGCTTCTGCTCCAAGAAACGCGTCAGAGCCGTTCGCCGGGTGTCTGGGTCCAACCCAGCGTGGTACGGCGTGGCATCAACCTTCTGCTCCCGTAGCCGCTCTGCCCAGAGCTCGACGGAACGGCGTGTCCGGGCATAGATCAAAGCAGCCCCTCGGGATTGCTTAAGGGCCTCCAGTACCTGCGGCATTGGATCCCTGGGTCGACGTTGCATCGTGTAGTTCAAGTTGGCGCGCCGAGCCGAGCTCACCTGCACCAAGGGACTGCGGAGATCGAGCAAACGAAGGATGTCGGCCCGCACCCTCGGAGCCGCCGTGGCACTTAAGGCCAGCATCGGGACACCTGGGCAGAGTCGACGAATCATTCCCAAACGTCTGTAGTCAGGCCGGAAATCGTGACCCCAGGCACTAATGCAATGGGCTTCATCCACGGCCAATGCCACGAGACGCCCCTCAGATGCATGGTTTTCCAACATTTGGCGCGTCGCTTCTCCCTGCAAGCGCTCCGGCGCGATGTAGAGCAACCTCAGGGATTCATCCCGCAAACGCGCCATGGCCTGCTGCCGTCGGCCTGGATCGAGGCCTGCATGCAGACAGGCAGCTGTGATCCCACGTTTCTGGAGAGCCAATACTTGGTCCTCCATGAGCGCCACAAGCGGCGAAATCACAACCACTAGGCCATCACGCACCAACGCTGGGAGCTGATAGCAAAGCGACTTGCCTCCTCCCGTTGGCAACACCGCCAACGCATCTCGCCCTTCTAAGACGGCTTCAACAACGGCACGCTGACCAGCTCGAAAGCGATCCC
The DNA here is from genome assembly GCF_000012505.1 of Synechococcus sp. CC9902. Classification (NCBI taxonomy): domain Bacteria; kingdom Bacillati; phylum Cyanobacteriota; class Cyanophyceae; order Synechococcales; family Synechococcaceae; genus Synechococcus; species Synechococcus sp. CC9902. The sequence goes on from NC_007513.1 coordinate 1,768,603, forward strand.
ACCCGAAGTGAGTCTGCAAAGCGCTTTCAAGAGAATCCAGGACACACCAGATCTAGTGGTCCCAGAATAACGAGCACAAGATCTGGTGTTAAGCCAAGGGGGGTGGATCCAGTTGTTCTGGGGATTCCTCCACCAATTGCAGCCGCACACGCTTTCCACCTGCCAATTCCCCCAACGACACCCGCATCGTGGCCCCACTCAAAGACTGCAAGGCATTGAGCACATCACGCAGGTAGGGCGTACTGCTGCCACTTTCCACCCAAAGGCGTTCGTGCAAACCGCCAAGACGTCTCCAGGAGGTGTGCAGCTTGAGTACCGCCGACTCCAGGGCCTGAGCCTGGCCCACCGCATCCGCAAGCAAGCCAAGAGCATCCAGACGTTGCGCCTCTTGCATCGCTTTGTCTAAATCGAGTTCCCCCTGCTGAAAAGCACGAACAGCGGCTCCGGATTCATTGGCCTTCGTAATCCAACGCGCCGTACTGGTGACGTCTTTAATGCGATCGAGCTCAGGTTCATCTCGAAGCACCTTGCGGAAATCCTCCTGTTGCGGCTCAGGCAACTTGGCGAGCTCCCGCACAAGAGGAGCTACAGCTCTTGGCGGAAGAAGGTTCTCTTGGGTGCGCTGACGAATCTCTTCCGGCAGCAGCGGACTCGTCGCCGCAGTGAATTCATCCGTTAATCGACGCACTTGCTTCCGCGTGATCTCCTGCCCTTCATTGGCAGCCTCCGAAATCATCAGCTGCACTTCTGGAACGGCCTGGGCCGTTTCCATGAAGGCGCGTTTTGAAAATTGATTGACGCTGCTTTCCTCAAGAGCACCCTCCGTGAGCATCGCGTCCGCCGCCTCAGCCAACTGAATCAAGCCATAGGCCCTTGTTTTGCTGATTTCATTTTCGCGAAGCCATTGAAGGAAACCTGCTCCACGCCCCTCACCACCTCTTTTTTCCCGGTCACGAACGGCTCCAAGAATGCGGCCGCGCCAAATTTCAGTTTGCAGATCAAAGCGATCACAGATGGCCCAGGCCTGCTCTAGGCGGGCCAGAAACTCCATGGTGCTGATGTCATCGCTCTCTGGATCTGGAAGGTCCAGCTGCAATGAGGGTTGATCAGGCACAACAGATGTGGTCAAGTGCAACGCCAAGGAGGAACCGACGACATTCTGTGACGTAGCGGTCTCTTGCCGCATCCAGCGAGATACGCTCAAAACTGCATCCCTTCTATGCACAGCGATGGCGATCTCCCGCGGCGCCAAGGTGCGCATCAAGCGTCCCGAGTCCTACTGGTTCAACGAAGTTGGCACTGTTGCCACAATCGACACGTCTGGAATCCGTTATCCGGTGGTTGTTCGCTTTGAAAAGGTGAACTACAGCGGCATGCAAGGCGTTGATGGCGGCATCAACACCAACAATTTCGCCGAGTCAGAACTCGAGTCCGCCTGAGGCCATTGCCTGAGCTACCTGAAGTTGAGACGGTTCGCCGAGGATTAGCGGACCGTCTTGAATCGTTTGAAATCGCTGAAATCGAAGTCTGCCGTGCGAGGGCAATCGCGAGTCCGGGCGGAGTCGATCACTTTGTGGCGGGCCTGAAGGGTGCCACGGTTGGAGCCTGGTCTCGCCGAGGCAAATACCTCATGGCACAGCTCGAGCCCAATCGAGGTAGCTGGGGCGTGCATCTGCGAATGACCGGCCAATTTCAATGGCATGCCACGCCAGCAGCACCATGCAGTCACACGCGCGTGCGTTTTTGGAATCAACACAACGAGGAACTGCGGTTTGTTGACTTGCGCAGCTTCGGAGAAATGTGGTGGATACCAGAAGGCGACGACCTCGACAGCGTGATGACCGGCCTTAAACGACTGGGGCCAGAACCCTTCAGCGATGCATTTACGGGTGCCTATCTCAAGCAACGGCTTAAGGGTTCAGCACGACCCATTAAAACCGCACTGCTGGATCAATCTCTGATTGCCGGAGTAGGAAACATCTATGCCGATGAGAGCTTGTTCGCGGCCGGAATTCCACCTCTCTCACCATCGGGGAAGCTCACGATCGAACAACTGATCCGACTCCGAGATGAACTGGTCAACGTGCTGCACATCAGCATCGGGGTTGGAGGAACAACCTTCAGCGACTTTCGAGATCTTGAAGGCGTCAATGGGAACTATGGGGGGCAGTCGTGGGTGTATCGCCGGAGCGGACAGCCTTGCCGCAAGTGTGGAACGCCCATCAGCCGTGAAAAGTTGTCGGGCCGGAGCACCCACTGGTGCCCGAGCTGTCAGCGCTAATTCGCAAACGGCAGTGAAGCTATGGACTCTCTCGAGGGAGATCGAATCACACCAAATTCAGTTATTAGACCAGTAATCAAGTGGGCTGGCGTGATGTCAAAAGCAGGATTCCAAGCACGCACACCCGAGGCACAGACAAGTTCACCCCGGAAATGAGTGATTTCATCCTCCGGACGCTCCTCAATGGTGATGGCATCACCATCAACGGTGGTGATGTCGATACTGCTGCTGGGAGCACAGACGTAAAAGGGAACCCCATGGGCTCGCGCAGCAAGGGCGAGGTTGTAAGTCCCAATTTTGTTAGCCACATCTCCGTTACCAGCAACACGATCACAACCGACCAAAACAACGTCCACCTGACCACGACGCATCAACAAACCACTCGCTCCATCAACAATCACGGTTGCTGGCACACCACAACAACCGAGTTCCCAAGCGGAGAGAGCGGCCCCCTGCAGGCGCGGGCGGGTTTCATCCAGCCAGGCATGCTTCACAATTCCTCTCTGATGGCCGGCCACGATCACACCAAGAGCCGTACCGACTCCAGCCGTGGCGACCGCACCGGTGTGACAGTGATGAAGAACACGACAATCCTCCGGCAAAACTCCAACGCCGTGATTGACCAAAGCCTGGGTGAGAGCACGATCCTCCGCTTCGATTGCGGAGGCGAGGCGCTCAAGTTGATGAACGTCAACCCAACCATTGGACTTAGCGGACGTTTGCATCCGATTAAGGGCCCAACTCAAATTGACGGCGGTCGGCCTGGACGCACGTAAGCCTTCAATGGCTTGATCAAGATCGTCTCCAGCCTTGGCTGCCAACACAACACCCCACGCGGCCGCAACCCCAATGGCAGGTGCACCACGAACAGCCATCGAACGGATCGCCTCGCTGACTTCGCGCCAATGGGTGAGCTGCCGATACACAACCGTGTGGGGCAGGCAACGCTGATCGAGCAAATCGAGGTGATCGCCAGTCCAGCGCAAACTCCGAGGAAGCGTCAAAACAGGGGGTTAGCTTCTACTTGTATAGAAGACAACACCACTCCGAAGGCGTGAACACGATCCAGGAGCTCCGCGAACAGCTAGCCAAAACGATTGGAGACTTGCATGGACGTAGATGGTGCGAGGGCACAGGCGGCAATTTCAGTGTTGTGGTTCAACACGATCCCATCCATCTACTCATGGCTCCCAGCGGCGTAAACAAAGGGCGGCTGGAACCAGCTGAACTCGTCATTGTTGACGAACAGAACAATGTGATTGAGGGACGGGGACGAGCGAGCGCAGAAACAACACTGCATTTAGAAATCATTAGGCAATTAAAATGTGGAGCAGTACTTCATACGCACTCCATTGAAACCACTGTCCTCTCAGCTCATTACGCAAGGGTCGGGACAATCCAATTAGAAGGATGGGAAATGCTCAAGGGATTAAAAGGAATTACATCCCATGAAACAACAATCGACATTCCAATCATGTCTAACAATCAAAACATAGAAGAACTCAGCCAGACGGTTCGGCCGTATCTCAGTAAAACCATTCCAGGAATACTGGTGGCAGGCCATGGCCTTTACGCTTGGGGCGATTCATTAGCAGAAGCTCAAAGACATGTGGAGATCCTAGAATTCTTATTCTCAGTCTTATTGAAGAAAAAACTATTGCAACTCAGCCAATGATTAGCCATATCTTACTCGACATCGAGGGGACAACATGTCCGGTTACATTTGTCACAGAGACCCTCTTTCCTTATGCACAATTAGCACTAAAAGACTTTCTAGAAAGACACAAAGATGATCCGTCTATAAGTCAACTAATCAACAATGCAGAAGACGAATGGATGCAGGATCAAGACAAACAAAGTGCCACACTCAGGCATTCATCCGAAGAAATACAACAACCTAAACATCTAAAGATCGAATCTTACCTTCAGCTTTTAATAGCATCAGACAAAAAATCAACAGCCCTTAAAGATATTCAAGGCAAGGTATGGAAAGAAGGATACACAACAGGCAAGATCACTTCAGAGCTCTTTGAAGATGCCTATGAAGGCCTAAAAAAATGGCATAAACAAGGATTTACGCTGGGCATATACTCTTCAGGAAGCGTCGAGGCACAGCGCTTGCTATACAAGTACACAAGCAAAGGAGACATTGAGAATCTATTTAGCCACTGGTTCGACACCCACATTGGCAACAAGAAAGAACAAAGAAGCTACACGGCAATTGCATCATCAATGGCTTGTAAGCCTCAAAATATTCTCTTCATTAGCGATAACAGCGACGAATGTGATGCCGCGAAGGGTGCTGGACTATTCACCCTTTACAGCTTGAGAGAAGGCAATCCACAACAAGAGCCAAGAGATCATCCCATAATTATCAATCTTGGAGACGTCGATCAGTGGCTCAAATAAAGACTGAAATCCAAGTGTAGGGGCACAAAAAAACCACCTCCGTGGAGGTGGTTTCTTCGTAAAAATAATCAGACCGTGATGGCCTTCAGATCATTTTTTTTTGAGAATGTTTTACCTGGCATTGAGCTATTTTCTCAGGGGGCTACCCCCCAAATATCGTCGCCGCTGATGCGTTTCACAACCGAGTTCGGGATGGATCGAAGTGGTTCCACACCGCCATGAACACCAGGATAGATACATTCTCAGAGGGTGAACCCTGAGAACTGCATAGGATTACAACTTACGTTGCGCGTCTGAATCAACAAAGAATTTGTCTTCAGGCAAGAACCAAAATGTTGGTCAAGCCCTCGGTCTATTAGTACTCCTCCGCTGCATCCATTACTGGACTTCCACGTAGAGCCTATCAACGGGTGTTCTTCCCGTGACCTTACTGGGTTACCCCATGGGAACACTCATCTTGAGGTGGGCTTCCCACTTAGATGCTTTCAGCGGTTATCCACTCCGCACATGGCTACCCAGCGTTTACCGTTGGCACGATAACTGGTACACCAGAGGTGCGTTCCTCCCGGTCCTCTCGTACTAGGGAGAAATCCTCTCAATGTTCCTACGCGTACACCGGATATGGACCGAACTGTCTCACGACGTTCTGAACCCAGCTCGCGTACCGCTTTAATGGGCGAACAGCCCAACCCTTGGGACCGACTTCAGCCCCAGGTTGCGATGAGCCGACATCGAGGTGCCAAACCTCCCCGTCGATGTGAACTCTTGGGGGAGATCAGCCTGTTATCCCTAGAGTAACTTTTATCCGTTGAGCGACGGCCCTTCCACTCAGAACCGTCGGATCACTAAAGCCGACTTTCGTCCCTGTTCGACTTGTAGGTCTCACAGTCAAGCTTCCTTCTGCTTTTGCACTCGTCAGCTGATTTCCAACCAGCCTGAGGAAACCTTTGCGCGCCTCCGTTACCTTTTAGGAGGCGACCGCCCCAGTCAAACTGCCCACCTGATACTGTCCGCTCCCCGGATAACGGGTGAACGTTAGAATCCTAGCTCTGAAAGAGTGGTATCTCACCATTGACTCCCTCGTACCCACGAGCACGAGATCAACATCTCCCACCTATCCTGCGCATTCAGAGCCCGGACACAATACCAAGCTACAGTAAAGCTTCATAGGGTCTTTCTGTCCAGGTGTACGTAGTCCGCATCTTCACAGACAATTCTATTTCGCCGAGCCTCTCTCCGAGACAGCGCCCTGATCGTTACGCCTTTCGTGCGGGTCGGAACTTACCCGACAAGGAATTTCGCTACCTTAGGACCGTTATAGTTACGGCCGCCGTTCACCGGGGCTTCAGTCGCCAGCTTCGCTTACGCTGACCGGCTTCCTTAACCTTCCGGCACTGGGCAGGCGTCAGCCCCCATACATCGTCTTGCGACTTAGCGGAGACCTGTGTTTTTGGTAAACAGTCGCCAGGGCCTCTTCACTGCGACCACATTGCTGTGGCACCCCTTCTCCCGAAGTTACGGGGCCATTTTGCCGAGTTCCTTAGAGAGAGTTACCTCGCGCACCTCGGTATTCTCTACCACCCCACCTGTGTCGGTTTCGGGTACTGGCAATCATGTCTTAACGGGTATAGAGCTTTTCTTGGAAGCATGACGTCACCAACTTCGCTGCCGTAGCAGCTCGTACTCACGCCTCAGCTCGGAACGTTTTCACCGCTCCTCAACGCCTCGAACGCTTGAACCAGTAACCAACATCTGGCTTGGCTAGCCTTCTCCGTCCCTCTTCCCAAAACATGACCGGTACAGGAATGTTGACCTGTTATCCATCGACTACGCCTTTCGGCCTCGCCTTAGGTCCAGACTAACCCTCCGCGGACGAGCCTGCCGGAGGAACCCTTAGGGTTTCGGTGCATGGGATTCTCACCCATGTTTTCGCTACTCAAGCCGACATTCTCACTTCTATGCAGTCCACATCCGCTCACGCTAATGCTTCGCCCCACATAGAACGCTCCCCTACCATAAAATCCGCAGCTTCGGTACAACACTTAGCCCCGTTCATTTTCGGTGCAGGATCGCTCGACCAGTGAGCTATTACGCACTCCTTTGAGGATGGCTGCTTCTAGGCAAACCTCCTGGTTGTCTATGCAATCCCACCTCCTTTATCACTTAGTGTTGATTTGGGGACCTTAGCTGGCGGTCTGGGCTGTTTCCCTCTCGACCATGGAGCTTATCCCCCACAGTCTGACTGCCTCGCTACACACAGGGTATTCAGAGTTCATCTCGATTTGGTACCGCTCTCGCAGCCCGTACCGAAATGGTGGCTTTACCCCCCTGCTGGAGCACGAGACGCTACGCCTCAACGTATTTCGGGGAGAACCAGCTAGCTCCGGGTTCGATTGGCATTTCACCCCTAACCACAGCTCATCCGCTGGCTTTTCAACGCCAGTCGGTTCGGACCTCCACTTGGTATCACCCAAGCTTCATCCTGGCCATGGTTAGATCACCCGGGTTCGGGTCTATAAACACTGACAAACGCCCTATTCAGACTCGCTTTCGCTATGGCTCCACCATTTCCGGTTTAACCCGCCAGTGCCTATAAGTCGCCGGCTCATTCTTCAACAGGCACACGGTCACCCTATGAGTAGGGCTCCCATTGCTTGTAGGCTCACGGTTTCATGTTCTATTTCACTCCCCTCCCGGGGTTCTTTTCACCTTTCCCTCGCGGTACTGTTTCGCTATCGGTCACACAGTAGTACTTAGCCTTACGAGGTGGTCCTCGCGGATTCACACGGAATTTCACGTGCTCCGTGCTACTCGGGATACAGCTAGCTCAGTTCAGTTTTCAGATACGGGGCTTTCACCCTCTGTGGCGTGCCATTCAAACACTTCTCCTAACATTCCTGATACACGTTGCTGTCCCACAACCCCGATGGTCGAAACCATCGGTTTAGGCTCTTCCCCGTTCGCTCGCCGCTACTTAGGGAGTCGTTTTTACTTTCCTTTCCTCCAGCTACTAAGATGTTTCAGTTCGCTGGGTTGGCTCGCGCCAGCCTATGTATTCAGCTGGCCGTATAAAAGGGTTGCCCCATTCGGAAATTCCCGGATCAAAGCGTGCTTCCAGCTCCCCGAGACTTATCGCAGGTAACCACGTCCTTCATCGCCTCTGTGTGCCAAGGTATCCGCCGTGAGCCCTTTGTAGCTTGACCAATTAACCTCTTAAACGCTTACTGCGGTTGAAAGCAGATTCTTCTGGTTTCATCAACAACTTTCGTTGCTCATAAAAACAAAATCAAACTCTGATTCGCTCGACACGAATCAAAGAACATCTAAGAGTCTCGGCTCTTGCTCAAAAGAATTTTCATTGTTCTAATTCTAAATTCCCTTTCGAGAATTCAGGCTTAAAACAATGCATCTGTAAGATGCTTTGTTTTTCCAGACTTACCTATGCAGTTGTCAAGGTTCTACTAGACATCAAATTAATCTTTCGATTAATCTGAGCCCAGCATCTTATCAACCAATCAAGCAAAAATTGCTTATCTGGCATGACAGGAAGCTGGGGTCCAATCTAGTGGACACATCTAAATCACATTCCCTCGAGTTCATCCTCCGGGTAACCGGACAATGGAGATTGAGTTCGGTCAGTGGAGGTTAGGAGACTCGAACTCCTGACATCCTGCTTGCAAAGCAGGCGCTCTACCAACTGAGCTAAACCCCCAACACCGAATGGGCCATCCTGGACTTGAACCAGGGACCTCACCCTTATCAGGGGTGCGCTCTAACCACCTGAGCTAATGGCCCAGGGGACTCTTCCCTTGCGGGGTGTGACCTAGACAAAGTTTAGGAACTGAACATCTCTTTCAATCTCTTGATGATTGCTCATCATTCTTTGAAAAAATGTTGAGGTACCGATCGACCTAAGGTGACAGGATTTCGGCCTAAGAATAAATTACTCAGACATCAAAATCATTGTTTTGTCTCCCTGTTAGGAGGTGATCCATCCGCACCTTCCGGTACGGATACCTTGTTACGACTTCACCCCAGTCATCAGCCCCACCTTCGACGTCCTCCTCCACAAGGGTTGGAGTAACGGCTTCGGGCGTGGCCAACTTCCATGGTGTGACGGGCGGTGTGTACAAGGCCCGGGAACGTATTCACCGCAGTATGCTGACCTGCGATTACTAGCGATTCCTCCTTCACGTAGGCGAGTTGCAGCCTACGATCTGAACTGAGCCACGGTTTATGGGATTTGCTTGTCCTCGCGAACTTGCTGCCCTTTGTCCGTAGCATTGTAGTACGTGTGTAGCCCAGGATGTAAGGGGCATGATGACTTGACGTCATCCACACCTTCCTCCGGTTTATCACCGGCGGTCTCTCTAGAGTGCCCAACTAAATGCTGGCAACTAAAGACGTGGGTTGCGCTCGTTGCGGGACTTAACCCAACATCTCACGACACGAGCTGACGACAGCCATGCACCACCTGTCACTGCGTTCCCGAAGGCACTCTCTCGTTTCCAAGAGATTCGCAGGATGTCAAACCCTGGTAAGGTTCTTCGCGTTGCATCGAATTAAACCACATACTCCACCGCTTGTGCGGGCCCCCGTCAATTCCTTTGAGTTTCACACTTGCGTGCGTACTCCCCAGGCGGAACACTTAACGCGTTGGCTACGACACCGAGGGGGTCGATTCCCCCGACACCTAGTGTTCATCGTTTACGGCCAGGACTACAGGGGTATCTAATCCCTTTCGCTCCCCTGGCTTTCGTCCATGAGCGTCAGTGATGGCCCAGCAGAGCGCCTTCGCCACTGGTGTTCTTCCCGATATCTACGCATTTCACCGCTACACCGGGAATTCCCTCTGCCCCTACCACACTCAAGCCCCTCAGTTTCCACTGCCATGATGGAGTTAAGCTCCACTTTTTAACAGCAGACTTGAAGGGCCGCCTGCGGACGCTTTACGCCCAATAATTCCGGATAACGCTTGCCACTCCCGTATTACCGCGGCTGCTGGCACGGAATTAGCCGTGGCTTATTCATCAAGTACCGTCAGATCTTCTTCCTTGATAAAAGAGGTTTACAGCCCAGAGGCCTTCATCCCTCACGCGGCGTTGCTCCGTCAGGCTTTCGCCCATTGCGGAAAATTCCCCACTGCTGCCTCCCGTAGGAGTCTGGGCCGTGTCTCAGTCCCAGTGTGGCTGATCATCCTCTCAGACCAGCTACTGATCGATGCCTTGGTGAGCCATTACCTACACCAACTAGCTAATCAGACGCGAGCTCATCCTCAGGCGAAATTCATTTCACCTCGCGGCATATGGGGTATTAGCAGCCGTTTCCAGCTGTTATCCCCCTCCTGAGGGCAGATTCTCACGCGTTACTCACCCGTCCGCCACTAACCCGAAGGTTCGTTCGACTTGCATGTGTTAAGCACGCCGCCAGCGTTCATCCTGAGCCAGGATCAAACTCTCCGTTGTAGATCAACCCCTTTTGGCTTTCACCTCAGATTGACTTGCTTCACCCACACATAAGCACTGGCGTACTTACTGCAGTTGTCGCCACCTTGTCTTCTGACAGATCAAGGGTTCTTAAGAGTGCACTTCTGATTTCTCATCGTGACTTTCCAGGATCTCAGATCCGGTCGTTGCTCCACACTGCGCACACCGACAACGCAAAGGCTCGTGAAAACCTCCTTGTTGTAAGCGCAATGCTTCATTGCAACTTAAATTTTTGACGGGACCTCACACCTTTATCGCAATTTCATTTGAATCCAAATCACATCTCGCGACGCGACTCAAACTCAAACGCGATAAAAGCGTCAGTTCCTAAACTTTTCAATTGTCCAGGTGCGACCAACTCGTATCACTCCCTCTCGGAAGCTGACGGCTGATCAACGCGGTCGTTTCCAACCGCTTTTGAAACTTACAACACCGTCGGATTTCTCCCGCGGCCTCGTAAGCCGACCTCAGAACATCTAAAGGCCTTCGCCTTCAGCGCTTCGGTCTTGCGCGCTCGTCTCTCGACTCCCGCGCAAGACAAAAACATAACACCCCTCGCACCCTCAATGCAACTGCTTGGCAGTGGAAGCATCTCCAGACTTGCTTCCACTGGCGGAACCCTTTGCCATCACTAGGTTTCAAGAAGAAGCCTGCACCTGGAGTGCCATGGGGACGCGATTTACAGAAGAGAGTCAGCGATTTCGTCCCAGTTCCAAAGAAGACCAAGTGGTCCAAAAGGCCCAAGAGCACTTCGAACGCACCCTCATATCGATTCAGGGACAACTCGCCGGAAGCGTTGCAGCTCTTGAAAGTAGTTACGCCGATTCGGAGCTGAACTACGGCGAAATCTTTGTCCGAGACAACGTCCCGGTGATGATTTATTTGCTGGTACAGGGACGCTTCGCGATCGTGAAGCAATTTCTGAAGGTTTGCCTCGACCTCCAGAGCACGAGTGTCCAAACCCGTGGGGTTTTTCCGACAAGTTTCGTTGAAGAAGAGGGGAATCTGGTTGCTGATTACGGCCAGCGCTCTATTGGGCGGATCACCTCTGTGGATCCAAGCCTGTGGTGGCCGATCCTTTGTTGGATTTACGTCAAAAGAAGTGGCGACACTGATTTTGGGCGGAGCCCAGAAGTGCAGCGCGGAATCCAACTCCTTCTTGATCTGGTACTGCACCCCAGCTTTGAAGGAACACCTGTGCTGTTCGTACCGGACTGCGCCTTCATGATCGATCGTCCGATGGACGTTTGGGGCGCACCACTGGAAGTGGAAGTGTTGTTGTACGGCGCACTACGAAGCTGCGTTGAACTCATGGAGCTTTGCCAACGCCACGACACCAGCGCACTCCTGGCAGAGCGTCTCCGCCTAAGTCGCAAATGGACCCATGACCTGCGGCAATTTCTGTTGAAGCACTACTGGGTCACCAGCAAAACCATGCAGGTTCTCCGGCGTCGTCCCACGGAGCAATACGGAGACAACCAGCACCAAAACGAATTCAATGTTCAACCTCAGGTGATCCCTGATTGGCTTCAGGACTGGCTTCAAGATCGAGGTGGATACCTCATCGGCAACATTCGAACTGGCAGGCCGGACTTCCGTTTCTACAGCCTGGGCAATTCGCTCGCCTCGATGTTTGGACTGCTCACGGCACCACAACAACGGGCCTTATTTCGGCTGGTGCATCACAACCGTGATCACCTCATGGCACAAATGCCAATGCGAATCTGCCATCCCCCAATGGCAGGGGTGGAGTGGGAAAACAAAACGGGGTCCGACCCTAAAAACTGGCCTTGGAGTTATCACAACGGTGGGCATTGGCCCAGCCTGCTTTGGTTTTTTGGATCATCAATCCTTCTCCATGAACGGCTGCATCCCAATGCTGACGTGTTGTTAATGAGTGAAATGACCACACTCCTCGACGAGTGCTACTGGAGCCATCTCAACCAACTCCCGCGGCAACAGTGGGCTGAATATTTCGATGGGCCAACGGGAACATGGGTGGGACAACAATCAAGGACATTTCAAACCTGGACCATCGTGGGGTTCCTCTTAACCCACCATTTCCTCCGAGTGAATCCCGATGACGTCTTAATGCTGAATCTGGATGCTGGCCTCGGCCGCTAATGCAGAGACCCAAAAGGTCATAAAAAAGCCCCCAGCTCCTGCGAGCTGGGGGCTTTAGTGATCCGTTTAAGTACGGCTCAGAACAATCCGAGTGTGAGTGACTTATCGATTGGCATCGCAGCACCAATACCCAAGTAAATGGTGGTGAAGGTTCCAAACAGGAACACAGTCATGGCCACTGGACGGCGGAAGGGATTTTGGAACTTGTTGAAGCTCTCAATAAACGGTACAAGCATCAATCCCAAGGGGACCAAGGTTTGTAGAGCAATTCCAAGAAGCTTGTTTGGAACAACACGCAGAATCTGGAACACCGGATAGAGGTACCACTCGGGCAAAATCTCTAGTGGTGTAGCGAAAGGATCTGCTTTGTCGGCCAACATTGCAGGGTCGAGGACTGCCAGTCCAACAACACAAGCGATTGTGCCCAAGATGACGACCGGGAAAATATAGAGAAGGTCGTTCGGCCAGGCGGGTTCACCGTAGTAGTTGTGACCCATGCCCTTGGCGAGCTTGGCCCGCATTTTGGGATCGGAGAGATCAGGCTTCTTGAGAATGTGCATCAGTTAATCCAAGTGTTGAAAGAACGGAAGGAACAACGATCACAAGGGACCGGAAATACCTTGCTTACGGATCATCAGGAAGTGCATGAGCATGAACACCGCGAGGAGCCAAGGCATCACGAAGGTGTGAAGGCTGTAAAAGCGAGTCAGAGTCGCTTGACCAACGCTTTCTCCACCGCGGAGTAACTCAACCATGAAGTCGCCAACCACGGGAATGGCCGCAGGAACGCCGGAGACAATCTTCACAGCCCAGTAACCAACCTGATCCCAGGGAAGGGAGTAGCCAGTAACACCGAACGAAACCGTGATCACAGCCATGGTGACACCAGTCACCCAGGTGAGCTCACGAGGACGCTTAAAACCACCGGTGAGATAGACCCGGAACACATGCAAAATCAGCATGAGCACCATCATCGAGGCACTCCAACGGTGCACCGAGCGAATCAGCCAGCCGAAGCTGACATCAGTCATCAGATACTGAACAGAGGTATACGCCTCAGCAACTGTTGGCTTGTAATAGAAAGTCATCGCGAACCCTGTCGCGAACTGGATCAGGAAGCAGACCAGCGTGATGCCACCCAGGCAATAAAAGATATTGACGTGGGGGGGGACGTATTTTGTGCCGATGTCATCAGCAATGTCCTGGATTTCCAGACGTTCCTGGAACCAGTCGTAAACGGGCGAAGAGTTCGCCATGCACAAGCGGGCTCGGGTTGCGAAAGTCTACGGAGCACGCTTCAACCAACGAGGCGAAAGGACTGTGATGTATCCAACTGTTAACAACTTCTCGCATCGTCTGCGGCGCAACACATCTCCCATGGCCAAAAAGCTCATCACTCAACTGATTGCGGCCTGCATCGCGTTTGGACTGGTGTTCGTGCCTATTTCGGGGGTCTACGCCCTCAGCGATACCCAGCAACTCGTCGTGGATAGCTGGCGCCTGGTGAACCAGGGCTACTGGAACCCGGAACGACTTGATGACGTGCGATGGCGACGCCAACGTCAAAAAGCCCTCGAAAAAACAATTCAGAGCAGCGACGACGCCTACAACGCCATAGAAGAGATGCTCGGGGAACTCGGCGACCCCTACACACGACTCCTACGGCCGAAGGACTACGCAGCGATCAAAAACAGCACCAGTGGAAATCTCAGTGGTGTGGGGCTGCAACTTGGTCCTGATGACCAGCAAGACCAAGTAGTCGTGATTTCAGCTTTGGACGGATCGCCCGCTGCGGACGCCGAAATCGCTAGCGGGGCGTACCTCCTCGCTGTCGATGGGCAACCCATCTCCGATCTCGGCCTTGAAGGCGCCGCCAATGCGCTTCGCGGTGAAGTTGGCACCCAGGTGGTTCTGACATTGCAGCAAGGAAGCAATAGTCCTGAAGAACTGTCCTTAGAACGCCGCAGCGTCGACCTTCGTCCGGTGCGGACACGGCGGTTGCGCACCGAATCCCACACCCTGGGTTATTTGCGTATTACCCAGTTCACAGAGGGGGTTCCCATGCAAGTGCTGGAGGCACTCGCTGAACTCCAAGACAAAGGCATCGAAGGATTGGTGTTGGACCTCCGCAACAACTCTGGTGGGCTTGTGAGTTCTGGATTAGCCGTTGCGGACGACTTCCTCAGCGGGGGAGCCATCGTTGAAACCCGCAACCGAGAAGGCATTACAGACAGCATTCAGGCCGGGACTTCAACACTGTTTGACGGACCCATGCTCACCCTGGTGAATGGCGGCACGGCAAGCGCTAGCGAAATCCTTGCGGGTGCCTTGCAGGACAGCGGCCGCTCAACCCTGCTGGGCAATCGAACCTTCGGGAAAGGGCTCATTCAAACCCTCACGAACCTGAGTGATGGCAGTGGTCTTGCCGTCACCGTGGCGGGCTATGTCACCCCCAGCGGACGGGATATTCAGGATGCAGGGATTGAACCCGATCGCCTGCTTTCCGATCCCGAACCTCTCAACCCAGGAGGCGAAGGAGACCGCTGGCTGAATGAAGCAGAGCAATGGATGGCGTCGTTGCTGGAGCTCGACAACAGCACCTCCATCCCATGAGGCAACGGACGTACAACGACCCACTGCATCGAGAAATCGGCCTGGAGCAGAACGCTCCTTGCGAGGCCATGGTGATGGAACTCATAGACACAGCGCCATTTCAACGCCTGCGTCGCATCCGTCAGCTCGGTCCAGCCTTCCTGACTTTTCATGGTGCTGAATCAAGCCGCTTCACCCACTCGCTAGGGGTCTTTCACCTGGCCCGTCGTGCGTTTAAGCGCATGGTGGAGCAAGCACCAGAACTTGAGCCCCACCGGCCTGTTTTGTATGCGGCAGCACTGCTTCACGACTTAGGTCATGGCCCCCTAAGCCATACGGGGGAAGAAATGTTTGGCGTGCGTCATGAGTCCTGGTCTGCACGGATCATCCGCGACCACACCGAGATTCGCGAATGCCTCGAAAACGAGCGGGCCAACACTGCCGATTCCGTGGCCGATTTGTTGGAACACGGCATCAGCCCCCATCCCGTGATCCAACGGCTGGTTAGCAGTCAGTTGGATTGCGACCGACTCGATTATTTGCTTCGCGATAGTTACAGCACTGGCACGCGCTACGGCCAACTCGACCTCGATCGGATTCTGGGGGCGTTAACTCTTGCGCCAGACGGCGACATCGCCATTCACCCCAAAGGGTTAATGGCCGTGGAGCATTACCTGGTGGTTCGCAATTTGATGTACCGCAGCGTGTACAACCACCGACTCAATGTGGTGTGCAACTGGCTGCTGGAACGCCTCGTGCAATTGGTACGAGATCTTGGTCCCAAACAAGTCT
The DNA here is from genome assembly GCF_000012505.1 of Synechococcus sp. CC9902. NCBI lineage: Bacteria > Bacillati > Cyanobacteriota > Cyanophyceae > Synechococcales > Synechococcaceae > Synechococcus > Synechococcus sp. CC9902. The sequence goes on from NC_007513.1 coordinate 1,784,287, forward strand.
GGGCTGACGAGGTAATGGCCCAGTGGCTGTGGAACACCGACCAAATCAACCTTGATCTTTTCCTGGCCAACGATGATGTGCGGACTGGTTATCACCTGCAGCGCTGGAAAGAGGGAGGGCCTTCAGCAGTGGCAGAACTCAGCGCTCGCTTTCTCGACCGCAACTTGTTGAAAGCGACGGCAGTTGATCATTTGAGCCGTGAGAATCAACTCAAATCATTAGCGATCGCAACGCGTCTAGCCGAAAGCCAAGGCCATGAGCCTCGCAACAGCTGTGGACTTCGCCATCAGCAAATCCGCGGCTACCACCCCTATAGAGGGGGATTAAGACTTTGGGATGGAGCCAATCTTCAGGCGCTTGAGCAAGCCTCTCCCCTCGTTGAAAGCCTGACCCAACCTGCCGCAACATCATGGCTCATTCATCCCGGTGACATCAGCGCTGAGCTGCGTCAAACCATGGCTCTTGAATGGACAACGCGATCGAACTGGAGCGCAGAAGAATGAAACTAAAACTCCCAAACCATCGCGACCAGCACTGGAAGGACGCGATCCAAGACTTGCTTGTTGCTGCAAACACGGAGTGTGTTGATCTCGACTGCGGGGACTGGCTTCTGACTTACACAGACATCCAAGACCTCATGGTCCAAGTGGATCAGAACGGGCGACGGCTTGATTCGTTGATCAGCAACGTTCCCGCCACTGTTGTGAGTGCCAGAGCATTTGGTGTTGAAGCAAGGCTTCAACAGTCCGAACCATTCTGCTCAAGGGAGCTCATTAGCCAGGAACTCCCAAGCGACACACCACCGACACAGCCGACAGGCGTGATGTTTCATGAGGGCACATTGCGCTCCGGTGACTACCTGCAAAGCGATCGGAGCATTTTGATTTATGGAGATGTCAATCCTGGAGCCACGGTCAGCTCGTGTGGAGACATTTTGATCTGGGGTCGATTAAGGGGTGTGGCCCATGCAGGCGCCGATGGATCGACCCAAGCGCGGATCATTGCGCTGCAACTTCGCCCACTTCAGCTCCGAATCGCCGATGCAGTGGCGCGAGGACCGGACGACCTTCCCCAGCCAGGGTTAGCGGAACAAGCCTCCCTGCGTAACGGTGTGATCAAAATCGATCCAGCCGAGGTGTTGAGCTTCCGACAGGGTTAATCGGAGTTGTCACGACGGATCTGGAGCTTATCCTGATCAAAACAAAGCGGAATCCCGGTGTCGACGACCCGAACGATCCTGATCTGCTCCGGCAAGGGCGGCGTCGGCAAAACCACCACAACAGCCAACCTCGGCATCGCCCTCGCCAGGCTTGGGGCGAGGACCGTCGTGCTTGATGCCGATTTCGGCCTTCGCAATCTCGACCTTCTCCTAGGCCTCGAAAACAGAATTGTTTTCACGGCCCAAGAAGTGCTTGCCGAGACGTGCCGATTGGAGCAAGCCCTCGTGAAACACAAGCAGGAGCCCAACCTGGCCCTATTGCCCGCTGGCAATCCTCGAATGCTCGAATGGCTGACGCCAAAAGACATGAAAGCAATCGTGTCATTGCTTGAGGAGCAATTTGACTACGTCCTGATCGACTGCCCTGCCGGTATCGAAGACGGCTTCAAAAATGCTGCCGCTGCGGCTCGTGAGGCTGTTGTTGTGACCACTCCTGAAGTCGCCGCAGTGCGTGATGCAGATCGCGTTATTGGTCTGCTCAACACCCAAGGGGTCACCCCTGTGCAACTCGTCTTAAACCGAGTGCGGCCCAAGATGATGTCCAATCAAGAGATGCTGACTGTCGACGATGTCACCGACATCTTGGCTCTCCCACTCCTGGGTTTGGTCTTTGAAGATGAGCAGGTGATTGTGAGTACCAATCGTGGGGAACCACTGACGCTGGGGGAGAGCGGCTCTCCTGCAGCCAGGGCTTACAACAACATCGCCAGGAGGCTTCAGGGAGAAGACATTCCACTAATGGACCCTTCTGAAGCACGCAAAGGGTTCCGAGCCCGAGTGCGCCAATTAATGCAAACCAGACTTTTTTGAATCGATGACCGTCAAAGATTTCATCGACAAGCTTTTAGGCCGTCAAACCTCCAGTGCGAGTACAGCCAAACAACGGTTGCAACTCGTTCTGGCCCACGACCGCAGCGACCTCAATCCCGAGCTTCTGGCCCAAATGCGCCGAGAAATCCTCGAGGTTGTTGCTCGTTACGTGGAGATCGATATCGAGGAAGGAGACGTCAGTCTTGAAACCGAAGACCGCATGACGGCTCTTGTCGCCAATCTGCCCATTCGTCGATCAATCCAACAGTCACCGAACGGGGGAACTCTTTAAGCAGTCGCCTCGCTCCGATTTTGACTGCTGTCACACCGCTCACTCCATCGGAAACCCGTGTAAGCGCTCTCCTATTGCAGGGCCTTACGAATCGCGCCATTGCAGATCGACTGGTCATCAGCCTTAGAACCGTTGAATGTCATATCAGTCGTGCCCTGTCCAAAACAGGATGCCGCACTCGGCTTGAGTTGGCCCTTTGGATGATGGAACGACCGTTCAATCTCCAAGACTCGAGAACCACTCATCAGTAGAATCAATTAATGCCGGCTTAGCTCAGTGGTAGAGCAGCGCTTTTGTAAAGCGAAGGTCATCGGTTCAAATCCGTTAGCCGGCTTTTAAGAGAGTCTTAGGGGCTGTTTTTGTTAACTGGGGCAGCAAATAACCACACCCCCACCACCAACAAAACCCAAGGGATCAAATTGAATTGAAGAACTGGGGTTAAGACGAATTCCAGCGGCTCCAACACCCAGTGCAGAAACGTCATCACGGCCAAACAAAGGCCAACAAGAATGATCATTCCGCTGCATTGATGCCCTCCGGCATCACAGCACCACGGCGAGCAATGCGCCAACAGCCAACACTCCTCCAGATCAACACGGTGCTGGCCTGCCCGGAATGCCTTGGCCAAGGTTGAGGTCCGAGCTGCGCGAGATCAGGAAAGAGCTCAGCCGCTTCAAAGGCCGTCGTGGCAGCTGACTGACCAGAAGGATTGGCACTACTGGTCGCGAGCGGACCGCTGATTGAAAGGAGATTCTGGGTGATCGCACAGGCTGGGATCCGACAACCAATGTTGGATCCACCGGGATTGAGGTAGTCCACATAAATTCCCCGAGCCGGCAAAACCAGCGTGATTGCACCAGGCCAATGCTTGGTTGCCATGGTTTTGGCGTCGTCATGACAACAGGAATCGACACCCTCTAACAACGCCTCAACCGTGGCCCCCATCAAAATCAGTGGCTTATCAGCTGGCCGCTGCTTCAGCGTCCATATGGTGTTGGCGTTCTGGGGCAAAACAGCCAAACCCGGCAACGTATCCGTCGGAATGATGACCGCTTCAGAGGCTTGCAAACGCCGCGCTACTGCCGCCCCAGAGAGCACCAACGGACTTCTAGGCACAGTCATAGGGCTGATGTGAGAGCCCGCTGACCCTGAGCGAAACGGGCTATCCCCTCAAGATCGTTCGCAGAAGAGACGTTCACCAGCCCAGCTGCACGCATTAAATCTTGAACGTTCTCACTTTGGTCATGGTGATGTTCCAAGAACAGAACGCCACCTGGGGCAAGAGCACGCGGCGCATCCATCAATAAAGAGCGAATGGCCTCGAGACCATCCTCCCCAGCAAGCAACGCAACATGCGGTTCATGCTCCCGCACCACAGGATCCAACTCCCCAAGCAATGGGCTGGGGATGTAAGGAGGATTACTCACCACGATCTCAAGCTGTCCCCAAAAGGCCTGCAGGGGAAGCCACCAAGATCCATGGTGCAGCCGACAAGATTGTTGTGGGGCAAGGGCCTTGAGGTTTTTCTCAGCCAGTGCCAACGCATCGACACTCAAATCCACGGCATGCCCCTCAGCCTCGGGCCATGCGCGACACAAGCTGACGGCGATTGCACCAGAACCCGTACCTAAGTCGGCCCAAGAGCGGGGAGGGCGTCCCCCCGCAAACGACAAAGCCAAATCCACCAAAAGCTCGGTTTCTTGCCGGGGAATTAAGGCCGCGGAGGACACCTCGATCAGGAGATCTCGCCAAGGACAAACACCAACCAAGTACTGAAGCGGCATGGACCGCTCTAAATGGAGCAGCCAAAGCTTTTCGAGCTCCTCCAATGACTGATCAATCTTGATCCTTCCCTGGGAATCAATCAGGAGTCGCTGCAATTCCGACCAGGACACGCCACCGCCAAGATCGAGCAGCCAATCGAGATCAACGGAGCGTCCACCGCGACGAAGTTGGCGACGGCGCCAAGCCAGCAGGTCGTTGCCAGCAAGGAACTGCTCGGTCGTCACGTTCAGCGCCGCCGCCAAAGATGGCCAGCCTCACACACCACCTGTCCCTCACACTCAAGGGCTAAAAGCCGAGAGGACAGCTGATGACCCCTCGGCCCCAAGCGCCGCTGAAGCGTCTCGATGGATGCACCATCTCCGATCGCCGCGAGTAACGCATCCTGAGCGACACTCGCGGAAGCAGAGATCAACGGTCCTGCTCCCAGGTGATCGGCCAGATCAGCTGCCGTCAGGAGCGGAAAGGCTTGGTTCCGAAGAAGCGCGTTGCTCCCCCGCGACGACCAGCGACGTGCATCCCCAGGAACAACCCAAACAGGACATTGAAGTTGAGACGCGAACTTGGCCGAAATCAACGCCCCACTGCGCTCAGGACATTCCACAACAACGAGGGCTTTCGCAAGCGCCACGATCAACCGATTGCGTTCAACGAAAGAGCCTCGATTCATGGATGTTCCTAGAGAGAACTCGCTTAGCAACAGCCCATTGCGACCGACTTCAGCCTGGAATGTCTCATGGTGTCGTGGATAAACACGCTCTAACGAGGTCCCCAAAACCGCCACCGGACGTCCACCCACGTTCAAACAGCCCCGATGAGCAGCCGCATCAATCCCCTCAGCCAAACCACTGATCACTGGCCAGCCCATCGACGCCAGCGTGCGGCCCAAATCCTCAGCCACTGCGAGGCCATGGGCTGAAGCGGCCCGAGTCCCCACGACGGCAACCGCCTGCTGTTGCCGCAGCTCGTAAAGCAGCGACGGGTCACCACAGTGATGCAACACAACGGGGGGACGATCAAGACGATCCACCCCCTGCGGCCATTGGCGATCCCCTGGAAGGAGCACATTGTCAGGGACATTGATCTGGGGAGCTTTGCCGTGCAATCGACGAAAGCGTTCCAGGCTCGACCAACAGGATTCGGGCCAAGAAAGCAGCGTTCGAAGCCGTTCCGCTGGCCAGCTCCAAAGCTCAGCGGGACCCACCGACCACTCACAGGCAACGGAACGGAGAGCGCGCATCCGAGCCGAACCAAGCCCAGGGCATTGACTCCACAACCACCACCAGCGACGGTCCATCTCGATGGCTTAGTACACACGCACTAATTCAAGCATCCGTAATTGTGGGGCCTTGGCGCAGCCGGTTCATCACAACCTGCAGGTGGCCGGGTGGGCGTCGGAGAACACGACCTTCGCTCACCATGACGAGCTCAACCGATGCATCGGCCATGAGCTGGCCATTGCAAAGCATCTGACAACGCCAAGGCCAGCGGACGCCAACAGGGAGGCTGCTGATGCTTTCCAGCACGACCATGTCGCCATGACAAAGGGCCTGTCTGTAGTTGATTTTTAAAGACACCACTGGCATCTCCACTCCCAGCATCGTCATCTCGGCATAGCTGAGGCCAGCAGCAACCAAAGCCTCAACCCTGGCTTCTTCCAGCCAAGCCACATAGGACCCGTGCCACATCACACCCGCGTGATCAGTGTGTTGAGGCAAAACACGCTTCTGCAACCTCCACGGCGTTGGCGTAACGCTGTCCGTCAGCTTGTTCGTCAACACCATTCCTGCCCATAGGCTTCTCCAAAGGCTGCCGCATCAATCATGTTTAGGAACCTGCTCATTGCCGATTCGGGCAAGGGCCATGTGGAAGAAATGATCCGCATGCTGCAGGACATCCCAAGCTTCAAAACTGCACGCGTCAACCTGTTGCACGTGGTGCCAGAACAAAGCAAAGCCGGCTCCGAAGGACACCGAGACAATGCGCAATCGATGCTCGATGGCGCTGCCAATCGCATGGGTCTTGATCCCAGCTCCGTTCAGAGCATCGTTCGCGATGGCGACACCAAGCAAACCGTGCTCAAAGTGGCCGAAGAGCTGAATGCTGACTTGATCGTGATGGGATCACGGGGACTGGGGCGCCTTCAATCGATCCTTGCCAACAGCACAAGCCAATACGTCTTTCAACTCTCAACGCGGCCCATGCTGCTCGTCAGAGATGACCTCTACGTTCGGCATGTCAATCGCGTGCTGGTAACCATTGACGGGACTGGTGTGGGTGACGACGCGCTAAGAACCGCCTGCGAATTGGTGCGAGACATCCCAGGAGGAACGCTGACCGGCCTGCACGTGGTGCGGCAAGAATCAGCACCTTCGCGCGGAGGACGTACGAAAGCAGATGAAATCCTGGACGCTGCGGTTCAAAGGGCACGCAGCTTTGGCGTCGACCTCAAAACCGTTCACACCGAAGGGAAAGATATCGGTCGAAGCGTTTGCGCAGTCGCCGAAGACATCAATGCCGACATGCTCGTGATCGCGTCACAAGATCGTCGACCCCTCGTAGCGCGTGGACTCGTCGATCTTGACAAGCTGCTCGGCGGATCCGTGAGCGATTACATCCGTGTTCACGCTCCCGCCCCAGTGCTGCTTGTTCGGGAACCGGAGCGCGCGTAGATCTCAGGCTTCGCTGCGATTCGTGCCGATATAAAGCACGATCAAGAAGATTGCTGGAACCAAAATGAACATGAGGCTGGCAACAAATCCGAGATCGTTGGTTTCCATGGCCGCTGGAGGGATCCCCGCGAAGGTATCACCGACAAGCGGCCAACGTCGCGGTGAACTCAGCCCTCTTCATCGGCAGTAGCAGCCGAGCCCTTGTCCAGGGTGGGCTCGTCACTGAGCTCGTCTTCGCTTTCCAGTTCCTCGTCGGGAACAGAAGGCCAAGCCGTTGGGCCCACGGGCAGCGGAGCCTGACGCGCCGCGGCAAGCCTGGTTTCGGCTTCTGGCAAACGCATCTGAGGCCGAGTTAGCACCATCACTGATTTTTCAACTAGGGCCTGACAGGCCAAACGCCATTCCTGGGGACGGCGACGCAACTTGCTGTCCTCCACTGGAGTGCGCACCGTCAAAGCATCGGCATTGTTTTCATCTACGACTGAAACAAAGCAAGTACTGCACTGACCGCATCCGCCACAGTTACCGAGCTGTCCTTTAAGGCCATAGAGCTCAAGGCGCTCCCGCAAAGCCACCTCCCGCAGATTTTCTCCGGGATAGCACTCCACATCACGGCCTTCGCGAACAAATCGGATCACTGGCATGGGTCCAAAGGGCACACAGACCCCCATCATGCGGCGAAGGTTTGCGTTTTGTGAACGGTTTAAGCGATAAACCGTGTCACTGGAACGTTGCAGCCCTGTCGTGATTCAACCAACGACCTGGCGGAAGCCCTTACGATCTCCCTGTCTGGTTGCGCGTGCGCAGCCTTGTCCCCCGAACCTGTCCCATGGGATTGCCCTGGTATCGGGTGCACACCGTCGTCATCAATGACCCGGGTCGCCTTTTGGCGGTGCACCTCATGCATACAGCCCTCGTTGCCGGCTGGGCCGGCTCCATGGCTCTGTACGAATTAGCGATTTTCGATCCATCCGATGCTGTCCTGAACCCCATGTGGCGTCAGGGCATGTTTGTGATGCCCTTCATGTCTCGCCTGGGAGTTACCGGGAGCTGGGGTGGTTGGAGCATCACTGGTGAAACCGGGGTTGACCCTGGCTTCTGGAGCTTCGAAGGTGTTGCCGCCGCCCACATTATTTTTTCAGGCCTGCTGATGCTGGCCGCCATCTGGCACTGGACCTACTGGGATCTTGAGATCTGGCAGGACCCCAGAACCGGAGAACCAGCCCTTGATCTTCCAAAGATTTTTGGCATTCACCTTCTACTAGCTGGCCTTGGCTGCTTTGGATTCGGTGCTTTCCATCTCACTGGTGTTTTTGGGCCTGGCATGTGGATTTCTGATCCATATGGAATTACTGGTCACCTAGAGGCTGTACAACCGTCTTGGGGTCCGGAAGGATTCAATCCGTTTAACCCCGGTGGGATCGTTGCCCACCACATTGCAGCTGGAATTGTCGGCATCATCGCTGGCATTTTCCACATCACCACGCGACCGCCCGAGCGCCTCTACAAGGCTCTCCGGATGGGCAACATTGAAACTGTCTTAGCGAGTGCAATCGCGGCTGTTTTCTTTGCTGCTTTCATCGTTGCTGGAACCATGTGGTACGGCTCAGCTGCTACCCCAGTCGAGCTTTTCGGCCCTACTCGTTATCAGTGGGATCAGAGCTACTTCAAGACGGAGATCAACCGTCGCGTTCAAACCGCTATGGACGACGGTGCAAGCCGTGAAGAAGCGTTTGCAGCCATTCCAGAGAAACTGGCGTTCTACGACTACGTGGGCAACAGCCCTGCCAAGGGTGGATTGTTCCGAGTTGGCCCGATGGTGAACGGTGACGGCCTTGCCACTTCATGGCTGGGTCACGTTGTGTTCACCGACAGCAATGGTCGTGAGTTGCAAGTTCGTCGTCTGCCGAATTTCTTCGAGAACTTCCCAGTGATTCTGGAAGACGAGCAAGGCATTGTTCGTGCTGACATTCCTTTCCGCCGTGCGGAAGCGAAGTATTCCTTCGAACAACAAGGCGTTACTGCTCAGGTGTTTGGCGGAGCCTTGGATGGTCAGAAGTTCACGGATCCTGCTGATGTGAAACGTTTGGCCCGCAAGTCGCAGTTGGGAGAAGCGTTCGATTTCGATCGCGAAACCTACAACTCTGATGGTGTCTTCCGCAGTTCACCTCGCGGTTGGTTCACGTTCGGCCACGCCACCTTCGCGCTGCTCTTCTTCTTTGGACACATTTGGCATGGGGCACGCACCCTGTACCGCGATGTGTTTGCTGGTATCGATCCAGACCTTGGAGACCAGGTGGAATTCGGCCTGTTCGCCAAGCTGGGCGACAAGACCACACGTCGTCTTCCAGAGGGCTACGTGCCCCCTGCAGGAACGCCTCTCAACTGATCGCCTCCTAGGAAAACTCAGATGGAAAGCTTCGCTTACGTCCTCATCCTCACTTTTGCGATTGCCACCTTGTTCTTTGCGATCGCCTTCCGCGATCCACCAAAGATCGGAAAGTAATCCATTCACTCAAACCCCGCTTCGGCGGGGTTTTTTCATGCTTTTCCAAGCAGCCAAACCGGCTATTTTTGATCAGATCGATTGATTAAAACGTGAACAAATCGGCTCAAATCTTCCGATCAGTCATGGGGAAAAAATAGATATCGCCTTACCACCCTTTTCAAGTCACTAATCAATGCTTAAAGTTGATGCATATTTGATTGTGATTGGGCGTGCAGTGCCCCTCCTGCCAAAACACAGATAGTCGCGTTCTGGAATCCAGAGCTGCTGATGGTGGTCGCAGTGTGCGTCGTCGTCGGGAATGTCTTAACTGTGATTTTCGCTTCACCACTTACGAACGGGTCGAGACCGTTCCGATCACAGTGATTAAACGAGATGGTTGCAGGGAACTCTTCAACCGCACCAAGGTTCTGCATGGCTTGAGTCGAGCATGCGATAAAACCGGTCTCGATGCTGCACGGCTTGAAACGGTCGTTGAGAATCTCGAACTTCAACTGCAACAACGCACTGCAAAAGAAGTTGCAAGTTCTGAAATCGGAGAATTAGTTTTAAAGGAGCTCAAGCAAATCAGCGAAGTCGCCTACATCCGTTTCGCATCGGTGTACAGACAATTCCGAGGAATCGACGATTTTGTGTCCACCTTGGAAACGATGAACACAGAGCAGGAACATCTCGCAGCTGTCCGCTAAAAACGAGAATTAAGGCTGGGTCATCTGTAGAGTCACACATTCTCCGTTCAACGTCGGCGGGCGTTGGACGTGAATCCTTCGTACTACCCACCTGAGGTAGACCGCCAACCCCCCATGGCCGCGACGCCCACAGAAGAGCAAACCCCAGACACCAGCACAGCAACACCAGCAGTAGAAGCATCTGCCACCGCAGAAGCTGGTGCCTTAACAGCTGAGCAAGCCTTTGAAGCCGAAGATCTCGGCATTCCCGAAGACGTTCCGACCGCTGACGATCCCAGCAGCAGAGCAAACCGGAACAACCTCGAGGAAGCCGGTTTCACCATTGATGACTTCGCGGCCCTTCTAAGCAAGTACGACTACAACTTCAAGCCTGGCGACATCGTCAACGGCACTGTCTTCGCCCTGGAATCAAAGGGCGCAATGATCGACATCGGCGCCAAGACAGCCGCGTTCATGCCCTTACAAGAGGTATCGATCAACAGGGTTGAGGGCCTGAGCGATGTGCTCCTGCCTGGTGAGATTCGTGAATTCTTCATCATGAGTGAAGAGAACGAAGATGGTCAGCTGGCGCTGTCGATCCGACGGATCGAATATCAACGTGCCTGGGAGCGTGTGCGCCAGCTTCAGAAAGAAGATGCCACGATTTACTCCGAGGTGTTTGCCACCAACCGTGGTGGTGCTCTGGTTCGGGTTGAGGGATTGCGTGGATTCATCCCTGGCTCCCACATCAGCACGCGCAAGCCGAAAGAAGAGTTGGTTGCCGACTTCCTCCCGCTCAAATTTCTTGAAGTGGATGAAGAGCGCAACCGCTTGGTCTTAAGCCATCGCCGTGCTCTGGTTGAGCGCAAGATGAATCGCCTGGAAGTTGGCGAAGTGGTGGTTGGCACCGTCCGCGGAATCAAGCCCTACGGAGCCTTCATCGACATCGGCGGTGTCAGTGGATTGCTGCACATCTCTGAAATCAGCCATGAGCACATTGAGACTCCTCACTCTGTGCTCAATGTGAACGATCAGATGAAGGTCATGATCATCGACCTGGACGCTGAACGAGGCCGTATTTCCCTCTCTACCAAAGCACTGGAGCCCGAACCCGGTGACATGCTCACCGATCCTCAGAAAGTGTTTGAAAAAGCTGAGGAAATGGCAGCTCGGTACAAGCAAATGCTTCAAGAGCAGGCTGAGGAAGGAGATGAGCCCATCGCATCAATGATGATTTGAGCCATCCATGGCCACGTTGCTGCTGAGGGGACAACCCATCGGCTCCATTCGCGGGGTGCTGTTCGATAAGGACGGCACCCTTTCTCATAGCGAGCCACACCTTCTCGATCTTTTCGAGCGAAGGCTCACTGTGATTTGCGATCTCTGGCGTGAAACCAAAGGTGCGAGCCATCTCAGTGAACTCAACATCACCCTTCGGCAAGCCTTTGGGATTCGCGACAAGGCACTCCATCCAGGTGGAACCCTTGCGGTTGCTGCACGCCAAGACAACCTCACCTCCACAGCCACAGTGTTCTGCATTTTTGGTTGCAGCTGGCCCGAAGCCCTGGCACTCGCCGACACTTGCTTCCAACGAATCGATCAACAATTCAGCGACGACGGATCTTCGCGCCCACTTCTCGATGGTGCCAAGAGGTTTCTTGAAGACCTCAACAAGGCAGCGATTCCCAGCGCTGTGATCAGCAATGACACAACAAAAGGGATCCATACATTTCTGGATCACGAAAACATCAGCTCTCTGGTGGTCGATTGTTGGAGTGCAGATGATCAACCCAGGAAGCCAAATCCGGAAGCAGTGCATCAGCTCTGCAAACGCTTGCAACTGTTGCCTCATCAATGTGCCTTGATCGGAGATGCGGAAACAGACCTCCAAATGGCAAGGGATGCTGGAATCGGCTGCGTGATTGGTTATCTGGGCGGATGGGAAATACGCCCAGACTTACCGACCGCCGTGCATCAATTTGAGCATTGGAATGAGCTTGAACTTGAAGCCGACCCGTAAAGTCGTTTCAAGCCATTGATCTGCATGAGTCGTTACGTCTTCACCTCGGAATCCGTTACCGAAGGACATCCAGACAAAATCTGTGATCAAGTGAGTGACGCAGTCCTCGATGCCTTGCTGGCACAAGATCCTGCAAGCCGTGTGGCCTGCGAGACCGTTGTCAATACAGGGCTTTGCATGATCACCGGCGAGGTGACCTCCAAAGCCAAGGTGGACTTCATCCACCTCGTTCGTGACGTCATCAAAGAAATTGGCTACAGCGGCGCTCGCGCCGGCGGTTTTGATGCAAACAGCTGTGCAGTTTTAGTTGCTCTTGATCAGCAATCACCTGATATTGCCCAAGGCGTCAATGAAGCTGATGACCATGCTGGCGATCCGCTGGACTTGGTCGGAGCTGGAGACCAGGGGATCATGTTTGGCTACGCCTGCAATGAAACCCCGGAGTTGATGCCGCTGCCCATCAGCCTGGCCCACCGTTTGGCCCGCCAACTCGCTGAAGTTCGCCACAACGGAACCCTCGACTATCTCCTGCCCGACGGCAAGACCCAAGTGAGCGTGGTCTATGAAAACGACCAGCCCGTTGCGATCGACACGATTCTGATCTCAACCCAACACACCGCAGAAGTGGGGGGAATGAGTGATGAGCAAGGCATCCGCGAACGCATCACTGAAGATCTCTGGACCCACGTCGTCGAGCCCGCCACCGCTGACCTCAACCTGAAACCCAGCCGGGAGGGCACCAAATATCTGGTGAACCCCACGGGCAAATTCGTTGTGGGTGGACCTCAGGGAGATGCGGGTTTAACCGGACGCAAAATCATCGTTGACACCTATGGCGGCTATGCACGCCACGGCGGTGGTGCCTTCTCAGGCAAAGATCCCACCAAGGTGGATCGTTCCGCTGCCTATGCCGCCCGCTTTGTGGCGAAAGCCCTTGTGGCATCAGGTTTAGCTGGCCGTGCCGAAGTGCAGTTGAGTTATGCCATCGGTGTGGCAAAGCCCGTTTCAATTTTGGTGGAATCGTTCGGCACCGGAACGGTGTCGAACGAAGATCTCACAGCCCTTGTGCAAGAGCATTTCGACCTGCGCCCAGGCGCCATCATCGAAAACTTCGGACTCCGCAATCTGCCTCAGGCACGGGGTGGTCGCTTCTACCAAAACACTGCGGCCTACGGTCATTTCGGCCGGAACGACCTCAATCTCCCTTGGGAAGATGTGGCGGCCAAGGCCGAGGAACTGCGCAAGGCCTGATTGAGTGATGACGTCTCTGGTGCTCGGTATTGATCTGGGCACCAGTGGCGTTCGCATTGCCGTACTGGATCAAGGGCATTCCATCCAGCACTCGGATTCGATTCCTTACAAGCTTGGACTCCATAGGCCCGATGACTGGACGCGGGCCTGCTCCACGTTGATTGCTGGAATCCCTGCAGAGCAGCGGTCCAACATTCGGGCGCTGGCTGTTGATGGCACATCAGGAACATTGCTCGCCTGTGATTTAGAGGGACGGGTCCAGGGTGAAGCGCTGCTGTATTCAGAGGTTTACCAAGGCTTTGAGCAACAGCTGCATCAGCTTCTACCCGAAGGTGGACCAGCCTCCAGCAGCAGTGGAAGCCTGGCGCGGGCACTGCAACTCACAAAGTTGTATGGCCCGACGACCCTCCTGCGTCATCAGGCGGACTGGATCAATGGTTGGTTTTTAGGGGATTGGAGTTGGGGAGAAGAAGGGAACAATCTGCGGCTGGGGTGGAACTTGGAACGCGAATGCTGGCCAGCGCTGCTCACCCAGGCACCGTGGAAAAAACGACTCCCCGTCATTCGCGCCAGTGGAGATCAACTTGGCCAGATCTCAAAACGTCGAGCGAAGGAGCTCGGCTTACCCAGCGATGTTCAAATCATTGCTGGAACAACAGATGCCAATGCGGCGGTGCTGGCGACTGATCCTGGCGATGATGACGGAGTCACCGTGTTGGGCACCACGCTGGTGATGAAGCGCTTCACAACAGTCCCGATCAGCGGACCAGGCATCACATCTCATCGCGTCGGAGGACGCTGGCTCTGCGGCGGCTCATCCAATGCTGGCGCTGGGGTGCTGCGTCAATTCTTCAGCGATGAACTGCTCACTGAACTCAGCCGGCAAATTAACCCAGACACCAATAGCGGCCTTGCATTTCGCCCATTGCCGCGACCTGGCGAGCGGTTCCCAGTAGATGATCCGTCCTTGATGCCCATCCTCGAGCCACGGCCCGTCAGCGATGCCTTATTTCTCCAGGGCTTATTGGAGGGACTTGCCGACATCGAAGCGCAGGGATGGCACACCTTGACGGCATTGGGAGCAAAACCACCCAAACGACTGATCAGCATCGGGGGTGGCGCACGAAATCCTCAATGGCGACGCATCAGGGAACGTCGTCTAGGCGTGCCAGTGATCACATCCCAACAGCAGCCAGCAGCGGGAGTTGCCCGGCTCGCTCTCGCCTGGCTCGATGCATCCAGACCATCGACTCAGCAAGGCTGAAGAGAATCAGCTGTTAGAGGTCATCATTTCAACGAAAACGGGCTAAAAAAATTAAGTGGCAAACATTTTGTTGCAAGCCTGGGGTATCTAGGGCCTAAATAACTTCATCGCTTTATTCTCACGCCACGAATCCTTGTAAGGCTCATTAATGGTCGTCATCAAGCCGACACGCGATTTCACCAGTCTTGACCGCGTTTCCTACGTTGCGAACAACGCTGCGAAGCCCAGACAAAACACCGCGATCAATTTGTATCGCAGCGAGCAGGAAAGCGGCGGTCTGATTCCTAGGAAGGGCCTTGTTGGCAAAACTCCTCTTGAGTACAAGGAAAATCTTTGCAGGGCGACTGGAATCGGCATTGGCCCGCGAATTCATAGTGAATGTCCGTTTAGCGCCGTTGCGGATGAATTCGCCTCAACAGGAAGTGAAGCTTTAGCAGCAACGATTACGGCGGCTTATCGCCAAGTCTTTGGGAATCTTGGGCCAACCGAGAATCAGCGTTGCACCGAGCTGGAGTCCCAGCTGATGAATGGAGATATCTCGGTCCGTGATTTTGTTGCAGGTCTTGCCAAATCAGACCTCTACAAACAGAACTATTACTTCAAGGTGTCGCCAATCCGTGGCATCGAACTGAACTACAAGCATCTATTGGGACGTCCGCCGCTCAACCAGGCCGAAGTGAGCGCAGCGATCACCGTGATTGCTGAGCATGGATTCGATGGTCTTGTCGAGAAGCTCACACGGTCGGGTGAATACTTGGAAGTGTTCGGAACCGATACCGTTCCCTATCTACGCGCTTGGACCTCAGCAGCAGGTGCTTACTGCTCCACCTTCGTGAACCTCGGACGCGTCACGCCAGGGAATGCTGCTTCAGACACCACGATTGAAGGGCGTAGCCAACTGGTGATGGAATTCACGAATGCCAGACGCCTGAGCACAGCGGAGGGTGGCTACGACGTTTCAAGCTTCTCCTACTCACGGGCGATGAACGATCCAACATCTAGCTCTTTTGCCAGAATGTATGGCTCAAAAAATGCCAAATCCTGGACCTAAATAGGGAGTCCTAAATGACTCTCTGAAGGTCTTCATTCAAACGATTATCACCAAAGCATCGAGACCCTCCGGTTTCGATGCTTTTTTGAATTTTATCCCCATGGCCATGCCAACAAAACCCCAAGAGGTCCTCTCCCTGCTGTTGTTTGTGGCGCTGTCGTGCTACGTCGCATTTAGCGGCATCCGACTTGGAGCCCTCCTTTGGCAACGGTTTAGCTAAGACAAAAACTTTTTAGACAACTCACCATGCCTGCCGATCCCCTCACCACCGCTGTAAGTACTCGCATTTGTACTCACATGAACGATGACCACGCTGAGGCTGTTTTGGATTACGCCCGCCACTACGGCGGCATCGAGTCCCCTGAATCAGCTCGAATGGTGGCGGTGACGCCGAATTCCATGGAATTGGAAGTGGATGGGAGCAGCCTGCAAATCCCCTTCGACCACACCCTCACCGACAGCGAGGATGCTCACCGCACATTGGTAGCCATGTTGCGTGCCATGCCAAAAGCCTGATCTGCACGGGAGCGGGGAACACTGATATCCCCCGTCAGAACCACAGTTTCCAATGCACTTTGCTGAAGGCACTGGATCAAGCGGCGCAGTGATTCAGGCACTACTCCAGGCTGCTCAATCCTTCCTGATTCAACCGTCTTGTCCCATCTGCCGAGCGAGTCTCGGGGAGGGCCATCCGCCCATGGTCGCTGCCGAGCATTGGCCATGCTGCCTTTGCGCCGAGGAGTACGCCCTCGGCGGATCAGATACCAGCGGAACTGAGCCTCTTCCATGGAAAGCACTCGGCACCTATCAAGATCGGTTCCGACAACTCGTGCTGAAGATCAAACAGCAGCCTCAAAGCCGCACTGGTCGGGCAGTGATTCAGCTGCTTGCCAAGGTTCACCCTCTCCCAAAAGGAGTTCTCTTGGTCCCGATTCCAAGCTGGAAAAAGAAGCGTGGCAACCCTCTCCCAAATCTGATTGCTGCAGGCTTTGGGCAGCCCAGCACAATGCTGCTGCACCGGACTCGGGCTGGACTTAGTCAGCATCACCTCAATCGATCCATGCGAATGCACAACCTGAAAGGCGCCTTTCACGCAGCCCCCGCCCCACAAACATCCCTGCAGTCGAAAACAACGGTTTGGCTGGTGGACGACATTCTCACGACTGGTGCAACCGCCTTGGCTGCTCAAAAAGCCCTGAACAAAGCCGGACATCCGGTCGGAGGAATCATCTGTTTAGGACGTACACCAGCGAAACGCCTCGGGCGGTGATTTAAGATTGCGACGTCGCGAAAGCGGCTAGCCGGGATAGCTCAGTTGGTAGAGCAGGCGACTGAAAATCGCCGTGTCCCCAGTTCAAATCTGGGTCCTGGCATTTCCCTAAACGCCATGCAAGGCACGTCATCGCAACAGAATCGTTGTGATGACGTGCCATTGCTATTTGGCATCCTTCGACAAATCCGCCAATTGGGTAGGCGCTGGAGGATTGTTCAAGAGTCTTCAATCACAAGAGAAACCAGAACTCCCCGACAAGCACAAAAAAGGGAGGCCTCCCCAGACCTCCCCAAGTTCGACGCATCCCCGTTCCCAAGGACAGTTCAATTGTTGTGTATCACCAAGAACTTTTTTGTAGGGACGGACACCTGATGACTTTCATTCCAAATCATCCATTCATTCATGTTCGTACCACTTGGGCATGACTGGTCCGAACTGAGAACAAATCCGGACGTCTTTGAGTCCGGTAAAAATCGTTGCTGATTCTCAACCAGAGCGCACCTATACAGGCATCAGATGGTTGTTATCACAATGGATCAGAGCGATACGAAGCATCTCCAGAAGACCCTCAAGCGACAACTCTGGAGCGAAGCAGGTCTATGGATGCAAGACAGAGCGCAAACTCTTTGGGACAGCGGGATGCCTGATGAAGCCGCGGCGCTCTACTCAGAGTTTGCCCGAGGCCCCGCGATGGAACAAGCATCCGGAAAGTGACCATCCTCCGACGACCCAGGTTTGGCATGTCCCTAGAGCGCTCATCTCGTTAATCGATTTCAGGTCGACGACGTCCAGCATGAATCGTTGCCACCTCAGTGATCGACTCGATCACCAAATGCTTTCTCCAATCCTGGGAAGCATTGAGCAACTCATCGAAATCCTCAGCGGTCAACTTCTCTGCAAGGCCACCAAGAGTGCCCTTGATGGCGCACTTGAAGATCACTTCCTGCTCATAGTTCATTGGGCTATCGCTGCTGCTTCCATTCTGTCGAGGAAGCATTCAGCCAACCTCGTAAGCCCAAAAAAAAGAGGCCCCCTCCCACAGGTTCCTCTTAAAACGTCTTTAATTGGCGATCCCGTCCAAGGAAACGCTTCACACAAGTTAATGGCAGTGTTACAAATCATTGAGGCTTTGTGGTCCAGTGACGCATCTGGCTTTAACCGAGCAACTCACGGTTGCTTCCCAGGCAAAACCGACAAAGTATCAGCCTCTTGAAAACTTGCGACCCTCGCTTCCCCTGACCTATCCGACGAGGGGGAATCATGGGCGATGTCCTGATGTTTGATGGCGCGCATTCAAGCGAGGAATAGAGTCATGGCCCCGTGTCACCCTCCAGGAGTGACCGTACGACTGCTCGGCAAACCTCAAGGTCTGACCCTGCGGCCTAAAAGCAGCCAGACAACGCCCTCCAAGGTGTTTTCTGTACAGCTTCTAAACCGATTTGAATGCTTTAAGGGCGAAATTGTCGTAGAGCCCTAGTTCAAATCAGGTTCCTGGCACCAAATGATGCTGAATTAATTGTGTCCTTCGTGGCGGCCAATGCAGATAGCGACCGCGTTTTTAATAATGCGGACAGCTTCGCCATGGTGTTTGATCGCACCTGGAAAAGGTTGAGTGATTCCAGCGACGCATCAAGCTCGCCGGATGAACGGATCAAAGCTGTGCTCGAAGCTATGGCTGAT
This sequence comes from Synechococcus sp. CC9902, assembly GCF_000012505.1. Lineage (NCBI taxonomy): Bacteria > Bacillati > Cyanobacteriota > Cyanophyceae > Synechococcales > Synechococcaceae > Synechococcus > Synechococcus sp. CC9902. The sequence continues at coordinate 1,802,775 of NC_007513.1, forward strand.
CATCCGTTTGTGATTAGCTCCCCTGAGATGGCCCAACAGGTCGCCATCTTCAGGATTCGTTTGCTGGATTTGTCTTAATTCAAGCGGACAACAAATCAATCTGAGGATCATCCACATATTCCATCTCGTCGTCAGAAGCTGCCTCGATTGGCATCTCACCGGACGGTAAGACTGCTTCGATGGACTGATCTTCAAACGACTGATCTTCAGATGGTTGATCATCGGTGCGCTGACCTTCAATTTTCTCCTCGATGACGGCCTCAGGCTTGAAAGGCACGACTGTTGAAGGAGTCAACCGGTTACGGAGCGAACGCACTTTCAACTCACTGGCAGACAACAATTCACCAGCCTGCTCAGCGTGCTCGAAATCTGTCTCTGCATCGAGTTGCTGACCTTCGAGCAACTGCAGACGCTCTTCCAAGTCCAGGACTCGTTCCACTAAAACTTCAACCACTTCGCTAAGACCCAGCAGCTGGACGCAGAGCTGCTGTTCGAACTCGGACCGCAGGGAGGACTTAGCCACCAGAGACAACCTCGTTTCGAGTATTTCGCTGATGGTATCGATGATGAACCTACTGTCCACGCCCACTGGCAGAACAAGTTCCCGATAACGGGCAACACATCAACGAGTCGTCACGCCTTCTTCTGAACTTTTGTATCTCTGAAGTGAAGTCGTTGATTGAATAAAGCGTTACCAATCAGTGGAACGTCTACCCAACTGGCCTACAGTCATTACCAAAAGATATAGACCGACCGATGCCAAGGATAAAGACCGGGATAAAAATAGCCTTGATCACTATATTATTGATTCTAATAGTATATTATCTACAAAAATATGGGATTGAGCCCCTTAAAGAAGCAGTGCAGAGTATGGGCATTTGGGCCCCACTCGGAATAGCACTTCTTCGCGGGATTAGCATCGTTTTACCGGCATTACCCAGCTCGGTTTATTCCTTACTCGCCGGCTCATTACTGGGATTTGAAACTGGCTACCTAACTATTATTTTTGCCGATCTTGTGTTTTGCAACGCAGCATTTTTTATTGCGAGAATTTGGGGACGTTCTCCCGTAAGTCGCCTGGTAGGCCACAAGGCTATGGAGCGGATTGATGGGTTCAGCCAGAATCAACTGGAAGGGAATTTCTTTCTCATGACAGGCCTATTAATGACTGGCTTGTTTGATTTTTTAAGTTATGCGATTGGCATCAGCCAAACCCGTTGGAGAATTTTTGCTCCAGCCCTTGTGATCAGCGTATTAATCAGTGACTCAATCCTAGTTGCCGTCGGTGCTGGGGTTACACAGGGAGCAAGCGTGATGCTGGGCATTGCCTTGCTTGCCATGTTTGCCTTGGCAACACTCACGGGATTACTAAAGAAGAAATCAGTCGAAACAAACGATTGACGAGGGAAACAATCATCAATCCCGACAAGCAAGATTCGCGAAATCGTAAATTTCCCAAAAATTATTTTGAGAGAAAATATGGAAGCTTTATCAATATGAGTTGCCATCATTCGTCACCCCAATAAATATCAAAAATTACTTTCCACGAAATACCGTTGGGCAAGTACTTCCTCAGATAAAGACTTCAATCACACCAAGCCATTGACCCACCGCGATTTGTAATGCGACAAGTTCAAAGGGAAAGCCCCGCGGCACTGGTTAAATGAACGACTTCTGATCAGTGCGGATGAGCTGTCTCGCAGATCCAAGAATCGAGGCACTTCAAGAGCATGCCGATGCCAACGGAGAGCTGAGTTTCCCTGCAGGTCCTGACTGCTTTCGCATCAACTTGCGAGACGAAAACATTGAGCTCTGGCAGGAAACATTTGAACAAATCATCAGTCCAGCCAACCTTCTGCTGGCCTGCGCAGACAATGAAGGTGATCTCTTTGATACGACGCTTACCTGGGTCGTGGGGTCTGCAATCCGTGGCACCAGCATCGGTTCCGCAACTGAAGCGCAGCAACTCCTGAAAGCCATGGGATTGTCCAATGAAGTGGCGCAGATCGCGATCGAACATTGCCCAGGATTAGGGGAAAACCTTGTCTGGGCTTTTTATCTAGAGCGGCAAGGTGGGCTCATTGCCACTCCCGTTTCGTCCTTTCAGGCCTGATCAAAGACGATGCCAAATAATCTGGAGCTGAAGCAGTTGATCGCATCAGCTCAGGTGTTGGGTCTACAGAACGATTCTTCTCTTCCAGCTTTTGATCGCCAAATTTTGCGAATGGCGGATGAAGAGAAACGCGCCCTATCACCCACAGAAATCCAACACATTTGTCAAACCTCGAAGGTTGATGCTCAGCTCATCGAGCAGCTCCAGAGCCAAGCCAATCACCTGGTGCAGCAAGCACGTGAGTTCCTTGTAAAAGAGCAGCCGCATCTCGTTCAATCGGGCGGTGCGCTTTTCCCATCAGAACGGGCTGAGGCCTGCTGGAGAGACTGCTGGCAGTTCTTTCGCGTGATCGTTTATGCCATTGCGTGCAAACGCCCCCTGTTCACAGACGCAGAAGGAATGGGAGCTTTGCGTGCCCTATACGCCCACGTCGGGGTGCCGATCGAAGGTCTCAATATTGCCCTCAAACAGCTGAAAGTCCTTTCAAGACAGGAGATTTCAGGCGCAATCGAAGCTCCACTCCTTAGCGAATCATTTGGGCACTTGCTCGAGGAACTCAACAAAACTGGCGTTAAGTCCTGATACGAAATTCGTTCAAATCCCGGAGAAAGGAACGAAGATCGCCAACGAGTATTTTTACCCATCGTCATTTCAATGGCAGTGCCCCTGCAGGTGTATCCCCTCACAACACAAAACGCACGGGTGAGCAATCTGGCGGGGGATAGCAGCACGGTTCGCACGGAGCTGACGGGTTCTTCTGCGGGCGGCGCTGATGCATATCGCTCCGACGTCGACAATTTGATCGAGCAGGCATATCAGCAGATTTTTTTCCATGCGATGCGAAGCGATCGTGAGCCGTTTCTGGAATCGCAGCTGAGAAGCGGCAACATCACGGCTCGAGATTTCATCCGGGGCTTGCTGCTCTCTGAACGGTTTCAGCAGGGCTATTACCAATGCAGCTCGAACTACCGGATGGTGGATCAAGTCGTAGGGCGTGTGCTCGGCCGCCCCGTCCATGGCGAGGCTGAGCGCTTGGCCTGGTCGATCGTGATTGGGGAGAAAGGATTCACCACCTTTGTGGACACACTCCTTGACAGCGATGAATACATGAGCAGCTTCGGCTACGACCTTGTGCCGCAGCAACGATCCCGCGTCCTGCCAGGACGCTCACTCGGCGAGAGACCGATTTATCAGAGCTTCCCCCGCTACGGAGCGGACTGGCGCGACTCTCTGCAAGAGAGAGCTCCCAGTGCTCAGTTTGACGATATGCAAGGCCAAACTTTGCAAGCCTCTGCGCTGTGGGTTAACGGACAACCACCGGCATGGCTGCTCAAGGTCTGGTTGGGTCTCTTCGTTGTTGGAGGCTTCGAGATCACCAGGGTGCTGCTTACGATCGCGATCTCAATGGTTCGCAGCTGACTCTCTGATGGTTGGAACGGTGGCTCTCAATCTGCGCACCTGGGTTGCACCAGAAACAGTTCGTCCACAACAATTCGAGGGCGAGTGCATCGATGCACGGGGGGCCAACTGGAGCGAACAAGATCTTGGCGAGCAAGACCTTCGCAACGCCAATTTATGCAGATGCGACCTACGAGGCAGCAACTTAAGTCGCTGCCAACTGGAGGGAGCAGACCTGAGGCTTGCTCGTTTTGACAATGCCACGACAGTGCCCAATGGTTTTGACCTATTCACCAGCGGAGCCGTCGGCCCGGGAGCCAAGCTCAATGGGGCATTTCTGAACAATGCCGATCTACGCGGTGTTGACCTACGGGGAGCTGTCTTAATGGGGGCCTACCTCAGCGGTGCCGACCTGAGTGGTGCACTGCTCGATGGTGTGTCTTTAGCTGGATCCGACCTTCGTTTCGCCACTCTTCGCGGCGCGATGTGCCGGGCGACCCGGTTTGGCACGAGCCAACTTGATCTCGCTGATTTCCGTGGTGCTGATCTCCAAGACGCTGCTCTAGACAGCGTTGAATCCATCAAAGGGGCTGACTTCAGCCATTGCTCAGGGCTCAATGCTCAGATCACCAACCTGTTGAATCGATCGGCAATGGAACTGGATCACTGGAATCCGTTAACGCGCGGCACTACACGAACAAGCCTGGAATCGCTTCTCAGCCCCCAGCGCTGAACGAACTCAAACCACTCACCCCAAAAAGGCAGCCAAAGCCCTTGCGAGGGCAAGAAATTGATGCGTCACGCAACACTTGGCAATACTTGATTGAGGTTTATAAAGAAGCTGTTCTACATCAGCACTTCTGACTGAGTATTGCCTGGTGCTAACGCGAGAAAATTCATGCCTTTTGGACCTGCCTCGCTTCTGGGGGTAGAACGCTTCTCCGAAGAAAGTGAAGCGCCACTAGAACTTCTCCCAGGCGATGACGACGCCAAGAAGGAGCAGATTATTCGCGCTGTTTATAAGCAAGTGCTTGGCAACGCCTATGTGATGGAGAGCGAGCGTCAGCTTGTTCCCGAATCGCAATTCAAGCTTGGTGAGATCAGCGTTCGGGAATTCGTGCGCCGGATCGCCAAGAGTGATTTGTATCGCAGTCGTCTCTTCGAGACATGCGCTCGATACCGCTACATCGAGTTGGCATTCCGTCATCTCATGGGTCGCGCACCCATCGATTTCCAGGAGATGCGCGACCACTCCGAACGGCTTGATGCCAAGGGATACGACGCAGATATCGATAGCTTTCTGGATTGCGACGACTACCAAAACGCATTCGGAGAATGGATCGTTCCCTACCAACGCGGCTGGAAAACTGAAAGCTGCACCACCCTTCAAGAATTCACCTGGAGTTTCCAACTTCTGCGGGGCAACAGCAGCAGCAGCCTGAAAGGTGATCTCGCCGGCATCAGCAGCAAGCTTGGCGGTGCTGCTTATCAAAACCGCCCTCTTGCGGTCGTTCCACCATCCTCCAGCGAAACCTCAGGCTGGAGTTTCCGTCCGTCCCGCAATCTCCAGGACGCTCCAACCCGTCTTGGCGTGGGCGCAGGCGAAGAAGGCATGACCTACCGCGTCGAAGTAACGGGATACAGCGCAAACAATGTGCGCCGCATCTCCCGCTATGTGCGCAGCAACCGCGTTTATTACGTGCCCTTTAACAAGCTCTCTGAGCAATTCATTCGGATTCACCGCGAAGGCGGAAAAATCGCAAGCATCACTCCGGTGACCTGAACTGTTCAGGATTTTCTTCGACGTCACTTTCCCCAACCATTCCCCCCTCCCCTGAACCATGGACACAACTCAAGCTTCAAAAGGATTCGGCGCAGAAACCAAATGGAGCAGCCCCGTCAGCTTTGAGCGCAAAGGAGTCAGCAAAAAACCTGCTCTCACAATTGGTGAGTTCCTCAAGCAGTCATGCGATCAACTGGCGATCGGGGTTGGACCTCGCAGTCATGCCGATTGCCCTCACCGCGTCACCGCAGAGTGCTACAGCCCAGACGACTCGGCATCGCTGAGTGACGTCATCTCTGCCGCATACCGACAAGTCTTTGGTAATGCCCATGTGATGGATTTCGAACGTTGCGCCGAGCTTGAAGCTCAACTGCGCAATGGAGACATCGACGTTCGCAATTTTATTCGCGGACTTGCCAAATCAAGCTTTTACAAAAGCCGCTTTTTCTTATCCGTTGCCCCTCAACGCGGCATTGAGCTGAACTTCAAACACCTGCTAGGGCGCGCACCGCACTCCCAAGCAGAAATGTCAGCAAAGATCTCCCTGCAAGCAGAGCACGGGCAAGCAGCTGTGATCGACAGCATCGTCGATTCGGCCGAATACCTCGAAGTCTTTGGGAGCAACGTGGTTCCCTATGCACGTTCATGGAGCTCCCCCGCAGATCTCTCAACAGCGGCATTCCCCATGCTGGCCGCTCTGGAGAAAAGCTTTGCGGGAAGCGACAGTGCGCGCGGCGGTAGCAGCTCACTCACGACAAGCCTGGGCCGTGGCATGGCTCCCCGGATCAGCGTCCCGTCACAACCATTTGGCGTCCGCCCATCTGCAGGGGGCGGTGCTCGCTTCGCAAGCAAAGCACCTGGCGTGACCAGCGGGAAAGACAATGCACCGATGAGGGGCGATTCCTACGTGTTCTTCGGCCTAGGCCAGCGCGAACAAGAAACCTACCAACGCTGCCCCGGCGACAGCCCCGATCAACTCGCAGCATTGATTCGCGCGTCTTACAAACAAGTGATGGGCAACCCCCATCTGATGGAATTTGAGCGTGCCATCTCAGCGGAAAGCAAATTCATCGACGGCTACTTGAGCACCCGTGAATTTGTCCGTGCCATTGGACTGTCGGCTGAATACAAGCGCCGTTTCTTCGAAACGAACGCTCCATATCGCTTCATCGAGTTGAACTTCAAGCACTTCCTCGGTCGGGCTCCGAAGTCCCAAGCTGAAATCAGTCTGCACACCAAAATCCTGGCCGAAGGTGGCTACGACGCAGAAATCGCAAGCTACGTCGATTGCGAGGAATACCAGAGCACCTTCGGGGAAGACACCGTTCCATTCGCCCGGATCCTGTCTGAAAACGGACGCTCTCAAGTGGCCTTCAACCGTCACCTGAAACTGGCTGAAGGCTTCGCTGCTAGCGACACCGTTCAAACCAGTTCTTCCCTCGTAACGTCCGTGGCAACTGGAACGGTTCCTGGAGGCTGGAGTTCCACAACCACACGGATTAACCGGACTGGTACACAGTCTGGTGCGCCCGATCCCACCAAGAAGCGTTTCCGGATTGTGGTTGGTGCTCAAGCAGCCCGTGGACGCCAACGCACTGCAGGGAACACGTATTTGGTATCCGGCAAAGACATGTCGAGCCAGATGAAATACATCCATGCCCGTGGCGGCAAGATTGTTTCCATCACTGAAGTGATGTAACTGACGCATTGATCTTGCATTTCATTCAATAGCCTCTCAATTCAATGGGGGGCTAAAGCCAACACTTTCCCCCCACTTTCATCAGACAATGACGGAAACCAAAACACTGGTCGCGCCTGCCAATACTGACCTCGGCCATGCCGATGAGGTTATTCAGTCGATCTACAAACAGGTTTTTGGCAACCGTCATCTGATGGAGCTAGATGTGAATAAATCACTCGAAGCCTTGTTCATGAATGGTGATCTAACCGTTCAAGGTTTCGTCACAGCCTTGGCACAATCAGAAACCTACAGAAAGCTATTTCTTGAGCCAAACAGTCCTTACCGCTTTGTTGAGCTCAACTTCAAACACATGCTTGGACGAGCACCGCATGATCAAGCAGAACTGATGGCGCACGTTCGTTTAATGAACGATCAGGGATACGAGGCTGAAATTGCCAGCTACACCTATAGCGATGAATATCTGCAAGTTTTCGGTGTTGATCAAGTACCCCACAACAGATCAACTCAAACCGTTAGCGGTGCCAGAACAATTAATTTTCCGCGTGCCGCAGCTGTTGACGCTGGCTATGCAGGGTTTGATGGTGCCACTAAGGGATCAAAACTACTGAACAGCCTCTCAACAGGAAGTTCACCAGACATCATCAACCGCAAGAGCGTCGGCAATGCCAATGCCCTCAGAATCACATGGACTTCAGGGCGGCAAATTGGCGCCAACCGGCGGGCTGTTCAGAAGTCGGTTGTAAGTCAGACCTCCATGTCGGCAACGATCCAAAGCATCCTTAAGCAGGGTGGACGGATTTCTTCTATTTCGAAGGCTTAACGAACCGAGCCTTTATCGGCCACATGCCAAAGAGATCGGCGATGATTTGGCATAGGCCTAGCAAGTCGATTCCCTACCAGGTTTCGATCTCTCAAGCATTTCGTCAAACGTCCTCTTAATTTTTAAAATGCCCATCCTTAGCCACAACACAGGACCACAACACAATCAAAGCGCAGCCTTTAATGAATCTGTGTCATCGGTACCAATGGCCATGTCGATGATGGTCGACTCTTTGGTGAACATGATGCAAAGCAATCTGCCCAATACACAACACGACAACAGTCGATCAGCCCTCCATCAAGATGAATATTGAGCAATTTGTTGCTCAAAGCCTGGGCGAATGGCGATCGATGAGATCTGGACATTCATTGGCTTTTCAACAGTTCGAAGATGTTCTCAGCGAGATCACCATTACGCAATTCGATACGGATAACAAAGAAATCAAAGAGGCGATAAAAAATTCATCTCAGCCAGATGACAGCACTTACATTTCTCCATTTAAAATGGAATGGAATGCAGAGAGTGACTGGGAACCGGATGATCCAACAGCTGTATCCTCAGGTTCGTGCATTATCATCCCGATCCCTAAAGATCAAACATCAGGACATCTTCTAAGAAGCGTAGGGTATGCAGAATCATTTCCTGCAGAATCCAGCTATCGATTTCTCAATGATGGAACATTCATTCTAGAAACTAATTACGAGCAATCTATTGCTCAAGAAAGGATTTGGTTCGTATCCGAGCATGTTCGTTGTCGCTCTTCCGTATTAAAGACATCAGAAGGATCTGGAATCCTCCAATCATCTTTCGCATCAGAAGTTCGAAGAATTAAAGTTTAGAAAGAGGTTGAATCATGAAAATAGAACAGCAGCTTAGATTTGCCAGAACACTCGCAGGAATTTATGACAATTACGAGCAAGCACAAGTTAATCCAAAAGATTTTGCTCGCATAAATATAGTATTTCGTCCATTACCCTGGGAAATCTTTGAAGGACCTGGATTTTATTCTGAGCAGTTCTATGATTACGCCAGATGGAACCCTTATCGCCAAGGGATTCATCGACTAAAAACAAAAGATGATACCTTCGTTGTTGAAAACTTTGATTTTGCCAATAAGGACCGATTGGCTGGCTCCGGAAGCAATCCTGAATTACTTGAATCCCTTGAAAAAACAAGTCTTAAAAGCCGTTGCGGATGCGCAATGCATTTCAAAGAAGAAAGCGACGGAAAATATATCGGATTAGTAGAACCCGGAAAAAAATGTTTAGTCCCTAGAAATGGGACTCTTACTTATTTAGTAAGCGAAGTCGAAGTTGATGCAAAAACCTGGATCAGCCGTGATCGTGGCTTTGACCCTGCAACCGATCAACCACAATGGGGTTCTGAGCATGGACCTCTTCGGTTCAAACGGATCGAGAGTTTTTCTGAACTCATTTCATCTTCCTGGATAAACCAGAAGGAATCGTGAATGCTTGATTATGGGAAGCAAATTAAAGCCTGGATTCGCTCGCAGCATTTGATATGCGACGGGACTGATTTTATTTTTGAGACTGTTGATCAAACACAATTAGAAAAATTTGAACTTTGTATTGAATCTATGGGGGGAAAAGTCCGCGCAATCAAAGCTGTTGGCAATTGGCCAATGGGTCTAAATCGATCCTTCAAAATCTTAAGAGCAATAGCCAGTGTTCCACGCCCAGGCGGAGAAGAGTTCGTTACGTATTGGGCGAAAAAAGGAAACCATCAAACGCGTTACTCGGAAATCAACAGCTGATTTTATTCATCAAACCATCCCATCCATGTTGGTTTTGCAAAGTCGGTGTGCTTGCTCCATTTTCTTAGAATTGCCAAAGAATCCACTGCAAAACCATGACGTGCTGCAATGGAAATCACCTCATCTTGATTTAAGGCACCTTTGATTTCATCGCGAAGATTGTCATCTGTTCTAGCCAAGGCAATGAAACGCTCGAGGAGTTGATCTTGTTCTAAATCAGACATAAGAACAAATAACTAGTTTGCAAAGATCGCTGGCTTTAGGCACTTCCATCGCCAGCACCATCCATCAGCATAGCCCTCCAAACTGTGTGTTGTCGAAATGCCCACGACCAGTGAGCTGGGTTCGCAGACAGAATTGATTGCTGAATTAAGTCTGACTGAAGCTCAAAATCCTGATTAATAAGGGTATTCCACTCACTCTCGGTGAAATCAAACCCTTGGCTTTGGCCAAAAGCAATAATCTGATCATGACTAGACAGTGCTTTGAGTCCTGTCGCTAACTCATGAAATCGGACCACATCATTTAAAAAACAATTTAAAGCCTCGATTGACATCAACAACTCTCTATCCAGATCGCAAAATTAGCCTTCTTACAGATAAGTTGCAAGACCAATGGGCCACCGGTACAACGCAACAAACGCCAAGGCATTGCCTGAGCTGCCACACCGGAATCTACGAGAATCTTTGGGGGTCTTGTCGCTTGTTCAAGGGGAATTAATGCTGCCCCTGTGAGTGAAGACTCGACAGATTGAACAACAACACGCAGCTTCTCTAAATCGTCAACATCATTCAAATCATCCTGAACCTGAGTATTACCACACATGGTGTCAACGAAGCGTGACAGTGCCAATTCAGCTTCAGCTCCGACAGGCATCTCATACCAGCTGTTGGATAGAGATTAACAGATAAAACTCTTCCGCATTCATCACCTCAGAAAAATGAAATGCGACTGTGTCCACACCAAGGATCTGTTGTGGCGAAAGGGCCTTTCTACCTGAAGTGCTAATTTTATACACTGGATTCGGTGATGGTCATGTCTGAGAGATTTGACATTTTGTTTGAAGGAATGCCAGAGGAAAAAGCATTATTGTTATTAACGACAAACCCTGACGATCTTCCCAATCCTGTTGACAAATATATGGCGGCAACCAAGCTTGCTGCTTGCCAAAGCGAACGCTCTTTAGAGGGATTGATTGCAGCCGTACAACTCGATCCTGAAAACCTCATCAACAGAATCACACGCAGAAAAGCTCTGGAAGCGCTCGGCCGCAGGAAAGACGAGAAAGCGCTACCGAGCTTATTCAGTGCGCTGCGTTTCAATGACGAACCTTCAGTGATCAACGCGCTTGACTCGATCGCGCAGATCGGATCCCCACTCACCGCAGACCAAAGCGATCAACTCCTTGAGGCACTGCAAAGCAGTGACAACCAAAAGCGATCGGCGATCCAAGCTCACACTCGGCTCAAGCTTTCAACGGGGGAAAAAGCAATCTCAGCCTTTGAGAACGATGAAAATCCCTTGGTCGCTGGAGCAGCCCGGGCCTACACCGCCAAAGTTCTTGGGAAGGTTGAATCCCTTGAGCCGCTAGTCAAGCAACTCACTGATCCCGTCGCGGGACGACGACGATCAGCTGTGATCGACCTTGGCGACGCTGGAGATGCCAGCTTGCTGCGTCATCTGGTCACTTGCCCAGTCTCAATGCCGTTGAGGGCAAAAAGCGCCTTTCAGCTGGTCGATCCCGAGAAGAGTGGTCTAATCCCTGACGACTACATGGGCCTCCTAGAGCAACTACTACGAGACGACCCTTCCACGCTCGCTTTACAGAACGATTGGATTTGTGAGGGGGAAACTATTGAGATCGAAAAGAATCTGCAACATCGCGATGAAGGCAAGCAATACGGCGGTGCACTAAGCCTGATGAGGATGCAGAAGCAACAACAAATTGATGCGATTGAACAGATTCAGACCAAGCATTGGAGTGATTACGGCGCGAACTACCTCTTGACATCGGTTATTGGACTTCAGAAAGTTGATGAACACAGCAATCTGGTCCGGACAGCACTTGCTGAAACACTGCCGCAGTATGCAAAGTCGAGGGTTGCAGCGGCCTGGGCTTGTCTGAGCCTGAACCTCTCAGACCAAGTCGACTTACTCAGGGAGATCCAGATCGAGAGCAAATGGACACCCCTTAGATGGAGCTGCGAACGGGTACTTCAACAGTTGTCATAAACGCAAATTCCCAATCAAGCCAGGACTTCTTGAGTAAAAGCGAGATCATTTCGCTTTAATTCATATTTTATTCAGATTTAGCGAATGCAAACTTTCTTGTCCACACATCTGCATTGAGCTGGGAGGCAAGAAACCAGGGTTACTGTCAACCCGATGCGGATTCGCATTCCCCCAACAACACTCCCACAACCATGCTCGACGCATTCTCCAGGAAGGCCGTATCGGCCGATTCCAGCGGTGCTTTCATCGGCGGAGGCGAGCTGGCCTCTCTGAAATCCTTCATCGCTGATGGCAATAAGCGCCTTGACGCAGTGAACGCTATTTCTGGCAACGCCGCTTGCATCGTCTCCGACGCTGTTGCTGGCATCTGCTGTGAGAACACCGGCCTTACCGCTCCTAACGGTGGTGTGTACACCAACCGCAAAATGGCTGCTTGCCTGCGCGACGGAGAAATCGTCCTTCGCTATGTGAGCTACGCCCTTCTTGCTGGCGATGCTTCTGTTCTTCAGGACCGCTGCCTGAATGGTCTTCGTGAGACCTACGCCGCTTTGGGCGTTCCTACTGGTTCCGCTGCCCGCGCAGTCGCCATCATGAAGGCCGCTTCTAGCGCCTTGATCACCAACACCAACAGCCAGGCCAAGAAAGCTGCTGTCACCCAGGGTGACTGCGCAAGCCTGTCTGCTGAAGCAGGTAGCTACTTCGACCAGGTGATCAGCGCCATCAGCTGAGCCACGTCTTTATTAAACGTCCACACCTACTTACTTCCTCAAAATGAAGTCCGTCATCACCACCGTGGTCGGCGCAGCCGATAGCGCTTCCCGCTTCCCTTCTTCCTCCGACATGGAGTCAGTTCAGGGTTCAATCCAACGTGCTGCTGCACGTTTGGAAGCCGCTGAAAAGCTCTCCCAGAACTACGACGCCATCGCCCAGCGCGCTGTTGACGCCGTCTACGCCCAGTACCCCAACGGTGCAACTGGCCGTCAGCCACGCCAGTGCGCAACTGAAGGTAAAGAGAAGTGCAAGCGTGACTTTGTTCACTACCTGCGTCTGATCAACTACTGCTTGGTCACCGGCGGCACCGGCCCCCTGGATGAGCTGGCTATCAATGGCCAAAAAGAGGTCTACAAGGCGCTCAGCATCGACGCTGGCACCTATGTGGCTGGTTTCTCGCAGATGCGCAACGACGGTTGCGCCCCTCGCGACATGAGCCCACAGGCTCTGACCTCCTACAACACCCTGCTTGACTATGTGATCAACTCACTGGGCTGATCATCAGCTTGGTTGTTGTTAAAACACAGCAAACAAAGGGGTGGGCAATGCCCACCCTTTTTTTTACCAGTTGCAAAGCAACAATCAAACATTAAAAGTCTGCACAATTTTATTTAGCCGACAAACAAAGATTGAATCTCTAGAGAACGTCACTTTGACCAAAAGGTTTTTACAAGACCTGTAATTCCTTCAGGGAGATGTGACGAACCGTCCACAACATCACCCCCTCACAAATCATGCTCGGCACAGAAACCAGCCGGAAGTCTCTCACTTCGGCTACTCGAACCGGACCCGCTGCTTACTCCACAAAAAACAAAGCCGGTAAAAACACATCACACAGAACAGTCGCAGGAGTTCGCGCTGAATACAAGCGGCAACACTGTGCATCAATGGGGATTGGGATTGGACCCCGGCTGCACGCCGAATGCCCCTTCGGATCAGTGTTCGATCAGTACAGTCCCGACAATGCAGAAGCTCTTGAACGAGTGATCGCGGCTGCTTATCGTCAAGTACTTGGGAACCTACACCCCAGAGAAAGCCAAAGAGAAACGTCACTTGAGGCACGTCTATTGAACGGTGAAATCACAGTTCGTGATTTCATTAATGGATTGGCCAAGTCGGATTTCTATAAGGCTAATTTCTTTCATGCCGTTGGAGCCCAACGTGGCATCGAACTGAACTTTAAACACCTTCTTGGCAGATCTCCTCTGAACCAAGGAGAAGTTCAGGAGCATATCAAACTTCAAGCAGAACAAGGCTTTGATGCTCTGATTGACAAGCTGACCGACTCTGCTGAATACACAGAGGTTTTCGGTTCAGACATCGTTCCTTACGAAAGAACTCACGATTCTTACGCAGGAATGTTCACACGCTCCTTCAATCTGATGCGGGAACTTGGCGGCACAAAGGTTGCCGTCAGCGACAACGCACAAGGCCGCAACAGCCGAACCATCAATCCCCTTGCCATTGCAGCACGGGAAAATGTAAAACCTGCCTCCTTCTTCAGCTACGCGGCAATCACTCGGGTTCCTGCCAAACTTCCTCAACAGAAGTACACAGGGCACAACACTCCGAAGATGACGGATTACGTACCTTTCCGCCCATTTGGTTGTCACTTCTGATCTGTTAAAGGTCAAGAGAAAGCAATCACACACCCTCAACCCTTCCATTTAAATGGAAGGGTTTTTTATGGACGTCGTTCATTACAACAAAAGAGTTCGGCCTTAAAATGATGAACTAGATTGAGTCAGAACGCCAATCAAGGGGACTGTGGCCGCAGAAGCATCTAGTCATCCAATCAATGCGGTAGAGCAACTTACAGAGCAAGAAGCGTACGAACTAGCCGAAGAGTTAAAACTGAAACTCGCAGAGCAGATAGTACCAAGTTCAGATCAAGAATCAATCCAAAAGATGGTGGCTGGGCTCGGGGATCCACGAGGTGCTCTCCGCCTCACCTTTGCACAAAGTCTTGGGAATATCGGGGCAGCAGCTATTCCCTTACTTTGCGATTCCCTAAAGAACAGCCCCAATATTTTAATCCGACGCGCATCTGCAAAAACACTGAATATTATTGGCAGTAAAGTAGCATTGCCAAATCTAATTGAAGCATTTCGAACAGATGACGACCCTGTCGTACAAGGCTCATCAGCTGGCGCAATGGCAACTATTGGGGAACCTGCGATTGAACCACTACTAGAAATACTGACTGATAACAAGTGCAGCGCATTTCAGGTTGGCCTGATTAACCTTGCCTTGAGCTTTGCCGGATCAAAAGCTCCTAATGCATTCAACCAAGCCGCCCAATCAAATAATCCTGAGATAAGAATAGCGGCCCTTACAGCACTGGCCGAACAAGTGCATTCAGGCACGAATGATCATGCCAAAGAACTACTAATTCGAGCCTTAAATGATGACGCAAGTGAGGTACGTGCTGAGGCTGCAACAATTACTGGGAAGACTCTGGAGCTCGAGGAAATAATTAATGAACTCTGCAGGCTACTGAAAGACGAAGACAGTCAAGTAAGAATTAACACAGCCTTAGCCTTAATGAAAACAGAGGCAGTATCTTCGATTAGCAACTTACATGAAGCCCTTTCTTTAGAGGGCAATGATCAAGCCAAGTCAGTGATCAAAGTTGCAATCAATCAACTCGAAAAGATTGGATAGCAAGAATTAAGCTAAATTGAGACTCTCTCGCCTTGCAAGACTAGCCTGTGCAACTTCTCGAATAAGTGGATCTTTTGATTCATCGAGTGCCAACTTCTCTAAACATTCAGATACTAGAGGGGAATCGAGCTCCGCCAAAGCCATGGCAGCACCCTGCACATGTGCAATATTTGAGCGATCACAAGCTTGCACTAGTAGAGGTACTACACGATTTTTTTCCAAATCATTTTTAGACAAATATCCAAGGGTCATCAATGCTGACTGAGCTACAACTGGACTAGAGTCATCCAACGCTTTTTCTAACATTGGAATTACATCTGATGGGAAAGCAATTTCAGGGTAATTAACGGAAATTTGAACGAGCGCTTTAATACAACATGCTCTTATCGTTCCATTATCAGACGATTTGAAGAGTTGGATTAAATCAGGCAGCGTGCAATGACCAAGCGTGCCAAGACCCTTTACAGCAGTGCGATACACCGCTGGGTCAGGATCATGCAAAAGAGTGAAGAGATAGGGCATCGCCAGCTCTTGATAGTTCTCGGCCATCAAGACACATGCTTCATCTTTTATATTCGGATTTGGATGCTTAAGATCTTGAACTAGAGAATCAAAGGATCGTGATGAAGAGCTCATATCTTCAGCTATTTAAGTTATTTAGACTTTAGCAGCATGCATCATGGCCATGCCTCACGCCTACCTCATCAGTCAGTTGAGTTAGCCAACGATTTGGCAGCTCGAGCCCGAACAAACGGATCAGAGTCTTCAATAAAACGATTAAAAATCTCTTCTTTCACAACTTTATCAACACCAGAAATCCTATCAACACACATTACAGTCGCATAACGGCAATCCCAGGGTGGATCTAACTTCTCATCAAGAAAATGAGGGAAGGAATCGATGAATAGATCAGGGCAAAGATTCTGAAAAGCCTGAATCGCAGCAGCACGACTTTTCCGAAATTGGGGCCTACGGTTAGCTATAGATTCCTTGACGATCTTAAGAACATGATCAAAGACTGGTTGTGGCCAATCTGAACGTGATCCCAACAAGTGCATAAAAAAATAATGGGCTCCATAATCATTATGAGCTTCGCGCTCCCACGATTCCTCAATGAGTGGCCATAGATCCTCGGAAGGGCATTCACGCAATCCCATCAAAGCCAAATAACAACGACTGAAGTCTGTATTAAACAAATCATTCAGCAGGAAATCACAACCAGGCATCTGATCATACTTATGTACAATATTAATACAAGAGGGATCATCTACTAAAATACTATCAACCAAAGACAAAGTTGATGCATCTAAAAATTCCGAATCTGTATGACCTAACATTTTGCGAAAAGCTCGCATGCGAAATGCTGGAGAGATTGGCGCCGAAGCGATCGAAGCGAGAAAGCCTGAGGCACCTATATCAATCAGATCTTGGACAGCACATTGACGATCCATCTGATTAGGGAGAGTCAACTGTTCGACAATCTTAAAAACATTTGATTCATCATTCGCAAGTTGTACAATTGAAGCAATTGCGGCTCCACGAACTCCTGGAATTTCAGATTCTTGAAGAGCATTTATTACATCGAGTGCACACACAACTTTCAAGCCTGTAAGGCATTGAATTAAAACACGTTGATTTTGTTTTTCGTCTGCAAGAAGGGTAAGCAACTGAGCAATTAAAGCAGGATCATCACAATTCAGCTGCTGAAGAGCCCAAACAGAGTTTTCAACCAAATAAATATCGTCAGACCACAGGCAATGCCCTATCGCTGACATAGCAGAAGAGCAGCCAAGACGTGCTAGAACTTCTACACTTTTTCGCTTCGCAATTCTCACAGCCTGCTCCTCAGAAGTATGGCGAAGCACGGCCATAAGAGCCAACTCTGTGCGACTCCCAGGGCAATTAATTAAGTGAGATGCGGCTGTATATAGATCGCTCTGCGACTCAAGCTGTTCGATTGGAGTAGCTAAAATCTGAAGTGCATGATTACACGTGAGCTCAGGATGAATATTGTCAAAACGACCAACCATCAAGATATAAGCTTATGTATGAATTTACTCAATCATAGCAAAATAAAGCTTTAGCAATCGCAAGGTGATTAATAAAGGTAACACTTTCTGTCTGCCACCAAATAAGCCATAAAATTATCAAAATTCAATCTGGAAGATGGGACCTTTTTCCGGGACACAGTTTACCGTTCAAGTCAGTGCTTTGAACCGGTCAAGACCATCATTAGCAACACATTTCAAAGTTCCTTTTAACAATCTCAGTAGTGGCATGCGAGTGATGCATCGCACTGGTTTTCGCATTAACAGTGTTTCGACAGCCACCCAACTTGCGGCTCCTGAGGTAAAAGAGTCAAAAAAAGTTCAACCTGCTCAACAAAAAAGAGAATCAAGCAAAAAACCCGCATCTCGCCGTCGTCAACGCAAGAACTCTTGATGCCGAAGATTTAGTATTTCACCTCAAACACTGCATCAGAAGGACGTCCACCTTTTAAGGCATTCCAATTAATACTCTCTAAAAACGCATCGGGATCACCACATTCAACGACATCAACACCCCAACTGCCAGCCACAAGTGGTGATCCAGGACTGCCCTCTGTATCTTTCCTTCCCCCCAAAGCCAACCAATGATGCTCGGTGGAATGACCTTGGTTTAAACGATATTGCTTCCACGCCTTCACGAGTTCATTCGCCATTTCATCCGCTGACAAAGCAGATTCGATTCTCACCAACCAATGTGGATGACTCAAAGCATCCGCTTTCGTGATCAAGCTGGAGCTACCTAAAAGGCCTTGCGCCAAATCCTCAGCAGAAATCGAGGGAACAACAGCTGACTCAAGCTGGAGATTGTGAGAGAGGACAAAAATTGTCATGGCTAACGACTAAGGTCTGTGAAGGTAGAACAACTTGATCAAAAGTGGCAATAGAGCCAACCCTGAATTCGAAACAAGAGCTTGAAACTCAAATGGAGTCCGAAATACCGAATGGTGAACTGCTGAGTGAAGATGAGGCACTGGATTTAGCGTCTCATCTCAAAGAGAAATTGAAAGCGGGATTGGCGATCGAGTCAGATCCAAATTCAATTTCGTTGATGGTAGCTGGACTCGGTGATCCACGAGGTCTACTACGCCTTCGGTTTGCAGACAGCCTTGGCTCGATTGGGAAGGTCGCTGTCCCTGCTCTATGCCAGGCGATGAGAAAGAGTGACCAAGTCACCGTCAGAAGAGCCGCAGCAAAGACGCTGACATTAATTGCAGATCCATCAAGCTTGCCAGACCTTGTTGCGGCTCTTCTCTCAGATCCTGATTCCGTTGTTCAAGGATCCGCTATGGGAGCAATGGCTGCTATTGGAGCAGAAGCGGTAGGAGAAATCCTAGCAATATTGGAAAATCCTGAAAGCTCAGAGATGCAAATAGGGCTGGCAAATTGGGCTCTGGCATTTATTGGAGATCGCGCCCCTGATACACTTCGCGAGGCTGCATGTTCAGACAATAATCGTATTCGCAAAGCCGCAATTTCGGCCCTTGGAAGTCAAATACAATCCCTCGATGACGATCAAGCAAAGGAATTACTCACCAATGCATTGGGCGACCCTTGTTCAGAAATTCGTTCTGAAGCGGCAACTTTATTAGGCAAACTCGAAGATTCTGAATGGGCCGAACCACTACTTATTCCAGCCTTATCCGACCCTGACAATTGGGTTCGAAAAAATAGTGCTCTGGCGCTAATGAAGTTAGGCGCTATTAATTCGATTCCACACCTAAAGGGCCGGATCGCAATTGAAAACGATCAAATTATTCGCAACGTACTAGATCTTTCGATCAACCAGTTGGAAAAAATGAAGTAGAGCTAAAAAATAAGGTCAAAAAAAATGGGGTGCTCACGCACCCCATAACGACGATTCGATGTGATATTGGCTCAGGAAAGAGCGTTAATCACATAGTCCAGGTAGCTCTTGAATTCATTCAGAGCCTGAGGACCCATGTCACGAGGAGCGCAAGCGCGGTCGCGGGTGTAGGTCAAAGCTTCGACGTAAGGGCCGGTGGGAAGTCCCAAGCTGCGGTAAACCTCACGTGCACCTGCAATGCCCCACTCATCGAGAGGGCCGGTGCCACCAACAACTAAGCAGTAGTTGATGAGGCGCAGATAGTGGCCGAGGTCGCGGTAGCACTTGTCCACCTTGACCTGGTTTTCACCAGCTTCACCAGGCTGCTTGAGGTAGGCGTACTTGTTGAAGCAAGCATCGCCCGCTTCACGAGTCACAGCGTCAAGACCAGCAGCAAGCTTTTCAGCAGCTTCCAAACGTGCAGCTGCACGCTGGATATTGCCCTGAACAGCCTCGAGATCGTTCTGAGAGGGGAAGCGACCTGCTGCGTCAGCAGCAGTCACGACGGTGGTAACGACAGACTTCATTGTTGGATTCCTTTAAGAGGGAGAGTGTCTAAGAAGAAGGCGAGAAAGACCGTTCAGGAAATGGCGCCGATCACGCGATCGAAGTAGGCACCGGCTTCAGCAACCAAAGCGGAGCAGTCACCTTGTGTGGTCTCCATCTTGCGGAAACGCTTACCACCCAAGCCTGGGGTGTTGGTTTCGCCAATGTGAGCAGTGGCAGAAGCCTTCATGATGGCGACGGCACGACCTGCGGACTGGGTAGGAACGCCCAGAGCGATATAGGTCTCCTTGAGACCATTCAAGCAACGGTCATCGAGCACGGAAGCATCGCCAGCCAGCAGGGCGTAGCTGATGTAACGCAGAACGATTTCTCCGTCGCGCAGGCAAGCTGCCATGCGGCGGTTGGGATAGCAATTACCACCAGCCTGGATCAGGCCAGTGTTCTCGCAAATCATGCCTGTTACTGCATCAGAAACGATGCAGGAGGCGTTGGATGTAATGGCGTTAACAGCGTCAAGACGCTTGTTGCCTTGACTGACATAGGAGCGCAGACCAGCGAGGTCGCTACCACCGACAGGTGCAGTTTTGGCGTCAGCGCTGACGACCGAACGGGAAAATGCGTCGAGCATTGGGGCCAGACAGTTTTAGGGGGAGGGGGGCTTCTGGTGCCGCGAGTAGTCGAAGGAGAAGCATTCAACGAAGAAGCCTTGACCAGCGACTAATGAACTCAAAGGACTTGAAGCGCTCTAGAAAGGTAAACCGGTTGAACCGAGCAGTGGCAGTGGATCTGCGGATCACGCAAAAGTTCGTCATCTTCTGAGCTTCAACGTCCATCCAGTGGTATCGAGGTTTTATCTCTAAAGCTCTGCCAACAAACCCACGGATCATCCTTTGAGGCAGCCGCCTTCGTCAGTCGATCACCAATCGCAACGCTGAAGGCTCTTCAACGAAGGCTGGCGGGTTAATCTTCCAAAACTGGTTTACTTAGTAGTAGTCCGAATGACGGATCAAGCTGATCAGGCACCATCAGTAGAAGAATTGCAGGAGTCAATTGATGAACTTTCTGCTTACCGAGAGCGTCTTTATAACGATGTGATCGGCTTAGGCAAAAAGCTTCGATTATCCCAAAAGAAAATCGATGCAACGGTTAATGAGCATCCGGAATTAACGCGGATTGATGAGATCCTCAATCAACTCAAGCATCAGCGCGACAACCAGGCTCTGAGCTCATGAAGCCTCTGGTTTCTCCACCAATGACAATGGCGGACTTCTTTGAGGCGAGCCGTGGCACCTGGCTGAATCGACGCGTTGTTCATCATTTGGATAGCCAAGATGATGAGTTTGCCGATTCAAATTTGATCATTGAACCATTTGATTCGACAGATCCTGTTGTTGAAAACGTTTGCCAAGCTCTGAATATCAGTTCAAGCGAAGCCAACGGAGGCGCAAGATTTTGGTGGGAGAGCAACCTCATGAAAGAAGCCCAAAACGACGATTACGCAGCGGTCGTTGTTGATGCACCCAACCCAGATGACCCAACAAAGGGCTTTTTACTGAGAGATAAAGGATATGTAGAAAAAAAATCGGTTGTCAGTACCTATTACTTCGCAGACGATGGCGTGCTCACCATCAAAACCCGCTACGACACCAACGTTGGAATCGAACGCTGCTGGTTCGTGAGTGACCAGATCAGGATGCGCGTGAGTTCGATCCAATTTCTAGACGGTGTTGCCATGACGACGTATTGCACAGAATTTCGCTGCCCAAGCCAGTCCGACATTGTTGAGCTATCAGCCGCAGCGAAAGCACGAGCTGATGCTTCTCCTTCCGAAACCGCGAGGAATTAGCCGTGTTTGATCCTTTTCTCGACCAATTACACGCCGACATCACCGCACGGGGAGGAACACCGGCCGAGGTGCCTGATGGCTTAGCCGAATGTCATTCAGCAAAAGGAGCCAGCGTGATTCGAAGTTGGCTATGGCAAGTCCCGGGCTTCCGCCGCTGGCGCGTCACCCGCCTGGATGCAGGCGAAAGCCTTCAGGTGTTGAATTCTGTGGCCTATCCCGATTACGGCTTTGATCACCCATTAATGGGAGTTGACCTGCTGTGGTTTGGCGCCAGACAGAAACTTGTCGCAGTGCTGGATTTTCAACCGCTTGTTCAAAACGAGGCCTACTTCGATCGATACTTCGACGGGCTTAAAGCTTTGAATCGTCAATTTCCAGACCTCAATGGCGAAGAAACCATGCGGTCCTTCGATCCAAATCAATATTTCTCCTCTTGGCTGCTGTTTTGTCGTGGCGGAGCGGAACAAGCTCAAACGTCACTTCCACCGGCCTTCAGTGCTTTTCTGAAGGCTTACTGGGCGCTGCATGATGCCGCGAAAAACAATCCAGCAACGATCGCCGCGGATGAAGTGAAGCGGTTGCAAGAGAACTACGACGTGTACAGCGCTGAACGCGATCCAGCCCATGGGCTATTCACCAGCCATTTCGGCAAGAACTGGTCTGACCAATTCCTGCATGAGTTTCTCTTTCCTGCATCAGGCCAGTCATGACCACCACACGACACAGCAGCACTGATTCCGTCAACATTCCAGGCTGGGGTTGGCAACCTTTTCTTGAGGATGCCGTCCAAGCCCTTCAACCGCTGAATCTTGAGCCTTACCCAGTCGCGAACGACTTTTTATATAAGCAAGACCAAACGGGCTCAAAGGCAAAACCCATCACGGTGACCACCGCCACCTGGGCATGCAAAACAGACAAATTTCGCCAGGTGAGAGCAGCCTGCGTCTATGGAGGAACTGCCGCATCAGTTCTGAATTTCGTCATCAACCCATCCGCGAGGTTCGACCTTCCATTTTTTGGCGGAGATCTCGTCACACTGCCGTCTGGCCATCTTCTCGCCCTTGATCTTCAGCCTGCAGACAAATCGGATGAAGCCCACACCCAGCAAGTCTGGGAAAAACTGATTCCGATTTTTGAGCGTTGGCGCTCCAAGCTTCCCGATGGTGGGCCAATCCCTGAAGAAGCTCAACCCTTCTTTTCTCCAGGTTTTCTCTGGACGCGATTACCTCTGGGAGACGAAGGCGACCAACTCATCAACAGCGTCGTACGCCCAGCCTTCAACGACTACCTCAGCCTTTATCTGGAGTTGGCCGAAGCAGCGAAACCAGTCGGCGACGATCGCCGCGACCACCTGCTTAAAGGACAACGGCGCTACACCGATTACCGAGCCGAAAAAGATCCGGCCCGGGGCATGCTGACTCGGTTCCACGGGAGCGACTGGACCGAGAAATACATTCATACGGTGCTGTTCGACCTCTGATCCTTGGTGGATCACGGAAGGCCCGCAAAATCCCTGTCTCAGAGAGGGGGTTAAGCATTATGAACAGCAGTCGAAAGGCCCCAGTCCACTTCGAGAGAATGTTGAGAGACCCAGCAGGGACCTTCTCAAGATGTCCTTCTGGTATCTGTGATACCCACTTAGACGCAGCCAAGAGGAGTTCAAAATGTTCGACGCCTTCACCAAGGTTGTCGCCCAGGCAGACGCCCGGGGACAGTTCATCAGCACCAGCGAGATTGATGCTCTCGCCGCCGTCGTCTCCGACAGCAACAAGCGTTTGGACGCTGTGAGCCGGATCTCCAGCAACGCTTCGACCATCGTTGCGAATGCTGCCCGTCAGCTGTTTGCTCAACAGCCTGCGCTGATCGCTCCAGGTGGCAACGCTTACACCTCCCGTCGGATGGCTGCTTGCCTGCGCGACATGGAAATCATCCTCCGCTACGTCACTTACTCAGTGTTCACTGGCGATGCTTCCGTCATGGAAGACCGCTGCCTGAATGGCCTGCGCGAGACCTACCTGGCACTCGGAACTCCTGGCGCATCCGTCGCATCAGGCGTAAATCTGATGAAAGACGCTGCTCTCGACATGGTGAATGACCGCAGTGGCATCACCGCTGGAGACTGCGCATCACTCAGCAGCGAAATCGGCGTTTACTTCGACCGTGCCGCCGCTTCCGTCGCCTGATCAGGGCACAAGTTTTTCGTCTAAATCTTCTAACTCCCCACCATGAAAACTCCCCTTACCGAAGCTGTTGCAGCGGCTGATTCCCAGGGCCGTTTCCTGAGCAACACAGAAGTCCAAGCCGCATCAGGTCGCTTTAACCGCGCCAAAGCAAGTCTTGAAGCCGCGAAAGGCCTCACCAGCAAAGCCGATGCTTTGGTGAATGGTGCAGCCCAAGCTGTTTACAGCAAGTTCCCCTACACCACTCAGATGGATGGGGCGAACTACGCCTCCACCCCAGAAGGCAAAGCCAAGTGCTCCCGTGACGTTGGTTATTACCTGCGCATGATCACCTACTGCTTGGTAGCAGGCGGTACTGGCCCTATGGACGACTACTTGATTGCTGGTTTGAGCGAAATCAACCGCACCTTCGAGCTCTCACCTTCTTGGTATGTCGAAGCTCTGAAGCACATCAAGGCGAACCACGGCCTCAGCGGCGACGCTGCCACCGAAGCCAACAGCTACATCGACTACGCCGTCAATTCACTGACCTGATCTGATCAGGAACCCTTGAATTCCTGGAAAGCCCCCTCTGGGGGCTTTTTTTTATTGTCAACGACTGGGATGGATGAGAACCATGAACGCAACGATCACTCCAACCGTGCGGCGTTTTCTCACCCTGCTTTGTGGGGAGTACAGCAATGAGCAACAGGCCTTCGACAACCCACCTTTTTTTGCACACATCTATCTGAGATATCGACCGCTCGAACAGCTCCAACCGGGTTCCATCCTGCTCGAACAAACCTATGCAGTAGACCCCAAGAACCCTTATCGATTGCGCATGATTCGTGCGGAAGAACGTGGCCCGGGAGTGATCAAACTCTGGAACCACACCTTCCGAGATCCCAAACGCTTTGCCTCAGCAACCAAAGACGACGTCTGCCGAAGAGAGATTGAAGACAGCGACTTGATCTGCCTCGACCAATGCCACTATCAGGTCACCGAAAAAGAAGGTGGTTATTACGGGGAGTTAGAGCCAGGTTGCCGTTGCATGGTTCAGCGCGATGGCAGAGACACCCTCTTGCAAAGCAGCTTCAGGCTTAAGGGCGAGTGTCTGGAAACACTGGACCGAGGCCATGACCCTGAAACCAACGAACGCTGTTGGGGCTCGATCGCTGGTGAGTTCCGTTTCAAACGAAAAGCAAGTTGGTCGAACGATCTCCCAACAACCTGGGGCTAATGGAACCGCTCAGCGAGCACCAAGTGATCGCCAACCTGCGGCGGCAGGAGGATGCATCAGACCGGTATTACGCCGCCTGGTGGTTAGGGAAAATGCGCAGTCAGCATCCCGATGCTGTGCCGTTGCTGCTTGGAACCCTCTCAGCCTTAAGTGAAGACCCCGTGAATGAAGAGGACCGAGGCGTTGCACTCAATGCCATTCGAGCTCTTGGGCTTCTGCTCAATCCAGCCGCCAACGACCCACTGATTCAACTTCTTTCATCAACGGACTACACGGTGCGCGAAGAGGCCGCACGAAGTCTCGGCGCGATGCAAACGAAGGAGGCTCTTCCCCAAATGTGCCACCTCTTGAGAAGTGGGCCTGCCGCATCCGGAGGCGAGCAAGTGGGCTCATCAACATTGAACGAACCCTGTGAGGCCCTACTCGAAGCCTTGGGGAACATCGGCGTGAGTAGCCCAGACGTTCTCAACGTGATTACTCCGTTCACTCACCACCCTCGCCCTTTGGTTCGCGCAGCAGCCTGTCGTGCCCTCCTTCAGCTCATGAAAGAGCAGCGTTGGGCAGTTGAGTTGGAAAAGCTGCTTCAACATCCTGAGCCACTGGTTCGGCGTGGAGTGTTGTTGGATCTAGGCGCCACTGGCTGGACAGCAGCCCTTCCAGCGATCGAATCCGCCAGCGTTGAAGCCAGTCTCAAATTGGTGGCGTTGCGAGGTCTTGCCGAACAAAGCGAAGACACCAAGGTGTTGGATGCAATGGACCGACTGCTCTGATGTCAGCATCTGCTCTCCAGAAGGCCATCCTTGCGTTGGACCGCGCAACAACGACCTCCGAACTCGTTAAGGCCACGCAAACCATTTGTGGCTTGAAGGATCTTGAAGCAGCACCCACGCTGATCAAAGTTCTTGGCTTCAACAATCCTGCTGTAGGAGCCGTTGCAACCCAGGGCCTGATCGCCCTTGGCCGTGATGTTGTGCCGATCCTGGTTGTGAATTTGGATGTTGGTAATTACGGCGCAAGGGCTTGGGTGGTGCGAGCCATCGCCACGCTGCGAGACCCTCGCGGACTCGACCTGCTGGAGCATGCGCTCAACGCCGACATTGCACCAAGCGTGCGCCGCTCCGCCACTCGTGGGTTGGCGGAGATGGAGCTCGAAGGTTCGAACGTCTCCAAAGATTTTTCAAGGTGTTGTGAAGCCCTGTTCAAAGCAGCTGCGGATGATGAGTGGATCGTGCGTTACGCCGCGGCCTTCGGCCTTGAGCAACGATTCGGCCACAACTCAACAAATACCGGGCTGAAAACCCAAGCCATCGCTCATTTGGAGGAGCTCAGTTCGAATTCAGAGGCTGTCAAGGTGGTGAAACAGCGGGCAAAGCTCGCGTTGCAACGTCTTCAAGCCGGATGACCAAGACAATTCTGTTCGTCTGCCTCGGGAACATTTGCCGATCTCCCGCAGCCGAGGGGGTGTTCCTGCACTTACTCGCCGAGCGCAACCTCACCGATCAATTTGTAGTGGATTCGGCTGGAACAGGCGGATGGCATGTGGGGAACCCAGCAGATCGCCGCATGCAGGCAGCAGCCAATCGCCGAGGGATTCAGTTACCAAGTCGAGCCCGACAAATCAGTCTTGACGACCTGGTGGATTTCGATCTCGTGCTCACCATGGACGATGCCAACTTGTCAGCGGTACGAAGTTTGTCCGATGAGATGGGCGGCCGTGCCACAGCGGAGGTGAGGCCAATGCTGAGTTTTTCTCGAAACTTCACTGAACACGAAGTACCAGACCCGTACTACGGCGGTGAAGCGGGTTTCGAGCATGTCCTCGACCTCCTCGAAGACTCCTGTTCTGCGTTACTTGATGAACTCACCGCTGGGGAGTAGGCCAAGCCTCCTCGGCCACCCGTTCCCGAAACAGTCGCACCAAAGCTTCAATCACAGCATCAATGTCCATGCCATCCGTCACAAGCTCGATGGCATCATCAGCCTGCATCAGAGGTGCTTCCTCTCGAGTGCTATCAAGACGATCCCTCTCCGCGATCTGAGCTTCTAACTCCGCCCGCTCGGGCACCGCAAACCCTCGCTGCTCTAAATCCAGAGCACGACGTCGGGCTCTCTCAGTCACGGTGGCCGTCAAAAACACTTTGAGGTCAGCGTGGGGGAACACAGCGGTGCCGATATCCCGTCCTTCCGCCACCAGCCCCCCCTTCGAACCCATCGATTTCTGCTGCACAGTCAAGGCTTGACGCACGCAACGATGGGCAGCGACGGCAGACACCGATGCTGTGACGTCTGGAGAGCGAATAGCGCTGCTCACGTCCTCTCCATTCACAAGAACCTGCTGCACTCCACCGGGCAAAGACTGCAACTGCACATCTAAATCCTTAAGCAGAGGTTCGATGGCGACGCCATCCGATGGATTGACACCACGCTCCAGGACGAGCCAAGTGACTGAGCGATACATCGCCCCCGTGTCGAGATACACGAGCCCTAGGCGCTCCGCAAACGCCCGTGTGACCGTACTTTTTCCAGCTCCAGCCGGACCATCGATAGCAACAAGAGGCTGGCGAGTCATCAAAAACGCATGATCAATCAAACGCGTTGACCCACAACGAACAGCAGCTGCGAGCAATGAGATTGCTGTCTCATCGCCACAGGGTTGAAGCGTGCAGGGATCAACACGTTGAACGTATTCCACCTCAAATCCTGCATCAGAAAGAGATCCCCGTAGTGCTGGGATCGGATCAGATCCATCTCCCCGGGCCGCATGCAATGCCTCGGGCAATGCCGCCGCCATGCGTCGCTGATCAGGGGAAAGGTATTGATTCCTGGAACTCAAGGCCAGTCCATCGGCCTCCCGAACGGTGGCGACACCTTGAACAATCACCGGTCGTGCCAAATGGGCAACTAACCAGCGAAGAATCACAAGCTGTTGCCAATCCTTTTCACCAAGCCAAAGCTGGCGCGGACGAACCAGATCCAACAATCTGGCCACAACCGTCACAACCCCATCGAAGTGTCCCGGTCGCGCCGCTCCACAAAGGTGCTTCTGGAGACCAGGCGGAACTTGAATTGTTGATGGATGACGCTCCCCCCCCTGTGGGTAGATCTGTTCCACCGATGGTGCCCAAAGCGCTGCAGCACCCCATCGCTCTGCCACCACCAAATCGGACTCGAGACTGCGGGGGTATCGAGCCAAGTCCTCGTCAGGGCCGAACTGCAGGGGATTCACGAACACACTCACCAAGACCGGTCCCATCGCGGACGCGGCGCGGATTACGGTTCCATGGCCAGCATGGAGAGCACCCATCGTGGGCACAAATTGGAGATCACCCTGCTGAGTCGTGATCCAATCGTTGAGTTGAGCAGTGGTGCGTAGGAGGGGAAAACTCAGCGCAATACCTCGAGCCGAACTTGAGCAATGCCAGAGGCAGTTAAACCAAGACTGCTGGCGGCTCCATGGCCCAAATCAATCACCCGGTGGTGCACAAAGGGGCCACGATCGTTAATCCGAATCACTTCCGAACGTCCATTCCACAAATTGGTGACACGAACTTTGGTGCCAAACGGCAAGGTCCGATGGGCTGCGGTCATTGTTCCCCGCTGGTACACCTCACCATTAGCAGTGCGGTTCCCAAAAAACCCTGGTCCGTACCAACTGGCCTCCCCAGTGATGACGCGAACCACGGTCGGCACAACTTTGATTTTTGGTGGGGGAATGACCGCCAGCGGAGGAGCCGATTCCTCAGCCTCTTTCACATCAGCAGGGGTCAAGCTGGCCTCAATCGATGCCGATGGAATCACCGCAGGCGGTGCAATCAGATCACTTGGATCGATGGGATCAGCCAGCCCTTGATCTAAAAAGTCCGCTGCGTCGACAGGCAGAAGGGTCGCGCTGCCAGAAATCGCTCCACAAATGAATAGCAGCGTGAAAGGAACTCGCATGCCGGGCAAACCAACAGGAGCATGGGCCGAAATCACTCGGCACCAACTCCAGAGGGTTTTCAAAAGGAAATGGTTTCAAAACCTAATCAGGGAGGAGAAGCACCTTTCTGAAAAACCAACCTCTGCCCCAGCAGGGTTAAGACGAAGCGGGAACGCCTTCAATGGCCTCAAGCACTGAACAGACGCCAAAAAGAGGCCGGCACCCATTGATAAGCAGCAGACGTGATTGGCATAAGCAGGCATGATCAGCCTGCGGACACCTGCGCACCCGGACCACCAACTTGGTGAAGGGGCAGGATCATGAAACCGGATTCAATCCATGGACTACAAGAGTGCAGGTGTTGATGTAGAAGCTGGACGGGCTTTTGTTCAGCGCATCAAAGCTTCGGTAGAGGCCACCCACCGCCCAGAAGTCGTGGGAGGTCTTGGCGGATTTGGCGGCCTCATGCGCCTTCCAACTGGCCTGCGCAAACCTCTTCTCGTGTCCGGAACGGACGGAGTCGGCACCAAGCTGGAACTCGC
The DNA here is from genome assembly GCF_000012505.1 of Synechococcus sp. CC9902. Lineage (NCBI taxonomy): Bacteria > Bacillati > Cyanobacteriota > Cyanophyceae > Synechococcales > Synechococcaceae > Synechococcus > Synechococcus sp. CC9902. The sequence goes on from NC_007513.1 coordinate 1,832,136, forward strand.
CCAAAATCATCACTGCCATCACGGGGTGGGCATTGATCTTGTTGCGATGTGCGTCAACGACGTGATTACGTCTGGGGCCGCTCCACTGTTTTTCCTCGACTACATGGCCACAGGCGCCCTAAGCCCAGCCGCCATGGCCGAAGTGGTCGAGGGAATCGCAGATGGATGCCGTCAGAGCGGTTGCGCACTTCTAGGAGGCGAAACAGCAGAAATGCCCGGGTTTTATCCCCAAGGGAGATACGACCTCGCCGGCTTCTGCGTTGCCGTCGTCGAGGAAGACGACCTCATCGATGGACGATCCATTTCCCCGGGGGATCAAATCATCGGCATCGCTAGCAGTGGTGTGCACAGCAACGGATTCAGCCTCGTCAGGAAGGTTTTAGAAAAAGCAGGCATCAACGAAAACAGCCAATACGGACCAGACAACAGACGACTCCTCAACGACCTGCTCGCGCCGACAACGCTCTACGCCTCACTTGTTCAAGAACTGCTCAGCAACGCCATCAAGATCCATGGCATGGCCCACATCACTGGCGGGGGATTGCCTGAAAATTTGCCCCGCTGTCTGCCGGAGGGAATGACGGCCAAAATCGAGGCTGAGGCATGGCCTCGATCTCCTTTATTTCAGTGGCTGCAATCCGCAGGAGCGATTCCAGAACGTGATCTTTGGCATACGTTCAACATGGGAATCGGGTTCTGCCTCGTCGTTCCAAAAGAAGCGGAACAAACTGCATTAGATGTTTGTCATTTGAACAACCATCAGGCATGGGTCATTGGTGAAGTGCTGAAGACCCCTCCAGGGGAGCATTCAGCCTTACAAGGGCTGCCCAGCTGATTGCATCAGTTTCCAACCTGGTTGAATTTCAGCTCTCAACAGCTGAATTAAGTCAATATTGTGCAGTGAGCACATCGGAAAATTTCCGATAGCAACGCCGATACATCGTCTTGTTTCTATGCCATTTGATAAGCCACAGCGCCTTACTCGGCGTCGCTCATCGGCGGGCCCCGTACCACCTAGACGTCCCCTTGACTCTGGCCACGGCCATCGTCAGAGTCCACGCCCAACGTTTTTAACCCTTCGGGACCACGGCAAAGTATTTGTGGCAGACATGCCGCATTTGTCGGACGGCCAGCTATCCCATATTCATAAGGAAGCAGACGAAGTTTTCACCAGTCTTGAGCGCCGAATCCAAGAGCTGGAACAAGAGCTCAGCCATAGTCCGCAGGATCGAGACACGTTGATCAAGGCATCAACGAAACGCGACGTGACCCGGCGTTTTTTGCGAGCCATCCAAGAAGAGCAAGAGCAACGGCGTAACAATCCCGCAATCCGGCATGCAGCCGGTGAATCTCTTCCTCGAACGTTTCTTGAAGTTGCACGTCACCGCTTACCCGGCGCCACCTTCGATTCACTGCTTCAAGAGGCGCTCACGGCGTGCGAACAACAACAAGCTGCTGCCGCTGAAGCTGAGGCGGAGAAAGTAGCAACAGAAAAGGTCGTTCCCATTCGAAGCGACAGTGACAGCCTTCCCGTGGTTGTGAGTCCAGCCCCTGAATCGGTATCTGAAGCCTGAACCAACCTCAACGGCTTTGAAACGGATTCGAGGGCATGCGTGCAAGGCATCGCTCTCTGGCTTGGTTTAACGCAAAGCATTCAGCCTCCGACAATTGCCAGGTGAGTGCTGCTGCCGCATCCATGGCTTGCCGGGGCGATCGAATACCGGGAATTGGTGTTGTTCCAGTGGCTCGACACCAATTCAAGGCCACCTGAACCATCGATACCCCACGCTCTCTCGCGATAGCTGCGAGCAGCTGCCTGATTGGAAGACTCTCCGGCAAGAGTCGGCGAAACAGTCGTTGGCGTAGCCAGGTGGACGGCCGAGGTGTATCACCCGGAGTACAGCCCAGCACCCCGAAGGCCAATGGGCTGTAGGCCAACACTTCAATATCCAGCGCCTGACAAAGATCCAACAACTCTTGCGCTGGCGCCACTCCCGGAGAGAGCAATGACCATTGGATCTGCACACTGCTGAGCTTCACCCCTCGCTCCCTCAGCCGGGCCTGCATCCAAAGCAAACGGCGAGCCCCCACATTCGATACCCCCAGCTCGTCCACTTGCTGAGCCTGAACCAGATCAGCCAAACCATCCAAAAGCGCAGCTTCCTGCCAGGGCGCATACCGCGCTGTACTCCAGTGCAATTGCACCCGCTTCAGATAACCACCTAATCGCTTTTGGCTGGCATTAAAAGCACGATCCAGCCCCCTTCTCCCCTGACGCCAGGGGAAAGGAGCCAACTTTGTCGCCACCACTAACTGAGAGCGACGCGAAGCCGGTAAAGCCTCAATAAAGCCTCCCAGAAGACTTTCGCTGCGACCGTTTAAACGACCCGTCCCGTAAGAATCGGCCGTGTCGATGAGGTTGAGTCCTGAGCTAAGGGCTTGGCGAAACGTGGCAGCTAGGCGCCCATCGTCCCTGTTTGGGTCATACCCCCAAACAAATTCATTGCCCCAAGCCCAAGTTCCAAAACCGATGCTGTTCAACCGGCACGAGCCTTTGCCAGCCATGATCACCTTTCCAAATCAGATTTTCGATGTCTGACCACAAAGCGTCGGAATCCTCTCCGTGCCTCTCAAGCCAAACCGCCAGTGAAAGCGAGCCAGCGGAGGTCGAACGAGTTCTTTGCAACCACTGCCGTCGCACGGCAAGCAACGGAATCCGTTGCTTGGGTATGTGCGTTGCCGACAACGACTACTGATTCGGTGATCCCGTGAAAGCCACGGGCGCCCTTGACGCGTTGATGAAAAGAGTGATTCCCAAGAAGATTTGGGAGACTGGAACCAATGAAACGGTGCCCCACCGTTAAACCGCTTGTGGTGTCGCACCAAAGATCCCTTCAACAGCAAACCTTGCGACTCCTTCGGTCGATCTTGAAAAAGGCGGCACCCAGATTCGAACTGGGGATAAAGGATTTGCAATCCTCTGCCTTACCACTTGGCCATGCCGCCGCAGGGGAACGTCTAGTCCCTCAAAGCGATCGTATCAGCCACGGTTCAACAGCACTTCTGGTGATCTGCAACGGCCACGGAGAAGATTTCATCGCCCTACGCGTTCTGGAAGCGGTTCATCGCCGGCATCCTCAACTTCCCTTAGAAGTAATGCCTCTGGTGGGCCAAGGACGAGCTTTTGCAGACGCGGTGAGGGCTGGTTGGCTGCAACGGATTGGTCCAACAGCGACTCTGCCAAGTGGAGGATTTAGCAATCAAAGTCTGCGGGGACTACTCCGAGATCTTCGAGCGGGGTTACCCCTCTTGAGCTGGGGGCAATGGCGACTTGTTCAACGGCGGGCTCATCAAGGACGCTTTCTTGTGGCCGTTGGCGATCTATTGCCGCTGCTGATGGCCTGGGCCAGTGGCGCTGGCTTCGGATTCATTGGGACGCCAAAAAGTGATTACACCTGGCGAAGCGGTCCTGGTCGAAACCTGAGCGATCGATATCACCGCCTGAAGGGCAGTGAATGGGATCCCTGGGAATGGATCTTGATGCGCTCCAAACGGTGCCAATGGGTCGCGATGCGAGATCAACTCACAGCCCGAGGACTCCGTCGCCATCGGGTGGCTGCTCAAGCGCCCGGTAATCCAATGATGGATGGCCTCCAACGCAAGACGATTCCGAAAGCACTCGAGCGTTGCCGAAGAGTGCTTGTGTTGTGTGGGAGCCGAATGCCTGAAGCCCAGGCCAACTTCGATCGTCTGTTGAAGGCGATCGGCCTTGTGCAATCCGCGGTACCGATGGGCTTCCTTGTTGCAGCGGGAGCCGAGCCCTCACCGGAAGGGTTTCGAAGAAGTTTGGAACAACAGGGCTTCAGGCGAAGTTTGCCTCCATCCGATCAACTCAACGCAGAAAGCTGTTGGGTAAAAGGCCCCTGCATGCTGCTCATTGGACGATCCTGTTTTGACAGTTGGAGCGGCTGGTCTGAAGTGGGCCTTGCCACGGCTGGAACAGCCACAGAACAGCTTGTAGGCCTTGGCATTCCAGCCCTCTCGTTACCGGGTCCTGGCCCCCAGTTCAAGGCAAGTTTTGCGCGCAGGCAAAGCCGATTGCTTGGAGGCTCAGTCGAGCCTTGTTCATCACCGATTGCGCTGGCAACGGCACTCGAACGCCTGCTGGCAGACGCAGATTTACGGAGGAGGCTGGGGCAGATTGGCCAACGACGCATGGGAGCATCAGGGGGCAGCGATCGGCTCGCCAAGCTGATCCTTGACCACCTGCACTGATACTGAGGAGCCCAAGAAGAGAGCGATGGCGTCGATCCAAGATCCCGTATACGTAAAACTCTGCGCCCAGCTCGCCAGCAAACTGAGCATCAGCTTGGCCAGTGCTCGGCGCCAAGTGGATCAAGCCGCCGCCAAAGAGGGCAAGCGTGATGTTGAAACGCGACGGTTGCTCGTTCAGTCGATGTTGGACGCCCTTGATCAAGGCGACGGCGACCATGCCGCGACCCTTGACGAACTACTGAAAGACAGTGAGGGCGACGGCAACTTCATCCTTGAGGACTAACCACCAGCTCGAGCTCAATGCTCGAAGGTTTGGTTAAACCGCATCCGGTCCAATTCAGCCATCACGGGAATACAGGCAAAACAACGTTGCGCCAACTCCCAACGCCCCTCCCGACGCAGCATCGTTTCCAGCTTGTTCCTCGCTGGGAGGAGGTAACGCACATCATTAGCGGCATAGGCGAGCTGAACATCAGTGAGCTCATCCACCCGTCCCCAGTCACTACTCTGCGCTCCCTTGTCGAGCTCGACTCCCACCAGTTCCATTACGAGATCCTTGAGGCCATGTCGGGGCGTGTATGTCCGCCCCAAGCGGCTACCAACCTTGGTGCAAAACAAAGGCTGAACAGCAATATCAAGCCCAGCCGCGAGGGCTGCCACATCGAACCGAGCGAAGTGAAACACCTTCTCCACCGATGGCGCCTCAAACAAACGCTGAAGGTTGGGAGCAGTGGATTGACCCAAAGCGATGCGCACACACGCGACACGATCCTGTGCATCAGCGATCTGAACCAAACAGAGGCGGTCGCGGCCATGGATCAGGCCCATGGCTTCGGTATCGACCGCAAGACAAGGCATTTGGAGATAACGCTCCGTCCAAGACGCATCCAAGTCCCCATCGAACACAGCGAACTCGGCAGGAATGGAAGGAGAACCGGCCATGGACCCAGCAGATGAATCAGCCCAGTCTCGCCGGCGGAGATCTGAAAATCCAATCCAATCCCTCTTGAAACTCAAAATGAGATCGACTTTGATGGGGGGAGTGTGTTCCTCGTCGTGTTCTCTCGTAGCAAGCCCTCACGCACCTGCCTCGCAGACATCGAACAGTACTTTCATCAACCACCACCACAGTTTCTCGATCTGGAACTTGCGGTTTGCTGGATTTTGGAATGCCTTCTCAAGGACGACAGCTATCCCTCCTGCCTCCTGCAAAAGCTGATCCAAGCCGAACCCCAACTACGACTGTCTGAGACCGTGCTTCAGCAGGCATTGGACTTCCTCGAGCAACAAGGTTCGATCAGTAGCTACACCCAACGCTGTCCCTCACGCGGACGGCCACGCCGGATGTTGCACCTACAAGCTGAAGCGCGCAACGAAGCCGAACGCCTGATGGGGCCATGGAGAACATGGCTGGATTCCCATCGATTCGCATTGAACTGAATCGAATCGGACCCTCTTCGAAACGGGGCCCCTTAGAAAGGGAGCATCGATTTGAGGGGGGATCCATGCCGCCGGGGTTCCAGTCCGTCCTGCTGCTCACGATCCTCCTGGCCATTGGCCTGGTTTTTTTCTTGCGCGCTGCCAGCAAGGACAGAACAACTGTGGTGGACATCACCTCACCGCAATCTCCACTGGCAGTCCTAGAAGGACTCAGCAACTGGCTGGAACAACGCGGCTGGAGCCGCGATGGCGGCGATGCAGAACGACAAGTTCTTCGATTTCAAGGGCAGGTGGCCTCAAGCCAACCCCTCGCTGTTTTGCTCTCTGTTCTTGGCACCATCGGCTCAGCCTGCTTTGGATTAGTGCTGCAGCAACTCGCACCACAACTGGCCTGGTGGTCACTTCTACCGCTCGTGGGGCTGGGCCCCCTGGCTGGTGTGATCTACAGCAGCCGCGCCGCTCGCACCGAAACGTTGGAACTGCGCCTCCTCGACGCACCAGCCCAAGGGGGAAGCGCCTTGAGGCTGCGAGCCCATAGGGATGAATTAATTGCAATCGAACTCGAACTGGCCGAGACGCTCCAACTTGCCAGCGATGGATCCCTGCTGACATCACCCATCTGAATCACATGCCTTTCCCGAACTGGATGCGTCGCCCAACCATCACTGTTCCGTTTTCCATGGGCGTTCTGACCTTCACGGGGATGGTCTGTCATCAAGCTCAAAGCCAACAAAATTGGTTACCGGTGACGAAGCCCGTCGCCACAGAAAGCCTTGGATCCGATCTCAAGCACTGCCCGCCAGCAGCCAACCCGGATCCCTTGCTGGGCCGTCGCACCAAACTGTCCGGACGGTGGGTCGGCCGAGGCGCAGTGCCGTCAACCATCCCGATCGTTGTCATGGCAGGCCATGCCGACTCTCAAAACTTGGGGAGTGCTGGAACGCCTGGCTATGCCGTGGACGTCCGCAACCAGCCGCCGATGAACGGCTCCATGCGGGACGAGCTCTACTGGAATCTGCAAGTACAAAGCGCCGTCGTGCGTCTCGGGCTGGAGCAAGGTCTGAACATCACGTCGTACATCCCGCCCTTGCTCACCATCCGAGATGACAACGACCCAAGAACCAATTGGTCGCAAGCTCGCGTTCGCTCCAGCAAAGGGCACTACATCCTTGAGATTCACTTCGATGCCTACAGCCCCTATGGATTCGGTTCAGGACTCATTCCCGCCATTAATCGCCCTCTGAATGAGCTGGATGAGTCCATCGCCCAGTCCTTCGGTCGCTTCCCAAGATTGTTTCGAGGCGGCCTCGGAGGCCCCCGACGCGGCATCGGCATCCTTGAAATTGGAATGCTCGAGCCTCCTTTGGAGCAAAAACTTCGCGATCAAACAACACGAACCCAGACCATTGAATGCCTGGGTGCACGAGTTGTTAACGCTCTGATGAAAGGGATTAGTTGATCGCCTGATGAGGCCGGCAACGCTCCTCAAGCGATGGATCTCCCAACCAATCTTGGGGAGTGGTGAACAAGTCGGTTAGGAGGGCTTCGCGAGAGCCAGCCTCAGCGGTGTACCCGTACTCCCAACGCACCAGAGGTGGCAACGACATCAGAATCGATTCCGTCCGACCGTTGGTTTGGAGTCCAAAAATCGTGCCGCGATCCCACACCAGGTTGAACTCCACATAGCGACCGCGGCGGTAGAGCTGAAAATCCCGCTCGCGATCGCCATAGGACGTCGCATGGCGCTTTTCGACAATCGGTGCATAGGACGGCAAAAATGCTCTGCCATTGGCTTGACCAAGGCTGAACAGTTGTTCCCAACTCAGCGGGGTTGCACCAAGTTCCGATGAAACCTTGGCTGCTGCCCCTGTTGGATCCTGCCCCTTGTAGAGCGTTCCTCTCGAATCCTGGTAGTCATAAAAAATTCCACCAACACCACGGGTTTCATTGCGGTGTTTCAAGTAAAAGTATTCGTCACACCATGGCTTAAACACCTTGTGCAGGTTGGGATGCACAGAATTGCAGGCCTGTTGATGGGTGCGATGGAAGTGACGTGCATCGTCGAGAAAGGGGTAGTAGGGCGTGAGATCCGCTCCACCTCCAAACCACCAGACGGGACCAGCCTCGAAGTAGCGGTAATTGAGATGCACCGTCGGGATATAGGGATTACGGGGATGCAGCACCATGGACGTACCGGTGGCAAACCAAGGATGTCCCTTGGCTTCTGGCCGTTGTTTCAGGATTGAAGGCGGTAGTTCGTTTCCCTGAACCTCAGAGAAATTCACGCCCCCCTGCTCAAACACCCGCCCTTCGCGCATCACGCGGGAGCGGCCACCACCACCCTCAGGACGAACCCAACTTTCTTCTTGGAATCGCCCCTCCCCATCCAGGGCCTCAAGACCCGCGCAGATTTCGTCTTGCAATCCCATCACCATCGAACGGGCCCGATCCCGCGAATCGGTGGGAGGCAGCTCCAGCTGGGGTGTGGATTGATCGTTCTCCTGGCGTCCGAGAACGCGGCGAATCAGGGCGCGGACCATTCCTTCAAAATGAAACCAGTGAAAAAACTTAAACAGGTCAGACCAGGCCGCGACAAGACACCGTGAGGGTCTGTCATGGGAACCCCCCTAGAATTTGGGCCTGATCAGAGCAACAGATGACATCGGCCGAGCAGGCGACCAGGGCGCTCGAACAGATCAAAGACGCTGGAAGTGGCAAAACAACACTGGAACTTGGCTGGATTGATCAGGTCCGCATTAGCCCGCCACGGGCAGTCTTTCGACTCAATCTTCCTGGTTTTGCCCAAAGCCAGCGTGAACGCATTGCCGCTGAAGCTCGCGAGCTTTTGATGGGTCTTGAGGGAATCAACGACGTCCAAATTGAAGTAGGTCAAGCGCCCACTCCCAGCCAGGGCAGCATCGGCCAGGCGGGCCATGGTCAACCGGCTGAACGCCAATCGATTCCAGGCGTTCGTCAAGTCATCGCGGTGAGCAGCGGTAAAGGGGGCGTCGGCAAAAGCACGGTGGCCGTCAATCTCGCCTGCGCTTTGGCCCAACAGGGATTGAAGGTTGGCCTTTTAGATGCAGACATCTACGGCCCCAACGCTCCCACCATGCTGGGGATCGCCAACCAAACACCAGAAGTCACCGGCAGCGGAGACACCCAAAGAATCAAGCCGATTGAGAGTTGCGGCATCGCCATGGTGTCCATGGGACTCCTCATCGATGAACATCAGCCCGTGATCTGGCGGGGGCCGATGCTGAATGGCATCATCCGCCAGTTTTTGTATCAGGCGGAATGGGGTGAAAGGGATGTTCTCGTCGTGGATCTTCCGCCAGGTACCGGTGACGCACAGCTCTCCCTGGCGCAAGCGGTCCCCATGGCAGGCGTGATCATCGTGACGACGCCTCAACTGGTGTCGTTACAAGATGCGCGCCGTGGCTTAGCGATGTTCCGCCAACTGGGAATCCCGGTTCTGGGTGTTGTTGAAAACATGAGCGCATTCATTCCCCCCGACATGCCCGATCGGCGATACGCCCTATTCGGCAGTGGCGGAGGGCGCCAACTGGCCGACGACTATGAGGTGCCGTTGTTAGCCCAAGTTCCGATGGAGATGCCCGTTCAGGAAGGCGGTGACAGTGGCAGTCCAATCGTGATCAGCCGCAGCAGCTCTGCGAGTGCAAAGGAATTCACAGCCCTTGCCGAACTGGTTCAGCAACAGGTCGCCACGCCGGCCTGAGCATGTTCGCCAGGAACCACCGCCAAAAACATCAATGGGAATGGATTCTCTGGGGGTTACCGATCGGCATGGTCGCCATTGCTGGTCTTCTAATTGCGAGCACTCAGCGCCAAGCGGACTACGCGGATTGGTACCACCACTGGATCACGGCGGGCGTCGGCGTTGTCGTGGCATTGATCCTGGAGCGCTTACCGCTCCAGCGCCTTAAACCATTTCTGCTTCCAATCTTCGGGCTCACCGTCGCCAGCCTGGTTGCGGTTCGCCTGATTGGCACCACCGCCCTTGGCGCCCAACGCTGGATCAGCATTGGAGGCATTCATATTCAACCCTCGGAATTCGCCAAAATCGCGGCGATTCTTCTGCTTGCCGCTGTGCTCTCAAAGCATCCAGTGGAGCGACCTGTTGATGTCTTACGCCCGCTCGGGGTGATCTCAATTCCGTGGCTGCTGGTTTTCATCCAGCCCGATCTCGGCACCTCCCTCGTTTTCGGGGCCCTGATGCTGACGATGCTCTATTGGTCTGGGATGCCCATTGAGTGGGTCATTTTGCTCTTATCCCCGCTCGTAACAGCTCTATTCGCCGGCATTTTTCCGTGGGCGATGGTGATCTGGATTCCATTGATGGCACTTCTGGCCTATCGGTCGTTGCCCTGGAAACGCATCGCTTCAACCATCACGATCGCGATCCACGGAGCGATGGCCATCGTGACTCCGTGGCTATGGATGCATGGTTTGAAGGACTATCAACGCGACAGGCTCGTGCTGTTTCTTGATCCCAGTCAAGATCCCCTCGGTGGTGGATACCACCTCCTCCAAAGCACCGTCGGCATTGGATCTGGAGGCCTCTTCGGGGCGGGACTTTTGCAGGGTCAACTCACAAAATTGAGATTCATACCTGAACAACACACCGATTTCATTTTTAGTGCTCTCGGAGAAGAAACCGGCTTTATCGGATGCCTTCTCGTTGTTCTGGGCTTTGCTTTATTGATGGCACGCCTGCTTCAAGTCGCCAGACATGCACGCAGTGATTTCGAATCTCTCGTGGTGATTGGCATCGGCACGATGCTGATGTTCCAAGTGGTGGTGAACATCTTTATGACCATCGGCCTTGGCCCTGTGACCGGGATTCCCTTGCCATTTTTGAGCTATGGGCGATCAGCGATGGTCGTGAATTTCATATCCTTGGGCCTGTGCCTTTCGGTGGTCCGCCAAAGCCGTCGCTCCTTCGCTGGCCTCCGTTGAGCTCACCCACCTTCACCGACCTGCGGGAGCGACTTGCCGAAGCCGTACAACCAGGCCAATGCGACGAAATCGGTGTTCGTCGTTTGTGGTGGGCGGCCCTAGACACCCTCCAACAAGAACTGATTCGCCTCAACGTGAGCGAAGGGATCTGGCTCGCAGCTCCCCTTCCAGCACTGCATGAACCCGAGCTCCTTCAGCATCTTCAAGGATGGGTTTGGGCGCCTGAACATCTTGATCAACTCAGACGCGGGGTGGCCGCACTGCCGCCTCGCCTAGGACTCCCCATCAAAGGGAGCATGGACGCGAAAAGCGAGGGGCTTTTCAACTACCAACGCCTTGCCTTGCGGCATGACGATGGACAAGACCCTGTGTTGTTAGTGATCACACCCAGCTTGCAGGTGGCGCTGGCTCTCCATGGAGAACCTCAGCAACGTCAATTGCTGATGCGCTGCGACCCCACCAGCTTGGGCGACGTGTTGTCTCTGCTCGGACGACGCTTAAAAGATCAATCTCCAAACGATGCGGAGCAGCTTCATGCCGCCCTGGAAGCTCTTGGGCCTCTCCACAGCGATGAACAATTTAAAGAGCGATTTTGGCCCGGCCTTGCTGAACGGCTCACGGTGTCTGCGCCTGCGCTAATGCTGCAACCGGTTGTCTCCGCAGAGACAAAACCAGAGAACGCCTCAGACGACCTCAACTTGCTGGAAGCACTGACCCATGAGGTGCGAACGCCACTGGCCACGATCCGCACACTGGTCCGCTCCTTGGTCCGTCGAAAGGATCTCCCCGACCTGGTGATGAAACGCCTCCAACAAATTGATGTGGAATGCAGCGAACAAATCGATCGATTTGGATTGATTTTTCATGCCGCGGAACTCCAACGTCAGCCGACCGAAGCCAACTTGGCCCGGACCGATCTGGAGTCGATTCTTCGCAGCTTGGCTCCTGGTTGGAGCGAGCAACTCAAGCGACGCGACATCCGCCTGAGCTTGGATCTCGATCGCGGCTTACCCACTGTGATGAGTGACTCGCACCGCTTGGAAGCGATGTTGGGCGGCTTGATTGATCGGAGCAGCCGCGGCCTCCCGGGAGGAAGTGAATTACACCTCGGACTTCAAGCCGCTGGAGCACGCGTCAAGCTTCAACTCCACGTTGTTCTTCCGGGCAGTGCCACGGGCCCAGCCAATGCCTCTCCGGCCAGGGAAGAACTGGGCACCGTGTTGAGTTGGGATCCAACTACGGGAAGCCTTCAACTCAGCCAAGACGCCACCCGGCAAATGATGGCGAGTCTGGGAGGTCGGTATCAACCCCGTCGAGACCGAGATCTCACCGTGTTTTTTCCTGTACAGAACGACGCAGATTGATCCCAAACCATCGCGTTTGTTCAGGGGTGTGAAGCTTGCTATCGGCCCACTAATTACGGTCTGATCGCGGTGCTACTTTTCAGATCAATCAGCCCGTCTGGATTTTTTTAACCATGACAGCATCGGCGTTGAATGGTCAGCTGCCACAGCACATCGCCAGTACTGGTGGCTTGCTGAACTCCGCGGAAACAGAGGAGAAGTACGCGATCACCTGGAGCAGCAATTCAGCTCAGGCCTTTGAACTACCTACGGGTGGTGCCGCCATGATGAATTCGGGCGACAATCTGATGTACTTCGCCCGCAAAGAGCAGTGCCTGGCACTGGGTACTCAGTTGCGCACCAAGTTCAAGCCACGGATCGAAGATTTCAAGATTTACCGCATCTATCCCGGTGGCGATACCGAATTTCTACACCCCAAAGATGGTGTGTTCTCTGAAAAAGTGAATGAAGGTCGTCCCATGGTGGGACACAACCCACGTCGGATTGGACAGAACGTCGACCCATCCACAATCAAATTCAGCGGTCGCAACACCTACGACGCTTAAGTAGGGCAGCACTTCCCAGGGGCTCTGGCTCCTGGGATAGGGCTGTAATGATGCACGCATGTTCAGTCCTGATCGCGACGCCTTTCGCAAGGCTGCAGCCAACGGCGCCAATCTGATTCCCTTGGCCCAAAGTTGGCCAGCAGATCTGGAAACGCCTCTCACCACCTGGATCAAGGTTGGAGCGAACCATCCACCTGGTGTGTTGCTGGAATCCGTTGAAGGGGGTGAAACCCTGGGGCGATGGAGTGTGATCGCCTGTGATCCCCTATGGACAGCTTCGGCAAGGGGTAGCCAACTCGTCCGACGGTGGAGAGATGGACGTGAAGACAGTCTGGAAGGGAACCCACTCCAATCCCTACGCACTTGGCTTAATCCTTACGAGTGCGTCAATTTGCCTGGGCTGCCGCCCCTTGGGCAGATCTACGGAATGTGGGGCTATGAACTCATCCAATGGATTGAACCCACCGTCCCCGTTCACCCCAGGCTGAGCAGCGATCCTCCCGATGGGATCTGGATGATGATGGACGCAATCCTGATCTTCGATCAGGTAAAGCGGCAAATCACAGCCGTGGCCTTTGGTGACCTCACAAGCGGGGCCACAGAAGATGAGGCCTGGCATAGCGCCTTAGCCCGGATCGAAGGATTGCGGGAGCGCATGAACGCTCCACTCCCTGCGGTGGATCCCTTGCAATGGGATCCCAATGCTCGCGATCTGCCTGATGTCTCGAGCAATCGCAGCCAAGCTGAATTTGAAACGGCCGTTCGCACCGCCAAAAGCCATATTGCTGCTGGAGATGTTTTCCAGCTGGTGATCAGCCAGCGACTCGAGGCCCAGGTCCCCCAGAGCCCACTGGAGCTCTATCGCAGCCTGCGGATGGTGAACCCCTCGCCTTACATGGCCTTCTTCGATTTCGGTGATTGGCAGCTCATCGGATCCAGCCCTGAGGTGATGGTGCAAGCGGAACCAGCCGCCAACGGCATTCAGGCCAGCTTGCGTCCCATCGCTGGGACGCGACCCCGCGGACAAACCCCACTGGAAGACCGAGAACTCGAAGTGGACCTGCTCGCCGACCCAAAAGAACGTGCCGAGCATGTGATGCTCGTTGATCTCGGGCGCAATGATCTCGGGCGCGTTTGCTTGCCCGGAAGTGTTTCCGTCAAAGACCTAATGGTGATAGAGCGTTACTCCCACGTGATGCACATCGTGAGTGAAGTGGAAGGATGCCTTGCTCCACACCATGACGTTTGGGATCTGCTCATGGCCTCATTCCCAGCAGGAACAGTGAGCGGTGCTCCAAAAATTCGAGCGATGCAACTCATCCATGCTCTGGAACCGGATGCAAGAGGTCCCTACTCAGGGGTGTATGGCTCTGTTGATTTGGCCGGCGCGTTGAATACGGCCATCACGATCCGCACGATGGTGGTGCAACCCAACGGCAGCGGAGGATGTCGTGTGAAGGTCCAAGCTGGGGCTGGCGTCGTGGCCGATTCCCAGCCAACGGCCGAATACGAAGAAACCCTCAACAAAGCCCGCGCGATGCTCACCGCCTTGGCTTGTTTAAACCCGGCGGAATCATGACTTCACCTCTGTTGCTCAAAGGCTTCGAAGTCGAGTTGTTCACCGGATTACCTTCCGGCCAAAACGTTGGCGTCGCCAGTGATGTGGCGGCAGCTCTCGATGATTTCGTCACCGAACCCGACTGTCGCAATGTGGAGTACATCACAGCTCCAATTGCTGATTACCACCAACTCAGCGAAGCTCTCCTCCAACCGCGTCGCCGGCTGAGAACCTGGCTCGCCTCCCGCGATCTCACCTTGCTGCCAGGCAGCACGCTCAGCCTGGGAGATAGCAGCAGCTTTGAGCGTTCCGATCCCACGAATCCATATCACAGCTTTATCGAATCGACCTATGGGACGCGGGTTGTCACCGCCAGCATTCACATCAATCTCGGCATTACTGACCCAGAGTGGTTATTCGCAGCGGTGCGGCTTGTGCGCTGTGAAGCCGCGCTTCTCCTAGCGCTGAGCGCAAGCTCACCTTTTTTAGATGGACGGTTTACGGGACATCATTCCCAGCGTTGGCAACAATTTCCACTCACCCCCGCTCAGGTGCCCCTGTTTCGGGATCATCGCCATTACATCGAGTGGGTCGAAGCGCAATTGGCCTGCAAGAGCATGCGCAATGAGCGACACCTATGGACGTCCGTTCGGCCGAATGGTCCTGCTCGTCCCCATGACTTAAATCGCGTCGAGCTGCGAATTTGCGATCTCGTCACGAACCCCGATGAACTCCTCGCCATGACGGCGTTTCTCGAACTCAGATTGTTGTCGTTACGCGATCACCGTGAACGCCTCGATCCTCTGCTTGCTAGTTCCCTCTCAGCGGACGAGTTGGCAACACTCAGTGATGCCAATGATGCAGCTGTCGCTCACGCCAGCCTCGATGCTGAACTCCACCACTGGAAAGACGGTCAGAACATTCGCTGCAGGGATTGGATTCAATCGCTGATCGATGACGTCACACCATTGGCGGCACAACTCAACCTTGAATCAGTCCTCACACCACTTCATGCGGTCCTCAAGGACGGGAACCAAGCAATGCGCTGGGCCGCAGCACATTCAAAGGGTGTCGACATCCCGCAGTTACTTCAAAACGCCATCGAAGAGATGAAGGAGCAAGAGCTCGAACACCCCACGGCGCTCCTCTCTTTGGGATGATCATTGAATCCTGAGTAGCGCATAGTCTTCATGCCTGAGTCCACCGCCCATGCACTCCAAGGCGAACAGCCCAGGGAGAGCGGTGTGACTGCTGGAGCCGGCCGATTGCTGCAGAACCGCTTGGTGTTGGTCGAAGACCTTTGGCAAACGGTTCTCCGCAGCGAGTGTCCCCCAGAACAAAGTGCTCGCCTCCTCCGACTAAAACAACTGAGTGATCCCGTGGCCCTTGAGGGGCGAGACGGTGACAGCACAAGCGAGGCGATTGTTGAATTGATCCGTGCCATGGATCTTTCAGAAGCCATTGCCGCGGCCAGAGCGTTCTCGCTGTATTTCCAACTCATCAACATCCTCGAACAACGCATCGAGGAAGACAGTTATCTCGACAGCCTGGCCCCCCGGAAATCAGCAGCAGACGACGGCCGCGACGCCTTTGACCCTTTTGCTCCTCCTTTGGCGAGTCAGACCGATCCCGCCACATTTGGAGAAGTTTTTGAACGGCTCCGGCGGATGAATGTGCCGCCAGCACAAGTCGAAGCCCTACTCCAGGAGTTGGATATCCGGTTGGTCTTTACCGCTCATCCCACAGAGATTGTTCGGCACACCGTCCGTCACAAGCAACGACGGGTCGCGAATCTTCTGCAACAACTGCAGTCCGACTCGCCTATGGCGCTTCAAGTCAAAGACGACTTGCGTCAGCAACTGGAAGAGGAGATTCGACTCTGGTGGAGAACCGATGAGCTGCATCAGTTCAAGCCAACGGTTCTCGATGAAGTGGATTCAACCCTTCATTACTTCCAACAAGTGTTGTTCGATGCCATGCCCCAACTACGGCGACGGCTCACATCATCACTTCACCGGCACTATCCCGATGTCCAAGTTCCCCAGGCATCGTTCTGCACCTTTGGATCTTGGGTTGGTTCCGACCGGGATGGCAATCCCTCCGTCACAACGGACATCACCTGGCGGACCGCCTGCTATCAGCGTCAGCTCATGCTCGAGCTGTACATCAGCTCGGTCCAGGCGCTTCGTAATCAGCTGAGCATTTCAATGCAGTGGAGCCAGGTTGCTCCTGCGTTGCTGGAGTCCTTGGAAATGGATCGGCTGCGCTTCCCAGAGATCTATGAGCGGCGCGCGGCGCGTTACCGACTAGAGCCTTACCGACTAAAGCTGAGCTACATCCTCGAACGCCTGGAACGCACGCTTAAGCGCAACGATCAGCTCTCAGATGCGGGGTGGAAGAGTCCTAAAGATGCCATCCCAACCGATGGACCGCCTGGATCGGAAGCGCTCCACTACACCTCGGTCGATCAATTCCGAAACGACCTGGAACTGATCCGCAACAGCTTGATCGGCACTGAACTCACCTGCGAGCAGCTCGATACCTTGCTCCATCAAGTCCATATCTTTGGCTTCTCACTCGCCAGTCTCGATATTCGTCAGGAGAGCACCCGCCATAGCGATGCGATTGACGAACTCACGCGTTTTCTCGAATTACCACAGCCCTATGGCGAGATGGAAGAGTCCACGCGTGTGGCCTGGTTGATTGAAGAGCTCCGTACCCGGCGTCCGTTGATTCCAACGGCAGTTCGATGGTCGGACACCACCGCGGAGACGATGGCCGTCTTCCGCATGTTGCATCGACTCCAAGAGGAGTTCGGCCAGCGGATCTGCCACTCGTATGTGATTTCGATGAGCCACACGGCCTCCGATCTATTGGAGGTGTTACTGCTCGCGAAGGAAGCAGGACTCGTGGATCCAGCCGCCCGCAAAGCGTCGCTGCTGGTGGTGCCACTGTTCGAAACGGTGGAAGATCTACAACGCGCACCAGCCGTCATGGACGAGCTGTTCAATACACCTCTTTATCGCGACCTACTCCCGATGGTGGGGATCCAAGGCCAGCCCCTACAGGAGCTAATGCTTGGCTACTCCGACAGCAATAAAGACTCAGGTTTCCTCTCGAGCAACTGGGAGATTCACCAAGCTCAACTTGCCCTCCAAGAGCTGTCCAGTCGACAGGGCGTTGCCCTTCGACTGTTTCATGGTCGCGGCGGTTCCGTGAGCCGTGGCGGTGGCCCGGCGTATCAAGCCATCCTTGCCCAGCCCAGTGGCACCCTTCAGGGCCGCATCAAAATCACCGAACAAGGGGAGGTGCTGGCTTCGAAGTACAGCCTGCCGGAGCTCGCCCTCTACAACCTGGAAACAGTCACCACCGCGGTCGTTCAAAACAGCCTGGTAACCAATCAGCTCGATGCGACACCGAGCTGGAACCAACTCATGAGTCGTCTCTCTGCACGCTCCCGTGAGCACTACCGCGCGTTGGTACATGACAACCCCGACTTGGTGGCATTTTTCCAACAGGTGACACCAATCGAAGAGATCAGCAAACTGCAGATTTCCAGTCGACCTGCTCGACGTAAAACCGGAGCCAAAGATCTTTCAAGCTTGCGGGCGATTCCTTGGGTGTTTGGCTGGACGCAAAGCCGTTTTTTACTTCCCAGTTGGTTTGGCTTTGGCACAGCTTTAGCTGAAGAGGTGAAAGCAGACCCCGATCAACTCGATCTGCTCCGGCGGCTTCACCAACGCTGGCCCTTTTTCCGCACCCTGATTTCCAAGGTGGAGATGACCCTCTCCAAAGTGGATCTCGACTTAGCGCATCACTACATGAACAGCCTGGGGAAACCCGAGCAACGTGAGGCCTTCGAGGCGATTTTTGCGGTGATTGCAACGGAATACGCGTTAACGCGGAAATTGGTTTTAGAGATCACAGGACAACCGCGCCTACTCGGGGCTGATCAAGGGCTTCAGCTCTCAGTCGACCTGAGGAATCGCACGATTGTGCCTTTGGGCTTTCTCCAGGTTGCGCTGCTCAAACGGCTGCGGGATCAAAACCGTCAGCCACCAATGAGTGAAAGTCCAGGAGCACCCGAAGACACCCGTACCTACAGCCGCAGTGAGTTACTCCGTGGGGCCCTGCTCACGCTGAATGGGATTGCTGCTGGCATGCGCAACACAGGCTGAACCTTGCTTCCCTTCCTCAAACAGCCCGCTGTCCCCAAGCTGCCAAGCGGATACAGGCTCGACACCACCACAGTCCCAAGCCCAGCTGCCATCAACCGGCTGCTGGAATCGTGCCAAGAGACCACCCACGATGAACAACGGTGGCCCCTTGCCCTGGAGCGCAGCCTCTGGCAAATCAGCATTTTTGAAGAAGCGGGAGACGAACTGGTCGGATTCGTGCGAGCCACGAGTGACCTAGCCCTCAACGCCAATCTCTGGAACCTCTCAGCACGGCCGGGGCCCGACCAAGCCGCCATCTACGCGGTTGTTGTGCATCGAGCTCTTCATATCCTGCGCCGCGATCTGCCGGGATGCAGCCTGTCGGTGTCCGCACCACAATCAGCCCTCGAAGCATTGCGCACCAACGGATTTGTGATTGATCCGAATGGAATCCGAGCGATGGGACTCAGGCTGAACTAAGTCGTTACGCATTAATACGAGCATGGAGGGACTCGAACCCCCGACCCTCAGAACCGGAATCTGATGCTCTATCCAACTGAGCTACATGCCCACTGATCGGCTGGATGCCGCAGCAGAAGATCGGTCTACAGACCGGTCCTTAACAGGTACCTTAACCAAGCACCGCCTGATCACCCATCCGGCTTCACAAGCTCCAACTGCAGGGGTTCCGGAACCACTCCGTTCTGCAGTTGGAGCTGACCGAGTCGCGTTTGCTTGTGATTGGCCCCAACGGGATTGGTAAATCCAACCTTCTCGAAGCAGTGGAGCTACTGGGCAGCCTGCGCTCCCATCGCTGCAGCCAAGATCGCGACCTGATCCAATGGGATAGCCCGATGGCCCTGTTGCGGGCAGACGTGGGCGATGGCGACCGCTTAGAACTCGAATTGCGCCGGCGTGGGGGCCGCCAAGCTCGGCGAAACGGAAAGGTACTAGATCGGCAACTGGATCTGATTGGCCCACTGCGCTGTATTGGCTTTAGTGCCCTTGATCTAGACCTCGTGCGCGGCGAACCAGCCCTGCGCCGCCAATGGCTCGATCGGGTGGTGCTGCAGCTGGAACCTGTTTATGCAGACCTCATCAGCCGGTACAACCGATTACTACGGCAAAGAAGTCAGCTGTGGCGTAGCCACCGACTCAATACAGCAGAACGCAGTGGGCTCCTTGATGCCTTCGACGTTCAAATGGCCCTGATCAGCACCCGCATTCATCGACGCCGACGCAGGGCTTTGCAACGCCTTGAACCGATTGCCCAGCATTGGCAGTCGCATCTGAGCAGCGGGAAAGAACTCCTACAGCTCCACTATCAACCTGGAAGTCGGTTGGACGGTGAGGAGGCCGAAGAACCCTGGCGATTAGCGATTGAGGAACAACTTCGCGACCAACGGGAGGACGAAGAACGTCTCGGGAACTGCCGGATCGGACCGCATCGCGATGAGATCAACATGGTGCTTGGGGAAACCCCTGCCCGTCGTTTTGGGTCAGCAGGCCAGCAGCGTTCACTCGTCCTAGGCCTGAAGCTCGCCGAACTCGAGTTAGTCAAGGAACTTTGTGGAGAACCACCGCTCCTACTCCTCGATGACGTGCTCGCCGAACTCGATCCAATCCGTCAACAACTTCTTTTAGAAGCCGTCGGAAATGACCACCAATGCCTGATTAGTGCCACCCATCTCGATGGTTTTCATGGGGGCTGGCGTCAGGAGGCTCAGATTCTTGGGGAAAATGAACTCAAAGAAGCAATGAACGTCGGATAGTCTCATCACCTGTTTTTCAATTTTCGCCTGATGGAGCAGAGCTTGTCTGCCCTGCATCCCCACCCGGGATGGGGGGACACCTCCCTTCAAGCCACCGACATGGTGGGCAAACATTGCATTCTCGAGCTGTACGAATGTGATCCCAGCCGGCTCGACGACGAATCTTTTTTGCGGACCACCATCACAACTGCAGCAAAACGTGCTGGTGCCACGCTGCTCAACTTGATCACCCATCGATTCGAGCCCCAGGGGGTAACTGGATTGGCCTTACTGGCTGAGTCCCACATCTCCATTCACACCTGGCCTGAATCTGGGTACGCAGCCGTTGACGTGTTTACCTGTGGTGACCACACCATGCCCGAACAGGCGTGTGCCGTGCTGTGTGAAGCCTTGCTGGCCAAGCGTCATGCCCTGAAGAGCTTTCTCAGGGAAACGCCTGCGGACATCGCAACAGGAGTTCGCGAGCCGTCTGCGGTGTCGATCACTCTTTGAAGCTGGGTTCAGCCATCGCCGATAACAACCCGACCTGAGGGACGGTTGTTATCGGACCCATGCTTTCGATTCAGCTTTCCGCTCACGAGTCCCTCGAGGTCCAAGCTCACCGAGGTGAAACCCAGGGATTGGAAAAATGTCACCAGTCCGTCGGTGGAAGACAACGCCAAGACGGCACTGATCTGTTCCTCGGGGACTTCAATCCGTGCAGCAAGCCCATGGCTGCGAACGCGCACACGGTTAAACCCCCGAGCCAATAACCAAGCTTCGGCTTGCCCCACCTGGTTGAGACGTTCCGCCGTAATCCCCTCGCCATAGGGAAAGCGAGACGACAAACAGGGTTGAGCAGGCTTATCCCACCAGGGAAAACCAAGGGCACGGGATAGCTGACGAATCGTGGCCTTATCAATTTTCAATTCAGCCAGGGGAGAGCGCACTCCTGCCTGACGCGCTGCATCAATCCCTGGCCTGTGATCGCCGAGATCGTCCAAATTCACACCATCAATCACCAATGCATCACCAGCCGCCGTTGCAATCGGCTTGAGGTGTCGATGCAATTCCCGTTTGCAGGCAAAGCAGCGATCAACAGGATTGCTGCTGTACGCGGGATCCTCCAGTTCAGCCGTCGGCAGCTCCTGATGACGGATCCCAATCCAACCAGCTTGATGACGTGCTTCTTGCAAAAGGTGTGGCGCTAATGCCGGAGACACACCCGTCACCGCGACAGCAGATTCGCCTTTGCACTCGTAGGCAATCGCCGCAACAAGAGTGCTGTCGACCCCGCCTGAATAGGCGATGCAAAACGATGTCGACACATCCATCCATTGGCGAAGATCTGCCAGCTGCTGCTCCTGCTTTTTCGGCAATAACTCCTGCAACTGGAACATCAGCAGATGAAATGGAGTGATGTCGTTAGGCTCCAACGGTAAGAGCCGGCACCATGCCCCGAAGCATCGGCATTGTCACTGCCGCAGATAGCCGCGAACGCAGCCATGGTCAGCTGCACGTTTATGACGGTGAAGGCAAAGGCAAAAGCCAGGCAGCGCTAGGCGTCGTCCTGCGAACCATCGGCCTGGGGATTTGCGAACAGCGACGCACCCGTGTGCTGCTGCTGCGTTTTCTTAAAGGGCCCGGACGCGCCTACGACGAAGATGCCGCCATCGAAGCGTTGCAGCAGGGATTTCCGCACTTAATCGACCATCTACGGACGGGCAGAGCCGACCACTTCACAGCAGATGAAGCCACCCGTTTCGATCGGGATGAAGCCCAACGCGGCTGGGTGATTGCCAAGGGAGCGATTGCCAGCGCTCTCTATTCAGTGGTGGTGCTCGATGAACTCAATCCGGTACTGGAGCTCGGCTTACTGGATATCGATGATGTCGTGCGCACCCTGAACAACCGACCGGAGGGGATGGAAATCATCGTGACCGGGCGGGCCGCCCCTGCCGCACTCGTACAAGGCGCCGATCTTCACTCGGAAATGCGGGCCCACCGCCGTCCCGGCATGGAGGGCGACAGGGTGATTCCCCTCAGCGTGAACAGTGGGATCGAGATCTACACCGGAGAAGGAAAAGGCAAATCCACCAGTGCCTTAGGCAAAGCACTTCAGGCCATCGGCCGAGGCATCAGCCAAGACAAAAGCCATCGCGTGTTGATCCTGCAGTGGCTGAAGGGAGGCACGGGTTACACCGAGGATGCAGCCATTGCGGCGCTTCGGGAGAGCTATCCCCACTTGGTCGACCATCTGCGATCGGGCCGTGATGCCATTGTCTGGCGCGGGCAACAGGAACCCATCGACTACGTAGAAGCGGAACGAGCCTGGGAAATCGCCCGTGCAGCCATCTCAAGTGGTCTCTACAAGACCGTGATTTTGGATGAACTCAACCCCACCGTTGATCTAGAGCTTTTACCGGTGGAGCCGATTATGCAAACGCTGCTTCGAAAGCCAGCTGAAACCGAGGTGATCATCACAGGCCGCTGCAAGAACCAGCCCGCCTACTTCGATCTCGCCAGCATCCATTCTGAGATGGTGTGCCACAAGCACTACGCCGAACAAGGTGTTGATCTCAAGCGGGGCGTCGATTACTGAAGCATAAACAAGGTTTGTATAAAGTTTGTATACCGATAAGCCTCAACACAAACCAAAGGACGAAGGAACCTGCCGAGAATTAGCGCAAAATCTTTATTAGGAGAGATACGGATAGTTGTTGAGTTACTCAATATCTATCAGAATTTTAATGGTCTAGCGAACTTCTTGCTGACTCAGCAGCAGGGGCAGGTTTCTTTGACAAACTTTTGCATATGCTAATATTTAGAAGATTAAAATAAAGAGATGCGCCAAATTCAATTTGGCATGAGAGTGAATTGCTTTGGACGTTCAGTTCTCAATTGTGCCAGCAGCCTTAAATCACTTAAAAACTCAAATTGTTGCTGGTCTTTTCCTGCTGGTCGCATAGACGGATTAGTGTCATGGTTAAATAACTATAAATCTATGCCAAGCAACATATCTGAATTAGTTTCAAGAGATTTTGAGTCTCATCATATTGTTCACGAGCAGAGAAAACTAGAGATACCAAATATAATTATATGTGACACATGGTCAGACCTTGTTCATCAAAAATTCCTCATAAATGGCGAAACAATATATTGCAATCATGTTGAGCTTTCGGAGCTTGGAAAATCCAAACAGTCATCACTCGGAAGACTTGATTTACGGAACAAAAAGATACTATTTGATTATTTTTGGTCTTTAATTAACTTAGGGGTTGAAGCAATAATTATGATAGATTTTCCTGCATTGCATGACATCAGGCCAGAAATGAGAAAACGCTCTAAACAAATAACCAAATACTATTTAGAGCTCTCACAAATTAATAAAAACTTTAAGTTCGTACAAATTCCATATTCTGACATAGCTTTAAAAAATTCACTGCAAAGGCATTCTATTAAAAGATTAAATGATGAGAACCCTGTCGGGGATGTGTATCATTTTTCAGATCAAACAGTTTTGAAAATGTCTAGAAAATTTGACAATATACTTGCCGAAACTATGCTTGAATTATCGCAAAATAGATTAAAAATTATATAGTGCAAATTGGCTGCAATGCGTTATTACATTATGATCGTGTCGATTAACGTGAGTATCATTTTTGGAAGAAAATAATTTTGCGATGATGTGCGAATTAAATTTTCAGTGGGTCAATGGAACACTAGGCTTTTTGGTGGAGAGCCCAACCGCATCTAAGCTTACCAAGAGCGTAAGCAAGCATTGAATCAGATTTAAGCCTTTTCGCCTCCATTACTCAAGTTGACAAGTAAATATTTTCCTGTTATTTAAAAAGGCTCTCGATTGTACTTAGAGAAAATCCACGATAATTATCAAGTGGATAGCAATTTACAAGCTCCTTAGCTATGGAGGCACTTTTATACACCCAATAATGGTTGTAAAAGCATGCCTTTGGTTATCAAAACTTAGTCTCAAGTGTGAGTGGATGACTGATATAACGAGACAGTTAGTAACGGGGCAACGTTGGATCCACCTCTTGAGCCCAGGCGTCAATACCTCCTGTCACGTTGATTGCGAAGATTCCATGCTCAGCAAGCAGTTGAGCGGCTTTCGCCGATCGCATCCCTAACTTGCAGTGCACAAAAAGACGGCGCCCTTCTGCCAAGGATCGGACTTGCTCAATCGCTTCTCCGCTTTCGATCGTGGAGAGCGGAATCAGCACCGCAGAAGGAATCACAACAATCTCTGCTTCAGCCGGGTTACGCACATCAACAAGCGCCAAATCCCCAGCATCTCCTTCAAGAAGAGCCTTGAGCTCAGTAACACTGATCGTTTCCATCACAGAAGGATCCATCTCAGTTGTGGCTGCACTACAGAACTGCGAGTAGTCAATCAGGTCCTTGATCGGAGCACGATCAAGATCCCGCCGCAGCGTGAGTTCTCGAAAACGCATAGATAGAGCATCCACCACCAGCAAACGGCCATCGAGGCAACGACCAATGCCAGTGATCAACTTGATCGTTTCAGTGGCCTGAAGGAGGCCAATCAAACCCGGCATCACACCCATCACCCCTGCCTCTGAGCATGAGGGGATCGCACCAGGCGAAGGGGGAACAGGCAACAAATCGCGGAAATTAGGACTTTCAGGATTGCAATTGAAAACAGTGACCTGACCTTCAAAGCGTTGAACAGAGCCATAAATCAATGGCTTATCTGACAACACACAGGCGTCATTGATTAAGTATCGGCTGGCGAAATTGTCGGTTCCGTCGCAGACAACGTCGTAGTCCGCGATCAGATCCATCACATTGGTGATATCAAGCATCACGTCGTGCACATCAATCTGGCAATGAGGGTTGAGCGCATGAACACTCTCTGCGGCAGATCTGGCTTTAGAGCGACCGACAGCATCGGAGCGATGAATCACTTGACGCTGCAGATTCGAGAGCTCAACAGCATCTCCATCAACGATGCCAATACGACCAACCCCTGCTGCAGCTAAATAAAGGAGAAGGGGGGAGCCCAAACCTCCTGCGCCAACACAGAGCACTGCTGCAGCCTTAAGCCGCTCCTGACCAGCAAGGCCAACTTCCGGAAGAATGAGATGTCGGGCGTAACGCCCCCGCTCATCAGAGGACAGGCTCTGATTTGGGGTGGGATGACTTGGCTGCATAGGTGTGATTTTCCCAGACCTCAATCGGGATTTCGAGGGGATGCCGATCAGCACCCAACCACCAGGCACGCAGCTCTCGCATCCCAGACAAAATCAACATCAGCTGGTTGGGTTCCGCCCAAGCACAGTCCCGCGTTGACGGTTCTGGTGCCGTTTTGGGGTGGGAATGGCAGACACCCAAGACCTCCAACCCATGCACCCGGGCCCAACGCTGCGCTGCAATTTGTTCACGAGGATCCAACACAAACCGGGTCTCAAGATCTCCTAGAGCATCATTCACCCAGTCTGATTTTTTCCATGCATTGCAGGCAGGCCAAAGAGTTACGAGCCTCAGGCGTGGGGTTCGCAGACCTGTTCCGAGGAGCAAACCACATCCTTCTTGAGGCTTCACCGCCAGCAATGAACGCTCGAGAACAGTGAGGCATTGGAGATCCAAACCCAGGAGTGATGGCGCGAACGGCTCCCCACCGATACGCTCGGCTGAATGAGTTAAGAATTCCACCGACCCCATGAGTGACGCCACCACAGAAGTGAAGGATGACGCCACCGGCAACACCTGGACACCCGACGTCGGCGCAGCCGCATCATCCAGTGAAGAAACCACTTCATTTGCTGATCGCTACAGCGATGTTCTGGGAAAGGTGAATCAGACCCTTGATCAGGTCGATTGGAATCAAATGGGTCGCATCGGCAAAATCGTTGGGATTTTTGCCGCAGTGATCGTTGCCCAGATTCTGATCAAGGGAATCCTCGACACGATCAATCTGCTACCAGTCGTGCCCGGTTTGCTTGAGCTGTTGGGTGTTGTTGTTGTAGGCCAATGGAGCTGGAAAAATCTCGCAACCAGCGACAAGCGCAGTGCTCTTCTCCAACGCGTGCAAACCATTCGTCAGGAATATTTGGGCTAATCCATTAGGACATCATTTGCCGAGCTAGTCCTTGAAGACAAGCTCGGCTTTGGTTGATATATCCACCGCCAAACAAGTTGGCATGGTTCAACAGGTGATAGAGGTTATAGATCTCTAAACGCTCCTCGACTCCGGGTTTCGGTGGCAAGACTGCGTCATAGGAACGGTAGAAGTGTTGTTGAAATCCACCAAACAAACGGGTCATCGCCAGATCGACCTCAGCGTCAGCCCACCATGATGCTGGGTCATAAACCGTGCCTCGGCCATCCATCAATGAACTGGCGTTGCCACCCCAAAGATCTCCATGGACCAAGGTCGGAATCACCTCTCGCTGATTGAGTCGATCCGCCACACCGTTCAAGAAAGCCTCCTCCTCAGCAGGACTCATTCCCAACCGGTTGCACAGTTTCAGTTGCGGTCGAAGGCGTAGATCAGCAAAGGCGTCGCCCCAACGCATCCGCCACCCTCCCGGTTGCGCTCCTGCGCCGATGTATCCATCTCGGTGCCATCCAAAACGCTGGGGGTTCTGTTCTCGAGACGCCTGATGCAAAAGCGCTAAGCCACGTCCAAGAAATTGCTGATCACCTCCTCCCAATGGCAACCAAGGCAGGAGCAAAACTGCACCATGGGGCAACTGAACCAAGGACAAAGGCTGAGGAACAACCAGGACATCTGAATCCGAGTACTGGCCAAGAGCCGTCAGCGCATCAGCCTCCACTTCAAACAGATCGAAGGCATCAGCGGTTCCGGTTTTGGCGAACAATTGACGTCCATCGCTAAGCCTGAGCTGCCAGGCCTGATGAATACAGCCTCCTCCTACCGACGAAACATCGGTGATCTTGGTTCCTGCCAAAGGTCCATCCGCCGCGACGAGATCGAGCCGGAGACCGCTATGCATCCTCAAGCTTCCGTTGTTGTTGCCAGCATGGCCGCAATCAGTTCACGGTCTTGACGAAACACCGCGTGATTGTGATCGGTGGTGGCATCGCAGGCCTCACCGCAGCCGCCCTGTTAGCCCACGACGGGGTTGCAGTGACCTTGTTTGAGGCCCATCACCAAGCAGGAGGGTGCGCCGGCACCTTCCGCCGCGGCCCCTGGATTTTTGATGTTGGAGCCACTCAAGTGGCAGGCCTCGAACCTGGTGGCAGTCACGCAAGAGTTTTCCAGCATCTGGGATTGGCTCTGCCCAAAGCGAGCTTGCTCGATCCAGGTTGTGTCGTCGACCTTGGCGACGGTTCAGCACCCATCAGTCTTTGGCACGATCCGACGCGATGGGCAGAAGAACGGGTTCGTCAGTTCCCTGGCAGCGAGCGGTTTTGGCAACTCTGTGAGCTCTTACACAACAGCAACTGGGCATTCGCCGGGCGTGATCCAGTCGTGACACCCAGATCTTGGTGGGACCTCAGCACGCTGGTCTCAGCCTTACGACCTGAGACGTTGGCCTCAGGCCTATTTACAACGTTCTCAATCGCCAATCTCCTGCAGTTCTGTGGCTGCCAAAACGACAAGCGACTGCGACGTTTTTTAGATCTACAACTCAAGCTCTATTCCCAGGAGCCCGCAGATCGCACGGCAGCTCTCTACGGCGCCACCGTTCTGCAAATGGCTCAAGCCCCACTTGGGCTTTGGCATCTTCAGGGGTCAATGCAAGTGCTCAGTGCACAGCTCTCTCAGGCCATCGAAGCTGCTGGGGGAGAGATCCGACTCCGTCATCGCGTGCACGCTGTGCAGCCTTCAGCAGAAGGCTGGACCGTCTCAACGGCAGGGGCTAACGCGCCATCACAGGACTGGCATGCCAGCGACGTGATCTGCAGCCTGCCACCCCAATGCCTGCTGGACTTGTTACCAGCAGACGACACACCTGATCGTTACCGGCAACGGCTCACAACCCTGCCGGAACCCAGTGGAGCCCTCGTGCTGTACGGCGTCGTGCAGCGAAACGCACTGCCAATCGACTGTCCAGGCCATCTTCAACGGGGCAGCGAAAAGCCTGGTTCATTGTTTGTTTCGATTAGCCGAGAAGGCGATGGGCGCGCCCCCATCGGGCAAGCCACCTTGATCGCCAGCGTGTTCACACCGACGGCCGACTGGTGCGAGCTCGATGAACCCGACTACCAGAACCGAAAAACACAACGGCTAAAGACGATGAAGCATGAACTCAACGCGTGGCTCGGACTCAGCGATGACGATTGGCTCCATACGGAGTTGGCCACACCGCGCGGCTTCGCAGGATGGACCGGACGGCCCCGCGGAATGGTGGGTGGCCTCGGGCAGCACCCAAGCCGATTTGGACCCTTTGGCCTTGCAGGCCGCACTCCCTTGCCAGGACTGTGGTTATGCGGCGACAGTCTCTACCCCGGAGAAGGCACTGCTGGTGTGACTCTCTCCGCACTGAATGCTTGCAGGCAGCTGATGGAGCATCGGGGACTTCAGTTGAGTTTCAATCGCTGACGCCATCTGGCGTCTCCAGGAACCCCGGCCGCAAAGCCTGGGTTCTTTTCAATTCGATCTGGAGCTGAGGCCAGTTCTCCTGCAGCACAGCATCCTCAAGCTGTTCAAGACTCCATCGATACGCCGCGAGGCTCCGAAGCAACGCCCCACGATTCGTCGAAGCCATCGCCACACCGAGGTCGGGATTTCCACCACCAACCCGTGTTGTGTCGGCAAATCCACTGGACGCCAAAACAAGCGCTAAGCGTCGAATCTCTGGATCACGCTCATCTCCAACGGCCCGCAACAATGCCGCACTCACCAAAACGGGCATATGGGAGATCAGAGCCACCGCCTGGTCATGTTGTGCAGCGGCAGCCGTCAACCAATGACTCCCCAGGCTGAGGGCTAGGGACTGAACCATCGCTAACGCCGATGCATCCGTTTTTGGCTCTGGAGTGGCAATCCAAGGACGGCCTCGAAACAAACCTTTGATCCCTGCCTCGACTCCCGCCAACGCAGTTCCCGCCATTGGATGGCTGGCCACAAATCGAGGATGACGGTCTCGCCAGGCCTCCAGCACTGGCTGTTTTACCGATCCCACATCCGTAACCACCGCCTCTGCAGGCAACGCCTCAAGCAACGAGGGCTCGGGATGCAACAAAAGGGGAATCGGCAACGCCAAGATCACCAAATCACAGCCGGCCAAACAGGCGGGATCCGTACTCACATCCGACACCAAACCGCGCTCTTTCGCCCGTTCAGCCGTCACTGAACGATGGACTAATCCCTGCACATCCCAACCCTTGGCCTGCAGATCCAAGCCCAACGATCCCCCGATGAGCCCGAGTCCAACGATGCCGACGCGTTTTGTTTCCCTCGCCATCAAGCTTGTTTGCTCGTAACGCCATGTTGATCGATAGCTCGCAATGAGCCATCCAGAGCAACAACGCTGCTTATGGTTTCCCAATGCTGGAAGCCCAGGCCCACCACCGGCTTAAGACACTGCTGAGGCAGGAAGAGTCCGACTGGCCACACCACCTAACGCTGAGTCGTCTCGTGGGTCGAAGTTTGCGGCGTCGCGACACCAGCCTGTTGCAACTGCCCCCAAGCAGCGGGGAACGCTGGTGGCTGGGCGTGTTGGTGCCGTTATGTCTAAACCCAGGTGCTGCAGCCATTGTCTTAACGCCAGCCCAGCGAAAATGGCTACTACAACTCGAACTTCCCCGACTCAAAGAGCAAGGATTGCAACTGCCCTGCTGGCAAGGGCCCACACCCCCACCTGGCCATCAGCTTTGGATCCTGGATACCGATGAACTGATTGAAGTTCATCAAAACAATCTTTTGGGTGAGCGGCAGTTGCTCATTCCCGATGCAGATCAACTGAGTGATCGTTTGCGCCGAAGTCTGGCCATCCGGATTGATCACAACGATTGGGAGCGGCTACGCCAAGCCCATCCAGTGATGGACCAGGCCCTCCTTGATCTGCATGAACGACTCAGTCGACAGGTGTTCCAAGAAGCAGCGAGGGCCGACGATTGCATCCGTCTGCAAGGCGGAGCATGCCAATCACTGCGCGATCTCCTCCACCTCATCGAGCCTTGCCCAGAGCCCTGGACGGCCCTGCTCGCAACGGATCCTGTCCAGTGGGCTGAATGGGCAGAACTCGACCATCGGCTCCTGCAGTGGACTTGGCAGCTTGAACCTCTGGAGCCCCTGCAATTGCTCAGTGGTTTGCTCAAAAACCGACCAGTTCTAATGCTGAGCGAATCGGGGGAATGCTCTCGAATCGAACACGAACTCAGTCAAGCCAACGTCTCGATCACGGTGAAAGCCACGTTGCGGGAGCAGGAGCTGGAAGAACCCCTACCGCTCTATGCCCCTCGTCGGCAGCCTTTACCCAATACAGAGGTGTATGCCCAGCACCTGCTGGAACAAAGCCGCCGCTTAATCCTGGGCCGAACTGGCCTCACCATTGTTCTGGTCGATGACCAGCAATTACGACGACAACTCACCAGTGCCCTCGCAGCCGAGTTCGGGCGGCGCGTTGTTGAAGAATCCACAGCTCCAGAAAGCAATGGTGTGATCAGCGCCCATTGGGACTGGTGGCTGGAACACCACGAACAGGTTCCTGCCCCAGAACAGTTGATCGTGGCGCTCCTACCAATCGCAAGCCTTAGTTCACCTCTAACGGCCTCGCGGGTGGAACGGTTAAAGCGACGCGGCGAAGACTGGTTTCGCACATTGCTGTTGCCCGAAGCCCTCAGCCTGATACCCGGTGCTATCGCTCCACTCCGCAGAGCTGGCGGACGCCTGGCCGTTCTTGATGGTCGGCTCCGTGGTCGATCCTGGGGTGATCAGGTGCTGAAGCAACTGGAGCCATGGAGACCATTGCAACGACTACTCCCGGATTAAGGAGGCGTCTGGATTCAGCCAACCACAGCTTCCGTCCTTAACCTCCAACCATCACTAAAACCGTGAATGGGAGAAGCTCGTCGCCGCGCTGTTCAGGGGTTACCCCCACGTCAGCCCAAAAAAAACTCGAAAACCGTGGATACCTCTCCAAGGGTGGTGCCTTGGTTGCCACTCACGAAAAATCAGACTCAACAATTCGTGGCCGTTACCACCCGGGGAGCATGGTTTGGCATCGGTGCCATGGTGCTGCTTTGGATCACGGTGCGCTTTATTGGGCCAGCGGCAGGCTGGTGGACGTTGTCAGACATGCCCTGACCACCTGCTGCACCGGAGCAGCAGCAGCCCCATCAACCACGAATCAAAAGAAAACCTTTAGGGTTAGTCCACTTAAGACTCGGCCATGTTTCCTCGGCTTGCGGAGCACTACAAGTCCGTTGTGCAGGATCTAGTCATGAGTCTGCAGGCATTAACGAAAAGCCTGAAAAGCACTGGAACTAACGCCACTTGTTATTCATGTGGCGATGGCCGAGATGGCCATGGAGCCTCCTTTGTTGCAGAGATCGGAGAGGGGCACATGGTGCGCTTCCTGGTTTCCGATTTCGGCATTAGTTGGGTTGAATCCAGAAATGGCCGGGAGCTCGTCAAGCTGGAAGGAGCAGAGGCCATCCATGAGCTCCAACGAATGGCCGACCTGGTGCAAATGAGCCAAGGCGCCGTCGCAGCACCTGTGGCTCAAACGGCTTAGACGAACTTAAGCAGCAGCGTTGGCTCCTTTTGTTTCGACCGGCTTGTCCGTTGCGGCCCTTGCCGCAGCTGGTTCCAAGGATTTCACCGTATTAGCGGTGACTTCAGTGCCTTCATTGAGCTTTTGACGCACCAAGGTTTCAATCGTGGTTGCAGCTTCAGGGTTCTGCTCCATCCAAACGATGGTGTTATCGCGACCTTGACCAATGTTGTCGCCTTCATAGCTGTACCAAGCACCTTTACGAACCACCACACCTGTTTCTTCTGCAAGATCCAGCAGACAACCAACCGTGCTGATGCCACGTCCAAACAAAATGTCGAATTCGGCGATGCGGAATGGAGGCGCAACTTTATTTTTGGCCACTTTCACCTTGGCCCGAATTCCAAACTCTTCTGTGCCCTTTTTCAGCGTTTGAATTCGCCGAATATCAAGACGCACTGATGCATAGAACTTCAGGGCATTACCACCGGTCGTGGTCTCAGGATTTCCATACATCACCCCAATCTTCAAACGCAGCTGGTTCAAGAAAATCACCGTGCAACCGGACTTACCGATGTTTCCTGTGATTTTTCGCATCGCCTGACTCATCAAACGCGCCTGGGCACCAACGGAGACATCTCCCATCTCGCCCTCGATTTCTGAGCGAGGGGTTAAGGCGGCCACAGAGTCGATCACCACAATGTCGACCGCAGCAGAACGAACAAGCTGGTCAACAATCTCCAGCGCCATCTCACCGGTATCCGGCTGGGACACCAAAAGGTTCTCAACATCCACGCCCAGGGATGCCGCGTAATGGGGATCCAGTGCATGCTCAGCGTCCACAAACGCTGCAACACCGCCACGCTTTTGAACCTCGGCAATCGCATGGAGCGTCAGCGTGGTTTTACCCGAGCTTTCAGGGCCATAGATCTCGACCACCCGACCTTTGGGGTACCCACCACCGAGGGCTAAATCAAGGGTCAACGCGCCCGTAGAGATGGTTTCCACCCTCATGCGGGAGGCATCACCAAGGCGCATGATTGAGCCCTTGCCAAAATTTCGCTCGATTTGACCGAGCACCAAATTCAGCGCCTTATCGCGCTCTCCGGAGGAACGAGCATCGGAACCGGGAGCGGTGGTTTTCATGTCAGCAGGCATGGAATCAATCTGAAGCTAAGGAACGAGAGACCCAATGCCACAGAAGCGCCGAATCGTCTCAGGTAGTACAAACGTACGTTAACGACTTATTGCCAGTGCGCTAGGGGTTTCGCAAAAGCAATCAAATCAATCAGCTGGATACGAGGTGGCAATCCAATCAGGTCAGAGGGTTTCAGATAGCCCCATCGAACCAACCAGCACTGGAGTGACTCAAGCCCCGGCGTCGTGCAAACCGTTTCCAGAGTTGCGCGCCGATCTTCGATGAAGGAATGGACGCGACGCTGGGATTGCAAACGACGCAATACTTCAGGCTTCGCCCCGGCCTCTCGTCCATCAAGGCGCCAAGGCTTCAGGGTGAGACTCTCGAGCAGTTCAGCTGTAAAAGCCTCGCTCTTTGTTGTTAAAACCGCCCAATCAACTCCCTCACCATCCAGGGATTGCAGCCGCTCCACCAAGCCTGGGAAGGGGCGATGCAGCGCCAGCCATGCAGAGCGATCACTGCGGACCGCCTCCTGTCGCGTGTGGTCGAGAACAGACTGCAACTGATCAGGCTGCCAGCCTCGGAGATCCATCGCTCGGCGTTGCTGGCCGGCGTAATCGTTGATCCAGTGCTGGAGATCGAGCCCAGGGAGCTCAGCGGCAAGCAACACCATTTCCCAGCCGTGGTGGACCCAAGGGCGCAAGGCTCGAAACGCGTCAGGCACGACATCCGACGTCAGACCCGACCCATCGGCCCCAAGCGAACAACTGGCGTGCCAGGAGCTCCACCAATATTCAGCCATTCCGTCGACGATGACGCCGTCGAAATCGAAAACAAGGAGAGGACGTTCCGACATATCGGAAAAAACTGGGCCGCTAGGATTCGAACCTAGGAATGGCGAGACCAAAACCCGCTGCCTTACCGCTTGGCGACGGCCCATTGATACAGATGTGATGGCCTGCGCCTATCTCATCTGGGCCTACATAGTTACCCATACAACGTTGACCTTCGTCAATCCATCAATTCCACTTAGGGGGGAAACACCCTGAGGCGGCAATGTTCCGCCTGCCCAAAGACATCACATCGCAAGCGATACCGGTTCACCAATTCAGCCTGCATCCCTCGCACCCGTTCCGTTCGAGGCACCAGCTCAACAGGTCGGCCTTGAGGCATCACCACCTGTTCAATGGCCAAGCGGCATTCCTCTAACCCGGCAAGTTCATCGTCATATCCGCTCAACTCAACCCGGATAGAGCTTGGGTCTGGCGCCGAATCTCGTCGACTCAAAAGGCGCTCTAACGCACGCTCTATTTGCGGGAGGGTGTCCGCTTTGATCACCAGGATCGGCACGTGCTGATCTTTAGCTTGACGACGCAATGCAGACACGCGGCCGAGGCCTTGCCGCACGCTGAGAACCACATCAGCATCACAAAGGTCGTCGACAAGGCGAGCTGGCCAGCGATGACGTCGAATCGCCTGCTCCACCAATTGCGGCGTAATCCCACAACACAACACCTGAAGTGCACTGGTGCGCACGGCTTCGTCGCCTGGCTGGCAATTCGGAGAATCGAGAGGCGATAACGATGGTGGTATCGGTGAGGACGCAACGGCAAGAGAAGGACGGCGTACAGGGCCCTTTAAGTCCTCTGGCTCAAACCGTCGCATCCCTCCTTCGCTCGTGAGTTCACGCTGCTCAACTCTTGGTTGTTGTCCGCGAAGGAGCTGATCAACGGTGGCAGCCACATCGGCATGAATAGACCAACGATGGCGGCTATGCATCTCCACCGCTAACGGAAAGGTGGGTTCTGCAGCACGCTCCAGCACTGTTTTTTGCGTACGACGACGGCGGGCCTCGTCATCCCCAAGAGTGACTGACTGAATTCCCCCGACCAAGTCGCTCAGCGTGGGGTTTTTGATCAAATTGGCCAGTGCATTGCCGTGGGCCGTCGCCACAAGCATCACGCCTCGCTCCGCAATGGTGCGAGCTGCCATCGCCTCGAGTTCTGTGCCGATCTCATCAATCACGATGACCTCAGGCATGTGGTTTTCCACTGCCTCGATCATCACCTGATGCTGCTGCTCTGGACTTGAGACCTGCATCCTTCGAGCGCGGCCGATCGCAGGATGAGGAATATCGCCATCACCAGCAATCTCATTGCTGGTGTCGATCACGACGACCCGACGCTGCATCTCATCGGCCAGAACACGGGCAATTTCTCGCAATGCTGTGGTTTTTCCGACCCCCGGTCGTCCCATCAGCAGCAACGACTGGGCGCTGTCGAGAAGGTCTCGAACCATGGCCACCGTGCCAAACACTGCGCGTCCGACACGACAGGTCAGACCGACAACTTCTCCCTGCCGATTTCGTATGGCGCTGATCCTGTGGAGGGTCCGCTCAATTCCGGCGCGATTATCCGCACCGAACCGACCCAATTTGTCCACCACATCAGCCAGATCGTCTCGCGTGATCGCACGATCCCCTAGGGCGCTTGCACGGCCGGGATAACGCGCCTCCGGAATCCGCCCTAAATCGAGCACCACCTCCAGGAGTTGGTCATGACTCGCTTCCAAAGACAACGCAACCTGCACCGATTGCGGCAGCAGACCGAGAAGTCGATCGAGATCATCCGTGACCCGCTGCGTACCCATGAGCTCAAACACTCATTGCTTTTTAGCAAGGTCGATCCATCCATGGCGTCACCAACTCGCGCGCCAACGCCACAGCCTGTTCCAAACCCTCAGGCCACTCTCTTAGCGACTGACCTCGCAATTGAGCCTCTTTCAAGAGCGGAAGAAGGAGCCGTCGTGCCACTCCACCGAAAGCAATCCCTGCGGGACGTTCATCGCCATTGAGATGGTGCAGGGTGTGGTGGTTGGTTCCACCGGCCAACTGGAGAGGGCCAGGAGGCGCGATGGAACGCATTGCCCTCCACAGCTCAACCGCAGAGCGGGCGGTCCCAGCCCCCACATCACCGCTCATCGGCCGTCCATCGAGCTGCCACAACGGGCTAAAACCGCGACGTTGCAGATGGGAATGCCGCCGCCAAAACGTTGTTGCAAGTTCATCAACTGCCATGCCATGGGCTTCCAAACCACAACTCACGGCCAGGCGCCGCAACGGGAGTGATGCCTGATCAAATATTCGCAACAACGCCTCGAAACCTTCGTCATGACCGGGAGCTGTATGGATCTCAATGGCGTCGGGGCGGATGGAGTTCAGGAGCTCTGCAACTGCCCCCAACCCAAGGCGATGATCCCGTTCCTCAATCAGTCCATAGGGACATGCCGGCAAGCAGCGTCCGCAGCCGTAGCAAAGCAAAGGATTAACAGCTCCGCGATCACCAATGGCTTCAGCGGGACAAACCCGCTGGCAAGGGCGCTCACACTGAGGTGGACAGACTGCAGGATCGAACCAAGCCTTGCGAAAGTGGATGTCCAATCCATCGCTGAGGCTCACCATCAGCCATGGGCGCCAACCCGTTCGCGTCTCCGCCCAATCCAGACCCTGTCGGGCAGCAAGGACGACGGCTGGGTCAGCAGCCACATCCACACAATGAACTCCTGCAGTGGCGAACACCGCACACAGGTCTGCAATCGCAGGAAGGTCTTGGTTGCTGGCCCCACAAATTAATTTGACCCAACGGCCACGGACCAGCGCCTCCTCAGGGCTCAGGCGCCTAGGAGAGCTTTCATTGGCTGCCATCGGAGGCTCCGCGCTCCACCCATTTCCACGATGATGCGTAAGCGGGGTTCTCGCTTACAGAGATCGCAAAGAGATAACAGCTCTGAGCGCGATAAGACCTGACCCTCGAGAATCCACAGCGCCACGGAGTCGTCTCCGTCGAGGAGATCACCAATCAGAGGAACAACCTGTTGAACCTCGCCAACGGCTGCACCGCGTCCCACGCAGTTGTGACCGAGGTGTGGCGGGCGGATGCCGTGCTTTTGAGTCAAGAACACCTCTGGATCACCCAAGCCACGAGCCGACGTCATTCGTGTGCGATAACCAGCCCCGCGGAGGCGACGTAACAGACGCGTCTCAGCACCTCCTTCGAGGGGAGCATGGACCGCAAGGCATCCATTGGCTTCGAGATCTCGACGGAATCCCCGACCGGTGAGAAGCAGGGGCATGGGGGCATGCATGACTAGCGGGAGTCTGGCAGCTCAACAGGCGATGTCGGAAGGACACTCCTAGTGGTGGTGTAGGTTTGTTGTTTGTTCTGCGTTTCTGTGCCCGTCCGCTAGCCGGGCCTCCAGTTGGCAGAACAGATTCGGCGATTGCGCCGGATCTTCAGGCCAGAGTGGTTTTCAATTTTTTTTGAAATTCCGCCGAGAAACTTTTTGAGCAATTCGTTGCCCAAACAAGTCTCAGCCTCGCTGAATCGTTCGCTAGCTCCATTCGAACTCCTCCATTTATTGGACGACGTTCGAACCACGACTGCGTTACTCCGATCAGCACTTTTGTTCTATCCGAGAAATTGGATAGTTCTTGTCCCCGCTGGCGCTTTCTCCCCCCCATGTCAATCGGCATTCTCGGGAAGAAGCTGGGCATGTCCCAGCTCTTCGACGAGCAGGGCAGAGCGGTCCCCGTCACTTTGATCGAGGCCGGTCCCTGCCGCATCACACAACTCAAAAACGATGACACCGATGGCTATGCCGCGGTGCAGATCGGTTTCGGCGAAACCCGCGAGAAATTGATCAACAAGCCTTCCAAAGGCCATCTCACCAAATCCGGCGAGGATCTTTTGCGCCACCTGCGCGAGTACCGCGTCGACAACGTCGACGGACTTGAACTTGGTGGGTCCATCACGGTCAGCGACTTTGAAGCTGGTCAAAAAGTGGATGTAAGCGGCGACACCATGGGTCGCGGTTTTGCAGGTCTTCAGAAACGCCACGGTTTCAGCCGCGGCCCGATGACCCACGGTTCTAAAAACCACCGGCAACCGGGCTCCATCGGTGCTGGCACAACGCCAGGGCGGATCTACCCCGGTAAGCGGATGTCTGGCCGTTATGGCGGCAAGAAAACGACGACCCGCGGTTTGACCATCTTGCGCATCGATAGCGACCGCAACTTGCTGGTTGTTAAAGGTTCCGTGCCTGGCAAACCAGGCGCACTTCTGAACATCAAGCCAGCTGTGCGTGTGGGTGCAAAACCCGCCAAAGGAGGTAAGTGATGGCTAGTTGTGTAGTCCGCGATTGGCAGGGGAAGGAAGCCGGCAAGGCAACCTTGGACCTGAAAGTGGCGAAAGAAGCCTCAGCAGTTGACTTGATGCACCGTGCAGTTCTGCGACAGCAGGCTCACATGCGCCAAGGCACTGCGAGCACGCTCACCCGGTCAGAAGTCCGTGGTGGTGGTCGTAAGCCTTACAAGCAGAAAGGAACAGGCCGTGCAAGGCAAGGTTCTGTTCGAACCCCTCTGCGTCCGGGCGGCGGCATCATTTTTGGACCCAAGCCTCGGAGTTACAACCTTGCGATGAATCGCAAGGAACGTCGTTCAGCCCTGCGCACAGCGCTCATGGCTCGTATCGACGACATCACCGTTGTGAAGGACTTCGGGACATCCCTTGAAGCTCCAAAAACGCGTGAAATCACAGAAGCCCTCGGACGCCTCGGCATCGCCGCAGACACCAAGGTGTTGATCGTTTTAACGAACCCATCCGAAATGGTTCGTCGCTCCGTCCGCAACCTGGACAAGGTCAAGCTGATTTCAGCGAATCACCTCAACGTCTTCGACCTTCTCCACGCCAATTCTTTGGTCGTGGGAGAGGACGCTCTCACAACCATCCAGGAGGTTTACGGAGATGACTGAGCGTTTCCAATCCCGTCTGGCGGATGTCATCCGCCGACCACTGATCACCGAAAAGGCCACCCGTGCCCTCGAGCTGAATCAGTACACCTTCGAGGTGGACCACCGCGCCGCTAAACCCGACATCAAAGCCGCCATCGAGCAGCTCTTTGATGTGAAGGTCACCGGCATTAGCACCATGAACCCTCCTCGACGATCCCGTCGGATGGGCCGCTTCGCTGGCAAACGTGCCCAAGTGAAGAAGGCAGTGGTGCGCCTAGCGGAGGGCAACTCGATCCAACTCTTCCCCGAGTCCTGAGGAGTCTGAATCGTCATGGCAATCCGTAAATTCCGCCCCTACACCCCCGGTACACGCACCCGCGTCGTCACCGACTTCAGTGAGGTCACCGGCCGCAAGCCGGAGAAGACCCTTGTGGTGTCCAAGCACCGCAAAAAAGGCCGCAACAACCGTGGCGTCATTACTTGCCGCCACCGAGGCGGTGGTCATAAGCGGTTGTACCGCCTCGTGGATTTCCGCCGCAACAAGCACGGCGTAACCGCGAAGGTGGCTGCGATCCACTACGACCCCCATCGCAATGCGCGATTGGCCTTGCTCTTTTACTCCGATGGTGAAAAGCGCTACATCCTCGCTCCAGCAGGAGTTCAGGTAGGTCAAACCGTTGTGTCTGGGCCAGAGGTTCCGATCGAAAACGGCAACGCCATGCCGCTTTCATCCGTACCTCTTGGTTCGAGCGTTCACTGCGTCGAGCTTTATGCCGGTCGCGGTGGACAGATGGTTCGAACCGCTGGAGCTAGTGCTCAGGTGATGGCCAAAGAAGGCGACTATGTCGCTCTCAAACTGCCTTCCACCGAAGTTCGGTTGGTACGGCGTGAGTGCTACGCAACCCTTGGCGAAGTGGGCAACTCTGAAGTTCGCAACACAAGCCTCGGCAAAGCTGGTCGGCGTCGTTGGCTCGGACGGCGGCCTCAAGTGCGAGGCAGTGTGATGAACCCTTGCGACCACCCTCACGGTGGTGGTGAGGGCCGAGCACCGATCGGTCGCTCCGGTCCTGTGACGCCTTGGGGCAAACCCGCCCTCGGTCTTAAGACCCGCAAGCGGAATAAACCCAGCAACCAATATGTGCTCCGGAAACGTCGCAAGACGTCCAAGCGGAGCCGTGGCGGACGCGATTCCTGATGCCAACCATCACTTTGCCGCTTGCTTAAACCGCTATGGGACGTTCACTCAAAAAAGGACCGTTTATTGCTGACAGCCTGCTTCGCAAGCTTGAAAAGCAGAACGACAACGACGACAAGTCCGTGATCAAAACCTGGTCACGTGCTTCCACAATCCTGCCGATGATGATCGGCCACACCATTGCCGTTCACAACGGCAAGTCCCACATTCCAGTGTTTATCACTGAACAAATGGTGGGACACAAGCTGGGGGAGTTCGCTCCTACCCGCACCTTCAAGGGCCACATCAAAGACAAGAAAGGAGGCCGCTGACGCCATGACTTCGTCTACATCAACGGCTGCCACCGCTCAGGCCCACGGACGCTTCATCCGCGGCTCTGTATCGAAGGTGCGTCGTGTACTCGACCAAATCCGAGGCCGCACTTATCGCGACGCTCTGATCATGCTCGAGTTCATGCCCTACCGATCCACCGGCCCGATCACCAAGGTGCTTCGGTCTGCGGTAGCCAATGCCGAAAACAACCTCGGTCTCGATCCAGCCTCCCTGGTGATCTCGAGTGCCAGTGCCGACATGGGTCCTTCCATGAAGCGGTACCGGCCTCGGGCCCAAGGCCGGGCCTTCCAGATCAAGAAGCAGACCTGCCACATCAGCATTGCTGTGGCAGTTCAGACCGACTCCTGACCCCCGGACTCTGACCCAATGGGACACAAAATCCACCCAACCGGTCTGCGCCTGGGGATCACCCAGGAGCACCGGTCACGCTGGTACGCCTCCAGCAAGACATATCCGTCACTTCTTCAAGAAGACGACCGGATTCGCAAGTTCATCCACAAGAAATACGGTTCTGCCGGCATCAGCGACGTGCTGATCGCCCGCAAAGCCGATCAACTGGAAGTTGAACTCAAAACAGCACGTCCCGGTGTCCTCGTCGGACGTCAGGGCAGCGGCATCGAAGATCTTCGAGCCGGTATCCAGAAAACTGTCGGTGACAAAAGCCGCCAAGTGCGGATCAATGTTGTCGAAGTTGAACGTGTCGACGGCGACGCGTTTCTGCTGGCCGAATACATCGCCCAACAACTGGAAAAACGTGTGGCGTTTCGTCGCACGATCCGGATGGCTGTTCAGCGCGCTCAACGCGCTGGCGTTCTCGGCCTAAAAATCCAGGTATCAGGCCGTTTGAACGGCGCTGAAATCGCCCGGACCGAGTGGACCCGTGAAGGTCGTGTCCCACTGCACACCCTGCGTGCTGACATCGATTACGCCACCAAAGTGGGTAAAACCACTTACGGCGTACTCGGGATCAAAGTTTGGGTGTTCAAGGGGGAAGTCCTGAACGAACAGTCTCAAACAATGCCGGTCGGGGCGAACCCCCGTCGGCGGGCCAGCCGTAGGCCCCAACAGTTCGAAGACCGCTCAAACGAGGGTTGAACCGGAGGCCTAAACCATGCTGAGTCCAAAACGCGTCAAATTCCGTAAACAACAGCGAGGCCGCATGCGCGGCGTCGCCACCAGGGGCAACACGATTGCTTTTGGTGAGTTTGCACTGCAAGCCCAAGAGTGTGGCTGGATCACCTCGCGTCAAATCGAGGCCAGCCGCCGTGCCATGACCCGCTACGTCAAACGTGGCGGCAAGATCTGGATTCGGATTTTTCCCGATAAGCCAGTCACCATGCGCGCCGCTGAAACCCGTATGGGTTCCGGCAAAGGCAACCCAGAATTCTGGGTCGCAGTGATTAAGCCAGGTCGGATTCTCTTCGAGATGGGTGGTGAAGAAATCACCCCCGAAATCGCGAAAGAAGCCATGCGCCTGGCGCAATACAAGCTGCCAGTCAAAACCAAATTCATCGCCCTCGGTGATGAGGAGAAAACAGCTGGCGCCAAAACACCGGCTGCTTCTAAAGCCGTCACCGTGGAGTCCTGACCATGGCCCGTCCCAACACCAGCGAGGTTCGCAACCTCTCCGATGCGGATATCAATGAAAAAATCGACGGTTTGCGCCGCGAACTTTTTCAGCTCCGCTTTGAGCAGGCCACGCGCCAACTCGCTAATACTCACCGTTTCAAAGAGGCCCGCATCAAGCTGGCCCAGCTGCTGACGGTGCAGTCGGAGCGTCAACGCTCCACCGCGTCCTGATCCCCATCTCTAACCATGGCAGTTAAAGAACGGGTCGGCACCGTCGTCAGCGACAAGATGGAGAAAACAGTGGTGGTTGCG
This sequence comes from Synechococcus sp. CC9902, assembly GCF_000012505.1. Classification (NCBI taxonomy): domain Bacteria; kingdom Bacillati; phylum Cyanobacteriota; class Cyanophyceae; order Synechococcales; family Synechococcaceae; genus Synechococcus; species Synechococcus sp. CC9902. Next base: position 1,874,210 of record NC_007513.1, read on the forward strand.
GTGGAAACCCGCTTCCCCCATCCCATCTATCAAAAGACGGTCAGCCGCACCACCCGCTACAAAGCCCACGATGAAGACAACTCCTGTCGCGTCGGAGACCGTGTTCGCATCACGGAAACCCGTCCGATGAGTCGCCAAAAACGTTGGGCGATTGCTGAAGTTCTCAGCCACAGCCCAAAAGCTGCGGCTGCTGAAGCGAAAGCAGAGGAGGCCAACCAGTGATCCAACAGGAATCGTTCCTCACCGTTGCCGATAACAGCGGTGCCAAACGCATCCAGTGCATTCGTGTTCTGGGTACCAACCGTCGCTACGCCCACGTCGGCGACGTCATCGTCGCCGCTGTCAAAGATGCGATGCCCAACATGGGCGTCAAAAAATCTGATGTGGTCAAAGCTGTGGTGGTCCGCACCAAAGCAACCCTGCGTCGTGAAACCGGCAATTCAATCCGGTTTGACGACAACGCTGCGGTGATCATCAACGACGACAAAAACCCAAAGGGCACTCGCGTCTTCGGACCTGTGGCCCGCGAACTGCGTGAGCGCAGCTTCACCAAAATCGTGTCCCTCGCTCCGGAGGTGATCTGACCATGGCGACAGCAACCTCCAAACCGAAGGCCGTTGAGCGCATCAAAATGCGTATCCGCAAAGGCGACACCGTTCAGGTGATTGCCGGAAAAGACAAGGGCAAAACCGGCGCAGTTCTCCGGACGCTGCCCAATGAAAATCGCGTCATCGTGGAGGGCGTCAACATGCGCACCCGTCACGAGAAACCCTCCCAGGAAGGTGAAAGCGGTCGCATTGTCACCGAGGAAGCATCACTGCATGCCTCCAACGTGATGCTCTATTCCACCGATAAAAAGGTGGCAAGCCGCGTTGAAATCGTTGTCGAAAAAGACGGCACGAAAAAGCGCAAGTTGAAGAAAACCGGTGAAGTCCTCGACTGATCCCGACTTCTGACCAAGCCCAGAAGCACCTCACCCCCGTTATGTCACTCAAGAAGCGCTACCGGGAGACCATTCAGCCCAAACTGCTGAAAGATCTCTCCCTCACCAACATCCACGAAGTCCCGAAGGTGATGAAAGTCACCATTAACCGCGGACTCGGCGAAGCTGCTACCAATGCCAAGTCTCTCGAGGCTTCGGTCAAGGAGCTTGCACAGATCACCGGCCAAAAAGTGGTTGTGACCCGTGCCAAAAAGGCAATCGCAGGTTTCAAAATTCGCCAAGGCATGCCAATTGGTTGTGCCGTCACCCTTCGCGGTGATCGGATGTACGCCTTCCTCGAGCGCCTGATCAACCTTGCGCTGCCCCGAATTCGGGACTTCCGCGGGGTGAGTGCCAAAAGCTTTGACGGACGCGGCAACTACACCCTCGGGGTGAGGGAACAAATCATTTTCCCTGAAATTTCCTTCGACAAGATCGATGCGATCAGAGGCATGGACATCACCATCGTGACCACTGCCCGTTCTGACGAAGAGGGCAGGGCCCTCCTCAGCGAGATGGGAATGCCATTCCAGAGCAACTGAGCCCTCCCCGTCTATCCCTATGGCCAACCACGATCCAATTTCAGACATGCTCACCCGCATTCGTAATGCGAGTGAAAAGCGTCACGAGACCACCAAGGTTCCCGCTTCACGGATGACCCGCAGCATCGCGAAAGTGTTGCAGCAAGAGGGTTTCATCTCCGAAATCAACGAAGAAGGCGAAGGCTTCAGAGCCGAATTGGTGCTCTCCCTCAAATACAGCGGTAAGCACCGTTTGCCCACCATTCGCTCCATGCAGCGTGTGAGCAAGCCAGGCCTCCGCATCTACAAGAACACTCGTGGCCTGCCCAAGGTCCTCGGAGGGCTTGGTGTCGCGATCATCTCTACCTCGAAAGGGGTGATGAGTGACCGCGATGCTCGCCGAGAGGGCGTCGGCGGCGAAGTGCTCTGTTACGTCTACTGATCCGGAGCTGAACCATGTCACGCATTGGAAAAAACCCTGTCCCCGTCCCGGACAAAGTCACTGTTTCCCTCGACGGTCTAACCGTCAAAGTGAAGGGACCAAAAGGTGAGCTCGAGCGCACTCTTCCAGAGGGCGTCAGCGTTAGCCAAGAAGCCAACACGATCGTTGTCGCACCCACGAGCACCAAACGGATCTCACGGGAACGCCACGGCCTGAGTCGCACCCTCGTCGCCAACATGATCGAAGGCGTTCACAACGGCTACAGCAAAGCCCTTGAAATTGTTGGTGTGGGCTCCCGAGCCCAGGTCAAGGGAACAACCCTCGTCGTGAGTGCTGGTTACAGCCATCCCGTCGAGATGCCAGCGCCAGCCGGCATCACCTTCAAGGTGGAGAACAACACCAGGGTGATTGTTTCCGGGATCGATAAAGAATTGGTTGGCAACGAGGCCGCCAAGGTTCGCGCCATTCGTCCTCCCGAGCCTTACAAAGGCAAAGGCATCAAATACGAGGGCGAGCACATCCTGCGAAAGGCAGGCAAGTCCGGCAAGAAATAACGCTCTTCCTGACCTTCCTCCCCTTCACATACCATGTCCAAACTTTCCCGCAAACAACAGACGCAGAAGCGCCATCGGCGCCTCCGTCGTCACATCACCGGCACATCCAACCGTCCGCGGTTGGCTGTGTTTCGCTCCAACAATCACATCTACGCCCAGCTCATCGACGACGCTGCTCAGAGCACACTCTGTTCAGCATCCACCGTTGACAAGGAACTTCGTTCTGGACTCAAAAACAACGCTGGAAGTTGTGACGCCTCCGTTGCTGTCGGTGCACTTGTCGCCAAGCGCGCGATCGCCAAGGGCATCGAGCAGGTGGTCTTCGATCGTGGTGGAAACCTCTATCACGGTCGGATTAAAGCCCTTGCCGACGCTGCCCGGGAAGCGGGCCTTCAGTTCTGATCCCTGCTTTACCCATGACAGATTCTTCTCCTCAATCCAATCCCAACGCCGTACCTGGCGCAGCTGATGTACCAGCGGCGGCCCAAGGGCAGCAACAAGAGCAGCGTCGTGGCGGCGGCGGCGGCGGCCGTGGTGACCGACGTGGCGATCGTCGCGGCGGTCGTCGCGGCCAAGACCGCGATTCCGAATGGCAAGAGCGCGTCGTACAAATCCGACGGGTCTCCAAAACCGTTAAGGGCGGCAAAAAGATGAGCTTCAGAGCCATCGTTGTTGTCGGCAACGAAAAGGGACAAGTCGGCGTTGGTGTTGGCAAAGCTGGCGACGTGATCGGTGCCGTCCGCAAGGGCGTTGCAGATGGCAAGAAGCACCTGGTGAAGGTGCCTCTGACCCGTCACAGCTCAATCCCAACCCTGTCGAATGGTCGCGATGGTGCAGCTAGCGTTTTGATTCGTCCCGCTGCCCCTGGTACTGGCGTTATTGCCGGTGGTTCCATTCGAACTGTGCTTGAACTGGCCGGCATTAAAAATGTTTTGGCCAAACGTTTAGGCAGCAAAACTCCCCTCAACAACGCAAGGGCTGCCATGGTGGCCCTATCCAGTCTTCGTACTCACAAGGAGACTGCAAAAGAACGGGGAATCTCCCTCGAGCAGATCTACTCCTGATTCGCGATGACTCTCCGACTCGACTCCCTCAAAGCCAACAAAGGCGCTCGTCGCCGCAAATTGCGTAAGGGCCGTGGCATTGCCGCTGGTCAGGGCGCTAGCTGCGGCTTCGGTATGCGTGGCCAAAAATCCCGCTCCGGCCGACCAACCCGTCCTGGGTTCGAAGGTGGACAGATGCCTTTGTACCGCCGGGTACCAAAGCTGAAGCACTTTCCTTTGGTTAATCCAAAGCACTTCACGGTGTTAAACGTGTCCGCCTTGAAAGATCTCAAGGACGGAGCAACCGTGAATCTGGACTCCCTCGTCAAAGACGGCATCGTGACGAGCCCCAAGCATCCCCTCAAGATGCTCGGTAACGGTGAGCTCACCGTTAAGAACCTGACGGTGCAAGCCTCGGCGTTCACAACCTCCGCCCGCACCAAGATCGAAGCGGCCGGCGGCACCTGCGAAACCCTTGACTGACTGATCGGGCTTCATTGCCTTTTCAGCTTTAGGGTCTGAGCCGTCCGCTGGACTTTGGTCCACGGGCGGCTTCGCTGCATCAGCCCAACCTTTTTCTCTTCCGGACATGCTTGTCAGTCGGGGACGCAACCCCAATGCCGCCGAAGTGATCAGCCAGCTGGTCACCAACCCTGGGTTGCGCAGTCGGGTGCTTACCACCCTTGGCCTGCTGCTTCTGGTCCGTCTTGGCATCTACATCCCCATGCCAGGGATCGATCGAGAAGCCTTCAAACAATTCATCGATCAAGGGGGCCAACTGATTGGCTTCCTCGACATTTTCACGGGTGGAGGAATCTCCACTTTGGGAATTTTCGCTCTTGGAATTCTCCCCTTCATTAATGCATCGATCATTCTTCAGCTGCTAACAGCTTCGTTGCCGCAGTTGGAAGACCTTCAAAAAAATGAAGGCGAAGCAGGACGACGCAAAATCGCACAAATCACCCGCTATGTCGCCCTTGGCTGGGGACTCATCCAAAGCGTGGTGTTCGCAATGATTTTGCGCCAATACGCCGTAGAGGGTTTGAGCGAAGTTGTCTTCGTGGTTCAAACGGCCTTAGCCCTTGTCACCGGATCCATGGTGGTGATGTGGATTGCAGAGGTCATCACCGAAAGAGGGATTGGCCAGGGGGCTTCTTTGGTGATCTTCTTAAACATCGTTGCGACCCTTCCTCGCACCCTTGGAGCAACAATCGAAGCCGCTCAAACGGGTGACCGCGACACCGTTTTGGGAATTGTTGTTCTTGTTCTGGTGTTTCTGGCCACGATTGTCGGAATCATCTTTGTTCAAGAAGGGGCCCGTCGTATTCCGATTGTTAGTGCCAAGCGCCAAGTTGGTGGAGCTGGTGCTCTACCAACGCGTCAGAGCTACTTACCTCTCAAATTGAATGCCGGTGGGGTGATGCCAATCATTTTTGCTTCGGCATTGATTTTCTTGCCCGTCACCGTCGCGAATCTCACCAAGAGTGAATGGCTGATTCGAGCCGCGAGCATGCTCAATCCCAGCGCATCGAATCCCTGGCCCTACGCCCTGGCTTTTTTCACCTTGATTCTGGGGTTCTCTTACTTCTACGCCTCGCTCACGGTGAACCCGGCAGACATCGCCACAAACCTCAAACGAGGCGGTGTGGCGATTCCTGGAGTTCGTCCTGGAAGCGCTACCACCAACTACCTCTCGGGAGTGCAAAACAGGCTTACTTTGCTTGGTGGTCTCTTCCTTGGCTCCGTTGCGATTATTCCTGCCGCAGTGGAACGCGCCACCAATGTGCAGACATTCCAAGGACTCGGTGCGACGTCATTACTCATCCTTGTGGGTGTTGCCATTGACACCGCAAAACAGGTTCAGACCTACGTGATATCTCAACGCTACGAAGGCCTCGTGCGCCAGTGAGCTCCCGCCACTGCACCTGCTGTTGTCATTCCTTTCCAAACCCTCGATGAAAAACCGCCTCCTTTTTCTCGGTCCACCTGGTGCTGGTAAAGGCACCCAGGCAGCACGCATCTGCGATTCCAATGGCATGAAACACCTGTCCACAGGTGATTTGCTGAGAAGTGAAGTCGCTGCGGGATCAGAGCTTGGCAAAGAAGCCGAAGCCGTCATGAACCGAGGAGAGCTGGTCAGCGACCAGCTGGTGCTGGCAATCGTTGAAAGTCAGATGAAAGCCCTCTCTGGTGAGGGTTGGCTCCTCGATGGTTTCCCGCGCACTGTTCCACAGGCTGAAGCACTGGAACCTCTACTGAATGAGCTCAAGCAACCCATCGAAGCGGTTGTCCTGCTCGAGCTGGACGATGCAGTCTTGATTACGCGCATGCTGAGCCGCGGCCGTGCCGATGACAATGAAGACGTGATCCGGAATCGCCTCGAGGTGTATCGAGACAAGACCGCTCCCCTGATCAGCTATTACCAAAACAAGGGACTGCTCATCAGCGTTCCAGCCCAGGGTTCCGTAGAGGAAATCACTGAGCGGATCTGCAAAGTTCTGGATTGACCCGCATGGTAAGTTTGTCGTTTGGAAATTGGGAGAGCCACGCCTCATGAAGGTGCGCGCTTCTGTTAAAAAAATGTGCGACAAGTGCCGGGTGATCCGTCGCCACGGTCGGGTCATGGTGATTTGCACCAACCCAAAGCACAAGCAGCGTCAGGGCTAATCCCCAACGTTCTTTTCAACAACTGATCAATCCACCGTGTTTGCTCAGTTGCCGTCCAATGCCTCCGATACACCGGAGGCCTTATGTCCCTTTCGATTGAACCTCCGTGGCACGGATCGCCGGCGTTGACATCCCCCGCGACAAGCGGGTTGAAGTGTCCCTCACATATATCTATGGAATTGGCCTCACAAGGGCCAAAGCCATCCTGGCCAAAGCGGGGGTTAACCCCGACATTCGGGTCAAGGATCTCGAGGATGGCGACATCCAGAAGCTCCGTGGTGCCACCGAGGCTTTCACCATCGAAGGTGATTTGCGTCGTCAAGAGGGCATGGCCCTGAAACGACTGCAAGACATCGGCTGTGTGCGAGGCCGTCGTCATCGGATGAGTCTCCCGGTCCGCGGTCAGCGCACCCGCACGAACGCCCGTACTCGCCGCGGTGCTCGCAAGACTGTGGCTGGCAAGAAGAAGTAATTCACCTCCGTCCCTTACCTCGTCTCCTAACGGCCCATGGCCAAAACTGCTAAAAAATCAGGCCCTAAGAAGGCCAAACGCAACGTCCCCAATGGTGTTGCGCATATTCAAAGCACCTTCAACAACACGATTGTGTCCATCAGCGACACCGCTGGGGAGATCATCGCTTGGTCGTCAGCCGGTGCCAGCGGTTTCAAGGGCGCTCGCAAAGGAACTCCCTTTGCCGCACAAACAGCTGCTGAAGCTGCTGCCCGCCGTGCCCTTGAACAGGGCATGCGTCAGATTGAAGTCCTGGTTCGTGGACCAGGGTCTGGCCGTGAAACAGCCATCCGTGCCCTTCAGGTCGCCGGCCTTGAGATCACGTTGATTAGAGACGTCACGCCTCTACCCCATAACGGTTGCCGCCGGCCTAAGCGCCGCCGCGTCTGAACCCACCTCGCCTTTCCGGTTCTCGTTCCCTACCTCGCTTCAGACCGTGCTGCAGTACCAGATCGATCGCATCGAGCATCAAATCGCCGAGGATCGCGCCCAAACAGGCGTCTTCCTGATCGGTCCACTCGAGCGTGGCCAAGCCACAACCTTGGGCAATGCTTTGCGCCGTGTCCTGATGGGCGGCCTTGAAGGCAGCGCCGTCACCGCAATTCGCATTGCCGGCGTTAACCACGAGTACGCCACAGTCCCTGGGGTTCGTGAAGACGTCCTCGACATTCTGCTGAACTGCAAAGAGCTGTCTGTTAACAGCCGTTCAGCGGAACTCGAGATTGGTCGTCTGGTGGTCGCTGGTCCTGCTGAAGTAAAGGCCAGCGATCTTCAGTTTTCATCTCAAGTTCAAGTTATCGATGGCAATCGCACCATCGCAACCGTCGCAGACGGACACAGCCTGGAATTGGAAGTTCACGTCGAGCGTGGCATCGGCTATCGCCCAGTCGACCGACACAACGAAGACACCAGTGCCATTGATCTTCTACAGATCGATGCGGTGTTTATGCCGGTGAAGCGAGTCAATTTCAATATTGATGAAACAGCCGTTGCAGAAGGCGGTTCAGCCCGCGAACGCCTACGGATTGAGATCAGCACCGATGGCTCCATTACTCCTGACGACGCCCTGGCTCAGACGGCCAATCAACTGCTCGAGCTCTTCCAACCTCTAGCGACCGTCACCCTCGTAGAAGAAGTGGGTGTCGAGCCGGAACCATCTGCAGAGGCACAGATTCCTCTCGAGGAATTGAACCTCTCGGTTCGGGCTTACAACTGCCTCAAGCGTGCCCAGGTCAACTCCGTGTCTGACCTCATGGGCTTCAGCTATGAGGATCTCCTCGAAATCAAGAACTTCGGTTCTAAATCCGCCGACGAAGTGATCGAAGCCCTCGAGCGCATCGGCATCTCTATCCCCCAAAGCCGCACCTCGGCATAATTTGAGCCGCCTGCTCTTCCTTCATTACTTCGATTAAGACAGACCCATGAGACACCAATGCCGAGTACCCCAGCTGGGTCGTCCCGCTGACCAACGCAAGGCAATGCTTCGCGCCCTGACCACCCAACTCATTCGGGAAGGTCGGGTCACCACCACCAAGGCCCGTGCGAAAGCTCTTCGCGATGAAGCTGAGCGGATGATCACTTTGGCCAAGGACGGCAGCTTGGCGTCCCGACGTCGTGCCATTGGCTACATCTACGACAAGCAGCTGGTTCACGCCCTGTTCGACAAAGCTCCAACCCGTTACGGCGAGCGCAAAGGTGGCTACACCCGAATTACCCGGACAGTTCCCCGCCGTGGCGACAATGCCGAGATGGCCATCATCGAACTGGTATAGCCCTGATCCTTGTCAGGGTCTGACTTTTGACCGCTGAACCCTCGTCTGCACCCCCTGAGCAGCCAATCCTCCGACGGATTGCCCTCAGCCTGCAGTACGAGGGTTCAGATTTTTGCGGGTGGCAACGGCAAAACAATGCCAGGAGTGTGCAAGCCGTTCTAGAAACAGCGATTGCTCAACTCGACCCCCTAAGACCAATCCAGAGCTTTGCTGCTGGACGAACGGATGCGGGCGTTCATGCTGCAGCCCAAGTGGTGCATTTCGACTGTTCAGGACCCATTCCAGCCGCAAAATGGGCCCCTGCTCTGAACGGTCGACTACCAGCTTCGATCAGGGTGCGTGAATCTGTTGAGCGACCACGGGATTGGCATGCCTGCTACTCCGCTGTTTACCGGCGTTACCGATACATCATTCACAACGGTCGGCGACCCAATTTGTTTCTGACCCCTTGGACTTGGCACCGATACCACCATCGACTCAACGAAGAGAACATGCGGGTTGCCCTTGAAGGGATGATCGGCCTCCATGATTTTGCGGCCTTTATGCGCGCTGGAAGCCGACGCCCCCACTCACGCACAACCATCCAGGACGTTCTGGTGGAACGCGAGGGTGACCTCATCCGCGTGGAAATCCAAGCCAGTGGATTTCTATATGGAATGGTGCGGCTCTTGATGGCGCAGCTCGTTGCCGTCGGCGAGCATCGCCTCAGCGTGAAGGCCTTTGAGCAACGCTGGAGAGACCGGCGCCGAGACCAAGTGAGGGAAGCCGCGCCTGCTAGAGGACTTTGCCTGTTAAGGGCAGGGTACGCCGAGCCTATTTTCAGCGAAGCTGGCTGGTACGATTGCCAACCGTGGTTTTCTTTGGCGACGGATGATCCCCCCCCGGATCCTCCTTGTTTTGCTAAGGACGAGCAACAAGAACTCCAATGACCATCCCCGCTCCTAGGAGAGGGTGTGTTGGGGAGTAAGCTCGATCTTTGATCCACGGTTTGGTCCAGTCATGGACCAAACCATCCTGTACAGCTCCGCCGTCTTCGACGGGGCACCACCGAACCGGCATGCCGGCGAGATGAACAAGACCTCCCTTCCTCCAATCGATTCGATCGACCGCCAGTGGTATGTGGTGGACGCTGAGAATCAGACCCTTGGCCGCCTTGCAACCGAGGTCGCCTCAATTCTGCGCGGCAAAAACAACCCCAACTTCACGCCTCATCTCGACACAGGAGATTTCGTGGTGGTGGTGAACGCTGAAAAAATCCAAGTCAGCGGGAAAAAGCCACAGCAGAAGCTTTACCGCCGCCATTCAGGACGTCCTGGTGGAATGAAGGTTGAAACCTTTGAATCCCTTCAGGAGCGCATCCCAGAACGGATCGTGGAAAAAGCCATTAAGGGCATGCTTCCCCACAACGCCTTGGGCCGCCAGATGTACCGCAAGCTCAAGGTCTATAAAGGCACCGAGCATCCCCATTCAGCTCAAAAGCCCCAGCCCCTTCAGCTCAACCCCTCAGCTACCGCAAAATGAGCAGTAATTCCGTCGTCTACTGGGGTACTGGTCGTCGTAAGACTTCAGTTGCTCGCGTACGTCTCGTTCCAGGCAACGGCACGATCACCATCAATGGTCGCCCGGGAGATAACTATCTCAATTACAACCCGGCTTACATCGCTGCTGTAAAAGCTCCCCTCGAAACCTTGGGACTCAGCACTGAATACGACGTTCTTGTGAACGTTCACGGTGGCGGTTTAACCGGTCAATCCGGTGCCATTAAGCAAGGTGCAGCTCGGGCTCTGTGTGAATTATCCGCAGACAACCGCAAACCGCTCAAAACCGAAGGCCACCTAAGCCGCGACCCTCGCGCCAAGGAACGCCGTAAGTACGGTCTGAAGAAAGCCCGTAAGGCCCCTCAGTTCTCCAAGCGCTGATTTTTTTACTTTCCCATGCCTAAGTCCGACATTCATCCCACCTGGTATCCCGATGCCAAGGTGATCTGCAACGGCGAAGTGGTGATGACCACTGGTGCCACCCAGCCAGAAATTCACGTTGACGTCTGGAGCGGCAACCACCCCTTCTTCACCGGGACCCAAAAAATCCTTGATACCGAAGGTCGTGTTGATCGCTTCATGAAGAAGTACGGCATGGGCAGCACCAAGGGAAAAGACGACGACGCCTCATCCTGAACCTGAGGCGGGGCCATGGATGCCTCAACTCTGACCAGCCGATTACAGACGGCTACAGCCAGCTTCCGCAGCCTCGAGCGGCAGCTGGCAGATCCTGATGTCGCCAATGATCCCAAGCGACTTGAAACGATTGCTCGAGAGCGATCGAGGCTCGAGCCGCTTGTGCTCGATTTTGAGGCGCTCCAAAAATTAGAACAGGAGCAGGCCGATGCCCGGGAGCTTCTAAGGGAGAGTCGGAGCGACGCAGCAATGCAAGAACTCGCCCAAGACGAGCTCAGCGAGCTAGAGGCTCAACACACCGCATTGCTCCAACGCCTCACCCTGGCGCTGCTTCCCCGAGATCCGCGTGACGATCGAAGTGTGATGTTGGAAATTCGTGCTGGGGCGGGGGGCGATGAAGCCTGTATTTGGGCTGGAGATCTAGCCCGCATGTATGAGCGGTATGGCCAAAAACTTGGATGGTCAGTGCAACAGCTGAGCTGTACTGAAGCTGATCTCGGCGGTTATCGAGAACTGATCGTTTCTGTGAAAGGCACCAGCGTCTTCAGTCAACTGAAGTTCGAAGCCGGGGTTCATCGTGTGCAACGCGTGCCGGCAACGGAATCACAAGGTCGGGTTCACACGTCCACAGCAACGGTGGCCGTCATGCCAGAAGCCGATGCCGTTGAAGTGGAATTAGACCCCAAGGATCTCGAGATCAGTACCGCACGATCCGGCGGAGCCGGCGGACAGAACGTCAACAAAGTGGAAACAGCAGTGGATCTCCTGCATAAACCCACAGGTATTCGCGTGTTCTGTACACAGCAGCGCTCTCAGTTACAGAACAGAGAACGTGCCTTGGAAATTCTTCGCGCCAAGTTGCTCGAACGGGAACTGGCGGCGGCGGCTGAACGCGAAAGCAGTCATCGGCGATCCCAGGTGGGTAGTGGCGATCGCTCTGAAAAAATTCGCACCTACAACTACAAAGACAACCGGACAACCGATCACCGACTAGGGCGTAATTTCTCGCTTGAACCAGTCCTTCAAGGGCAACTTGAGGATCTCATCGGAGCCTGCATCGCCGAAGAGCAACGCCAAAAACTTGAAGCACTCAGCGAAGAAACAGACGACTGAGTTAATTAGGCCCCAATGACATATTTGGCCCACTCGCCGTGATGTCCGGCATGTATTTGGCGTGTCGCTTCAAAACTCAGGCTGCTCAATGGACGACGGGGCACACGCTTCAAGGGCATCTCAGCCTCCCCAGGCGTGCGATTTCCCTTGCGGACGTTGCAACTGAGACATGCCGTTGTGATGTTGTCCCAGTCATCGGGGCCCCCTCGACTCCGCGGAATCACATGGTCGATCGACAGCGGCTCACCTGAACAGCCGCAGTACTGACAACTGTGGTTATCGCGATAGAACACATTGCGACGGGTCAGAGGAACCTGTCGGAAAGGAACCCGGACGTATTGACGCAATCGAATCACCGTAGGGAGGTGCGTACCCCTTCGAATTTCGCGACTTTCATCCTGTTCGAGACTCTCCGCTTTTCCCTTCAGCATCATCACCATGGCTCTCCGCCAGGTCGTGATGTTGAGCGGCTCGTAGGACGCATTGAGAACGAGAACCTGGCCCATGCCAGCTCCCTGAATAAACGTCATGCTATTGGGCACACCACGTTTGTCTCGGTAGCCCCGAGCACAGTTGTCATGTCGGATCAAAATCCACGCCAGCGTGCCTGGGTGGAGGTATCACCGGCAGCGATTAAGGCCAATGCGAGCGCGTTGTGCCAGCACTTGACCCCGGGTACTGAACTCATGGCCGTGGTGAAGGCCGACGGCTACGGCCATGGGGCTGTCTCCGTGGCCAACGCAGCCCTTGATGGAGGAGCTGCCAGTCTTGGCGTCGCCACGCTGCAGGAAGGATTAGAGCTCAGACGTGCAGGCCTCAAAGCCCCAATCCTTCTCCTCAGCAATCTCTGCGACCCCGAAGACTTGCGGACCTGCCTGGAGTGGCAGCTCATGCCAACCCTCAGCAGCCTTGCTGACGCCAAGCTTTGCCATGCCCTGGCAGAAGACAGCGGTCGACGCTTCAAGGTTCAGCTCAAAATTGACACGGGCATGAGCAGGCTTGGGTGCGCACTCGACGATGGTGCAGAAACCACTCAAGCCATCCAACACCTCAAAAACTTAGAGCTGAAGGGGATTTACAGCCATCTGGCCTGCGCAGATGATCGCAGTACCACCGTGACGCAACAGCAGCGGCAACGCTTCCAGTCCGTGATCGAGACCCTCCCCCAAAGAGGCGTTGGGCTCTGCCGTCATCTCGCCAACTCGGCGGGAACCTTGTTGGAACCGAACTTGCATTACGACCTAGTAAGGGTGGGACTGGCCCTGTACGGCCATGCACCCGCCGATCATTTGAGGGATATCGTGCCCTTGCGATCCGCACTATCGGTGCGCGCCAAGGTGACTCTGATCCGCGAGATCAAAGCCGGTACTGGCGTGAGCTACGGGCATCAGTACATCAGCCCCAATGCCAGACGCCTTGCTGTCGTCGCCATCGGCTATGCCGACGGTGTTTTGCGATCCCTCAGTGGGCAGATCGATGTGCTCCATCGAGACAAACGGCTCCCACAAGTGGGCGCGATCACCATGGATCAGCTCTTGATCGATGCAACCGACGCAACCGACCTTCATCCCGGCAGCATCGTGACCCTTCTGGGACGAGATCAAAGCGTTGAAATCACCCCGCAGAGCTGGAGTGACCGCTGCCAGTCGATCCCTTGGGAAATTCTCTGCGGGTTCAAACATCGGCTGCCCCGCGTTGAGGTCTGACCAATTGCCCAGCACTTGATAGGATCAACCTGCCCCCTGGAGAGGTGGCTGAGTGGTTGAAAGCGGCTCCCTGCTAAGGAGTTACAGGCGGCAACGCTTGTCGAGGGTTCGAATCCCTCCCTCTCCGTTCCAAGAGTGATTCAAGAGGTCTAAGGACCTCCCAAGTCCTCACGCCAGTCCTTCAGCCCGCAAAAGCAGACAAGGCCCTCGCCAGTGCTGGGAGTAGCTGCTCGTCTTTGGCATGGTCTGGCCCTGAACTGAACGCCACAAGCAACATCGGTGGTTGATCCGGCAGCTGCCACCAGGCCGCATCGTGGCGAGCTTGACTCATCCAACCCGCCTTACTCCAGAGCGTCACTCCCTCAGGAAGGCCTTCACCCAAAAATCCATCCACCTGATTCTCCGGATCAGCACGACGCTGATCCGGATCGAGGGAGCGCTGCAACAAAGCACGCAGGCGACGGCACGCAGGGGGAGACACCACTGCTCCTGTCATGACCGCCTCCAGCATGCGAGCAGTTCCCGCAGTCGTCAGGGCATTGCGATTGGCGTTGTCGTTTCCATAGAACGCTTTTTCGCGTCCAAAGGGCCCATCGCCCCAGGTTTTCTGGCAACAGTTCACCAGTTCCAGCTCAGGCCACACGAGAGTGTCTAGCCATTCATTCACCAAATGCCGCTGTCTCTGCCACATCAGCCAATGCTCCCCATGGAGCATTGGCCCACTGGTGGTGCCAGTAAGTAAATCCAAGACCAAGCCAGTGGCATCGTTACTGGAATCAGCGATCATTTCCCGCAGGGCCCGTTCCAATTCATCGCTATCGGGGATGAGATCGCGCTGCAACCATTGCTCCGCCGCGACGGCGTAAAACAACTTCACCACGCTGGCGGGATAGATGGGCTTCTGATGATTCCAAGACACACCCATTCCATCACCGGCCTCTGGATTCGCATCCGAGTAACGAATCCAGGTCAAACCCAAGCTGTTGCGGAGTCCTGGGCGACCTTCCGCGTCCAGTTCATCCAGCACGGATTCCAGGCATAAAGCCATGGCGGGATCGAAACGGTAGAACGCCATAGCAAGAGCAACTGGCCATGGCGACGTTAGGCACTCTTTTGGCTCCGGACTTGCTGGCGACACAGAGCTGTTGGCGCCTGCGATCAAACGTGAATGGTTATTCCCGTGCCACCGGCCATGGATTAACAACCCAGGCCAATCAAGGCAGGAGCTTTCGCATCCTCAAGGTTGTGGGTTCACGGCTTCAGGTGATGCTTCTCGACGATGGATACCAGTGCTGGATTGATCAGGATGCCGTCATCGGCAAGGCAGAGCTGCGAGGAGCGTGGAAACCGAGGCTGCTGACAGCAGCCGAGATTGAACGACGCATTCCAAACGTCTTGGCCTGGAGCGAGCGCGTCGAACAACAGCCCAATTCCTATCTATGGGGTGGCACAACAGAGCCAGACATGGACTGTTCAGGACTGATGCAAATGGCTTTTGCGAGCCAAAACATCTGGATTCCACGCGACGCCTATCAACAAGAGCAGTTCTGCCAGCCCATTGCCGTGACGCCTGGAGCATGCCACTTGCTTCGACCGGGAGATCTCATTTTTTTCGGTAGCCGTCAGCGATGCACCCATGTGGGGCTCCATCTCGGCAATGGCCGCTACCGCCATAGCTCTGGGGAAGAGCATGGCCGCAATGGCATAGGTATCGACAGCCTTCAACCCCAGGACAACCACCCAGTGGCATGCCACTACAGAGCCGAACTTCGGGGTGCTGGACGGGTTGTGCGCTGCCATGACGGCCAAGCTTTGGCTTAAAACCACCACGGATCCCCACAAAATCCAAGGAAGTCGCCGATTAAGTTGAAATCTCCAGCAAGGAAACCGGCATGAGTGCACCCCTAGACCTATCGGTGGTGGTGCCCCTCTACAACGAAGAGGAAAGCCTGCCTCACCTCGTAGAGCAACTGCTGGCGGCGCTCCGTCCAAGCGGCGAACGCTTCGAACTTGTCCTGGTGAATGACGGCTCCAGTGACCGAACTGCCGAGGTGCTCGAGCGCTTAAGCCGAGACATCCCTGAGCTCGTCGGGGTGCTGCTTCGTAAAAACTACGGACAAACCGCTGCCATGGCCGCTGGCTTTGATGTGGCTCAGGGCGAAGTGATCGTGAGCCTGGACGGCGACCTTCAGAACGATCCAGCCGACATCCCGATGCTGCTGGCCAAACTGCGTGAGGGATACGACCTCGTCAGCGGTTGGAGGCACCAACGCCAGGATGCTGCACTGCAACGCAAGCTTCCCTCCAAGATCGCCAACCGTCTGATCGGTCGTGTGACGGGGGTCCGCCTTCACGACTACGGCTGTTCACTCAAGGCCTACAAACGTGACGTGCTCTCCGACATGCGTCTCTACGGAGAACTGCACAGATTTTTGCCAGCCCTGGCCTTCATCGAGGGTGCTCGCATCACGGAAGTGAAGGTGAACCACCGGGCCCGTCAGTTCGGCAGCAGCAAGTACGGCATCGACCGCACCTTCCGCGTGCTGATGGACCTGCTCACGGTGTGGTTCATGAAGCGTTTCCTAACCCGACCGATGTACGTCTTTGGTTTCGGTGGGCTCATTGCCATCCTTTTGAGCCTCGTGGCCAGCAGCTACCTCCTGGCGGTGAAACTCATGGGGGGTGATATCGCGAACCGGCCTTTACTCACTCTTGCTGTGGTTCTTGGGCTGGCGGGGATCCAACTGTTCTGCTTTGGGCTCCTTGGCGAACTACAAATCAGGACGTATCACGAAAGTCAGGATCGACCGATCTATCGCATCCGTGAAACGTTGCGAGGCGGACGAGATGCCTGAACAACCTTGCGATGTGGTGAAGAGCGGAACGGTTCGATCGCCAGAGCCGCTGCTTCCACCACCCGCGGGTCAGAGTCATGCAAGGCACGACGCAACAACGGAAGGACAGATCGATGCCCCCAACATGCGGCCTGACGCACGGCCAAAAGCCGTTCCTCTGGGCCTGCATTCATGCCAAAACGCAAGGCTTGTTGAAGGCTGATCGTCTCTTGAACGGTGACTGGAGGCGTCCAATTGGACAAATCATCGTCTTTCGTTTTTGAGCGCTGCTCGGCTTCGATGACCAATTCAAGTTGCGTGCGATTGAGCTGAGCAATGGCGCTGGCGTCAGTGCTGGACAGCATTGGCTTGACTGGCTTCCGTTGCAGCCAAAGAAAAACCGCGAGCAAACCAACAGCACCAGGGAGGAGAACGTTCTGCATTTGGATTGACTTTTATGTCGCCGTAACGGCTAAAGAGAGGCCGTTAGATCGGTGATCTATACAGTAAACGCGAAGCTTTTGGCCTCGACATGACTGGAGAATTCGCTGCTGCCTGGCTGCCTGCGATTTTCGTGCCCATGACCGGAATCGTTTTTCCCGCAGTGTTCATCGTCCTCGTTGGTCGCGTGATCACCGCTGCCGAGTGACCGCAGGCTGCGGATCGCCCCAAACCCTCAGCATTCGTTTTCAATGACTGTGACTCCTGCTTCTGATCCCTGTGTTGGCAACCTCGCCACACCGGTTAATAGCGGCTATTTCATCAAAGGCCTGATCAACAACCTGCCCTTGTACCGCGAAGGAATTTCACCAAATTTCCGCGGCCTCGAAACAGGTGCTGCTTTTGGTTATTTGCTCTACGGCCCCTTCACAATCTGTGGCCCGCTGCGGGCTACGGAGTTCCAAGACACCGCCGGTGTCTTGGCGGCCATTGGAGCCGTTCATATCCTCACCCTGCTGTTCCTGCTCTACAACCAGCCCGGGAAACAGCCCCACATTCCACCCTCCGACGTCACAGTCAACAATCCCCCGTCTGATCTGTTCACCCGTACGGGTTGGGCAGACTTCACCAGCGGTTTTTGGCTAGGCGGATGCGGTGGAGCTGTCTTTGCATGGTTCCTGTGCAGCACGGTTCATGTTCAAGACTTGTTCAACATCGCTGCTGGCGTTTGGAGTGTTGGCTAAACCCACACGTCTCTAAAACGATTCATCGATTCACCCCCCTGAAATGCACCTGATGCTTTTCGGGGGGTTTTCATTGCAAGGTCCTCTCCATTTCTGAATCGTCCCGGATGCGGTCGATCTCTCAGCCCTTCCTTCGGCGCCCCGTTTTCACGGTGGTGTGCAGCCTGCTCATTCTTTTGGCTGGGCTGACCTCCATGGTGGGACTTGGACTCGAGGATCTTCCTCAACTTGCGCCGACAAGGGTGAGCGTGAGTGCAAGCTTCCCAGCGGCCTCCCCAGACGTCGTTGAGCAAAGCGTTACGGCTGTCTTGGAGCAGCAGCTCAACGGTCTTGAAGGGGTTGAAAGCATCAGCTCCACCAGCCGTCAAGGCGGAGCAAGTATCAGCCTGCGGTTCAGCGCGGGGGATCCCGAACTCAATGCGATCAAGGTTCAAAACGAAGTAAACCTGGCGACACGCCGCTTACCAACAGCGGTTGGTCGGCAAGGCCTACAGGTTCGACGCTCATCGAACGACCTACTGATGATCCTCGGATTTAGTCATCCGACTGATCAATACGTACCAACATTCCTCACGGGATGGCTTGATCAATCGCTGAGAGAATCTCTCCTCACCACGCCAGGGGTAGGGGATGTCGTTGTGTTTGGTGGGAGTGAGCTGTCCTTTCGGATTTGGTTAGACCCCCAGCGATTGGAGCAAGCGAAGCTCACCGTCACGGACGTGACTCAGGCACTCGCAGAACAAAACGTCCTCGCAGCGATTGGAAGCATTGGTGCCTCACCCGCACCAACTGGACAACTCATCAGCCTGCCCGTTGAAGCAGAAGGACGTCTTCGCAGCCAAGACGACTTTGAGAATCTCGTCCTACGTCGATTCGACAACGGAGGACTACTCCGACTCAAAGATGTCGGCCGGGTGGTGCTGGGACAGAAAAGCTATGGCCGCACCGCCACGAACCTCCAGGGGGAACGTTCAGTTGCCGTCGGTCTTTATCAGCGGGACGGAGCCAACGCTCTGCAGGTGAGTCGATCGATCAAGGATCAACTCCAACAATTGGAATCGAACTTTCCACCGGGCGTTGAACTGTCGCTGATCGTCGACGTGGCTGACACGGTTCAAGACAACCTCGACCGCACGCTCGGCACCTTGCGCGACGCCGTGATTCTGGTGTTGCTCGTCCTGGTGTTGTTCCTTGGACGTTGGCGGTTAGCCATGATTCCAGGGATCGCCGTTCCGGTTGCTTTGGTCGGCAGCCTGATTGTTGTCCGACTGAGCGGATCGGAGCTGAATAGTTTGATCCTGTTCGGCCTCGTGCTGGCCACTGGCATCGTGGTCGACGACGCGATTGTCGTCACGGAAGACATCGCAAGCCGCATCGAACGTGGTGAAGCCCCGCAGCAAGCCGCAGAAAATGCCATGGCCGAGCTTGCCGGCGCAGTGGTCGCAACGTCACTCGTTCTGGCAGCCGTTTTTATTCCAGTGCTTCTCATTCCAGGATCCGTTGGCCGGTTGTACCAACCAATCGCCTTAGCCATTAGCGGGGCCATTTTGTTCTCCACCGTCAACGCACTGTCATTCACACCAATGGCAACAGCCAGAGTTCTGGGGACATGGAGCGGAGGACTCCCAAACCCGATTCAACGCTTTAGCGCGGGTTTACAACGCGGAATGACGCGCCTGCAAACGCTGTATGAACGACTTTTAAGGCAGTGGTTGAAGCGCAGCCAACTTCTCGCTGTGCTCCTCACGATCGGCTTGATCGGCACCTCTGCAGGTTTAGCCACGATTCCGACGTCGTTCATTCCCAATGAAGATCAAGGTCAACTCCGTGGCTACTTCACGCTTCCCGAGGGAGCGAGCCTGGAACGCACGGCGAAGGTGATGGACCAAATCCGAACCATCGTTGCCAAAGATCCCCTCATCAGAACCGGCAACTTTTACGCAGGAAATTCATTTGGAGAAAGCGGCGAAGACCGTGGATCCTTCTATCTGCGTTTAGCCCCCATCCAGGAGCGAAACCAGCCAAACCAAAGCAGTGCAGCGATTCAACGTCGCCTTTCGCGAGCGATCCGAAGCCAAATCCCGTCCGCACGTGTGATCGTGACCACCCCTCCCACCGTTCGCGGGTTTAACAGCGAATCGGGCTTGGTGGTGGAGTTGTTAGATCGCAGCGGTGGACAACTCAGTCTTCCGGAATTTGAAGCGGTCGCTCAACGATTCATCGCGACAGCGCAAGCCGGTGGTCAATTTGAAAGGATTGGCACGCGATTTGATGCGTCATCGCCACGCTGGCGACTTGAACTTGACCGCGACCAAACCGCAGCCCTTGATCTGGACTATGGGGCCACATTGCGCGAAATCGGCACCGCCATCGGGGGCCGCTACGTGAACGACACCTATGAAGGAGGGCGTGTTCGAAGTATTTACGTTCAATTAGAAGGGGACGAACGCAATAGCCCAGCAGATCTCACAAACTTGATGGTGCGGAATCGCCAAGGAGAGATGATTTCGGTTGCATCCATTGCTCAATTAATCCGTGAGGAAGGTGCCAACAGCATTAGCCATTACGGCCTGAATCGTGCCATTCGAATTACTGCTGTACCGAAACGAACAATCAGCAGTGGCCAAGCCATTCAAATGCTGGAACGCACGGGCGATCAGATCGGAGGAAACAATATTGGCCTGGCGTTTACTGGCTTGGCAAAAGAGGAACAGAAAGCACGAAGTGTCACCTGGCTGCTATTCAGTTTAGGAGTGTTGGTTGTGTATCTACTACTGGCAGGACTTTACGAGAGCTTCATTGATCCATTCATAATTTTGCTCACAGTACCGATAGCACTCATGGGGGCACTGATTGGATTAAAGCTCAGGGGGTTGCCACTTGATGTCTACGGGCAAATGGGCTTCTTGGTTCTGATTAGCTTGGCTGCAAAAAATGGTATTTTGATCGTCGAATTTGCCAATCAAAGACTTTCGCAGGGGCTCAAATTAGGCGACGCAATCCTGAGTGCAGCGGTCAATAGAATGCGCCCAATTGTACTGACAGCCGTTACATCACTTGCTGGATTCTTACCACTATTATTTGCCAGTGGCACGGGCTCAGCAAGCAGAATCAGCATTGGAACAGTGGTTTTTAGCGGTTTACTTACATCGACCCTTCTATCTCTTTTTGCGATACCCGCGCTATATCTGCATCTAAAAAAAAGAACTGGAACGCCATCTTCATCTCCTCAAGACTGACCTACCAACGATCAACACAATGGCCTCGGCGAGACACTCCTGATCATTGACCTTGCAGGAAAAGCGGCAACTAATCTACTCAGGTATTAAAAATCAGCTCCACCATCACTGGAGACTTTAGGAGAACAATAATATTCAACCTCAAAAAATAATCACCTCAGCGGCCAATAGAATGCAAAAGTGCAGAGATTCGTTAATTTGATGCATAAACAAGGGTGCGAGGCGTCCGCATCAAGACTCAATCAGGCGAGCATGGTTTCAATAATGACCAGGCACATCTGAGAAATCAGCTCATCACTATGGCGATGCAAACAAAAAGCCCCGTCCGATAAATCGGACGGGGCAGTAATCGAGGAACGACTCGTGAATCAGACCGTTGAACTGATATAAATCAACCGAACTTGCCTGAGGTCGAGGCTATGAGGAAGGCCGCGTAGGTGAGTACGTAACCAACCGAGAAGTGAGCAAGACCCACAACCCTTGCCTGGACAATCGAGAGAGCCACAGGCTTATCACGCCAACCCATCATGTTGGCGATAGGGCTGCGCTGATGAGCCCAAACGATGGTCTCAATCAGTTCCTGCCAATAACCTCTCCAGGAAATCAGGAACATGAAACCTGTCGCCCATACCAGGTGACCGAACAGGAACATCCAAGACCAAACGGCCAGGTTGTTGCTGCCAAACGGGTTATACCCGTTGATCAACTGGGAGGAATTCAGCCACAGGTAGTCGCGGAACCAACCCATGAGATAGGTGCTGGATTCGTTGAACTGGGCAACGTTGCCAGACCAAATCGCAAGGTGCTTCCAATGCCAGTAGAAGGTGAGCCAACCCACCGTGTTCAAAGCCCAGAACACCGCGAGGTAGAACGCATCCCAAGCTGAGATGTCGCAGGTACCGCCACGGCCAGGGCCATCACAAGGGAAGGAATAGCCGAAATCCTTCTTGTCGGGCATCAGCTTGGAACCACGGGCATCCAACGCACCCTTCACAAGGATGAGGGTTGTGGTGTGGAGTCCAAGAGCGATGGCGTGGTGCACAAGGAAGTCACCAGGACCAATCGGCAGGAACACATCGGTGTTGCCGTTGATTGCGCCCATCCAACCGTCCATGTAAGCGGCATTGGCATTGGCAGCCGCGCCTCCAGCATTGGAGAGCAGCACATCAAAGCCATAGATCGCTTTACCCGAGGCAGCTTGAACAAACTGAGCAAACACAGGCTCCACCAGGATCTGCTTCTCAGGCGTACCGAAGGCAACAACAACGTCGTTATGGACGTAGAGGCCCAAGGTATGGAACCCGAGGAAGAGAGACACCCAGCTCAAGTGACTAATGATCGCTTCCTTGTGCTCGAGCATCCGAGCCAGGACGTTGTCCTTATTGGCTTCGGGGTCGTAATCACGAATGAAGAAGATCGCACCGTGAGCGAAGGCACCACACATCAAAGCGATGGCGATGTACTGGTGGTGGGTGTAAAGCGCTGCCGAGGTTGTGTAGTCCTTCGCGATGAAGGCATACGACGGCATCGCATACATGTGCTGCGCCACCAAGCTGGTCACCACGCCGAGTGAGGCGAGGGCCAAGCCCAACTGGAAGTGAAGGCTGTTGTTGATGGTGTCGTACAGGCCTTTATGGCCAGCCCCCAAATCCCCAGGAGTGCCCTTGGGAGGATTGTGGGTTTCGAGGATCTCCTTAATGGAGTGACCAATACCGAAGTTGGTCCGGTACATGTGACCGGCAATCACGAACAAACAACCGATCGCCAAATGGTGATGGGCAATGTCCGTGAGCCAAAGAGCCTCTGTTTGGGGGTGAAAACCACCCAAGAAGGTCAAAATCGCAGTACCAGATCCTTCTGTACTCCCGAACACCTGATTCATGGAATCGGGGTTCTGGGCGTACACGCCCCAGTTGCCGGTGAAGAAAGGGCCAAGTCCTGCGGGATGAGGCATCACGCTGAGGAAATTGTCCCAACCGACGTGCTGACCACGGGACTCAGGGATCGCCACGTGAACCAGGTGACCGGTCCAAGCGATGGAGCTGAATCCAAAGAGAACAGCGAGGTGATGGTTCAAACGCGACTCAGCGTTTTTGAACCAAGCAAGAGAAGGACGGAACTTGGGTTGCAGATGCAACCAACCAGCGAACAGGGCCCAAGCCGACAGGATCATCATGAAGATGGATCCTTGATACAGCTCGGCATTCGTGGTCATGCCGATTGTGTAAAACCAGTGATAAAGGCCTGAGTAGGCAATGTTCACTGGGGAGGAAGCACCAGCTTGGGTAAAGGCGTCAATGGCGCCTTGACCAAAGTGGGGATCCCAAATTGCGTGAGCGATGGGGCGCACGTGCAGAGGGTCGGCGACCCACTGCTCGAAGTTGCCCTGCCAGGCGATGTGGAACAGGTTTCCCGAAACCCACAGGCCGATGATCGCGAGATGGCCGAAATGTGTGGAGAAGAGCTTTTGATAAAGCCGCTCCTCCGTCATTCCGTCATGGCTCTCGAAGTCGTGAGCCGTGGCGATCCCGTACCAAATACGGCGGGTTGTCGGGTCCTGGGCCAGACCCTGGCTGAACGAAGGAAATTTCGTTGCCATAGAGGGGGAGGTCAGGTGAGGTCAGCCGACCACAAGAATGTGGGCGTGGAAGAAAGCCCAAGTGGTCGCAATACCACCCAAGAGGTAGTGGGCAACACCCACTGCACGGCCTTGGATGATTGAAAGCGCACGGGGCTGGATGGCAGGAGCCACCTTCAACTTGTTGTGGGCCCAAACAATGGACTCAATCAACTCCTGCCAATAGCCGCGGCCACTGAACAGGAACATCAGGCTGAACGCCCAGATGAAGTGAGCACCTAGGAACATGATTCCGTAGGCACTGGTGGAGGATCCATAGCTGTTGATCACCTGCACGGCCTGAGCCCAGAGGTAATCACGCAGCCAACCATTAATGGTGATGGCGCTCTGCGCAAAGTTTCCGTTGGTGATGTGCGCAACAGAACCATCCGCATTCACCGTCCCCCAAATATCGCTTTGCATCTTCCATGAGAAGTGGAAAATAACAATCGACAGGGAGTTGTACATCCAGAACAGGCCAAGGAACACGTGGTCCCAAGCCGACACCTGACATGTACCGCCACGGCCAGGGCCGTCGCAGGAGAAGCGGAAGCCGAGGTTCGCCTTATCTGGAATCAGACGGGAACTACGGGCATACAGAACACCCTTCAGCAGGATCAACACCGTCACGTGAATCGTGAAGGCATGGATGTGGTGCACCATGAAATCAGCGGTGCCCAATGGCATTGGAGCAGCCGCGACTTTTCCGCCGACAGCGACAACAGAACCGTTGAACACTTCACTCACGCCAGCCAAAGCGTTGGGAGCAGTGCTACCCGCCGCGGCCGCGTGTGCGTTTTGAATCCACTGAGCAAAGATCGGCTGAATTGAAATCGCCTGATCGCTGAACATGTCCTGGGGACGCCCCAGGGCACGCATGGTGTCGTTGTGGATATAGAGGCCGAAGCTGTGGGCTCCGAGCCAGATGCACACCCAGTTGAGGTGGCTGATGATCGCATCGCGAGCCTTGAGAACACGATCGAGCACGTTGTCGATGTGTTTCGCAGGGTCGTAATCACGAACCATGGCGATAGCGGCGTGAGCCGCGCCACCAACAATCAAGAAGCCACCAATCCAGATGTGATGGGTGAACAAACCGATTTGAGTTGGGTAATCAACCGCCATATACGCGTAAGGAGGCATCGCGTACATGTGCTGAGCAACGATGATGCTCAACGAACCCAGCATTGCCAGGTTCACGGCCAATTGGGCATGCCAGGAAGTGGTCATGAACTCATAGAGCCCATCGTGACCATTGGGTGCGGGGAACAGGAGGGGATCGCCCTTCTGACCTTCGTGGATCTCCTTGATGGAGTGACCAATGCCCCAGTTGGTCCGGTACATATGACCGGCAACAATGAACAAGACAGCGATCGCCACGTGGTGGTGAGCGATGTCGGTCATCCAAAGGCTTCCGGTCACAGGGTTCAAACCACCTTTAAAGGTGAGGAAGTCCCCGTAAGCCGCCCAGTTACCTGAGAAGAAAGCGGAAATACCAGACCCAATGCCTGGATAAAGCTGTGCCAATAAGTCCTGATTAAAGAACTCATGGGGAAGAGGGATGTCTGCCGCCGAAGCGATGGTGGTGCCGTTTAAAACCAGCGGTTCGCCGGCATCAATGGCATCCATCAACTTGGTGACGGGGAGGGACACATGAATCAAGTGTCCAGCCCATGACAGAGAGCCAAGACCCAGCAAACCTGCCAGGTGGTGGTTGAGCATGGACTCAACGTTCTGGAACCACTCCAGCTTTGGAGCTGACTTGTGGTAATGGAAAACTCCAGCGTTGAGCATGAGTCCGGCCATCACCAACGCACCGATGGCCAAAGCCATGAGCTGGGTTTCGCTGGTGATGCCCCATCCACGCCAAACGTGGAAGAGACCTGAGGTGATCTGAATGCCGTTAAATCCGGCACCCATGTCACCGTTCAGGATTTCCTGGCCAAAGATCGGCCACACCACCTGAGCACTTGGCTTCACGTGGGTGGGATCAGCTAGCCAACCGGAATAGTTGGAGAAGCGAGCGCCGTGGAAGAAGGCGCCGCTCAGCCAGATGAAAATGACGGCCAAATGGCCGAAATGAGCTGAGAAGATTCGCCGAGAGACCTCTTGAAGGTCACTCGTATGAGCGTCGAAATCGTGAGCGTTGGCGTGAAGGTTCCAAACCCAGGTTGTGGTTTTGGGACCCTTTGCGAGGGCTCGGTCGAAATGTCCGGGCTTGCCGAACAATTCAAAGGTTGCAGGATTGTCAACCTTTTCGACCTGGCTCTTCGCGTCACTCCCACGTTCAGGTGGGCTGATGGTCATCGAGTCGTTCCTCGAGGGACGGGATCGAGGTGGTGGGCCACCCCTCCGACGAACCGAAGCTCGTCGGGGCCCCGAACACAGCTCCGCAAGGGAGCCATGGCCGGGCGTCAATGCTTTAAAGGAAGCCGAAACCCCTTTACTGCACTGAAGCTAGGGCCCCAAAAGAGGGGACCGCTGAAAAAAGCATAGGGGCGGACGATGACCATTCCGCCACATGAGTTACAAAGGTTCAATCCTGCTGTTAAGCAGTCAGCAACAGGACTCTGCAGAACCCCAACAACCAAGCAAAATCGAAAAAAAGAAGGGATTGTTTTACACAATTCAGACCAATTAATCGGCCTGTTTAACAACAACTCTTTTCAATGGCGTCCCACCCGTCAAAATGAACTCATTGCACTGACACGCCATGTCACGCCCGGGCCTAATGCCATTTATGGGGTTGCTGATGGCGATGCTGCTCATCACAGGCATGCCAGTCGCAGGTTTAGCCCTGCCCACTTGGATGCTTGGAAAGGACAGTCGTCAGGAAACGCCCCTGGCAAGCCAGGTTCCATCGGGACGATTGCAAGAAGTTGCCCCCCCTGGAGCGGTGCAACAACTGCGCGAAAACCTGCAGCGTTATCAACCGAATCTGCGTCTCATTAGCCCAACTGACGACAGCGAGATCAACGCCGACAGCATCGATCTCGTCCTGGAAGTGAAGGACTGGCCTGTGAGCCGAGATCTAGAACTCGGTCTTGGCCCCCATGTCGTCGTGCAAATTGACAATCAACCGCCACGTCAACTGGACGAACTCGATGGCAATCGTGTGCATGTGCAACTGGACGACCTCTCCCCAGGCAGCCATCGGTTCAGCGCTTGGACGGCATATCCCTGGGGAGAAGCAGTAAAAACGCCTGGCGCCAACCTTCAAGGACGATTCCATCTCTGGCAACGCATCGAAGGGACCCAGCCAAAAGACGACGCGCCATGGATTGTTCCCGTGACAAGTTCGGCCAGTCCAGCCCTACAACCATTGCTCTTGGACTGGATCATTTGGAATGCTCCCCTCCAAAACCTGCGTGATGGGGACGGTCGGTGGCGATTGCGGATCAGCGTGGATGGGGACAGTTTTTTAGTGGATCACCAAGAAGCGCTTTGGCTGAAGGGGAGTTCCTCCAGCCGTGGGAATTTGGTGCAGATGGAGCTGCTCAATGGAGTCGGAGAGCCGATCACGCCTGAATTCAACAATCAGCTCATCCATCAATCAGGCCGAAGAACGGGAACCCCACCGTGGATGAAAGCTCAACTCACGCAGGAGGAACTCACACGGCTCAGCGGAGCGCCACGCATTCCCTCCGCAGACCTGGTGCCAGAGGCAAAGGCAAAACCAGAACCAATAGAGGAGAGAGAAACAAAACCAAAAGCCCAGCCAGTTGTCACGGCAGAGAACCTGACTGAATCACCCGATGAAGGTGAGGTCACAGCTTCGCCCAAGCCCGAGGCATCGCCGGAGGCCGCACAAGTGGAAGATTCAGACAAGGGAGTCAGTGATCTCATGGGATCTGAGCCCGAACCGAAACTGAATGCTGATGCGTTGGGCGATGAACAAGACAGCACAGACGACTCGGACGACTCCACCTTCGAAGAAGCAGCTGACGATGTCAGCAAGGACAACAGTGACGACCTCGCACCCCCAGCCGAGCCAATCGCCTTGGACGACCAAGGTCCACTCCCGAAGAGCGAAAAACCATCCATGCCTGTTCCTTCAGCATCGGAAGAGCGCGTCATACCAACCAGTCGCCTGGGAGGATCAGCACGGGAGTTGCTGAATGACGACGGCAGCTTGCGCAAGCCCTGAACAAATCCTGAAGCCCTGACTACCTCCTCAGATTTCAACTTCGCGGGTTTTGGCCTGTCCTCCAGCAGCGACGCTCTCTTACAACGACTCGCTGATCAAGGCCTCGTCCAACGCGTCATTTCGCATGATGCCGATCTGAAGTCTGAACTTGCCCATCAATGGCAACCAGGCCAAGGAGTGCTTGTGGTGGGAGCGATCGGAGCCGTAACGCGGTTAATTGCCCCCCTGATACGAGGAAAGAGCATCGACCCTGCGGTGTTGGTGCTTGATCCCAAAGGGGACTACGTGATCCCACTGCTTGGTAGCCATAGCAGTGGGACCGATCAACGCGCGCTGGAAATAGCCGCGAAAATAGGAGGAACGGCTGTGATCACAGGCGCTTGCTCCCACGAGCAACGCATTCCAATCGACTGTTTTGGAGAAGGCTGGGGTTGGCGCCGCAGCGGAACGGTGGAAGCTTGGCGGCAATTGATGAAAGATCAAGCCAACAAAAAGGTCTTACAGGTCAGACAAACCAGCGGTCCACAACATTGGCTGAAAACTTCTGTGCGATCCAGGGTCGATCTCGTTGAAACAGGTCATTGCGACCTTTCCATCGGCCCCCAACAACACAGCAGTTGCTCGTGGCATCCGCCGACCCTTTGGATTGGCGTGGGCTGCGAACGCAACACGAGCAAAAGCCTCATCCATCGAGCGATCGGCCAATCCCTCAATGACGCGGGATTCGCAATCGAAGCGATTGCCGGATTAGCAACTGCGGATCGCAAGGCAGATGAGCCAGCACTACTCGATCTTTGCCATGACTACGACTGGCCATTACGCACTTACAAGGCTGAACAATTAGCAGTCATTCCTGTTCCAACTCCGTCTGAAGCGGTGCAGAGGGAGATGGGCACAGCATCCGTGGCCGAAGCAGCGGCTCTTCTAACAGCTGGGGACAGCGGAACCCTTCATCAGAGCAAACGCATTCACCATGCGCAAGAGTCGGAGCAAGGAGCCGTCACGATTGCCATCGCGGAGAGTGCGGTGCCAATGGCCCCGCATCGCGGGGAGCTTCACCTCATTGGGAGTGGTCCTGGAGATCCGGCTTTGATGAGTGGTGATGCCACCAGCGCATTGAGACGCTGCACAGCCTGGGTGGGATACGAGCTGTATCTCAACTTGCTGGAACCCCTACGACGGCCAAATCAAATTCGATTCGATGGGCAACTCACCAAGGAGTGGGATCGATGTTCGCAAGCACTCGAACTGGCAAGCCAAGGAGCAAAAGTTGCTCTGATCTCCTCAGGAGACAGTGGGATTTACGGCATGGCAGGTCTCGCCCTCGAACTCTGGCTCCAAAAACCAGAGGCCGCTAGGCCTCATTTCCAAGTGCATCCAGGCATTTCGGCACTGCAACTCGCGGCGGCAAAGATCGGCGCGCCACTAATGCACGACTTCTGCACGATCAGCCTCAGCGATCGACTCACGCCATGGGACGTGATTGAACGACGGATCCAAGGCGCAGGGCTAGGAGATTTCGTCATTGCTCTCTACAACCCAAGGTCGAAAGGAAGGGACTGGCAATTCGCAAGGGCAACGGAGATCTTGCTTGAACATCGAGAACGTTCAACCCCTGTGGCGATCGCTCGGCAGCTCGGCCGAGACAACGAAGAGATTCGACTTACCACTCTTGGCGAGGTCAACCCAGAGCAGATCGACATGCTCACAGTTGTATTGGTCGGAAACAGCAGCAGTTACAGCAAGGATGGACGAATGGTGACCCCCAGAGGATATCCAGGCGCCGAACTCAGCTAAGCGGCAAAAACAATTCCAGCGAAGGAGAAGCAACAAATATCACGAGCATCTGCAAGATTTAAAAGACTAGGAAACTCAGCGAAAGCAATGATTGAAATCAAGTATAAATAACCAATGAAAATCTCAGAGCATGAACGATCTTTTGCAAGAATTAACCATTTAACAGGGATTAGAAATTGGTGCCTCAGCAGGATATCGATGCATTCTCTGGCCGGAGATCACGAGACCGCCCAGGCACTAACAAATGAGCACATGGAGCTACTTAAACAAGTCGATTCGTCACAGGTGTTATGGATAACTGGCAAGACGATTGATCTCTAGAGCTTGAGGCAAAACGAAACGACTCATATCTAACCCAGCAGAACGTCGAAACAACAATCACAAAAAGCAAAGGGAAAGCAAATCGTGATATAACCATCCAGGACGACATCAATTAGCAAAGACATTAATGGCACAAGGAAGAACAAATCCATGCTCTTATGGCACTTTGCTGCGTATCAATTGCTACAAGCGTGAATGGCAATAAGCACAAACGAAAATGAACGCAAGGGGCCGCTCAAGCCATGCTCACTACAAGCAGGGCAGAGGCTCATACTCACCAAGCCAATTCACAACTGGCCAACAACAATCGTTGCCACGCAAGGAATAATCCGATTATCGACCGTTGAAAATGAAAGCCATCCAGAAATCACAGTGGCGCTTATGTCGTCGTTAGACGACTGCAAGTTCTGCCATCCCGGCTCAGAGAATCTACAAATCGAAGCCATAACAGACTGCATCATCAAGATCAACAATGAACAAAAAGTCCATGCTGCTAACGATGACTTTCTCCAGGAATGGATTTTTAGACTGTATACAGTAAGACATCCGATCAAGTCAGAAGATCGGCTTAAGTCTTTACTCCAGCTTTTAATTATCAGGCTTGGCAAACGAACGCCAGAAGGTTACAAGCTTCAATTTTTACTATCTCATTCTCGACTCGCAGAGATGATTGGTACGACAAGGTCAACAGTGAGCCGGTCGCTCGGAGCACTTAAGGACAAGGGAATTATTTCAATCGATGAAATGAAAGAAGAACTCGTCGTCAGAGATTCAGAACTAATCCCGACCACAGCGACAAGAGTTACCCTTCCACTTTGAACATTTTGACTTTTTGCAACCTTTTTTTTTGCTCACCTTGCCCAGATTATTTTTAGGATTCGTAGAGGCATTCATTCAGCCAGCAACTCCTACTGCTGTTCTCGACACCTAAGTTACAAGACCCTGGCCTTCGGATAAAAATGGGTTGCAAACAAATGAAAGAAAAGCACTTCAGGATGAATCAATCGGCACATCCATCACGGTGTCCGCGGGAATAGCGAGCCTTGGGAGCGCTAAAACGGAACCCGAAGAGCGATCAAATGAAACATTGGATTAAGGGGTTTTGTTACGTCGAATACCTTCTGAACAAATCAAAATGAATGAGCCCAAGAATTTGGGCATTTCCTGTGTGAGGAACCATTCAATGAAGCTTTTCCAGCAAATGCTGGTGGCTCCTGCCGCCCTGGGCCTTCTGGCCTCCGGCGCCAATGCCGCCGAGCTCAACATCAACGGCGTTTCTGACTACGCGGCTTCTGCCGACCAAGTCACCAGCGTTACCCAATTCTCCGACGTTTACCCAACTGACTGGGCCTATCAGGCGCTCAGCAACTTGGTTGAGCAGTACGGCTGCGTCGCTGGTTACCCCAACGGCACCTTCCGCGGCAACCGGGCGATGACCCGTTACGAGGCTGCAGCACTGCTGAACGCATGTCTCGACCGCGTCACTGAAGTGACCGACGAACTGCGTCGCCTTCTCAAAGAATTCGAAACCGAACTCGCCATCCTCCGCGGACGCGTTGACGGCCTCGAAGCTCGTGTTGGCGAACTGGAAGCAACCCAGTTCTCCACCACCACCAAGCTGCAAGGCAAAGCCGATTTCTTCCTTGGCGCTGTCAAATACGAAGACCGCAATAAGTGCAACAACAAGGGCGGTGATTGCAACAGCGACGGCACCAACATGTCGTACCGCTACACACTCAACCTGAACACATCCTTCACCGGCAAGGATCGCTTGTATACCCGTCTGCGCGCGGGCAACATGGCAAACGTCTGGACACAAACAGACTCCTACCTGGCTGACGCCAAGAAAGGGGATAACACCCTGAAAATTGACAAGCTCTGGTATACATTCCCGATCGGTTCTGAGTTCACAGCCACCATTGGTGCGCTGGTTGAGAACTACTACATGATCGAGACACCGACTCGCTACAAGCCCATCCTCAAAGCATTCAAGCTTGGTGGATACGGTTCTGTCTTAGGTGCAAGCACAGGCCAAGGCTTCGGTCTGCAGTGGCGTCAAGACGTTGATCCAGGCGAAGCAGCTTTAAACATCGCTGCTAACTACGTGGCCGACGGCGGCGACGGTGCCAAGAGCGACCCTAAAGAAGGCATGTTCGGTGAAAACACCGATGCTTACTTCTTAAGCCAAGTGGGCTACGGAAATCGCCAGTGGCATGTTTCAGCACTTTATTCGCTGAAAAATGCCGGCCAGCACTGTGCCGTAGAAAACGCCAGAGGCCGATGCATTGAAACCAGCAGCGGTGCAAAAGCTGCCATGGGTTATTCAACGCCCTTAGCTAAGGATCTTGGCCATCCGATGCACGCCATCGGTCTTCGTGGCTATTGGCAGCCCGAAGATTCTGGCTTCATTCCCACCATCAGTGCAGGTGTCGACTTCGGTTATGCCGAAGGTGAATACCGCGGCAATGCCGAAGCTCTGAAGGGCTGGATGGTTGGCCTCAACTGGAACGATGCATTCATCGAGGGCAACAAACTGGGACTGGGCTTCGGCTCTTACTCCAGCTACGCCACTGATGCCAAAGACGTATCGACCGGTGATGAAGCCAACTTCGCCATTGAGGGTTACTACGACTTCGCAGTCAGCGACAACATCACCATTACTCCTGCGATCTTCTGGGTTGACAACGCTTACGGCGAAGCTCAAATCAGCGGCCAGAACAAATTTGGTGGTCTTGTAAAAACCACTTTCAAATTCTAGTTTAACGACTAGTTCTTGATTGATTTAACTCATAATCAAAGCGCCCTTTAGGGCGCTTTTTTATTGGAAATAAGAATAACAGGGCAACGATGAGTTACAAGCAGGCAAAGAATCGCAAGCAATTAAAAAGAGCTGGCACAAAAAAAGCGCCTAAAAGGCGCTTTTAGCATTAGTTGATTCCATAACCAGCAGAACCAACAATTAAAAAACTACCAACAGTTTTCACCTTCGCCAATAGGCACACAAACATCTTCGGCCATCGCTTTTTTCTTCAAGGCCTTGGCATCTGAATCAGGGATACTCTTTTCATCCACCGCCTGATCAGTCGACCATTCCTGGAGACCGCCAGCAGATTGCGCCTGAACAGCGATACCTGAGGTGGCAGAAGCAACAAGCAACGATGTGGCGGCTAAAAACAGAGATACAGGTGAAGTCTTTGGCATGTTCAGCAGGTAAAAAACTATTATGAAAAAGGAGGGGAGACAAAAGACAACATCAGACACTTCACCAAGTAACAAAAAGCACTTTAGCGGCCAGAGAGGCGTCTGACGGCATTGGCATACGCTTGAAAAATTAAGTCGAGTTCATCGGATCGTCCGTGACGAGCCAACAAACCTTTCGCCCCTGCATCTAAATTAAATAAAAGTGAGCGATCTTCAGTGGATTGAATGTAACTTTCAATCCAACCTACACAGACCAATCTCACACCACTTGAAATAGGTTGGACACAATGCAATGATGAGCTCGGATAAAGAATAATCTGCCCAGCGGGAAGACGAATTTCTTTCGAACCCTGCAAAAGCTGAAATGTAAGCTCCCCCCCTTCATAGTCAGAGAGATCACTGAGAAATAGGGTAAAAGAAAGATCACGACGTCCATGCTTCGAAAATGGGTTGTCCACGTGCCATCCATATCCGTCTCCAACTTCGCTTCGAGAAATCAGGATGCTATGGACCCTACGAATCAGTGCAAAGCTCTTCAAAAGAGGACTGTCAATAATTTTTTGTTCAACAATCTCAGCAATCGATCGTGCCAAAGGCAATGAGGGATCAAGTTGACGATTGTGCTTAACAAGGGCTGCATGCTCACCAGCCGTAAGCCGGCCATCAAGCCAAATCGACTCACGGTTGGTGAGTTCACTCGTCAACTGAAGCGTCTCCTCGACGCCCAAAAGCTCCGAGGTCAGAAAATCCATGGCGCGGAAAAAGAACAGAACACAGCGAAACAGGCTTGTATCATTTGATCCATGAAACCGCGTAACATTCGACAGGCCCAAAGGCCATCAATCAATAGGATCTTATAAACAAAAAGCTGTAATGGGTCAATCATCTTTGTTAGTTGCGTTCTTAGCAATAGGAATGCCACTAGCCAATACACTACCTGGCTTCGCGAAAGAAGTTCGCGTCTACTCAGGTCGGCACTACAACACTGATCGCCAGGTTTTTAAAACATTTAGCGAAAACACTGGCATTAAAGTTCGCTTAATTGAAGCAACTGGCATCACACTAATCGAAAGATTAAAACGCGAAGGAAACAACTCAAACGCAGATGTCATTTTACTCGTTGACTCTGCTCGCATTAATAATGCCGCAAAAGAAGGATTATTGGCACCTATCCAATCCGAACAAATTAAAAAAAATGTTCCAGCAAGATATAGAGATCCAAGTAATCGATGGTTTGGGCTCACAAGGCGGGTAAGAGCAATCATTGTCAATCCAAAACTCGTTGATCCGAACAGCATCAAAACCTATGCAGATTTAGCCAAACCAAATCTGAAAGGTAAACTCTGCCTCCGAAAACGTAAAAATGTATACAACCAATCCCTTGTTGCAGATCAAATCGTCTTAAAGGGAGAAGCCAGCGCAACAAACTGGGTAAAAAGCATGGTTAGAAATGTGAATCAGCCATTTTTTGGTGGAGATACATCACTAATCAGAGCGGTTGGACAAGGCAAATGTGCTGTGGGTGTTGTTAATCACTATTACTTGGCCAGGATGCAAGCTGGCGCAAGCGGACAAAACGATCAGCAACTCACCCAGTCAATCAAGTTGATCATGCCAAACCCGGCCCATGTGAATATCAGTGCGGCCGGCATGGCAAAATCCGCCAAAAATAAAAAGGAAGCAATCGCATTGATTACATATCTAACATCGCCAAAAGGTAGTGCATCGATTGCTGGACCAACCTACGAATATCCTTTGAATGGTTTTGGAACAGCGAGCCAACTGAAGAATTTTGGTCGCTTCAATCCAGACAATGTATCGATCAGCCAACTAGGAGAAACACAAAAAAGGGCCATCCAGATCATGGCAAACAGTGGATGGCGTTAATCTCAGAAAGTAATTAACAGTGGACCATGGCGACGAGCATCGCCATGGTTTCTGATAATGACTATCAATAAACCAGGTGAAATTAACACCACATGCATGCATTAATGATGCAATCGGTTATGTTGACAAGACAAATAATTGGAAGAATTTAAAAATGACGCAATCAACTGCAGCATCAACCTCTCGTAATTCTGTTCTCGTTGGGCCTTCTGGTCGAGCTCTCGCAGAGCCCATAGCGGAGGATTTACTCAACGGGCTGCAACATCATCTCAATATGGAGCGTCAGGCCCATGCCAATTATTTTGCAGCGGCTGTCTGGTTTGCAGAGCGTGAACTGAGGGGATTTGCACGTTATTTCCGCGAAGAATCACAAAGCGAACACGGACATGCTGCACAATTTGCTGAGTACTTAATTGCCCGTGGACAATCTGTCGATTTACAACCACTTGAGGCACCAAATCAAGTGTGGGATGCTCCAACAAACGTATTTGCAACATCGTTTTTGATGGAAGCTGATATCACCGCCTCCCTCCATCAGCTCTATGCACTTGGCGAACATGCATCAGATGTAAGAACGACCGTCTTCCTGGATCCCATGGTTGATCAACAAACCCAGGCTGAGAACGAGTTTGCCTATCTCCTGGGTCGGGTGCGCTTTGCAGGAGACGATAAATCGGCATTGCTGATCATTGATAATGAGCTTTATCAAGGACAACATCAACCAGCCACACTCAAAGAATAGAATTGAATGCATCAATAATACATAAAGGCTTGCATTTAAATCGTGTAAGCCTTTTTAATTGCAGTACAAAATTAATATTCAGAAAATGAGAATAATCAGAGAATCATTTAGCACGTCAAGATCTGACAATGAATACTCGCGCACTACTCAATACTCGCCGCTCGATACACGGTTATTTTTTATTATATATCTTGCGAATAGGTTGTTTTCAACAAGATGCGTTTCTGCACTTCATTCTCAAGGATAAGAGGAAGCATATTAAAGATTAGCTTATTATCAACTCTTTTGATGGGTGCTGAGAGCAAAGCGCACCAATTCTTCGATGAAGCTAAACACGAATCAACCTACAGCTTGATCCAGGAACTACAGAAAGGGGGAAAGATCATATATATGAGACATGCAGCAACAAAGACTGACTGGGCTGATCAAGCATCTCTTGAATTATCACTGGATGATTGCTCAACACAAAGAGAGCTCAGCGCGGCGGGGAAATTACAAGCAATGAAAATCGGCGATTCACTCAGAAATCATGATGTACCGATAGGTCGTGTCATATCAAGCGAATATTGCCGAGCGATTGATACGGCACAACTTTCATTCGGAGAACATGAAACAAACAAAGCACTTAATTTTCTTCCATGCGAGGTATGTACAGAAAGTGATAACGAGATCTATCGACAGAGACTTTTGCCCCTACTTTCCCAATCCATCGATCAAAAACAAAATCTGGTTTTAGTCGGTCATGATGACCCATTTGAAGCCATTACGGGGATCTATCCAGAGCCTATGGGCATTATCTTTATTATCGAACCAAAAGAGAAGCAGACTTTCAACATACTGGGATCAATTCATCCAGAAGACTTGATCAAGTTTAAACCCAACAGGAGAGATGAAAAATGATTCAGCCAAATACAAAGTCCAAGATCATTGACATTTACCTGGCCTCAATAACATCCAGAAGAATTACACGCAAATCACATCAATCAGTGTTGAAACTATGCCGGTCGGCAGATAGGTCGGAGCAAAAACTCATAAAATATCTAGAGACCAAAATAGCAAATGGGACAATTCAAGTGAAGGAAGAAGATGCCTGAATGACATCGTTAGAGGTATCATTCGAAACATCAGAATGTAGAAGGGTGTAACTACCGCTTACATGCGCGGGCATACTAATAAAAATCGCATTTATAATGAGTCCATCACCGATCCTATGGATTGATTTACAGCCCACTCTTCACTGCTTTAATCAACGCCTTGCCAAGAGACTCTCAAAAAATAGACTGGTAAAACGTTGGTCATTCCAACATGATTTAGATGAGGCATGTAGCATAGAAACAATACATTCAATGATGCTTGAAACAATTAATGAAGGGAAGGAAAGATATCATCTAGTTGGGCATGGAATTAGCGGCGGCATAGCTCATCTATTTTCATGCAAATACCCTAAATTAGTACGCTCAGCAACTTTACTGTCAGCCGATACGGCAATAACAAACCAATGGACATCTCATTATCTAGAAATGAGAAGTCAGCTGCCATGTAGCCGAGAGAGAATTTTGTTTCATCTCTCTTCTCAACTATTTGGGAGTGACTTGTCTAGGAAGTTTCCTATTTTCGCATCACTGCTCGCGAAGTGTTTAGATGAAGAATATATTCTTGGATCGATCGCCTCTCAAATCAAGCGAGGCAGATTCAAAGCATCGGATATCCCAACACTCGTTATCAATGGGAATGACGACTTCGTCATCGATCGAACGACTCACACCCGATGGAGCGAACAACTTAAGCCTGGTGACCACTATCGCGCCATAGACAATGCTCGTCATTTCTTTCACCACCAGGAAGCAAATCAAACTGCAACCATTATTGAGTCATTCCTAGACATGGTTCCCGAAGAGGAAATGATCAATAGCTTAACGATCAAAAGCGACTGCTCGCCTACAAAAATCACCAACAATGACTGACTTCATCGACTCAGACGTACTCATTATTGGCGGAGGGCCTGCCGGATGTGCTTGCGCTCTATACACAGCAAGATCATCAATCAAAACACAAATACTTGATAAAAACCCTGCCGTGGGTGCTTTGGCCATCACCCATCAGATCGCCAATTATCCAGGAGTAACAGGAGCTGTATCAGGAGCAGATCTATTAAAATCAATGCGAGATCAAGCCGTAGGCTATGGAGCTAACTATCAGCAGGCTCAGGTATATGGTATCGATCTAAGCTCAGATAAAAAGATTGTATATACACCGGAGGGAACATTTCGAGGGAAAACTCTTGTTTTAGCAACGGGAGCAATGGGACGCGCATCTACACTTCCCGGTGAAAGTGAATATCTTGGCCGAGGAGTTAGTTATTGTGCCACATGTGATGCTGCCTTCTATAAACAACAAGAGGTGGCTGTCTATGGGGCAAATCAGGAGGCAATTGATGAGGCTATGGTATTAATTAAGTTCGCATCTAAAGTACATTGGATCACGAAGAGTAAGCCTAGGCCTTCAATACAGGGCGTCGAGACGTTACTGAACTCTCCAAACATTCAGTGGTGGAAGCGTACACAACTGATGGAGATAGAGGGCGACGAGTCAGGAGTTAATCAGATCAAAATTTTAGAGGGTGGCAAACAAGAACCGCAAATATTAAAAACCAACGGAGTCTTCGTTTATTCAACTGGGTCGATGCCAATTACTGAATATTTGCAAGGGCAGATTCCCTTAAATAATGAAGGTGGAGTTCAAGTTGATGAAAACATGAAAACCAATATTGATGGTGTTTGGGCCATCGGCGATATTAGAAATACTCCATTTAAGCAAGCCGTCGTTGCCTGCTCTGATGGATGCATTGCTGCAATGTCGATTGACAAATACTTAAACCAGCGCAAAGAGATTCGGGTGGACTGGGTTCACCGATAAAGAGCCTGTATTGACTACAAGATCTTTATCGGCCACACAATCAAAAAAGGAGTCTATGCCTCACTATTAATCTGTTGAACCCAAGCCGCTAAGCGCTGATCCGATAGCTCAGATTCGTTATCTTCATCAATCGGTAGTCCACAGAACTTACCATCTATAACACTCTTAGAGGCATCAAAAGTATAGCCAGCCGTAGGTACTTTCCCAATAAGTTTGGCTCCAGATTGAAGAAAAGCTGTATATAGTTCTTCCATGGCATCGCAGAAAAAATCTGAGTAGCCAGAGGAATCACCTAGCCCAAGAATCGCGACAGATTTGCCAGCAAAATCAAGATTTGGAATTTCTTGAGCAAGATCATCCCATGCCGTTCCAGACCTTGCTTCGTCGGCTCCCGTGTTCCATGTCGGGACGCAGCACACGAGTGCGTCAGCCGCGACAAGTTCATCAGAGGAGCCAAGATTATCAACATCTTTTGCTTCTGCACCCGGAAGAAGCTCTTTCAAACGGTCTGCGACGTCTTCGGTTTTACCAGTTGATGTCGCAAAAAAAATGGTGAAAGTCATGACATTATTTGAACTCAATTATTCTGACGTCAGGCTCTACCACCATGTTTTTTTGTGATGCATTTAAAAGTCATTATTACTACATACGATGCCCTCATTGTTTCAGTGTATAGGGCACTCAATTGAGATTAAATCTTGGTGTATAGGGTTCCGAAAAGGCTCGCTCTATCCGGCCCCATTTCCTGACAAGCCAAGAATTACCAGGCTCCATCAGCAACTCTGCAAACTCTAAAAGAGCTTGATCGAACCCTGCTGTTCTCACCCGATTCAGCCAGCGCTGACGTTCAAGCGACGACGTCTCAATGTGATCGACAAATATTTCTACGACAATATTTTCAGTAAGGTTCATCAGCGGAGCTG
This sequence comes from Synechococcus sp. CC9902, assembly GCF_000012505.1. Taxonomy (NCBI): domain Bacteria; kingdom Bacillati; phylum Cyanobacteriota; class Cyanophyceae; order Synechococcales; family Synechococcaceae; genus Synechococcus; species Synechococcus sp. CC9902. The sequence goes on from NC_007513.1 coordinate 1,913,503, forward strand.
CTTAGGAACCCAACATAAATATTCGATCGACATACCGATGTTTATGATGAACATAATCTGGTATCTTTTTATTCAGACCGAACAAGTGAATTGCATCCCATTAAAATTCCACGATAATGATTACATTGGCCATTGAAAAAGCCAAGACGCTTTGACAAAATAAATAAATACAGCCCTCGTTAATCGTATGCACTATAAATTAATGCTTGAAAATATAATTAACTGCAATGAGCCGGTTTGAATTTAAAATCTTTATTGCCACATCAAGCAATCAAGCGAGGAAGGCTTGGATTGTCAATTTCTTGACATCAATAATGCATAGTTTTCATTTACTGCCCTATTTATGAGCTCTTTCATCAAACGAAGCTGACAAGATTCAGAGAATCCAAAACCCTCGAGACGACGAACAACACCTTGCATCTCTAAACAGCGTTGAAAATGTGCGTTGAGTTCAAAAGAAAATCGACGCCGAAGGCCAGCGTTATTACAGCGATCTAATGCAACATGAACAGTGGCCAGTCTTTTCCAAAGATATTCGGCTTCCCCACACAAATCACCAAGAAGTCCCATTGTTCCATGAGTCATGGTGCTCAAAAGGTCAGTGGGGATGATTCAACTAAGGCTGGCGAAAGCCTGGTTGTGAGATCGATCGACGACATTTCGACCAGATCAGACTGACGCCATTTGGAGAGCAATCGAGTCGTTGTTACACGAGTGGCACCGATGAGCTCACCAAAGCGTTCGTGGGTCAAACGAAAGGGCAATTGAAAACAATCACTTCGCCGCATCCCCAAGCGATTCACTAAGAGAACCAACAACGCATGCAACCGCTGCTCAGCCTGGCCTAGGTGGCGAACACGCAATAGCTGCAATGTCCATTCGTTGACGGCATCCATGCCCAGCTCGTCGGCACTCACGGCATCTCGCCGAAACTTCAGAGCGGTTAAGGCTTCGACGCAAGCACCATCACTACAGAGGCGATCCGTTCGTAGACGATCCCCGGATTGCAGAAATGCCAGGGTCATCCCTTCGGTTTCCTCGCATGGGCAGTACACACGACAAACCCCTTCCATCACTTCAAGAACTGTGGCCTGCTCACGACCAGCCGGATCCAGCAACACAGTCTGCTGGCGAGGCATCGACATCGGAGCAACCGAATCATCGGGCAAAAAACGGTAGGCAGAAGCCGTCACAACTATTGCGATTGAGAATTGGTTGCAAGAGTACAAGCGCGCTGCTGAAAATGCAAGTCATTCTCAATAAGAGGAGGGTCTTGAGATTTGTTGTGTTGAAAATGTGACAGAGGCTCGCGCAGCGACTCAAGCAAGAGTGTTTTCAACAGCTGGGCGTCGCCCTGAATTCGCAACATGGGGCCAATCGGGTTACGGAGATCGAATCAGTGTCTGCTCTCCGCAAAACAAGCCGATAACGCATCCCACATATTTATGTAATGAATGAGTGCAGAGCTTGTACCAACACTTGAGAAGCATTTATGGCAGAAGCAAGAGCTGCCCTTAATGTGTGTTTTCTGGTTTCAGCAGTGAGCAGCTGCTGATGGAAACGGGGAAAGAGCGGTGAAAGTCCGTCGCTGTCCCGCAGCTGTGAAGCGTCTCCGCGAGGGCCGTCAGTCAGAACGCCCGCCAGACCTTCAAACGACGAGGATCGACTTTTGACTTTTTCAATCCAGGGCTGCCAGCGGCCAATCAGGTGGGCTGCCCTAGGAATCATTCCGCTGCTTCTTCTCGGAAGCCCCGCCTTCGCTCACCACCCTTTCGGAATGGGTGACAGCAGCCAGCTCACCGGATGGACCGGTCTTGTGAGCGGTATTGGCCACCCCCTCCTAGGGCCGGACCATTTGCTCTTTCTGCTGGCCATCGCCTTCATCGGCCTCAAGCGACCAGTTGCCTGGATTTTGCCAATGCTGGCTATCGGCTTGGGCGGCAGCTTGATCTCACAGTTCGTCCCCCTGCCCGATGTCGTCGCACCCTGGGCTGAAGCTCTTGTGTCGTTAAGCCTCGTGGTGGAAGGACTCATCGCCCTTTCGGTTGCACCAGCAACCTGGCTTTTGCCATTGTTCGGACTGCATGGCTTTCTTCTGGGGAGCACCATTGTTGGGGCTGAGCCCACTCCTCTTCTGGCCTATTTCTTTGGCTTACTGATTGGCCAAGGTGTTCTGCTAACCCTTGTTTGCTCCGTATCGCAAACCGTCATCAGTCGCCTTGGAGAACAAGGACGTCGACTCGGTGCTGGGATCTGGATTGGCATTGGAATTGCATTTGCCTGGGTGGCACTGATCGACTAATAACGCCGTTATTCAGACAAACAAACTTCATGCCATCTCCTCCTTATCGTTCGATAAGGAGGTTTTTTTATTCAACATTGTTCCAACACGGTCATGGAATTCGTCCAGTCAATCCTCATAGCTTCTGCTGTCTTCGGTGGTCTGGCCTCGACGGGAGAGCCCAACCTCAACGGCGTTTCTGACGACGCGGCGCGTTCGCTTGAAAACAGCCGCGACCAAGTCACCAGCGTTACCCAATTCTCCGACGTTTACCCAACTGACTGGGCCTATCAGGCGCTCAGCAACTTGGTTGAGCAGTACGGCTGCGTCGCTGGTTACCCCAACGGCACCTTCCGCGGCAACCGGGCGATGACCCGTTACGAGGCTGCAGCACTGCTGAACGCATGTCTCGACCGCGTCACTGAAGTGACCGACGAACTGCGTCGCCTTCTCAAAGAATTCGAAACCGAACTCGCCATCCTCCGCGGACGCGTTGACGGCCTCGAAGCTCGTGTTGGCGAACTGGAAGCAACCCAGTTCTCCACCACCACCAAGCTCAAGGGTGTCGCCACCTTCGTGGTGGGTGCCAATCAATTTCGAGGCTCGGCCAATGCTCTGAAACAACACAGCAATGGAGGCTTCGGAGCTACAAGCTTGAACAACGACCTTCAACTCAATCTCGAAACGAGCTTCACCGGTGAAGACCAACTCACCAGCGTGCTGCGCGCTGGCAACTTCAATGGGGATAACAATGTTTTTAGCGGAGCCGGCCCTACAACACTCTCAACCCTGGAAACGGCATTTCAAGAGGGAGACCACCCAAATCAGTTAACACTCGACAAACTTTTTTATTCGTTCCCTATTGGATCGCACCTGACAGTGACCGCAGGTCCACGCGTGGGTCAGGAAGACATGTTGGCGATCTGGCCAAGCTTCTACCCGAGTGATGCAATTCTCGATGTGCTCACCCTGAATGGTGCGCCGGCCGCTTACAACAAAAACCTCGGCGCTGGAGCCGGCCTCCGCTGGGATGCCCCCACTGGCTTCCGCTTTTCAGCCAATTACGTAGCAGCCAACGGATCGAGAAGCACAACAAGCGAAGGGGGGCTCGCAACAAAGGATGCAGGGAGCACTGGAACGGTACAAATCGGTTACGCGCGAGAGGAATTGACCCTTGCCGCGATTTATACCGCGATCCAAAACGGCGACGATCTCATCACGTATGCCAGCCCATTCACCCAAACATCATTGAGTGCCACGGGCATGACCCATGCCTTCGGCCTCGGCGGAGCCTGGCAAGGACTGGACGAGCGCTGGATCCCCTCAATCTCGGCGGGGTGGGGCATCAACGTGAGCGATACATCCCAGAACGGCGACGTTCAAACCAGTCAGTCTTGGACGGCAGGCTTGGAGTGGGACAACATTTTTATGGATAGCACCAGCGTCGGCATCGCCGTTGGACAACCTGTCTTCGCAACCGATCTCAAGGGTCAAAACACCCCAAACGATGGTCAGTTCATCTGGGAGGCATGGCTTCAGATGAACGTGACGGATGCGATCACAGTGACGCCTGCCTTGTTTTATTTGTCACGCCCACTGGGACAAGACACTCCCAGAGGAGAAACCTTTGAACAACTCGGAGGCCTTGCTAAAATTACATTTAAATTCTAAAATATCACCATAACTTAAGCTAAGTTGAGCATCTATTTTTTTCAAAAAATTTATCACGCACCAAGCTCATGATACGCCTTAGCTTTCTTCTAGGAGCAGCATTTATGACAACTCTGTTCAATGCCGGAATGCCAGGGAAAACATCGTCGGCGATGGGAAAATGCAACCCTCCTAAGGCAGTCAAAATCATGGAGATGGAATTATCTCGAAGCAAAAATCTGCAACAGGCCTTTGAACTTGTGATCAAAGAAAAGGCATTTGATGGATCAAAAGCTTGCATCACGTTCATTCGCGAAGAAGCCATGAAGTCTCGAGACTCAGCTCCGCTTATTTTTAAAAAGCTATGGCTGGAGTAATCGACACATCAGCCTTAAACATTAAACTTTTGTCGACTACTTTTCCTCCAAAACGATCTAGAATCAATCAAGATTTAAGACCACAAAATTCTGCAGTCGGGATGACAGGATTCGAACCTGCGGCCCCTTCGTCCCGAACGAAGTGCGCTACCAAGCTGCGCTACATCCCGTCTTCACCATCTTAAGAGACAACACCAGGTGAGCAGAGCCGTTTAGGGTCGGTGATAGACCCGAATTCAGCAGTGCTCAAGCCCGAGTGGTTGCGCGTTAAAGCCCCGCAGCGGGAAAGGATCGGTGCTGTCGCAGATCTACTGCAAGACCTCAATCTGAACACGGTCTGCCAAGAGGCAAGTTGCCCGAACATCGGCGAATGTTTTGCCGGTGGAACAGCCACTTTTTTAATCATGGGTCCGGGCTGCACCCGCGCCTGCCCCTACTGCGACATCGACTTCGACAAAAGTGTTAGGGAGCTTGATCCGAGCGAACCAGAACGCCTTGGAGAAGCTGTTGCACGCCTTGGGTTAAGCCACGTTGTAATTACATCCGTCAATCGTGACGACCTGCTCGACGGCGGTGCCTCTCAATTTGTGGCGTGTATTGAGCAGGTGAAGCAGCGGTCCCCGCTCACCACCATTGAATTACTCATCCCCGATCTTTGCGGGAACTGGGACGCACTAGCCACCGTGATGGCAGCCGCACCTCACGTACTGAATCACAATATTGAGACGGTCCCACGGATGTACAAAAAGGCAAGGCCCCAGGGCATTTATGAACGCTCCCTGGACTTACTTCAACGGGTGCGAAAGGGCTGGCCAAAGGTGTACACAAAGTCGGGGCTCATGGCGGGCTTGGGTGAAACCGATGACGAGGTGATCGGCGTCTTAAAGGACTTACGCGACCATCAAGTCGACATTGTGACCATCGGGCAATACCTCTCACCTGGGCCCAAGCACCTAGCAGTCGATCGATTTGTCACGCCCAGCCAATTCGAGTCGTATCGCAGCATTGGGGAAGACGAGCTGGGCTTCCTCCAAGTGGTGAGCAGTCCACTCACCCGCAGCAGCTATCACGCTGGTGAGGTGCAACGGCTTATGGCCAGTCATCCCCGCTAACAGGGATCCACTCCTGAAGCTGCCACGCCACAAGACCCTCCACAATCATTGGATCCTGGCTCACCCAGGCCAGGGCATCGGCATAGGACGAGGCTTGAAAAATCAGCATTCCTCCACCGCCAGGACGCCGCTGATCATCGACTAAAAAGCCACTGCGAATGCGTCGTCCAAGCCCGATGTGTTGATCCAGCCAATGGCGATGCGCCTCCAAAAATGGACGCCGCTGCTCGATCGAGAGAGCAGCGGTTTCAGCCGTAAAGGTTTCTGTCTTGACGAACCAAGCCACCCGGTGACTCCGAAGATCGTGATTAGGCCGCGACGGCCTGTTTCTCGGTGAGCCCCATGGGAGCCCGTTCGCTCGGAGGCACCAGCACCTTGAAGCGGGATTTAGCAGTAGGCCAGTCCGCCAGAAGTTCGGAAGCTTTTTCACTTCCAGTGACCGCCAAATAGCGCTCCAACAAATCCTTGAGCATGGCGTCTTGCTCTCCCGTTGTGAGAGCGCAGACCTCAACAATTTCTGGATTCACGCGAGGCGTCACACCACCCGTGTCATCCAACAAAAAGGCGACGCCACCGGTCATCCCAGCACCGATATTTCGCCCTGTGCTGCCGAGTACCACGACCACACCGCCCGTCATGTATTCACAGCAGTGGTCCCCGGCACCTTCTACGACGGTTTTCGCACCGCTGTTACGCACACCGAAGCGTTCGCCAGCTCTGCCGTAGGCAAACAACTCACCTCCTGTTGCCCCGTAGAGACAGGTATTGCCAAGGATCACCTGCTCACCAGGATTTGGGGTGCCATCACTGGGGACCAATGTGATCCGACCACTATTCATCCCTTTACCCACGTAATCGTTGGCTTCTCCTTCGAGACGCACATTCATCCCTTGAACGAGGAAGGCACCAAAACTTTGTCCGGCAGCTCCACGGAATGTGAGATCAAGCTGGCCCTTGAAACCTCGATTGCCATGGAGCTGGGCCAACTCCCCAGCCAAACGAGCACAAACACTGCGATCGGTATTGATGATTTCAGTGATGCGACTCAGATCGCTGTGGTTCTCAACGGCCTCCATCAACTCACGATCTGCCAGAAAATCATCTTCGAGGATGGGGCCATTGCCGTGAGCCGTAGCGCTATGGGTGAGCCAAGAGCGATCTTCAGAACCGGCAATGGGAGCCAAGAGGCTGGATAGATCAACACAGCTGGTTTTCGCCAAATCAACGGCACGGGTCTGCAATAGGTCGGTTCGACCGATCAAATCCTCAAGCTTGGCCATCCCCAAAAGGCTCAGCAGCTGGCGAACCTCTTCGGCCACAAACCAAAAGAAGTTCACCACATGCTCAGGCACTCCCTTAAAGCGTTTTCGCAGTGCTTCTTTCTGAGTCGCAACACCGACCGGGCAATTATTGGTGTGGCAAACGCGGGCCATGATGCAGCCCTCAGCAATCATCGCCACCGAACCAAAGCCAAATTCCTCGGCACCCAACATCGCTGCGATCACAACATCCCAACCCGTTTTCAGGCCCCCATCGGCCCGAAGCAGAACTCGATCACGCAATCCGTTTTCCAACAGAGAGCGATGCACTTCAGTGAGGCCAAGTTCCCAAGGGCTACCGGCGTGCTTAATCGAACTGAGGGGTGACGCTCCTGTACCGCCGTCATGGCCAGAAATCTGAATCACATCGGCGTTGGCTTTCGCCACGCCAGCGGCAATGGTGCCGATCCCTATTTCAGACACCAATTTGACGCTGACTGGAGCCTTGGGATGCACCTGGTGCAAATCATGAATGAGCTGAGCCAGGTCTTCAATTGAGTAAATGTCGTGATGGGGAGGCGGAGAGATCAAGGCCACACCCGGTTTGCTGTTGCGCAACCAGGCGATGTAGTTATCAACCTTGGGACCTGGCAGCTGGCCCCCTTCACCCGGTTTGGCGCCTTGGGCCACCTTGATCTCTAACTGTTTGGCACTACGGAGGTATTCCGCTGTGACCCCAAACCGCCCTGACGCGATCTGCTTAATCGCCGAACTTGCGGTGTCGCCATTGCGCAACCCTCCGATGCTCGGAAACGCTGCGGACCTGCCTTCCGCATCGACATCACTCAAGACCTGGAAACGAGCTGGATCTTCACCACCTTCACCACTATTGCTCTTGCCACCGATGCGATTCATCGCCACGGCAAGGACCTCATGGGCCTCCCGCGACAAGGCACCAAGACTCATGCCACCGGTGCAAAATCTGCTGCACAAACTTTCCACGCTTTCCACCTGATCGAGGGGACGTGGGGTTGAAGCGATCTTGAACTCCAACAAATCGCGTAACGCAGTAACTGGACGGTTCTCCAGCAGTGTTTTGTAGGTGGAAAAGTGGTCGTATCCAGGGCCAGTTTTCACGGCAGCGTGCAGCGCCTTCGACATATCTGGACTGTTCAGGTGGAATTCACCACCCGAGCGGTACTGCACAAAACCCATAAATTCGAGCTTGCTGCGGTTGAGCTCGGGGAAAGCCTTGGCATGCAACGACAGGGTTTCGTTGGCGAGTTCAGCAAGGGTCATCCCGGCCACACGACTGGTGGTGCCGGAAAACGCCATCTCAATCACGTCTGCACCGAGGCCGATGGCCTCAAAAATTTGTGCACCGTGATAGCTCGCTAGCAAGGAGATCCCAATCTTTGAGAGGATCTTGCGCAAGCCATTTTCCAGAGAGATGCGAACGTTCTCTTGAGCTTTGACAGCGTCAAGGGAGGGAAGTTTGCCCTGCTCAATCCGCTTTTGAGTTTTGGGATGCTCCAACCAGTGGCGGGTCGTTTCCCACGTCAGCCATGGGCATACAGCACTCGCCCCATAGCCGATCAAACAGGCCATGTGATGCGTGCTCCAACATTGAGCCGTATCGGCAACCAAAGAACATTGCAACCGCAGCTTTTGGCGCAGGAGGTGGTGATGCACCGCTCCAACGGCCAAGAGGGCGGGCATCGCCACCGTTGTGGCACTGAGCTCTGAAGGTTGGCCATCCGCCCGAACACGGTCCGATAACACCAACACTTGTGCCCCATCGCGCACGAGCTGTTCAGCGTTTTTGCATAGATCGTTCAGAGCAGTGCCCAATCCGCCAGCACAGGCTTCAACGGCCACTTGAGTGGACAGCATCCTGACCGGAAGGCCTTGCTGAGAGAGAGCCGCTAACTCAGTTTCATTGAGCACCGGGCTATCGAGGTGAATCACTGCAGCAGCCTTGGCCTCAGGCTTCAAGGCTGGGCGACGCTCACCCAGATGCATTTCCAGACTCATCACCAACTTCTCGCGAAGCGGATCAATGGGCGGGTTCGTGACCTGTGCGAACCGTTGCTTGAAGTAGTCGTACAGCAAATGGGGGCGGTCAGACAGAACTGCTAGTGGGATGTCGTCCCCCATGCAGTACGTGGGCTCCTTGCCAAGGCCAGCCATGTCTTCGATCACCAGATCGAGGTCTTCGGCGGTGAAGCCCATCGCCGTCTGCAGACGCAACAGATCGAGCTCTCCCATGCAGCGCGCCTCAACCCACGGCTGCGCTGATACAGAGGAACGGTGTTGATGCAACCAATCTGCATAAGGAAAACGTTGGGCAGCGTCTTCCTTTACAGCCCAATTATCGAGAAGTTGGCCGGTTTCTAAGTCGACGGCCAACATTTGACCAGGGCCCAATCGACCTTTCTGGACGATGGTCTTGTCGGTTAAATCGACCACACCGGTTTCTGAGCCCATGATCACGAAACCATCGCTGGTGGTACACCAACGCGCTGGTCTCAAGCCATTGCGATCCAACGTCGCTCCAACCCGTTTGCCATCGGCAAACACCAGCAGCGCAGGGCCATCCCAGGGCTCCTGAATCCCCGCATTGAACTCATACATCGCGGTCACATCAGGACGGCGATCGAGGTCCGGCTGATTGCGGAAAGCCTCCGGCACCAACGTGATCAGGCTGTCCGTAATGGAACGGCCACTGCGGACCATCAACTCCAACGTTGCATCGAGATTCGCCGAATCACTGAACGCCGGATTCACGACAGGGATCAGATCAGCCGATGCCTCACCCCAAACGTTGTGGAGATTGGCTTCCGATGCTTTCGCCCAATTGAGATTGCCCAGAAGGGTATTGATTTCACCGTTATGACCCAGCATTCGCATGGGCTGCGCCAACGGCCAACGAGGAAGAGTGTTTGTACTGAAGCGACGGTGGTACACCGCAAAGCTCACTTCAAAGCGCGGATCACGAAGGTCGGCGTAATAACGCTCCAACACCTCTGAACGCACCATGCCCTTGTACACAACGGTGCGGCTGCTCAGGGAGGTGACATAGAAGTCTTGAACTTGGTCGGAGCCCAACTCCTGACGCGCCCGTGCACCGACTCGCCTGCGAAGGCGAAGTAAGAGAGCTTCAAGGGCATCTCCATCATCCGCTCCATCCAATGCCCACTGCTCAATAGCGGGGGCGGTCTGCCGTGCCAACTCCCCCAAAACCGATGGGTCGATCGGCACCTCACGCCATCCCAAGGGCGACAAGCCCAAAGCTTTTGCTTCGGCATCGCAACAGGCGCGCACAGCGGCGCGGCTGGCCGGATTGGTTGGCATGAACATCATGCCAAGGCCCTTAGCAGCACTGGCTTCTGGCCAGACCGCCCTGAGGTAATTCCATGGAATGCCACACAAGATTCCGGCGCCATCGCCGGAATCACCATCGCCGCCACAGCCACCGCGATGTTCCATACACCCAAGTCCTCGCAGGGCTTGTTGCAACACCCAATGACTGGCTTTCCCTGACAGCTGAGCAAGAAAACCAACGCCGCACGCGTCCTTCTCACCAGCCACGGCATCAGGAGCAGCGCTGTCGCTGTATGGCCAAGCTGAGGGACGGATGGCTTCAGACATAAACATCAACTAGACAAATGCGTGGACTGCAACGACGTCTCCTGCAGAAACCAGCGCGTTTGACGATCCTAGGCAGGCGACATTCCGCACCCAACCACCGCATGCTCCCCATCGCTCCGCCGCCAGAGCCTCTGCCGCAAATTCGTGCCGTCGCGCCAAGGAGAGGAAATACGGTTGCGATTGACGGTGAACGCGTCAAAGCAATTTGGGAATGGCGTGGGAATAACAGCACTCAACCCGATCAGCTTTGGCTGCCGCTGGATCTTCTCGAGGCACGGATGGGGTTCAGACGCCAGGAAAGACCTGGTGGTGATGCATTGGAGTGGTTTGGCCGAACAGTGGCTTTGAGTCGGCTAGACAGCCGCTCCCTCGGCGACGAAGTCGGGTTCGACGTTGGAGATTGGTTGACCAGCGTTGGAGTTGACACCAAGCGCAAGGGAGGAACCTTGATCCTCAGCCTGCCCGCGCCTGCACTGCAAGGGTTAAGGCGGGGCAAAGGAGCCACCGCAAAGCGTCTCGTGCTGGATCTCGATGGGCCGGCTTTTGCGCAACGCATCGGGACTGATTGGGCCTTCGCGCTACAGACCACCTCTCGACAGCGCAACATCCTCAAGCAGCTCGGCTTACACCCTCTCCAAGAGGGGCGTCTCTTGAAACTCCGCGGCCAGGCCATTCGTCTACGCAGTTTGAGCTTGGCCACACCGTGGCGACTGGTGCTTGATGGGGTGGGGGGGCGATCAGTGGCGATACAGCCACGAAGAGAGCTTCCGATTAACAACCCAGCTCTTGCCCCCTACATACAACAGGGCCTCGTGATGGAGGAACGCACCATCAACGTTGGCGTCAAACCACTTCGAATTTTTCGCATCGGAGGCAGGCTCAACGCACTGGGGCTAAGGCTCCAACCCCTGGCACAAGAAGACCGACAGCAAGGACTGAGCTTCCTTCCAGAACTCTCTAGATCTGCCAAGGCACTCGTCTCCATCAATGGCGGGTTTTTCAACCGCATCAATCAACTTCCCCTGGGAGCGCTGCGGCGCAATGGCACCTGGTTGTCCGGACCGATCCTGAACCGTGGCGTGATCGGCTGGAGCCGCAACAGCACCCTTCACTTCGGGCGGCTTGAGCTCCTGCAAGAACTCCAGGTGAACAGCTCCAAACGTTGGCGGCTTGGCTTTTTAAACAGTGGGTATGTACAAAAAGGTCTGAGCCGCTACACACCCAGCTGGGGATCGAAATATCGCGCCATCAGTGGCAAGGAGCAGGCCCTGCTGATTCGCAGAGGTGTTGTGGAACAAGAATGGGGGCATAACTCGCTGAGACAGGGCGTCCCCATCCCACCGGGAACGGATTTGATTGTTGCCCGAGGTGGTGCAGCACTCCCTGCAGGCGTTGGCGATCGGGTGAAGCTCTTTTTGTGGTCTCGCTCAGCGCTCGGCACACATCCCAACGTGCTGGGTGGAGGACCACTCTTGATGCAACACGGTCGCATCGTGCTGAACGGCCGAAGCGAAGGGTTTAGTCCAGGCTTTCTGCGTCTCACGGCGCCTCGCACCGTGGTGGGGCAAGGCCGTGATGGCCAGTGGATGCTCACGGTGCATGGCGCGACGACCAGTGATCCCACGTTGCTCGAAACAGCCCTGGCAGCCCAACAACTTGGCTTCACAGATGCTCTAAATCTGGATGGAGGAAGCTCCACAACCCTTGTGGTGAGCAACCAAACAGTCATGAATGGGCGGGGAAGCACCCCCAGGGTTCACAACGGCCTCGGACTCATACGGTCATGAACACCTGCAAAACTGTTTATCCATTGATTTGTTTTGCATGGCTGCCAATCTGCGATTAACCGCAGCAGCAGCTGCCGAGCTGGGGCGCCAAGCAGCAGTGGCTGGAACCCCAGGGCAAATGCATTTGGATGTCATCCCCGGTGAGTGCGCGCAGCACATCATCCGAATCCGCCCTGGCCACCTTGCGGGCATTGCCATTGCCCGGGCCGATGGCATCACCCTGCATGCACCGCAAGAGCAGGTCGGAGTTCTTAAAAATCTTTGTCTCGACTACCGAGGCGACCTCAGCGGTGGTGGATTTCTGATCCGGGCCGCGAAGGGAATTGAGCCGTGCGCTTGTGGAAGTGCCTTCAGCCGTCGTTAACAATTGGCCCATCACCCGGTATCGTGATGGATTGTCGAATTAGGTCGGGGTGTCCGGCCGCACACCGACCCTCGATGCCAACCATCCAACAGCTAATCCGCACTGAGCGCTCACGTCTCAAAGTCAAGACGAAATCGCCTGCTTTGAAGTCCTGCCCTGAGCGCCGCGGTGTCTGCACCCGCGTTTACACCTCCACGCCGAAAAAACCCAACTCGGCGCTTCGCAAGGTGGCTCGTGTGCGGCTCACCTCCGGTTTTGAGGTGACTGCTTATATCGGTGGCATCGGACACAACCTTCAAGAGCACTCTGTTGTGCTGATTCGAGGAGGACGTGTCAAAGACCTGCCAGGGGTTCGATATCACATCATTCGCGGAACCCTCGACACATCTGGCGTCAAAGACCGCCGCCAATCCCGCTCCAAGTACGGCGCTAAAGCACCAAAAGAGTGATCTGACATCACCCTCTATTCATTTCTGACCACAACGCTCTGAGTTTTCATGTCCCGCCGTAACGCCGCTGTAAAGCGCCCAATTCTTCCTGATCCACAGTTCAACAGCCGGCTCGCAACGATGATGGTTGCTCGGCTGATGCAGCACGGGAAGAAATCAACGGCTCAGCGCATTCTTTCTGACGCCTTCGGTTTGATCAACGAGCGCACCGGTGGGGATCCACTGGAACTCTTTGAAACTGCCGTCAAGAACGCGACTCCCCTCGTTGAAGTGCGTGCACGACGTGTCGGTGGCGCCACCTACCAGGTGCCTATGGAAGTTCGTCAGGAGCGCGGTACCGCGATGGCTCTGCGCTGGCTCGTGAGCTTTTCACGCGCGCGTAACGGGCGCAGCATGTCTCAGAAGCTTGCTGGCGAACTGATGGATGCCGCCAATGAAGCTGGAAGTGCTGTTCGCAAACGCGAAGAGACGCACAAAATGGCCGAAGCCAACAAAGCTTTCGCCCACTACCGCTACTGAGCCCTATTAGCCAGTCCATCAACACGATTGTTCATGGCTGACATGTAGAGTCGGCCCGCCTTTTCACGCTTCACCCCCGGAGTACTCCTGTGGCCCGCGCCTTTCCCCTGGAACGCGTCAGAAATATTGGTATCGCTGCGCACATTGATGCCGGCAAAACCACCACGACAGAACGGATTTTGTTCTATTCAGGCGTGGTGCACAAAATCGGCGAGGTGCATGACGGTGCTGCCGTCACCGACTGGATGGCCCAGGAGCGGGAGAGAGGAATCACGATCACGGCAGCGGCCATTTCCACGAGCTGGAAAGACCACCGTGTGAACATCATCGACACCCCCGGACACGTCGACTTCACCATCGAAGTTGAACGCTCCATGCGTGTTCTCGACGGAGTGATCGCAGTGTTCTGCGCCGTCGGCGGTGTTCAGCCCCAATCGGAAACAGTCTGGAGACAGGCCGATCGCTATTCCGTTCCTCGGATGGTGTTTGTGAACAAAATGGACCGCACTGGTGCGGACTTCCTCAAGGTTCACGGACAAATCCAGGATCGTTTGAAGGCCAATGCCGTGCCGATTCAGCTCCCAATCGGTGCTGAAGGTGAGTTGAGCGGCATCATCGACCTCGTCGAGAACAAAGCGCACATTTATAAGGACGACCTCGGGCAAGACATCGAAATCACCGATGTGCCTGAAGCGATGAAAGACCAGGTTGAGGAATGGCGCGCTTTCTTAATGGAGAAAGTTGCTGAGACAGATGAAGCGCTGATTGAAAAATTTCTAGATACCGGCGAGCTCTCCAACGATGAGCTCAAGCAGGGGATCCGCACTGGCGTGGTGAAGCACGGTTTAGTTCCTGTGCTTTGTGGTTCAGCCTTTAAAAACAAGGGTGTACAGCTGGTGCTCGACGCTGTCGTCGACTACCTGCCAGCCCCCATTGATGTGCCTCCGATTCAGGGAATTCTTCCCGATGGCACAGAAGCTGTGCGTCCTTCAGACGACAAAGCTCCATTCAGTGCCTTGGCCTTCAAAGTGATGGCTGATCCCTACGGCAAGCTCACCTTCGTTCGGATGTATTCGGGTGTCCTTGAAAAGGGCAGTTACGTGATGAACTCCACGAAGGGGATCAAAGAGCGCATCTCGCGTTTGGTTGTGCTTAAAGCCGACGATCGCGAAGAAGTGGATCAACTCCAGGCTGGCGATCTTGGTGCCGTGCTGGGCCTGAAAAACACCACGACCGGCGACACGCTTTGCTCAGCCGATGAACCCATTGTTCTCGAGACGTTGTTCGTCCCAGAACCGGTGATTTCCGTGGCGGTTGAGCCCAAGACCAAAGGTGATATGGAGAAACTCTCCAAAGCCCTGGTGTCTTTGGCGGAAGAAGATCCCACGTTCCGGGTTCGCACGGATCAAGAAACTGGCCAGACCGTGATTGCTGGCATGGGTGAGCTTCACCTGGAGATCCTGGTGGACAGAATGATGCGTGAATTCAAGGTTGAAGCCAACATCGGCGCCCCTCAGGTGTCGTACAGAGAAACCATTCGTGGTTCTTCCAAAGGTGAAGGCAAGTTCTCCCGGCAAACGGGTGGTAAGGGCCAATACGGTCACGTTGTGATCGAAATGGAGCCCGGCGAACCCGAATCCGGATTCGTGTTCGTAAACAAAATTGTTGGTGGCATTGTTCCGAAGGAATTCATCAAACCTTCCGAGCAAGGGATGAAGGAAACCTGCGAATCAGGTGTGATCGCTGGATTCCCCCTAATCGACGTCAAAGTCAGCATGGTTGATGGGTCTTACCACGATGTGGACTCATCTGAAATGGCCTTCAAAATTGCAGGCTCGATGGCCTTCAAAGATGCGGTCAGGAAGTGCAACCCTGTTCTTCTTGAACCGATGATGAAGGTGGAGGTCGAAGTCCCCGAGGATTTCCTTGGCTCCGTCATCGGCGACCTATCCTCCCGACGAGGACAGGTCGAAGGTCAGGCAATTGACGATGGCACGTCAAAAGTCTCGGCCAAGGTGCCCCTGGCCGAGATGTTCGGCTACGCCACCGAACTCCGATCCATGACTCAGGGTCGGGGTATTTTCTCAATGGAGTTCAGCCACTATGAGGATGTTCCTCGCAATGTGGCCGAAGCCATCATCTCCAAGAATCAGGGCAATTCCTGATCTCTACAATCCTTTAATCCAACCCTCGATTCTTTAATTCAAATGGCACGCGAGAAGTTCGAAAGGAACAAGCCCCACGTCAACATCGGCACCATCGGCCACGTTGACCACGGCAAAACCACGCTGACTGCAGCTATCACCAATGTGCTCGCCAAGAAAGGGCAAGCGCAGGTTCAAAACTATGCCGATATTGACGGTGCTCCAGAGGAGCGCGAGCGCGGTATCACCATCAACACTGCCCACGTTGAGTACGAAACCGAAAAGCGTCACTACGCCCACGTTGACTGCCCTGGACACGCTGATTATGTGAAAAACATGATCACGGGTGCTGCCCAAATGGATGGCGCAATCCTGGTTTGTGCCGCCACAGATGGCCCGATGGCGCAAACCAAGGAGCACATCCTCCTAGCTAAGCAAGTTGGCGTGCCCGCACTGGTTGTTGCTTTAAACAAGTGCGACATGGTCGATGACGAAGAGATCATCGAGTTGGTGGAAATGGAAATTCGTGAGCTGCTGTCCAGCTACGACTTCCCCGGCGACGACATTCCCGTTATCCAGGTCTCTGGCTTGAAAGCCATTGAGGGAGAAGCTGAGTGGGAAGCCAAGATCGATGAGTTAATGGACGCTGTGGATGCAAGCATCCCCGAGCCCGAGCGCGAAGTCGATAAGCCGTTCTTGATGGCTATTGAAGATGTGTTCTCCATCACGGGCCGAGGCACGGTTGCTACCGGTCGTATCGAGCGTGGCATCGTCAAAGTTGGCGAAGAAGTTGAAGTAGTCGGCATCCGCGACCCCCGTAAAACCACCGTTACTGGTGTGGAAATGTTCCGCAAATTGCTCGATGAGGGCATGGCGGGTGACAACGTTGGTCTCCTGCTTCGCGGTATTCAGAAGGAAGACATCGAGCGCGGCATGGTGTTGGTGAAGCCTGGCTCCATCACACCTCACACCAAGTTCGAAGGTCAGGTGTACGTCTTGAAGAAAGAAGAAGGCGGTCGCCACACTCCTTTCTTTGCTGGCTATCGCCCGCAGTTCTACATCCGTACAACGGACGTGACTGGCCAAATCACCGCATTCACAGCGGAAGACGGCTCCAACGTGGAAATGGTGATGCCTGGTGACAACATCCAGATGACCGGTGAGCTGATCTGCCCAGTGGCCATGGAAATGGGCATGCGCTTCGCAATCCGTGAAGGCGGCCGCACCATCGGTGCTGGTGTGGTGTCCAAGATCATCGAATGATCAGTTTCGACTGATGCCTTAACGGGATGGTGGGCTCCGGCCTGCCATCCCTTACATTGATTTCGAACCTCGACAACTGAATTCAGGGCTCCTCCCGGAACCTGTTCCCGCTTTCCTTATGTCCACTGCAATTGCTCAGCAGAAGATCCGCATTCGCTTGAAAGCGTTTGACCGCCGAATGCTTGATCTCTCCTGCGACAAAATCATCGAAACGGCCGATACCACCGCTGCATCAGCGATCGGTCCGATTCCTCTCCCAACCAAACGCAAGATCTATTGCGTTTTGCGCTCTCCCCACGTTGATAAGGACTCTCGGGAGCACTTCGAAACGAGGACTCACCGTCGAATCATCGATATCTACAGCCCATCGGCAAAAACCATCGATGCGTTGATGAAGCTGGATCTTCCCAGTGGTGTAGACATCGAAGTGAAGCTCTGATCACTTCGATCAGATCAACCTCTTCCTAGGATTAGAGGATCCTTGAACACGGCGTCCGTGTCTGATTATTCGGTCAGGGAACTTCCCCTGTTCCCCCTGCCGGACGTCGTGTTGTTCCCACAACAGCTTCTGCCCCTTCATATTTTTGAATCGCGCTACCGGATGTTGCTCCAATCTGTTTTGGAGTCCGATAAGCGCTTCGGCATTGTCCGAATCGATCCTGAAACCGGCGAAATGGCCGACATTGGCTGCTGCGCGGAAGTTCTTCAGCACCAAACCAGTGAGGACGGACGGAGCTACGTCGTAACCCTCGGGCAGCAACGTTTTCGGTTGCTGAACATCACTCGCGACACGCCCTACAGAACGGCAATGGTGAGCTGGATTGAAGATGGGCCAGTCGCAGACATGGAATCGCTCACAAGCTTGAGAGATCAAGTGAGTGGGGCGCTCAACGACGTGGTGACTCTGACGGCGAAGTTACAAAATCGAGACGTTGAACTTCCCGACGACCTACCCGACCTGCCCCGAGAACTCTCCTTTTGGATTGGCGCCCATTTGGATAATCGCGCTGCTGCTGAACAACAAACCTTGCTCGAGCTCACCGACACGCACGACCGTCTTCATCGACAGTTCGAAATGCTTGATCACACCCGGCGGCAACTGGCCGCACGCACCGTTCTGATGGACCTGAAGTAATGCTGGCGTCTCTACTCCTGCTAACTGGTGCCACAGCTGCCCTTAGTTGTTGGCTCTGGCTGAAACGTGATCGAAAATATCAATCATCGGAAAGTGTCGCTGCCGCTTACGACGCCTGGACGGATGACCGCTTGCTCGAACGGCTTTGGGGTGACCACGTGCATCTCGGCCACTACGGCGATCCACCACGACGTCAGGATTTCCGTGAAGCAAAAGCAGCGTTCGTTCATGAACTCGTGCGTTGGAGTGGGCTCGATCAGCTCCCGGCAGGTTCGAAAGTTCTCGATGTGGGGTGTGGCATTGGTGGCAGTGCGCGCATCCTTGCCCGGGATTACAACTTGGAGGTTGTCGGAATCAGCATCAGCCCTGCACAAATTGCTCGCGCCACAGAGCTGACACCCCAAGGGCTTCCTTGTCGTTTCGAGGTGATGGATGCCCTCGATTTGCAGCTAGCTGACCACAGTTTCGACGCGGTTTGGAGCGTGGAAGCAGGGCCTCACATGCCAGACAAGCAGCAATATGCCGACGAACTCCTCAGAGTGCTGAAGCTCGGTGGCTTGCTGGCCGTAGCGGATTGGAACCGTCGAGACCCGTCTGATGGCGCCATGACCAAAACAGAACGCAAGGTGATGCGCCAGCTCCTTAATCAGTGGGCCCATCCCGAGTTCGCCAGCATCGCTGGATTTCAACAAAACCTTGAAACCAGCCGATATGGCCAAGGTGGTATCAGTACAGGTGATTGGAGCCAAGCCACACTCCCCTCCTGGATTGATTCAATCGTGGAAGGTCTGCGACGTCCAAAAGCTGTGCTTGGACTGGGTCCCAAAGCGGTTATTCAAGGTTTAAGGGAAACTCCAACACTCCTTTTGATGCATTGGGCTTTTGCCACCGGACTGATGCAATTCGGCGTATTCAAGTTGAAACGTCACTGAGTTCAGTGCTCGGATAAGCACCGAAATGGGAGAGGTGCTCACAAAAAGGCTCGAGTTGTGCGATCAACTCAGGCAGAGCCTCTGCTCGATTGCTCGGAAGATCAACATCGACAAAAAAGACGTATTCACCAAATTCACGCTTCGACGGTCGCGACTCAATGCGGCTCATGTTCAGTCCTCGATCCGCAAGACAAGCGAGAGCCTCCAATAAGGCCCCTGGGGCATTTCGATGGAGTGAGAAGGCCACACTGGCCACCGAGCCTTGTTCACGACGTTCACCACGCTTCAGCAAGAGGAAGCGGGTGCAATTTCCGGCCACATCATTCACCGGATACGCCAACTCCTCCAAGCCGTGTTCGATTCCGGCCACCCTGGAAGCAATGGCGGCTCGGAAATGACTCCCCACCACCAATCGTGCAGCTTCCGCAGTTGAGGACGTGGGGAGCTGCAATGCTTGCGGCACATGCTTGGCCAACCAACCACTGCACTGGGCCAAAGCCTGTGGATGAGACAACACCTCATTAATCCCGGACAAATCCCCTTGGCCCAAGAGTGCATGACGGATGGGCAACACCAGAGCGCGACGAATACACAGGTCGCGATGAGACCACAACGCATCCAAGGTGGCCGTTACACCACCCTCCACAGAATTCTCAATCGGCACCACAGCCGCGTCGCACATCCCGCTTGCCAACTGCTCAACAACGGCGCGCAAGCCAATACAGGGAACGAATTGAACATCACCCATCGCTTCGAGTTGCACCAAAGCGCGGGCGGCTTGCTCTCCATAGGTCCCTGTTGGGCCGAGGTAAGCGAGACGTGTTGGCATGGAAAGCCTGGCCGCATGGACTCGATAGGATCATGCCGCGTCAAGTGATGCGCATGTCCCTGGCCTTCGAAGCCAGTCAGAAGTTGGACCTTCCAGTCCGATGCCACGCAGAACGGTTGCCGGACTATCTGCAACAAGAGGAACGGGTTCTTGGAGCACTCCTTGATTCCCGGCAACTCACCAAGATCAGACCCGGGCACTACCGCTATCTCGTCACCAGCCTGCAGGTGTTTCAACTGCAGGTGAAACCGGTCGTCTCACTGCAAATAGAAACCGAATCCGACACGCTGGTGATGAAGGCGGTCGATTGCGAATTGGAGGGTCTTGGCCTCGTTGACGACTTCCAGTTATCGCTGGAATCCAGGCTCATCAGCGATGAACATGGATTGAGCGGCCATGCGCACTTGTCGGTTGAAGTGAGCCAACCACAGCTTCTCCGCTTGATTCCACGCCGTGTCTTGGAATCCACCGGTGAGTCGATCTTGAACGGGATTTTGATTGGCATTAAGGCTCGCGTTGGCAAGCAACTCATCAGCGATTTTCAGGACTGGTGCAAACCTGTTCCATCCGACGCACTAACCCAATAACCGTCGAAGAAAGCTTCGGCGATGTAGGGACGTAGGACCCAAGGCCAGCAAGGCTTTCTGATGCAGAGCCGTGCCATAGCCAGCATGGCGTTCAAGGCCATAGCCCGGAAATTGATCCGACAACCGCCGAATCAATGCATCACGCGCTTCCTTCGCCAACACGCTGGCAGCAGCGATCGCGGCCGAGCGCGAGTCGCCTCCCACAACAGTTTGCTGTGACCCACTCCAAAGTCGAAGGGGAAGATTTCCATCAACAAGAACAACATTTGGGGGATGCGCCAATTTCTGTAGAGCGCGAAGCATCGCCCGTTCTGTCGCCCCTCGAATCCCCACAGCATCAATTTCATGGGCCGATGCTTGACCCAGTCCCCTGGTTAAACAATGTTGCTCAATCAACGGCACCAATCCTGCGCGCCGCTTCGCAGACAATTTTTTACTGTCGGTTAGCCCCGCTTGCCATAGCCGTTGCTCTGCGACCTCATCCAAAACCACGGCGGCAGCAAACACCGGACCGAACAAACAACCACGGCCGACTTCATCGACACCCGCAACCCGAGAACCACTGGGGATTTCCTCCAGCCGCGTCATCAATCAGCTAGACGATGGGGCCGAAGAACGCCGACGACGGCGACGGGGCTCCTCAACATCCTCCGCCGGTTGCGTGGTCTCGACGACCTCAGCAACGGGCTCTTGATCCAGAACGACGGTAGCCGGAGAGACACTTTCCAAGGGCGTGATCTCCACCATTAGGGGCTGATCATCCTCACGCTGCTGAGAGCGATCTGCCTCTGGCTTTAAAGAAACGGGTATGGGCTCGGGCGGTGCCGAGTCAGCACGGACCACACTTCGCCCCCCCGCACCACGACTACCGCGACGGCGACGGCGTCCAGCACTGGCCGCTAATTGCTGACGTGCTTCTTCAAGGACCTCCGCCTCATCCTCGCCAGGACGAACAACGCGCACCACAACATTGTCCGATTCGGGTGGTTCGTCTAACAGAAGGGCCGGATTCAACCCAAGCCAGCTGTACACCTCCTGCTGTTCGTCTGTCATCGGCACAGCAACAAGCTCTGGATCTTGACGCCTGGCAATTGCTGGCTCGTGCGCCTCTTCCGTGGAAACCTGTGGAGCTTCGCTTTCAGTGGGGAGTTCAACAAAGGAGGATCCTCCTTCTGTGGCGGTTCGACTACGACCGCCCCGTCGACGTCGATTGTTGTTGGCAGCGGTGTCAGCAGGCGAGACAACTTCAGAACGCGCCGATGCAACCGAACGAACCAAACCTGTTTCAGCTGCCAACGGCTGTGAAAGATCTTTTCCAGGCAAAACGGCCACATGCCCAAGGCCACCACAACTGGGGCAGGCACGACCGAACAATTCATAGATGTTTTGACCCTGGCGCTTCCGGGTGAGTTCCACAAGACCCAGCTCGGTGAGTTGGGCAATTTGTGGACGAGCAGAGTCATCCCGCGTCGCCGTTGTGAAGTGCTCCAACAATTGGAGCTGATCACGGCGGGAGTCCATATCGATGAAATCGATAATGATCACGCCGCCGATGTTGCGCAGTTTCAACTGCCTTGCAATTTCGATCGCTGCCTCGACGTTGGTCCAGAGCACCGTCTCCCGAGCATTGGCAGATCGGGTAAACGAGCCGGAGTTCACATCAATCACGGTGAGTGCTTCCGTGGGCTCGATGATCACGTACCCACCCGAGGGCAAATCCACCCTGGGTCTCAATGCATCACGAATCGCGGCATTGATCTTGTAGTGCTCGAGCAGTTCCGTGGACTCGTCATGGCACTCCACCACAACGTTTCCGAGCTCAGAGCCAAGGAAACTCCCGACCCTTGAAACCGCTGCAGGTTCATCAACGACGACGCGCGCCAGGTCTGGACCCATGTGATCGCGAAGAATGCGATGAATGAAGTCCTCATCGCGATTCAACAGCACCGGCGGAACGGCTGTCTCTGCCGCTTGTTGGATGGCCTCCCATTGACGCAATAGCGCCTCTAAGTCGTCAATCAGAAGCTCTTCACTAATGCCCTCTGCTTCCGTTCGAATCAACAAACCAGCGCCTGGGGGCTTAATCAGAACTCCTAGGGCTCTGAGCCTGTTGCGTTCCGCTTCGGCGCTAATCCTGCGGGAAATATTCACCCCCAACCCATGGGGTTGAAGAACCAAATAACGGCCGGGGAGCGCGAGATTTCCGGTGAGTCTTGGCCCCTTGGTACCCGTTGGCTCCTTCATCACCTGCACCAGAACTTTCTGGCGAGGTTCCAGCAATTCGGTAATTCCGGCAGATCCTTTTCTTAGACGTAACGGACCAAGATCAGTGACATGAATAAAACCATTTTTTTCACTTTCGCCGATATTGACAAACGCGGCATCAATCCCCGGAAGAACATTTTCAACCGTACCTAAATAAACATCGCCAATCTGATAACGACCTTGGGCGACGATGAGCTCATCAACTCGCTCATCGGAGAGCACAGCAGCGATGCGCAGCTGCTCCGCGATGACAATTTGTTGGGACATAAAAGAACAGGCATGAGCCCACTCGAGGCTCTGATCCGATCAGATGCCAGCCGGCAACCTGCATCGGGTTATTGGGTGAATTGGAGCGTCCTTGAAGGACTGAAATGATGCGGAGTCGAAACTCCTCTGAAAACGGGCTCGGGGTTCTAGTGGAACCGGCTCGCGAGCCATGGACCTCGATATCCAATGAAGGATCAGCAAGACCAGGATCAACCAGTGCAGTAATCGCACTAGCTATCTGAAATCAACTTAACACCGGGCAAGCTCTAACCGATCCCTTTTCAACGACTGCAGGGCAATGGGCGCCGACACTTGCTCTTCCAACCAATGCTGAATTTGAGATGGGCGCAAACTTCGCCCCATGGAGTCCACGTCCGCCTCTAGCCGCAAACGCAACCGAGAATCACCTGGATCAGACACCACATCGAGGCGACGCAACACCGATCGACAATCACGGGAGCGAGGACGTCCTTTTTTATCTGTGTCGTGCCACATCAGCTCCTCTGCAGCCAGAAGATTGGCAATGGCAGAGGACCATTCCATCGTCCTGCCACTTTTGAGTTCCACATCAAAGCTCCACACTGCGGCTCGAATCTCCTGGGACAAACTGGGGCCACTTACAGGCACCTCAGCCACTGAGAGCAAGGTGATTCCTGGAGGTAGAAGTGGCTGTAATCCCTGCTGCAGTTGAAGGGGATCCAGGGCTTTGGTGAATTCCATATCCATCCATTCACTGTCTGCTTCGGCCCCGAGAGGCAACGCCAAAGCAATTTGCACCCTGGGCAAGGGATGAAATCCACCGGTGAAGCTGATGGGGAGACCACTTCGACGTAAAGCTCTCTCCAACAACCGCATGAGATCGAGGTGGCTGAGCAATGCCATCGACCCCGTTTTTGAAAACTGAATGCGCAATCGGCAAACCCGTTCGCTGGGTGGTGCTTGCGTGGGTACCTGCGAAGGCACCACAGGCGCTTGCACCACCACGTTGTGACCGAGCTCAGGTCCACACACTCCGCAACTGCTGCAGCCATGGAATGAACAATCGGGAACAACCGAAGCAGCCAAAGCCTGTTGAAGGTCCTCCATCAGCCACGTTTTATCGATCCCGGTATCGATGTGATCCCAAGGCAGGGGCTGGCGACAAAACACTTCGAGATCTTTGCGATCCAAAGCATTTACAGCGCTCCAACTGCCAACTTCCATCTCCCGATATCGCCCCTCAAGGCCTGCTTCTGAAATCGCACCCGTCCAAGCCGCGTAGGTGCGATCCAACGATTCAAACCATGCATCCATGCCGGCCCCAGCGCGCCAAGCAGCCTCAATCACTGGGGCGAGGCGACGGTCGCCCCGGCCGACAAAATCCTCCATTGCGGAAAGACGCACATCCGTGAAATTCACCTTGAAGCCGCGCAGACGCTTAAACGCTCCGCGTAGGAGCTCTTGACGGCGCTGAAACTCTTCCGTCGAAACGCTGTGCCACTGGAACGGTGTATGCGGTTTCGGGGTGAAATTGCTGATGGTGATATTCAGATTGAGCCGTCCCAAATCACGGCAGCTCTGCTGCAACATCGTGCAAGTTTCAACAATTCCAAGAACGTCGGCGTCCGTCTCCCCGGGCAATCCGATCATGAAATAGAGCTTCACTTTGCGGTAACCGTTTTGCATCGCAACACGGATGCCTTTTAGAAGGTCGTCATCGGTGAGGCCCTTATTCACAATGTCTCGCAAGCGCTGCGTGCCAGCTTCTGGGGCAAAGGTGAGCCCCGATTGGCGCGTCCCGCCGAGAATGTGGGCAATGTCGTCATCAAAACGATCCACCCGTTGGCTGGGCAGCTGCAAGGTGACGTTCTGATCGGCCAATCGATTCCGCAGCTCAACGCCGACGGCGGGCAAAGCCAAATAATCGCTGCAGCTCAAGGAAAGCAGCGAAAAATCGCTGTAGCCCGTCTGCTTCATCCCCGTCTCGACGGCCTCGATCACCGCTTCAGGCTCCACATCCCTTGCGGGGCGAGTGAGCATTCCGGGCTGACAAAAACGACAGCCTCGGGTGCAGCCCCGTCGAATTTCCACCGTGAGTCGGTCATGCACCGTTTCCACGTGGGGAACGAGGCCCATGGCGTAATGGGGCATCGGTGTCGCGACGCGACGAATCACCCGTGGTGGCAACTCTGAATGCAAGGGCTCTAGAGACACCCCATCAGTGGCAAAGCCATAGAGCGATGGCACATAAACCCCTGGCACCTGGGCCAAATCCCTTAACAGCTGAGAACGAGACCATCCTTTGGATTTCGCCTCTGCCACCACCAAACCAATCTCTGGGAGTAGCTCCTCTCCATCCCCCAAAGCGATGAAGTCGAAAAAAGGCGAATAGGGCTCTGGATTACTGGTGGCGGTTGGACCGCCCGCAAAAATCAACGGAACTGAAGCCGGATCATTGAGGGGCAAATCAGCACGATCGGCCGCACGGATCGGAACCTGGCACAGGTCCAACATTTCAAGAATGTTGGTGGCCCCTAGCTCGTAGCTCAGGCTGAAACCAAGAACATCAAATGCCAATAAGGGACGACGACTTTCGACGGCAAACAACGGCTGTTCACGCTCCCGCAGGCGCTCCGCCAAATCTGGGGCAGGTAAATAGGCGCGATCACACAACTGACCCGGAACGGCATTGAGGATCGAATACAAAATGATGTGCCCCAGATTGCTGGAACCAACCTCATAAATTTCTGGATAGGTCAAGGCCCAACGCACGGAAGCCTGGTCCCAGTCCCGAGGAACCACCCCCAACTCGTGCCCCATGTACCGGGCGGGCTTGTTGATGCCTTGATCAACCAGAGCGTGAAAATCAACTGGGTGGTCCACAGCAGATACGACCACAACGATGACCTCGCTCCTCCCTTCATCGTATGGAGCTGTCGACACGGCAAAATGCATCGACAGAAACCCCCTCCGGTCCGTGGTGAAGGTCAACGGCAATTACCTCAAGCTCAAGGCGGGCTATCTCTTCCCCGAGATCGGACGACGGGTTAAAGCTTTCAGCGCTGCCAACCCTGAAGCCGCTTTAATTCGTCTCGGCATTGGCGATGTCACCGAACCGCTGCCTCTGGCCTGTCGCGAGGCGATGAAAACAGCCATCGACGCGATGGGAACAGCGGAAGGATTTCACGGTTACGGACCAGAGCAGGGTTATGCCTGGCTCAGAGAAGCAATCGCTCAGCAAGATTTCCAATCCCGTGGGTGCGAGATCAATGCCGACGAAATTTTTGTTTCCGATGGCTCGAAATGCGATAGCAGCAACATCCTCGACATCCTTGGTGAAGGCAACAGAGTTGCTGTGACAGACCCGGTTTACCCCGTGTACGTCGATAGCAATGTGATGGCTGGCCGCACCGGTGATGCTGGTGCCGAGGGGCGCTACGCCGGTCTCACCTATCTACCCATCAGCGCAGACAACAACTTCTCAGCGGAAATCCCCAGCGAACCGGTGGATTTGATCTACCTCTGCTTCCCGAACAACCCCACAGGTGCCGTAGCAACGAGGGCCCAACTAAAAGCATGGGTGGATTACGCCCGCAGCCATAACGCACTGATTTTGTTTGATGCCGCCTACGAGGCGTTCATTCAAGATCCAGAGATACCGCATTCAATTTTTGAAATTGAAGGAGCTCGGGAGTGTGCGATCGAATTCCGCTCGTTCTCGAAAAATGCGGGATTCACCGGAACTCGCTGTGCTTTCACCGTTGTTCCCAAAGGCTTGAAAGGGACGGCAGCGAATGGAGAACTTGTGGAACTTTGGGGCTTGTGGAACCGTCGTCAGAGCACCAAGTTCAACGGCGTCAGCTACATCATTCAACGCGGTGCCGAAGCGGTTTACTCCACGGCAGGCCAAGCCGAGGTGAAGACTCTGGTGAGCTTCTACATGGAGAACGCATCAATCATTCGCCAGGAGCTCACGTCGTTAGGTCTCCAGATTTATGGCGGCGAACACGCGCCCTACGTTTGGATCAAAACCCCAAATGGCATGGACTCATGGGGATTCTTCGATCACCTTCTCAACAAGGCGAATGTGGTGGGAACACCGGGAAGCGGTTTTGGTGCGGCCGGCGAAGGCTATTTCCGTCTTTCCGCTTTCAACAGTCGAAAGAATGTCAATGAAGCCATGGCAAGAATCAAATCGCTTTGAATCAGCTGTGATCAAATTTCCCTTACATTTCAACCAGTGAGTTGCCGAGTGATGGCAGAGGAGACACCCACCCGCAGTCCAGGAGGGGCTGCGGTTCTCGATAAGGCGCCTGAGCGTGTTCGGAAACGTTCACCTCGATACAAGGTGCTGCTTCACAACGACCCTGTGAACAGCATGGAGTACGTCATGACGACATTGCGCCAAGTGGTTCCTCAGCTGAGTGAACAAGATGCAATGGCCGTGATGTTGGAAGCCCACAACACCGGCGTTGGCTTGGTGATCGTCTGCGACATCGAACCGGCTGAGTTCTACTGCGAAACTTTGAAATCCAAGGGTCTAACGAGTTCCATCGAACCCGAGGACTGAGCTTGATTTCAGCGCTACTGGACAGGTGTCTCCTGGTTCGTCCGCGCTGGCTACCACTGGTTTTGCTTGTGCCAGTCCTTTACGGACTGGGTTGGCTAATTGCATCAGCACTCATTCCACTGGGAATCCCCAACAGCAGCGTGTCTCTTATTGGAACGCTGCTCAGTTTTTCATTGTTCCTCGTCGTGATGCCCCACTGGGTGCAACGTCGCTGGCAACGAAAACAATGCTGGATTGCCTTGGGAATCCTTCCATCCCGTAACCAAGCGTGGAAGGTTCCCGTCGTAGCGCTTTGGCGCGGTTTATGCCTGGCAGTTGGACTGTTGGGAATACTGGTTATTCCAATCCTGCTAAGTGGCTGGGGAACCTGGCGAGGCGATTGGACTCTGACAACCGCAATGAATGCGCTCAGCCTCTGCCTTGGGGTGGGGATTGCCGAGGAAATAATTTTCAGGGCGTGGTTATGGACAGAACTCCAACACCTCACTAGCCGGTTCGGTGCCGTCGTAGGCCAAGCACTGGTCTTCAGCGTGGTTCATACCCGCTTCAACCTTGGCGTCATGCCCATGCTGGGACTGTTAACAGGTCTTTTCCTGCTCGGGATGACGCTCGCCATACAGAGAAATCACGACCAGGGATCCCTTTGGGGATGCGTTGGAATGCACGGAGGCCTTGTCGGTGGCTGGTTTCTTTTAACGCAAGGACTCTTAGACCTCTCTGAAGCACCAGCGTTTCTCGTGGGCTACCCAACCGCACAACCCAATCCCCTCAGTGGGCTTATTGCAATCACAGCTTTAGGCCTGCTTCTGATCTGGCAATGGCCATCTGTACAGCGCATCAGCCAGCCAGAGAGATTGGGGTCGTAATGGAGACCTCAAGCTCCATTCAATCGGTATGAGTTCAACCAACCAACCACTTCAAGCTCTCGAAGCTTCCATACAATTAGCCCGCCAAAACTATAAAGAAGCGAAAATCGACTCAGCCCTCCAACACATCAAAGAAGGGCTACAGATTGATGAGCACAATGCCCAATTACTCGAGATTGCTGCCAGCACTCATCTTCGTTTCAATAATAACAATGAAGCCATTAAATATGCTCAAGAATTAATCACACACCATCCAAGAAATCCGCATGGATACAGCAGATACGCACAAGCCCTGCTGCAACAGAAACAACCTTTTAATGCCAATCAAATGGCACTTAGCGGATTACAAGAAGCTCCACACAATCAACAGCTCCTGGCATTAACTAGCGAATCTTATCAAGCGCTAGAGCGCTGGGATCAATCACTAGAACTGGCAAATCAACTTATTGAATTCCATCCAAGCCTGCACATGGGATACCTCAAGGCAGCACAAAACCTTCTAAAACTCAACAAACCCAACGAGGCTTCTTCTATCGCAGAACGAGGCTTAAAAGCAAAGCCGAACCACCCTCATCTTCATAGCATTGCCAGCGAAGCCTACCGAGCCAGACACCTACACAATCACTCACTCAATCACGCAAAAGCCTTAATTGAAAATCAACCAGACTCCATCGAAGGGCATAAACGAGCAGCCCAAGACTTACTGAAACTAGGGCTAAGGAATGAGGCAATTTTAATCATCGAGCAACTCATTCAACGAAACAAGTCCAAGAAAGCCGCGGCAATGGCCAGCAAGCTCTTCAAAGTAGCCGGACAAACATCAAGAAGCCTCGTTCTTACAACACAACTCGCCAAAGCAAACGATGCAACAGATGATGATCAACGGCAATGGATTAGCAATTTATTCTCATGTAGACAGATTGATCTTGCACTATCTAAAATTGAATGCAACAACCCAATCGATGCAGAAATACAGAGCAATACTCTTCGAGCTCTCCTCAGCCAACCACTCAATACATTTAAGAAACTATCAAAGCATGAGCGGAACTTAATCAGAGAATACGATATCTATTATCACCTATCTCTTCCTAACTTTAATCCAACTCTGGAAGATTTAGAACAACGGCTCAAATCCACCAACAAGATCATCCTACTTGTGGTGCATGTTGGGAAATGCGCAGGCGAATCAATCATCACCGCACTAGAAGAAACCTTCACCTCAAACGAAGTGGAAGTCATCGAATATCACACTTTTGATAGCAATATGCTGATCAGAGAAAGTCTTCCATTGCTCCACAAGCATTCCGATCGAATCCACATTGTGACTTGCACTCGCAATCCTGTGGATCGCTGGATATCTGCTTTCAACTGGGACTACCACACATTTTTCTTATCAAGCCAATTCTATTGTCCAGACCACATCATTCAATTACATCGCCAATACTTCTCCGCCCTAGAATTAACCAATGGCTTGATGCGGAAGGAAATAGAGGCCCATGAATTGGCCACATTCAAACACCTTGCCTATGGACACATGGCGAAAGGAATCTCCTGGTACCTACCAGAAGAAATTATCGACAATCTTCCTAAGCAAGCAATATCGACAATCAATGTTGAAACAATCCAAAATGACTTCAATCAATGCATTCATACAATCACAACAACTTTCAAACAAATAGGTAAACGGGAACCAACACCCATCCCAAAAACCAAGCAAAATTATCAACACTGGTACAAATCAGGGGCATTTAGTGCCGCCAGACAATTCAGCGATGCACAAAGACAGTTCCTCGAACAATTCCTAAATGAAGATTACAAAGTAAACAATAAATTGAATAAGATTTAGCCAATATCAATCAATACTACTGAATCGAAACTCTCTATTTCACCGCATCAGCGATTGCAGCTCTGCCCAAGACAGGTGCCCTTAAGGCTTCTTTCAAGGGAGAAATGCCATAATCTCGCTCAAGAATATTCATCACAGTGCGGCCAAAATCGGCCGCATTTTGATCAAAAGCTTCCAAACAGACGCGGCCGAATGTACTACCCATCGGCTCAGGGTTCCATAGCAATTTTCTAGCGGTCCAGGGCATCATGCTCATAGGGTTATAACCGGGTTTGATCAATCCTTGATCGAAGCCATATTGTTCAAGATGCGTATGAGGCTGTAATCCAATAAAGAAAATTGCCGGCTCAACTCGATCCGCACCAAAAATCTTTTCTAATTCTCTGTGATACGCCACGGTTTGGCGGATAGTTCCGGGCCTTTCGTCGATCACATTGAATGAATAATTGACTGATACGTGATCTTTAAAGCCAGCCTCCGCCAACATCCGACAACTCTCAAGAACAGTTCGGAGGTTGTAACCCATTCGCATCTTGCGAACCAACTCTTGGGAACCTGACGTAATACCAATCTCGAAATAGCTCATCCCAGTTTCAACCATGAGTTGAGCGAGCTCAGGATCGAGGTTATCGGCGCGGATGTAAGCAGCCCAACGAATTCCAGTCAGTCCTTCAGCTTTAATCGCGCGTAACAGCTCTTTTGCATCTTCGATATAACGACGTGCTGGAATAAATTGAGCATCGGTGAACCAAAAGCCACGAACGCCACGGTCATAAAGCTGGCGCATTTCAGCCACAACTTCATCAACCGGATTCAATCGAACCTGCTTTCCTTCCACAACGGTATAAATGCAATAGCAGCAGTTATGGGGGCAACCACGCTTGGTTTGAACGCCAACGTAGAAATCACCAGCTTCTAAATACCAATCAAGTTGGGGCCAGATAGAAGCGATATAGGAATAATCGCAAGCCGTTTTGGGTCGACTCTCAGGCTGTTCATGGATTAGTCCTGAGCGAGGGGGCTCACCAACTTGAAAGCAGCGTTCGCCTTCGAGCGACTGACCCAGAAGAAGCTTTTCAAGTAGCGGCTCTCCCTCTCCCACAGAAACAATCGTTCCCTTCGGCAGGGAACGACTCAATTGCTCATAAAAGACACTGACGGCACCACCGCCAAGCACCGCACGGGCTTCTGGATGATGGCGGCACGCACGTTTCAGGCCACGACGAACAAGCGACTGATTGCGATGCAACTCGCCGTAATGGCTGGTCATCAAGCGCAAACCCCCAAGGGCACCATGGAGGCGCTTTAGGGGATTGCGGGCATAAAAGACCTCAAAGGAATTTTGAAGAGGGTTACCGCCGCGACCATCAACCGGGGCATAAATCTGAATATCCCGCCAGGAAAACACCAACAAGGTGGGTCGAAACTGATCCACGGTGGCCAGAAGAACCCTCTGCACATCCAGCACAGGAAGTGCCGCCAAATCAAGGATGCGCTGGGGCATCCCTGGAAAACATTTGTGCAGGTGGTCGGCCAAATACACGGGGCCGATCGGGAAAATTGGATTGCACGGCAGCCGCACCAGCAGCACCCGTTCCTGTTGTGGAGACAAAGCAGCTGCTGCAGGGCTTCCGGGACGCTAACAAGCCCATCCGCTAGTGGCGCGCCCCGCCTCTTTACAAATGCTTCGTAAAGCCATGATCACAGAACTCAATATTCCTTTACATTGGTGGGAGGCAGGGATTCCTGTCCCTTCCATAAACCGTCCCCTCGGGGGCATTTCTTTCCGTTCTCATGACCACCACCATCCAGCAGCGCTCCGGCGCTTCTAGCTGGCAGTCCTTCTGCGAGTGGGTCACCTCCACCAACAACCGTCTGTATGTCGGTTGGTTCGGTGTGCTGATGATCCCAACTCTGTTGGCTGCCACCATCTGCTTCGTCATCGCATTCGTCGCCGCTCCTCCGGTTGACATCGATGGCATCCGCGAGCCTGTCGCTGGCTCCTTGATGTACGGCAACAACATCATCTCTGGTGCTGTTGTTCCTTCCAGCAACGCCATTGGCTTGCACTTCTATCCCATCTGGGAAGCAGCTTCACTCGACGAGTGGCTGTACAACGGCGGTCCTTTCCAGCTCGTCGTCTTCCACTTCCTCATCGGCATCTACGCCTACATGGGTCGTGAGTGGGAACTCTCTTACCGCTTGGGCATGCGCCCTTGGATCTGTGTTGCATACAGCGCACCTGTCGCTGCTGCATCTGCAGTCTTCCTCGTCTACCCCTTCGGTCAGGGTTCGTTCTCTGATGCAATGCCCCTGGGCATCTCTGGAACCTTCAACTACATGTTGGTGTTCCAGGCTGAGCACAACATCCTGATGCACCCCTTCCACATGCTGGGTGTTGCAGGCGTCTTCGGCGGCAGCTTGTTCTCCGCCATGCACGGCTCACTGGTGACCTCCTCCTTGGTGCGTGAAACCACCGAAAGCGAGTCCCAGAACTACGGCTACAAATTCGGCCAAGAAGAAGAGACGTACAACATCGTGGCTGCTCACGGCTACTTCGGTCGCCTGATCTTCCAATACGCCTCCTTCAACAACAGCCGTAGCCTCCACTTCTTCCTGGCTGCCTGGCCCGTTGTCGGCATCTGGTTCACCGCCCTTGGCGTGTCAACCATGGCCTTCAACCTGAACGGCTTCAACTTCAACCAGTCCATCCTTGATGGTCAGGGCCGCGTCCTGAACACCTGGGCCGACGTGTTGAACCGTGCAGGCCTCGGCATGGAAGTCATGCACGAGCGCAACGCTCACAACTTCCCCCTCGACCTGGCAGCTGCTGAGTCCACACCTGTGGCACTGCAAGCACCTGCAATCGGTTGATCTGGAATCAACCTGTTCCTTCTGGAACAGCAAAAACGATTCAGATCAACTGAATCGCAAAGCCCCCGCCTCACAGCGGGGGCTTTTTGTTGCTGCCTCTACAGCAACATTGATCTGAGTTTTCGCGAGACACTTCTGAACGAACGCTCAAACCAAAGCCGTCCACCCCATGGATCACGCTCTCAAATGCGCCATGCAGGAACAAGCCAAGGCGGCGGTTCTTGATGGCAAATGGGAGCAACTGCGCTTTCTTGGCAACCGGTTTGAACGCGCCGGTTGTTACGCCGAGGCATGGAATGCTCTCGCTGAAAAAGTTGAAAAAACATCCACTCAGACCCTGCCGATCTGGCCAGGGCCTAAAGAAATCAGTAACGGAGTGCTCGTGCTGCCAAGGTCTCGTGACTTGGGAGATGAACTGCGCATTCTTCGCTATCTGGGCAACCTCCAGGCCCACACCCAACGGGTGACGGCCCTCGTCGATCCACGTTTAGCGCCACTCCTCGAGCGAAGTTTTCCTGGTTTGGTGTGTACGGACCCAGCTCAACCTCCACCACTTCATGGAATCACGCACATGGCGGCACAGGAACGCCTAGCCCTGTGGTTTGGTGCCAACGCAGAGCAAATCAAAGCTGATTTTCGTCCCTTGATTTCGAAGAAAGAACCACAGCAAAAGTGTCGTGGCATTGGCATTAGCTGGTTCTCTCGGTCAAAAAACAAAAGCTTCCCAAGCATCGAAGACTGGTCAGTCCTGCTCAAAAACGTTCGTCAACCCATCCGTTCCCTCCAATACCTGGAGAAGCCTGCTCGGATTCGCCAACTCCAAGAACTCAGCGAACAACGAATTCAGAGCTCGCGACCCATCGATCAGCTCAACGATCTCGATGGTTTTGCTGAGCAAGTCAGTGAGGTTCGTGGGGTGCTGACGATTAGCAACACGACCGCTCATATGGCTGGGGTCTTGGGTGTGCCATGCGTGGTGATCCTCGACAACGGCTCGATTACGAACTGGCCAGACATTGGCGACCAATCACCGCTTTATCCACACACCCGTCTCGTACGGCGGGGGAACGACCCATGGGTGACAACCCTGCAACGGGGATGGGCCGCCCTGAAACCCATGCTGCAGAAACGCTGAGGTGAATCCGATCTGCAAAGCTCCAGGGATCACAGAGGCTCGGTCGATGCTCACCTCGCCAGATGACGCGACAACCCCAAAGCAGCGCCGAAAGCGAAAGCGGTCGACGATCGAACGTGTTATCCGCTGGGGGCCTTGGCACTATCGCTTTTGGCGAGAAATCGCCCGTTGGTGTTACGAACAATCCCTCCACAATCCTGCTGTGGTGGACGAGGCTCTTGGGTTTCCTAACCATGTGGAACTCCTACAGAGCTACGACGCCATTCGTCGAGAAACCTTGGAGATCGCGCTTTCAGGTCGGCTACCGGCCAACCACGAAATCATGGAGCAGCAACGCACCCTGTACGAATTTGATCGCAAAGCTTGGGGAATGCTGCCACTACGGGGCTACGGCTACAACTACCCGGCCAATCAAGACCTCATCCCGACGCTCAAATCTTTTTTAAAACGGCACCCCGATGTGGTGTCTGCTGCAGTAAGCCTGTTCCCACCTGGAAAAATATTGCGGCCACACAAAGGACCGTTCAAAGGAGTGTGGCGTTTTCACCTTCCCCTGTATGTGGAAACGCTTGAGAACGAAACAACATCCTGTGAACTGATGATCGATGGAGTGACGTATTACCTCCAGGAAGGCGAGGGATTCCTCTGGGACGACACGTTTCTCCACTCCGCAGTCAATCGTTCTGAACAACCTCGGGTGGTTCTGTTATTTGATGTCTTCCGGCATGACCAGCCGTTTTGGTTGGTCGGCATGAGTTGGGTCTTCCTCTGGGTCGCCCAAATTTGGCAACACCTTCAAAACATGCGCGAGCGTGCCCTATTGCGATGAACAACCTTGAGGGACTCATCCAACAACACCAGCTCAAACGCCATCCAGAGGGAGGTTGGTATCGAGAACTGCATCGCAGCACAGCGCTCGTCCAACGGCCTGATGCGGCGAAACGCCCTGGTTTAACCGCCATTTTGTTCCTACTACCAAAAGACGAAATCAGTTGCTGGCATCGGGTAGTCGGCGCTGATGAAGCATGGATCCATATCGATGGCGCTGATCTCAACCTGTTCCAATGCAAGCCAGATGGTTCAGGACTGCAGGAGACCAGTCTGAACAGGAACAATCCACTCCATGTAGTGCCTGGTGGATGCTGGCAGGCAGCTCGATGCGACGGCTCTTACGCCTTGGTGAGCTGCTGCGTCGGTCCAGGTTTCGACTTCGCCGACTTTGAAATGTTGCGGCAACAGTTGGAATCGAAACGTCCGGTGTTGCCCCATCCAGAACTGATCTGAGGCCGTCACAAGGTGAGCGGAGCAGTCGACGGCTTCGTAGCCTCTATTTGACCGACTATCAGCCATGGGCAGCAGCTTCGGCGATCTCTTCCGCATCAGCACCTTCGGTGAATCCCACGGCGGAGGCGTTGGTGTGATTGTGGAGGGCTGCCCGCCAAGGCTGGAACTGGATTTAGACGAAATCCAAGCAGAACTCAACCGTCGCAAACCAGGACAAAGTCACATCACCACACCCCGAAAAGAAGCCGATCAGGTGGAGATTCTGAGTGGCCTGCTGGACGGAAAAACCACCCTGGGCACCCCCATTGCCATGTTGGTGCGTAATAAAGATCAGCGACCCGGGGATTACTCGGACATGGCCGTGGCCTTTCGACCCTCCCATGCAGATGCCACCTATCAATCCAAATACGGCATCCAAGCCCGTAGCGGTGGCGGACGAGCATCAGCCCGAGAAACCATTGGCAGAGTGGCGGCTGGCGCCATTGCCAAACAACTTTTGCGTAAAGCAGCTGGAACTGAAATCCTGGCGTGGGTGAAGCAGATTCACACAATCGAAGCCCATGGCATCGACCCATCCACGGTTTCCATGAATGACATTGAAGCCAACATTGTGCGCTGTCCAGAAGCCTCCGTGGCCAACCAGATGATCGAGCGCATTGAGGCGATTGGCCGAGAAGGCGATTCCTGCGGTGGAGTGATCGAGTGCGTTGTCAGGCAGCCTGCCGTGGGACTAGGGATGCCGGTCTTCGACAAATTGGAAGCCGATCTCGCCAAGGCGGTGATGTCGCTACCAGCCACGAAGGGATTTGAGATCGGCTCAGGGTTTAGTGGAACCCTCTTAAAAGGCAGCGAACACAATGACGCCTTCATCCCAGGAGACGATGGCCGCCTCCATACCGCCACGAACAACTCCGGGGGCATCCAAGGCGGGATCAGCAACGGAGAACCGATCGTGATCAGAGTGGGATTCAAACCAACGGCCACCATTCGCAAAGAACAGCAGACCATCGACTCTGATGGCAATGCGACAACCCTGGCCGCAAAAGGGCGTCACGACCCCTGCGTACTGCCTCGGGCCGTACCCATGGTGGAAGCGATGGTGGCCCTGACGCTGGCAGATCATCTGCTCAGACAACAGGGCCAATGCAGCCTGTGGTGAACGTCAGCCAGCCTTCGATGCAACAGCTTTATCGCGCGTTGCAGACGGCGAATC
The DNA here is from genome assembly GCF_000012505.1 of Synechococcus sp. CC9902. Classification (NCBI taxonomy): domain Bacteria; kingdom Bacillati; phylum Cyanobacteriota; class Cyanophyceae; order Synechococcales; family Synechococcaceae; genus Synechococcus; species Synechococcus sp. CC9902. The sequence continues at coordinate 1,950,141 of NC_007513.1, forward strand.
AGCCATTTTTTTCACGGATTTAGACGAGCTACGCGTCCGCGTACGACGTGCTGGTTTCTTAGTAGCAAGCTTCTTGTTCACCGTCTTCCGCGAACGAGAGGCAGTTGACCGGCTGCGATGACTCAGCACTAACGCCCACTCTTCATCGGTGAGGGTAGAGGGCTTGCTGCCATGGGCATACGCCAACTTGGCGGCCTTCTCGATGTCTTTAATCAAGTTGGTCCAGGACGTGGCAAACCTCTTGTCGGATTGCGACTTAGCTCCACTCTCCACAAGCGTTTCAACGACCCCTGCAGCAGTGACCTTTTTGCGGCGTCGGTTGAAGATTTCCTTCTGAAGCTGAGCAATCAGAGCATCAGCCTTATCGCTGAGCTTGATCGTGATCTGAGACATCACACCATGAATCGACTATCTCATCTGTAGCATTCCGGACTCACTGCGACCACCAGGCGCCTTCAGGCTGAAGACGGCGACCGGGTCAGCCAGCCGAGCAGCGCGGGATCGACGCACTGATCGCCGAAACCGTGATCGCCGATGGCTCGACGCCCAAGAGCAACAGCGTCGTGGCCCGCACCGAGCCAATCGGAAAGATCATTGGTCGTCAGGCCACCTGCTGCAACCACAAAGGGCAACGGCCCCAGCGGGGCCTCAAGCCTTTTCCAGTAGGCAACACCAACCGTGACCGCTGGGAATAACTTCACGAGACGACAACCAAATGCTGCGGTCTGATGAACCTCAGTGGGACTCAAGACGCCTGGAATAATCAACTGGCCTAAATCCCGAGCTTCACTTACCAACGAAGGGTCCCAACAGGGGGCCATCGCATAGGAAAGATCAAGCAACTGCAGGTCTTGAAGAGCCTCACTCCCCACAACCGAAGCAACTCCAAGATGAAAGCGGGGACAACACCCTTGGATTTCCCGCACAAAAGATTTCCAACCCGCATGGGAGCTCCAAGCCACCTCGACATGACGCAGGCCTGCATCATGAAGAACTTTCAGCTGATCAAGAAGCCTTTGGGAGCTCAAGGCATCGTCCAACAAAGGACGCACTACCAATAAAAAAGGCTGACACCGCAAGGAGGCAATGATTGCCTCTTGCCGTGTCAGCCACTTGGAATGATTGGAATCAGACGTATTCAGCAACTCGTACGTCACGCTTGATCAAGAGCTCCTGAAGCTCCTCCGCATCAACAGTTTCCTGCTCGATCAACATTCCCGCAAGCTCATCGAGAACAGAGCGGTTATCCACCAAAACCTTGGTGGCACGCTTGTAGGCGACGTCCACAAGTTCGGAGACTTCCTGGTCGATCGTGGCGGCAGTTTCCTCAGAGAAATCTCGTTCAGCAGCGATATCTCGGCCTAGGAACATCCCTCCTTGGGCACGGCCGAGGGCCACTGGTCCGAGAACATCACTCATGCCAAAACGCGTGATCATCTGACGGGCTGTGGAAGCCACCTGTTGAAGGTCGTTCGAAGCACCTGTGGTGACTTCGTCTTCGCCGTAGACAATCTCTTCAGCAACGCGACCACCCAGGGCAACCGCCATTTGATTTTGGAGATAAGCGCGGGAGTACAAACCTGATTCCATCCGTTCTTCACTTGGCGTGAAGAACGTGAGACCGCCGGCATTGCCGCGAGGAATGATCGAAATCTTTTGAACGGGGTCGTAATCAGGCATCAGAGCACCGACGAGGGCATGGCCTGCCTCGTGATAAGCCACCAAGCGTGCACGGCGTTCACTCATGACCCGATCCTTTTTCTCAGGACCGGCCATAACGCGCTCAATTGCATCACTGATCTCGTCGTTGCTGACTTCCGTCAACTCACGGCGAGCCGCCAAAATTGCGGCTTCATTTAAGAGGTTCGCAAGATCAGCACCGGTGTACCCGGGTGTACGACGCGCAACTTTGTCGAGGTCAACGTCCTTCGCCAAGGTTTTTCCACGGGCATGGACCCCCAAGATCTGGAGACGCCCGGAATAGTCAGGGCGATCGACGGTCACCTGACGGTCGAAGCGACCTGGGCGCATGAGTGCTGCGTCGAGTACGTCAGGTCGGTTGGTGGCAGCAACGATGATGATGCCGGTGTTCCCCTCAAAACCATCCATCTCAGTCAGGAGCTGGTTGAGGGTTTGTTCGCGTTCGTCATTACCACCGCCAAGGCCGGCACCACGCTGGCGTCCAACCGCATCGATCTCGTCGATAAAGACGATGCAAGGAGCATTCTTTTTCGCCTGTTCGAACAAGTCGCGCACGCGGCTTGCACCAACGCCAACGAACATTTCGACAAATTCTGAACCGGAAATCGAGAAGAAGGGAACCCCAGCTTCACCAGCGACGGCTTTGGCGAGCAACGTTTTACCAGTACCTGGAGGGCCGACTAACAAAACGCCTTTGGGGATTTTGGCTCCAACGGCGGTAAAGCGATCGGGATTTTTAAGGAAGTCGACGACCTCTGTGAGCTCGAGCTTGGCGCCCTCGATCCCGGCAACATCGCTGAATGTGATTTGCGTTGACGGCTCCATTTGGACCCGTGCCTTGCTTTTCCCAAACTGCATGGCGGGATTGCCACCACCGCCACCCTGGGCACGGCGGAACAAGAAAAACAAGCCACCAAGTAGGAGAAGCGGGAAAACCAGACTTCCCGCCGCCTGCTGCCAACCCGGTGTTTGACGGGAGGGCTGGACAGCAATGTCGACGTTGTGCTGAGTCAGCAGACCAAGCAACTCACGATCGGGGGCAAGGTTGACTTGAGCCCGGCGACCGTCGTTCTCAACCACTTGGGCTGTGCCTTGATCGGGTGCGATCAGCACACGGCTGATCTGGTCATCCTTGACGGCCTCAACAAATTCGCTGTAGCGAATGGTGTTGACCTGGGGCTGATTTCCACCGCCGCCACCGCCAAAGAAGGCTGGTGCAATCACGACAATGGCCAAGACCAATAGGGCACCAAGCCCGATGTTTCGCCAACGCTTGTTCACAGGTTGCCTCTACAAGATGAAGGAATGTTAAACGGGGTTAGCGAATCATGAGGAACGGAGCACCTCAACGACGCTCTTGAAGGCAAACCACTCAGGAATCTCCTCACCACCACGCAGCATCTTGCGGAACTGTGTGCCGCTGAGCTTTTTCACATGGAGTCCACGCGCTTCCGCATGTTCAGCGGTGACGTAGCCCTCCTCCTGCGTGTAAACAAGATTCAGAGAAGGCACCGTCTCCATGGTGAGCTCTGGTGCACACTCCTTCGCAAAGTTCTGAGCGTCATAGGGGCCGTAAAAATCGTCGCCAGTCAGAGAGGACTTACAACCCGCCATATCGCGGCCAATGATGAAATGGGTGCACCCATAATTCCTGCGAATAATCATGTGCTGGAGGGCTTCCCGTGGCCCTGCCATGTGCATGGCATAGGGGAGATAAGCCCACCGAATTCGATCATTGTTCACCTCGGCCGCCAAGCGCTCGTAGGTCTCAAAACGAACCGACCCTGGGATGTCGTCCTGCTGGGTTGGTCCACAGGTGGGGTGCACTAACACCACGGCGTTCTCGCTCACATTTTGGGCATGTAGAGCCCGGGTAAACAGTTCGTAGTGGGCGCGGTGAATGGGGTTACGGCATTGGAAGGCCACCACGTCTTCGCCATGGGGCAAATCAGAACGAACTTCGGCCGGGGTTTTGCAGGGGAAAACGCGGCTTGGCAGCTCCAAACCCTTCAGCGTGCCGCCTAGATAGAAGCATTTGCGTTCCATCGCGATCATGCGCACAGCGGGGTGTTCAAGCGATGTCGTGCCGTAACACCCCTGGGCCTCAACCACCTTGTTGGGTTCCCACTTGTCCTCAACCTCGAGAAGAGCAAGCTCTTGCCCCTTGTAAGTCAGCAAGAGTTTGTCTCCCACCACCACGTCGTCGCGATCGGTGTCCATCACGATTGGCAAACCGAATAAATGGCCTGCTGACGTGCGATGACCGGACACAACAGCGTCGTAGTCCTCCTGGTGCATAAAGCCGCGTAAAGGGGAAAACCCTCCGACCACCAGCAATTCCACGTCACAGGCGTTGCGGTCTGAGCATTCCAACGTTTTGGTAGCTGATGCCTTCAACGCAGGTTGATCCGCGCTCGGCACCATGAGATCCACCAGCGTGCCGCCATAGGGAGCGATCACTCCGGATCTCTTGGCTGAGGCAGAAGCACTGGCGGTCATGGAAACTCACTAAGACCGCGCGATTCTCACAGATGATCGCTGAAACGCACAGCCCCAAAAAAAAAGGGGGCTTTCGCCCCCCCAAGATTGCTTGATCAAACCCAGCGATCAAGCCTCTTCTAAACGGCCATAAAGTTCGCCAACCACTTTGATATCAACCACTTCACGACCACCCATGTCGGAGTCGGAGGGCTGGATCGCAGTGAAGACACCTGCAAACTCACCGGTTTCGGGATCCACCTTGGTGATCGACATGCTCATCGTGCCGATCCCATCGATGTAACGCTTGTTGTTGTCTTTCTCGAGATCTTTCTCATCTCCGCCAAGAGCAATCAGTCCTTGGGCGTACTGAACACCAGTGGTGAGAGCACGTCCCTTGGGATCGATGAAGTTGCTCGTGCGATAGCTCGGGGTGCGATAAGTGCCTTCGAAATCGGTGCTGGTGGTGATTGCGGCACCATCAGCCAGGGCTTTCAAAGACTTGCTAGAGAACGAGAACGGGAATTCTTCACCGCCGGGAACAAGCACCGTGATGGGCTGAAAGTCGATCCCACCTTTTTCCTGAAACTGAAGGCCAGATTCAGTCACCGTCAGATCGCCATACACCTCATCAAGGCTGGAGGTGTAACGGGTGAGAATTTTGCCCTCAACGAATTCAGCCTGCTGGCGAGCATTTTTAGGCTCTTCCTTGGCATAAACCTGAACGGGATGCATGCAGATCCCGCGAAGTTCGTATTTCTGACCAGCGGTTAGAGGGATGGAGCCACGGGCAGCGTCGCCGATCGTGGGGCAATCATTGGCTTTACCAGTGTTGCGAATGTCGTCATAGGTGACGTTGGACTCACCACGGTTTGCATCAGTGCCACCGCTGCAAGCCGTAGTGAAGAAAGTGAGGCATAACGCCAGCACAACGGCCAGCAGGGAACGAATGCGCATGGGAGGAGCCTGACGACTTAACGCTATGAGGAACGGCACTGCCGTCGATTCTTGATCTTACAGGGCTTGAAACTCGAGCCAGAGCCAGCTTTTGCAGGTCTCAACAACTCGTTTGATTACTACCGTCCACCGGGGCTATCGCAGCGATGTGGGACTGATGCATCGCATCGAGAAGCTGGTGAGCCATCGACAATTTGGACATCAATGGCATCTCACGAATCGTGTCACGGTCCAATAGCCACCCACCATTGGCCTGGTCACCAAAGCCTTGGCCAAGGCGATCGATGGGATTCACCATCAATAAGTCGCACCCCTTCGCACTGAGCTTGGCCTTGCCTTGAGCAATCAAGGCTGCGTCCTCGCCTGCCAACGCGGCAAAACCAAGCAGGATCTGTCCTTGGGGTCGACGCTTCGAAAGCGACGCCAACAAGTCTGGGACCTGACTCCAGCCCGAGGCCAGCAATTCGGGCAATCGCTGTTTTGACACCTTGGTTTCTGAGCTCTCCACACGTCGCAGATCAGCCACAGCAGCCACCATCGCAATCGCATCCATGGACGGCTGTCGATCAACAAGCACCCGCGCCATGTCATCAGCTGTGGTGACAGGAATGCACTCAATCCCTTCGCACCATGGCTCAGGCACAGAGAGCGGCCCATGAACCAGTTGAACGATGGCTCCCCGCAAACGCGCAACCTGGGCCAGTAAGACCCCCATATGCCCGGTACTTCGATTGGTAAGAACCCTGGCTTGATCAATGGGCTCATGGGTGGCCCCAGCGGTGACCAACAGATGCTTTCCTTCCCAATCACGTTCAGGAACGACACACTCTTGACCCCGGCTGAACAAGGCTGCCGCCGCCAATTCGATCAAGATTGGATCTGCCATCCGGCCATCCCCTCGGCGATCACAAGCCAACAATCCAGACGATGGAAGAAGGGGAACAACCCCCGGGAAAGCCTGAACCAATTGCCAATTCTGCTGAACAGCGGGGTGACTCCACATCGCCGTATTCATCGCTGCGGCGACCAAAACCGGCACCTCAGTTGCCAAAAGCACGCTGGCCAGTAGCCCGTCACCCGATCCCTGTGACCAACGGCTCAGCGTGCTGGCACTCATCGGAGCGACAACGACTAGTTCCGCCCATTCAGCCAGTTCAATGTGCAGTGGTCGGCTTCTGGAGGGATCCCATTGATCCCCATCGCAATAGCAGGGATGGCGACTCAAGCTTGCGAGGGCGACTGCACTCACTAAGCGTTCAGCACTTGGGGTGACCAAACAGCGCACAACAGCCCCAGCCTTAACCAGAGCACTCACCAATAACGGTGTTTTCACCGCAGCGATACTTCCGCTGGCCGCCACGAGCACATGCCGCCCAGCCAACGGACCAGGCATTGAGTCAGTCCTCATCGAACGGTTCCTGATCCACAAGATGGTGATACGGAAGGGTCAACTCAGGCCGATGAATGGCCAAGGCTCGCAACAGATGCCAATCCTTGAGGCTGTCGAAGGGGGTGGGGTAATCGTCGTCTTCAAGACGCCGTGCCAGCGCCGCCGTCGTGGCGTCATCAAATGCTTCGAGCTGTTCCGGCGTAACCATCAGCTTTCGCAAAGCGCCATGCTCCAGTTTGACGCAATCCCTGACAGCTAGCGTTTGCTGGCGGGGAATTAGCTCAGCTGGTAGAGCGCTGCGATCGCACCGCAGAGGTCAGGGGTTCGAGTCCCCTATTCTCCACTCAAATGAGACGCCATATCCCCCTCCTGCTGGCGCTCGGCTCTGTGGTGTTTCTGAGCACCTTGGCCCGCCCAGCAGCACTGCTGACCTTCACAGCGCTGGCTATGGCTTGGGCTGTTGGTCACCAACAAATCCGACGTCCTTAACCCCCTATGGGGTAAAAGGGGGGTAAGTATCCCCCCCTGTGATCGATGTCGCAGTCGAAACGCGAGCAGGTCGTGAGTCACCTGCGCTACATCCGGCAGGAGCTTCGTGAAATGCATCAAGGCGTGATGGAAGACGGTCTCTTGCCTGAAGCGGGAGAAGTTCGCGGCGTAATGGCACAAATGGAAGCTCTCTTAGAGCTTCTCGAAGGCAAATCATCACGCAAAGCGAAAGCTGAGTCCAAATAGGGCCGAACACATCGCGATGCTCAAGCCCTGTCAGGACCAGGGCTTTTGGGGTGGAATTGTCGTTCAGTCGGGCATGAAACCGGTCAGGTCCAAACGTTTGAGGTAAACAGGGTTCGAAACGTTGGCCAGGTGATGGGGATCCCTGGTTCCTGCCTCATGGGCTTCACCTGAATCGGGAGTGTGACCCTTGCGACGACTCCAATCCACTCGACTTCAAACCCAGTGGGGTGAAGCGATCAATCGTCTTGAGCAGTGGACGCAAAATCCATGGCGGAGATTGTCGCTCCTCGCCATTGCACTTTTCAGCGGCTTTTTGTTGGGTAGTGCTGTGACTTCCGTCGCAGGTGTTCTCTCCCAAATGGATCCCGTGGCATCGCTGATTGTGGTTCTTGGAACCGAATTCACCCTGCGCCGCGTTCGCAGGTCGGGAGCGTCATGGACGCTCCCAGAACAACTGCTAGACCTCAGCCGAATCGGCTTTTTGTATGGCCTCTTTCTTGAGGCCTTCAAGCTGCTTTAACAGCACACCACGCGTAACGCAGACAAATTCATTAGAGCTCCATACCCTTCGGATTGGCTCCTCTGCTGCCATCTATGGCCGGCGATCACTACTTTCTGGAACTTGAACCGCCTGAAGAGCGGCTTCGCCATGCGCCCCATGTGGTGATTGTTGGTGGTGGCTTTGCTGGAATTCAGGCTTGTCGAGCCTTAGCTCAATCAGAGGTGCGCATCACCCTGATCGACAAACGCAATTTCAATTTGTTCCAGCCGTTGCTCTATCAAGTGGCAACGGGATTGGTCGCCAGTGGCGATATCGCAACACCCCTACGCGAGCTCGTGGGGAAGCAACCAAATGTGCAAATCCTGCTCGGCGAAGTCACCGAATTGATCCCCGATGAACACCAAATCGTTTTCAACGGAAAGACCCTGAGCTACGACCATCTCGTACTCGCGACGGGATCTGGCAGCAGCTTTTTCGGAAAAGACCAGTGGCGCACATTTGCGCCACCGATGAAAATCCTTGAGCACGCCGAAGAAATCCGCAGACGCCTGCTCATGGCGATGGAGCAAGCGGAGCAAACTCCTAATCCCGAAGCACGGCAATTTCTTCAAACCGTTGTTGTGATCGGCAGTGGTCCCAGTGGCTGCGAAATGGCCGGCGCAGCTTCTCGAATGCTGCGATGGTCCCTGAAGGATGCCTACCAGCAGCTGGATCCAACCAAAACCCGAATTCTCCTCATTGACCCGGGCGAGACAGTGCTGCGAAGCATGCCTGAGGAGCTCTCCAAAGAAGCCCTACAAGCACTGCAAAAAGCGGGCGTGGAATTCCTGCAGCAAAGTCGTGTGCAAAGCATGCGCCCAGGGGAAGTGGTGGTGAGCACTCCTCATGGAGAGCAATGCATTCGAGCCGCCACTGTGATCTGGACCGCAGGAGTTCGTGCCTCACACCTTGGTCAAGCATTAGAAGCCGCAACAGGTTGCAGCGTGGATCGTGGCGGACGTGTTGTGGTGGAACCTGACTTTTCCATTGCCAGCCATCCTGAAATTCGCATCGCCGGTGATCTCTGCAGCTACAGCCACACCCAAGATGGCCACACCCTTCCAGGCATGGCAGCACCCGCCAAACAGGCAGGCAGCTTTATTGGCAAAGACATTGCCGCAATGGTGACCGGTCGTTCACGCCCGAAGTTTCGATATTTAGATCTTGGGAGCATGGCCATTGTCGATGGGTCGAGCGCAGTTGCCGACTTGCGAGGCCTCAAATTCTCAGGACTGATTGGAGTGCTGCTTTGGGCTGGAGTGCATTTAGGGCTCATCCACGACATGCAGCAACGGGTCTCCCTCGCCACAAAGTGGATTTTTGCTCTGCTAACTCGGCAGCGGGCGTCCATGTTGCTAACGGGCATGCCAAGCCAGCACATGGCTCTCAATGCAGCGGACGCCCACTTTCCAATGCGCGCCGGGGAAGGGCCTTCCATTGCTTCACCAGATGCGGCCTTGCAAGCGGCTATGGAGTACTACTCCAAGGAAATCTCAGGCCTATCGACTACTCAAATGTCGAACACTCAAGAGCTGATCGATACCAATGAGGATTCCGCGGCGGACTCAGCTGCTGCCATCAAATAAAGCAGCGCCATGCGAACAGGAACCCCATTCCTGACTTGCTCTTCCACAAGGCATATGGTTGGGTCATCCAACAACTGACTCGTCATCTCAACGCCCCGGTTTACAGGTCCTGGATGAAGAACGGGAACCTGTCGACCACACAATTGAAGGCGCGCATGGCTCAAGCCATAGTCACGGTGGTAGCGCTCGAGACTGGTCAACAACTGCTGTGTCATGCGCTCCTTCTGGAGTCGCAGTGTCATCACTGCATCTGCACCGGGCAAGGCTTGTTCAAGACGGCGTTCAACGGTGACCTTTCCGCGCTGAGCGACGGGATCGCACGACAGCCCTGGCGGTGGGGCATCAACAAACGCAGCAAACTCCTCTGGCAACAAACTGGTTGGCCCACACAGCACCACATCCGCGCCACAACCAGTCAGTGCCCAAAGATTGGAGCGGGCCACGCGGGAATGCAGGATGTCTCCAACAATCACGATTTTTTTACCGTCCAAAGCTTGTGGGGTTGGCTTCTGGGCATCGAAGTAACGGGCCAGGGTGAGCAGATCCAACAAACCCTGACTTGGATGGCTATGAAGACCATCTCCTCCATTCAGCACCACGGTGCGCTCCCCCAGCTGATCCAAATCAGCGGCAAGTTGCTGAGGAACGGATGTGGAGCGATGACGAACCACCAACACGTCAGCACCCATAGCGACGTAGGTGCGAGCGGTATCCAAAACGCTTTCTCCCTTACTCAGCGAACTACTTGAGGGAGAAAAACTCATGACATCGGCTGAGAGCCGCTTTGCCGCTAATTCGAAACTGCTTCGCGTGCGAGTACTGGGCTCAAAAAACAGCGTGGCCACTAGACGTCCCTGCAGCGCCGGCAACTTGCGTACACCCGTGACGGGAAGGGATCGAAACCGTTGAGCCAGCTCAAGGATCGAGGCAAAATCGTCCCGAGAGAATGAGGCCAGATCAAGGATGTGACGGTGATGCCAACCGCTCATAACGTCCCCTCATCACACGGTGACCAAGCCTGATCAAGGGATGGCTGGCGATTCCCGATGGCACGACGACTAATGCTGCGACTCAGCTGTAAGTACCAACGCCAGGGGAGCTCCTGCCCCTGAGAGATTCCAATTCGCGTTGTGGTCACAAGCACTGGGCTAGCGAGGGATGCCGGTCTTGGTGCCAGCCAAACGTCATGTTCGCCCGTCACCGGACAACTGTCATCTCCCCGATCAAGACCAAAACGCCGAGCCAGCAGCCCTGGACCAGCGGCAACGCGCTCGAGCTCACCTGGCATCGCGATCGCCCGAAGCAAAACGCCGTTGGCCCAATCAGAGCGATCCGTCACCACATTGACGCAGTGATGAATGCCATAGCTCACATACACATAAAACCGCCCCGGCTCACCAAACAGTGTTTCGTTGCTTGGGGTACGGCGGCGGAAGCCATGGCAAGCAGGCTCTTCCTGCGAATACGCCTCCGTCTCCACAATCACACCCCACAACAACGTTCCATCCGTCTGCCGTTTCACCAACCTGCAGCCCACCAATTCAGGTCCCACCACTTCTGCTGCACGGGAGAAGAACGAAAACGGGAGAGCTTGCGTGATGTCGCTCTGGATAACGATGCCAATTTCAATTGATCCGCCTTTAAAACTAGACATCTGTGCAAAGGGGAAGTCAGCACAAACGTTGAGTCAATGTTTTTTGAAGAACACAATGGCGTAGGGCCGACCAGCGATTCAGCCACGACGCCCCTTAACTCTCCGAGCGCATGCCCGCCTCAACCGATCACACATCCAGAACACTTCAAGCCCGAAGGGACAGCACTTTTTTAGTGCTGGCGGGACTGTTCTTGGGAACACTAGGGATGCTCAACATCCTGGGACTCACCCGCTTCCTACAACTCGGGCACATCGGCACATGGCCAATCGTTGTAGCCATTGGTGCGCTCCCATACCCAATCACGTTTCTCTGCACAGACCTGATCAGTGAGTTGTGGGGAGAAGAGAAAGCCAACCAGTTGGTGTGGGTGGGGTTACTGCTCAATGGCTGGGTTGTGCTCATTCTCTGGCTTGGAGGCTTACTCCCGGGCTTACCAGGGAGCGACGACAGCACCTTCCGCACCATCCAAGAACTCAGCTTTGGCGCGATTGGGGCCTCCATGGCGGCGTACCTCACGGCTCAATTCATTGATGTGCGCCTGTTCCATTTTTGGAAACAGCTCACCAACGGCAAAGCCCTTTGGCTCCGCAACAATGGCTCCACTTTGGTGAGTCAACTCGTCGATACAACTGCCGTGGTGTTAATCAGCCACTACGGAGCCCATGTTCTACCCATCGATACGGAGAGTCCACTCATTCCACAACTTGGCAGCTTCATCGTGGGCGGATATTTGTTCAAAGTATTAGCTGCCCTTGCCGACACGTTGCCCTTCATCTGGCTCACGGGATGGCTGAGAAAATGGCTTGAAATGAGCGACACCACAATGAGTACAAGCCAATCAAGCTCGTAAGCTTTAAACGATCGCTAGATGCCATATCAGGCCAGAACTTATGCGACCATTCGGCATCCAGAAACTTTACCTCAAAGACGAACCTACGAACATAGTTCAAGCTGCTTCTGCACGATTAAGAAACAGACAAACAATCACACCAAATAGTTGCGATATCATCACAATTACAGGTAACGAAGAATGCTATATCGCCCAGTTTATTCACCACTATCTTTACTTGGGATTCAGCAATATATTTATCGGGATCAATAATTGCCAGGACAAAACTCCAGCCATTCTCAAGAAAATTGCCAAGATATATCCGAAAATTTTTATCTTCAACACCGATCAACCGCAACGCCTCCATCGGCAAAGCGGCTCCTATGCGGCACTGATCGATGAGGCATCTCATCGCACTAAGTCGAGCCATTGCCTCGTGGTCGATATCGACGAATACTGGTTCTCCAACAAGCCGAACCGATCGATTGCGAGCTACCTCAGACAATTCGATCGATTTGATTTGATGTTTACCAATTGGCTTTGCACCTATGGGCAAAGCTATCAGACATGTTTTACAGACCTAACAAAGGCCAAGATTGAACTAAAAAAATCACAGGGGAAAAGTATTTTCAACTACTCAGTACCACTACGCAAACTTCGAGCACATGTGCCCGATGTGGAATCTCCAGAGAGAGCCGTTTTTGTTGGCAACAATGGCAAAAAAATTAATTGGATGAATGAAGCCAACAAACTGCATGTAAATCCATCCCTGCCTCAACACCTAAGAACAGTGAATAAATTGCACCAACATCTCGAGGAATCACAAAACTCGGCATGGATTCTGCATCAGATTGTTCGCAGCGAGCTGGAATATTCATTAAGACTCTTTGAACCTAGGGTTGCCAAGCATCCAGAACCATTTAAAACCAATCGCCACGGCTGGATCATGCCGAAAGAGAGTCGACAAGAGCGACAATTTTTCAAATTAATCCTTTCAAAAAAATCTTTCAACAAACGCTACATAAAAACCTATGAGAAATTCCTTCGTCAATGTCAAATCAAGAATATTGTCGAAAAAAGCTTTAACCGCATCACCGAGAGACAAGTCTTTTGTAAAATTAACCAGCTAAATCATCAAAAAATTGAAGCTTATCAGTCTATTTGGAGAGAAATATTTCAAGGAACCCGCTTTCTCCCCTATCTAGAGCTGCGCCTAAAAACAAAAAAGCGACTCCGAATCAACGATTGTTCTTGAGTTCCTAAAAGTCGGCCCACAAAGCCTGGAACAGCCCCAAAATGGTTGGAGATGGGTGCACATTGATGGAAGCTGCTTTAGCTGGGTTCAATCTCGGAACAGTGCTCTTGGCCAGCATTGTGCTGTTTCCCTTGGCCTGCTTGTTCTTTGGCACCCGGGGCGGTTACTACAACACCGATAAGTACGACGGCAACGGCACGGCCCACTAGTTGTATTTCAGGGCCTAATAACCCGATCGATCAACACGCCACCATCCCTTGAGATGCCTGCTTCGCTTCCCAACCCTGCTGACAGCACGGACAACATCCGCTTAGCACTGCGAAGTTGGCCTGAAGTGGAAACGTATCTCCAAACCTGCAAAGGCGTGATTATTCCTCTGGGATCCACGGAGCAACACGGTCCAACGGGCGCCATCGGAACTGATGCGTTAACTGCGGAAGCCATCGCCCTCGAAGTCGGCCGGCGAACCGGTGTTCTTGTCACGCCGGCCCAAGCTTTTGGCATGGCTGAGCATCATCTGGGATTTGCCGGAACGATGAGCTTGCAACCCGCCACGCTGCTGGCGGTCATGCAAGACCTCGTCTTGTCGCTAGCGCGCCATGGCTTTGAACGGGTGTTCGTGATCAATGGCCACGGTGGAAACATTGCTACCACCAAAGCTGCCTTTGCCCAGGCCCACGGCACAGCAGCAAGTCGCGGCCTGCCTGCATCGCCACACCTGCGCTGTCGTCTCTCAAATTGGTTTATGGCAGGCCCAGTGATGCGGCAAGCCCGTGATCTTTATGGCGACAAAGAAGGTCATCACGCCACACCAAGTGAAATCGCCGTCACGCTTCAGGTTGAACCAAGCTTGCAAAGCAAACAGCGCCCCTTGGAGGATCCAGCACCGGCTGGACCCATCCATGGTCCTGATGACTTTCGTCGCCGCCATCCAGACGGCCGTATGGGATCCCATCCATCGCTGGCAACAGCAGACCATGGAGCGGCCATCATCGAGACAGCTGCCACCGCGTTGAGCGAAGATCTTCGTAGTTTTTTGAGCGACCCATGAGCCATATCTCCGCCGATGACGTCCGCAAGGTCGCCAAATTGGCCCGCCTCAATCTTCCCGACGACAAAATCGCCACCTACACGGGGCAACTGGAATCAATCCTGGGCTACGTGAGTCAACTGGAGCAGGTCGATACAACCGGCGTACCAGAAACCACTCGGGCCGTGGAAGTCACCAACGTGACGCGTCAAGACGGCGTGGATCCGACGCCTGTGCGCGAAGAAATTCTAAATCAAGCTCCACAAAGGGAAGGAGACTTTTTCCGAGTACCTAAAATTTTGGCTGATTAAACCAATTTCTCAAAACGATTTCCAGCGTTTTGGTTCGGTTTTAATCGCCAGGGAATCAACAAATGAAAGCCAGCCACGCTGCATACGTCGATCTGGCAACACTTTTGCAACACGACGCATCTTTCCACGACGTCGTTTGTGACTTCTCACACCAACCAAAATGTCGTAGAGAAAATTGTATCCATCCCGTTGGGTTTCAAAAATACCTAAGCGTTGCGGAGAACCTTTTGAATCAAGTAGTGGCTTCGTTGCTTCATAGGCTGGCTTATATTCAAACCACGGAATAGAAGGCCAAAGATGATGAACTAAGTGATAATTTTGGCCCATAATCAACCAATTCATCAGTTGACCGGGATAAATCCTCGCATTGGTCCAGCGGTTTCTAGATGTGAAGGGTCGGTGGGGCAAATAGTCGAAGAAAAGCCCAAGAGTGACGCCCACCATTAGGGCCGGAGCGAACCAGCAATTAAAAACAAATGGAAGGAAATCGAAGCGAATCGCAGCCAGAACAATCACCAAAAAGATGCTGCGTTCAAAACCCCACTGCATTAACTCCCAGCGCTTCCAAAGGCGACGCTGAAAGAAAAACCATTCGTGATAGAAAAAACGAGGAGCAATGAGCCAAAGAGGTCCGAACGTACTAACGATGTGATCTGGGTCGTTATGGGGATCATTCACATGGGAATGATGCTCAAGATGGACGCGCGTAAAAACAGGAAAACTAAAACCCAATAACAACGCAGAACCGTGGCCCATGAGTTGGTTGATCCAACGATTCGGATGGGCTGCGTTGTGGCAGGCATCGTGGATGACCGTGCCTTCAAGGTGCAGCGCTAAGAAGCCTGTACACAACAACAGGGGCAAGGGCCACCCCCCTTGAAACCAGCCCCAAATGGTGAGTGCGGCAAGGGCATATCCACCGAAAAACAACCCCACCGTGGGGTTCCAAGCCGATGGCGGATCAACAAATTCGCGAGGAACAGAGCGATACCCAGCTCCGGCCAGACGTGTCTCCTGTTTTTGAGCAGGGGTCTGGGTCATCCGGTGGTCAGGCAACGCATGAAAACTTTCCTCCAACACAACGTAGGTAAGAAATGCCCACCGCGAGACTTGAACTCGCACAACCGAAGTCACTGGTACCTAAAACCAGCGCGTCTACCAATTCCGCCAGGTGGGCAATGCACACACTTTAAGGAGCGCCGCAGAATGGGGGAAGCGATTCGCAGCGTCGAACCATGCTCGCAACCCTCAGTGGAGACATTTGCCTGCTGTTCGGCCTCGCCTTACTTCTCCTCCCACTGCTCGCTGTAGAGCTAAGCCGTCCACGAGACGGGGTCTGGGGAGCGGTTGTGCTGATCCTCGGCCTTGTGCTGGTCACCAGCAGCGACCGGATGCGAGGAGCTCCGATGCTTGCCGTGCTTTGCGGCAGCCTCTTGATCAGCCGCCTCAGTGCCGAAGTGGGGCAATCCCGGTGGCGAGCGTTAAGTGATGAGGAGCAAAAAAAACTTGGATCACCAGATCACTGGCTCAACAACCTGCAGCAACTTGGCTCCGCTGTGGCAAGCCTGGGGGAAGGCCTGACCGGGATCGTCAAACAACTGAAACCGGCCGGAAAATCAGGAGTCACCTCAAAAAAATGGGTTCGACCCGAGCTGGAACCCTCCAACGCTGCTGAAGCTGAACCTGGGCCCAGCTCCTCCTCTGAGGCCCCAGCCGAAGAAACACCTGAAACCACACCGGCCACAAGCGCACCAGAGAGTGAAGGCGAAGCCCGATAATTCTTTAATCAGACCAGAGAGCCTGTGAATAAAGAAACACGCGGTGCCGCTGAGGAACGTCCCTCTTACAAAAACACCCTCAACTTGCTGCAAACCAGTTTTGGGATGCGTGCCAATGCCGTCACCCGGGAGCCTGAACTTCAGAGCTTTTGGGCGGAACACGGGATTGATTTCAAGCTTGGCGTAACCAACAAAGGGCCGACCTTCACCCTCCACGACGGGCCTCCCTATGCCAATGGCGCCTTACACATGGGCCACGCTCTTAACAAGGTGCTCAAAGACATCGTCAACAAGCACCAAATTTTGAAGGGGCGCCGGGTTCGGTTTGTCCCAGGTTGGGACTGCCATGGCCTACCCATCGAACTGAAAGTGCTGCAGTCGATGGATCAGGAGCAACGACAGGCGCTGACTCCAATCAAGCTGCGCAAAAAGGCTGCTGCTTACGCCCGAAAGCAAGTGGAGGGGCAAATGAAAGGCTTCCAGCGCTGGGGGATCTGGGCCGACTGGGATCAGCCGTACCTCAGCCTGCAAAAGGACTACGAAGCCGCTCAGATCCGGGTCTTCGGCGACATGGTTTTGAAGGGACATATTTATCGCGGCTTGAAACCTGTGCATTGGAGCCCCAGCTCCCGCACAGCCCTCGCCGAAGCGGAACTGGAATATCCCGATGGCCACACCAGTCCAAGCGTTTACGCCACATTCCCCGCCGTCGAACTTCCAGCGGTCCTGCGCGACGCTTTGCAAACAGACGGCATCGTTCTCCCCAGCCAAGCCGAGGAACTTGGCAAAACCCTTCACGTTGCGATCTGGACCACAACCCCTTGGACCCTCCCCGCCAATCTGGCGGTGTCCGTCAACGAGCGACTCGACTACGCCCTCGCCGATGACGGCAGCGGTCGTCTGCTCCTCGTCGCAGCAGAACTGATTGAGTCCCTGAGTGGAACCCTCGCCCTCCCTTTAAAGCGAAAAGCCACGGTCAAAGGTGCGTTGTTGGCTGGCCTGATCTATCGCCATCCCCTCCTGGACCGGACAAGCCCCATCGTGATTGGCGGCGAATACATCACCACCGAATCAGGGACTGGCCTCGTGCACACCGCACCGGGCCATGGCGTGGATGACTTCCATACCGGCCAGAAAAATGGCTTGCCGGTGCTTTGTCCTGTCGACGAGGCGGGCACCCTCACCGAGGAAGCCGGGCCGTTTGCCGGCCTCAACGTGCTGAAGGATGCCAACCCAGCCATCATCGAGGCCCTTCAGCAGGCTGACGCTCTGCTGAAACATGAGCCCTACGGCCATCGCTACCCCTACGACTGGCGCACCAAAAAACCAACGATCTTCCGCGCTACCGAGCAGTGGTTCGCCTCCATTGATGGATTCCGTGACGATGCACTCGACGCCATCGACAAGGTGAATTGGACGCCTGCATCAGGTCGAAACCGGATCGAATCGATGGTGAAAGAGCGCGGAGACTGGTGCATCTCCCGCCAGCGCACCTGGGGCGTTCCGATTCCGGTTTTCTACAACCGCACCAATGGGGAGGTATTGCTCAACGCCGACACCTTGGCTCATATCCAGGGCCTCATTGCTGACCATGGCGCAGATGTTTGGTGGGAAAAAGATGAATCGGAGCTCCTACCAGCGGCCTACGCAAGCGAAGCCGACCAATGGCGGAAAGGCACGGACACGATGGATGTGTGGTTCGACTCAGGCTCCAGTTGGGCCGCTGTTGCAAGCCAACGCGACAACCTCAGTTACCCAGCAGATCTTTACTTAGAGGGTTCCGACCAGCACCGTGGCTGGTTCCAGAGCTCTCTTCTCACCTCTGTGGCCGTTAATGGCCATGCTCCCTATCAACGCGTTCTCACCCATGGCTTCGCCCTGGATGAGAAAGGTCGCAAAATGAGCAAATCATTGGGCAATGTGGTGGACCCAATGGTGATCATTGCTGGGGGTAAAAATCAAAAACAAGACCCTCCCTACGGCGCAGATGTTTTGCGTCTTTGGGTGAGTTCAGTGGATTATTCAGCCGACGTTCCGATCGGAGCAGGAATCCTGCGACAGCTGGCTGACGTGTACCGAAAAGTCCGCAATACCAGCCGCTATCTACTCGGCAATCTGCATGATTTCAATCCAAGCCGTGACGGGATTCCAGTCCATGAGCTACCCCTACTCGATCGATGGATGCTTCAACGCTCAGCGGAAGTTATGGACGACATCAATGCAGCATTTGAGAATTTTGAATTTTATCGCTTCTTTCAACTGCTCCAGAACTATTGCGTTTCCGACTTATCAAACTTTTATCTAGATATCGCCAAGGATCGTCTTTATGTAAGCGCGCCTGATGATCGGCGCCGGCGAAGCTGTCAAACAGTCATGGCCTTAATTATTGAACGCCTGGCTGGCCTAATCGCTCCCGTCCTCTGCCACATGGCAGAAGACATTTGGCAAAACCTTCCCTATCCAGTAGCCCATACGTCGGTGTTCCAAAACGGCTGGCCCAGTGTTCCTGCCGATTGGCGAGACCCCGCACTGACAGCTCCAGTGCAGCAACTTCGCCAGCTCCGAACAGCGGTAAACAAGGTGCTGGAGGACTGCCGAAACCAACAAGAACTCGGCGCTTCTCTGGAAGCAGCCGTTCGTTTAGAAGCCCACAGCCCTGAACTCCAAACCGCTCTGCAATGGCTCGATGAGCACGGCGACGCTGAAGTTGATGGCCTACGCGATTGGCTGCTGGTCTCTCAACTCCAAATTGGCGGTGAGCCATGGGCAGAACTCTTGGCCAGTCAAGACAATGAACAAGCTTTGATTGAAGTGGCCCATGCCCGCGGCAGCAAGTGCAGTCGCTGCTGGCACTACGAAGCCGACGTTGGTCAGCACACCGACCATCCCGACCTATGCGGACGTTGCATTGAAGTGCTGAAGAGAGGCGATTACCAACTGGCTTGAGTTAGCAACTCAGCCGGAGGCATCGGTCCTGCCAAGACACGCTCATCGCCAGGCATGATCGGCCCCATCAACAGCTCAGCACGATCAAGCACGGCGCCATCCGGAAGCACCGAAGCATCCGGATCGAATCGTGTGGGATGGGTTGTGCTGCTACTAAAACCACGAAAAATCAGCAATTCAAAGGGCTCCGCTCCCACGACACCCATCAGGCGCAACACCCGATCCCCATGGCTCCGACTGCGCTCTTCAAGCTGAGAAACCAGTTCGACATCGGTCATCAAAAATCCCCTGCTACGCGTCCATAGCGCGGTAGACGGATCAACAGCCACTGCAGCAAGCCAGCCAAGTAAGCCACCAACGCCACATAGCCCACAAAAGCAGCAAAGGCTTCAGTCCACTGCCCGCCAAAAATGAAATCAAACACCGTTGCCGCGAGACCGTGCAAACCCTGAGGCGCCTCAAGCCATGCCAAACAGTTGGTCGTTTGCCCCCCTTGAAGACAGCTGAGGCCCGTGGTGGTCATCGCCACGCTGATGACACCAAAGCCACTCAACGCCCAGCGCCACAAGCGAACAGTGAGCGGTAGAGCTTTCCACGCCGGCTGATCAGCAAGTTCTTCATTGAGATCCACCCAGAACCACACACTCACCACCATCAGCACTGGAGCCACAACTGCCGTGAGATATCCGAGCGGTCGCTCGTCCACCAGCAGCAGCACACTGATTCCCATCAAGCTGGCCACTTTCCAGTACAGGCCAAGCAAACGCAAAACCATGGCATCGCGCCGCCATGCAGACCAAACCAACAAAACGAAGGGCAAACCCACCGCAAACGTGGCAGCCAGCCGGTAAGTCAGCCACACCAATGCGCGGTAAGACAGCTCGTTCACAGATGGGTTTGAAGTTGGCGCCATTATCGACGCACCCGGCTGCCCTGCAGGATTGATAAGGTCCAAACCATGCCGACGTTCTCTCCCTTCAGCTGGTTGCAGGGCGCTTCCCCAGCGCCCCAATGCCGCACTGGCTTGTCATGCAAACCATCCCTCGATGAGGCGGTTCGTGATGTGGTGAATCAGGTGGGTCGCCGTGGCGAGGCGGATCTAGCCCTCGTCTTCGTTTCAACTGGCTACGCCAGCGACTTGCCCCGTTTGCTGCCGATGCTCCAAAACGGCCTACGTGCCAAACACTGGTTTGGATGTGCAGGCGGAGGTGTGGTCGGAACCAACGCGGATGGCAATGCCTCCGAGCTTGAACAGGGGCCGGCCCTCAGCGTGACGCTGATGTGTCTCCCAGGTGCTGACATTCAAACCAGCGTTCTCAGTACCGATCAATTACCAGACCTGGATGGAGCCTCCATCGACTGGCAGGACTGGGTGGGCATTCGTCCCGATGCAAGCCGCAGCCAAATCGTTCTGATCGATCCCAGCTGCCGAGGCATCAACGACCTGATCAGTGGTTTGGATTACGCCTACCCAGAAGCAGAAAAGATCGGTGGCATCGCAGCTCCCCATAACGCGCCCCATGGCTCGCTTCTAGTCGACCAAAACGTGGTGACGGGTGCAGCGGTCTGCTCAATCGGCGGCGACTGGTTGTTCGACACCGTGGTCGCCCAAGGATGTCGTCCGATTGGGCCAGTCTTCGCCATCGAACAGGTTCAACGCAATGTTCTGCTCGAGCTCAACGACGGGACCACAACGTCGAGTCCAGTGGCCTGTCTGCAACGAGTTCTTGCCGACCTGAGCGAACCGGAACGGGAGTTGGTGCGGCACTCGCTCTTTCTTGGCATTGAGCGCCGCAACCTCCAACTACCAACCGCAGGCGTTCAACCCAAAGACAGCGCGTTTTTGATTCGCAACTTGATTGGTGTCGACCCCAACAATGGAGCCGTGGCTGTAGCCGAACGGGTGCGGGCTGGCCAGAACGTTCAGTTTCATTTGCGGGAAGCCGAAGCCTCCCGTCAAGAGGCCCTTGCGCTGCTCAACCAACACTTGGGTGAGGTAGAGGAACCGATCAGGTTCGGACTGCTGATGGCTTGCCTCGGCCGCGGCCAAGGACTGTTCGGCTCCCCGGACGGTGATGTGAACCTGGGCCGCAGCGTGATGC
Organism: Synechococcus sp. CC9902; assembly: GCF_000012505.1. Taxonomy (NCBI): domain Bacteria; kingdom Bacillati; phylum Cyanobacteriota; class Cyanophyceae; order Synechococcales; family Synechococcaceae; genus Synechococcus; species Synechococcus sp. CC9902. The sequence goes on from NC_007513.1 coordinate 1,971,435, forward strand.
CTGACTTACCCGTAGCTGGTGCCTTCTGCAACGGTGAGATCGGCCCCGTGGCGGGAACCACCCATTTGCATGGCTACACCGCCTGCTGGGGGCTGCTTCGTTATGCCCCCATCTCAGGCTCGAGCAACCAATAGGCCCTTGCGACAGCACGTCAATCCCCTCAGTCGTTCTTTTCAGCTACCCCTGCGGTTGCCCCCACCCAGCGAACTTTTCACTCACCCTGAGCACCCCATCCATCTCGACATCGGTTGCGCACGGGGCCGCTGCATTCTCGACTTGGCCGACCGCCATCCGAATTGGAACCACATCGGGGTTGAAATTCGTCGCCCCTTGGTGATCCCTGCCGATCGCGAAGCACTTGAGAGCCCCCACGGGAACGTTCGGGTGTTGTTTTGCAACGCCAACATCAGCCTGGAAGGGTGGATGGAAACGCTGCCCAAAGATCGTCTGCAACGGGTCTCCATTCAGTTTCCAGACCCTTGGTTCAAGCGACGCCATCGCAAACGGCGGGTCTTACAACCCCGCCTTCTCATGGCAATCGCCTCGGCCCTTCAGCCCGGAAAAGACTTTTTTATTCAGAGTGATGTGCGGGAGGTGATTGATCCGATGGTGGCCCTCACAGAACTGTCTGGTTGTTTCGACCGCCCTGAAAATGATGCGCACCCCTGGCGCAGAACGAACCCCTTAACGGTGCCAACCGAGCGAGAGCGTTATGTGATGGATCAGCAGCTTCCTGTGTATCGAGTGCTCTTTCGTCGCAACCACACCCATCAACCTCCAATCGAAGAGTTTGAGCAGCACTGGCAGGAGATCGATAATCCAGGCAATGCTCCAACGCCAGACGCCTGAAGGATGCCCGCAACGGATGTGTCCAGTCACTTGCTACCACTTCTGTTGCGCTGGCAGGGCCTCCTGAAGGCAGGCCCTTCAACTCTGCACAGATTGGAGCCACTAGCAGGCTGCATTTTGTTCGTTCTGCTCGGCGGTCTCCCGTTCTTCACGCGTTCGGGGCTCGCACTTTTGTTGTTGAGCAGCGGCCTTCTCTGGGTGCTTTGGAGCCTCGCCACGCCGGCCGCTGCGATCGACAAAATCACTATGTGGCTCCTGATCATTTTGGGAGTGGCCGTTCTGGCCACAGGGTTTTCAGCTGTACCGATCGCAGCGACAAAAGGACTGTTGAAACTCCTGAGCTACCTCGGGGTTTATGCCTTAACCCACAAGCTGCTGATCCATCATCAGAAGTGGTGGGACCGCCTCCTGGCTGGCTTGCTCTGCGGTGGACTCCTCAGCAGTGTTCTTGCTCTCAGGCAGCTCTATGCCAGCACTGAAGAACTGGCGCGTTGGGCTGATCCGAACTCCATGAGTGCCGGCACTATCCGGATCTACGGACCACTTGGCAACCCAAATCTGCTGGCCGGCTACTTGCTGCCCTTGCTGCCGTTCGCGGCTATTGCCCTCTTGCGCTGGAAAGGGTTTGGTTGCCGGCTCTTTGCAGGTGTCACCTTGGTGCTCACCACCGTGGCCACAATGTTCACCTACAGCCGCGGAGGGTGGTTAGGGCTCATCGCAGGCCTTTCCGTTGTTGTGCTTTTGCTCTTGGTGCGCAGCACACAAACATGGCCGTTGATCTGGCGACGGTTACTCCCGCCAACCGTTCTGCTCCTCGGTGTTGTTGTGCTTGTTGTCGCCGCCACTCAATTCGAGCCCATCCGCACAAGAATCAGCAGTCTTCTGGCTGGTCGGGGGGACAGCTCCAACAATTTCCGCATCAACGTTTGGTTCGCTGCTGCTGAGATGGTGCGCGACCATCCCTGGCTGGGCATCGGTCCTGGCAATGCCGCTTTTAACAGTATTTATCCGCTGTATCAGCAGCCCAAGTTCAACGCTCTCAGCGCCTATTCAGTACCCCTAGAAATCCTGGTAGAGATGGGAATCCCAGGCCTAATCGCCTGCTTTGGGCTTCTCAATGCTGCGGTACGCAAAGGCTTGGCCAGCCTTCACCTTGATCGACCAGAAGCCCTTGCCGGCATCGCATGCCTAGCTGCCATTAGTGGAATGTTGGTGCAAGGCATCACCGACACGATCTTCTTTCGTCCAGAAGTCCAACTCACTGGCTGGTTTGCCCTGGCGACCCTATCCAGCCAGGGCGGACAGTCCAAGGAGGCGTAATGCTGCTCGCAGGATTTGACGCCGGACAGACCAGTACGCGTTGCCGCATCGGTCGATGGCAAGACGGTCGATGGGAGCCGGTCGGTGATGGGTATGGCCCGGGTGTTTGTCACCTGGCATCAGCCGGAGGTGTGGACCGTTTCCAGGACGCCATCCGCGTTAGTAGCGCAGAAGCAATGAACGTCCACCCGGACTTAACCCTCGATGGCGCTGTGATGGGCGCTAGCGGCATCGAGCAAGGATCCATCGTCCAAGAGCAAGCAACGGATCTACTCGCCAGAACCCTGGCCCTGCCAACGGCTCAGGTGCTGGCCACCGGTGATGAACGGACGGCTCTACGCGGAGCTTTTCCAAACCATGCCGGCATCGTTGTGATCAGTGGCACAGGAATGATCTGCTTAGGGCGAAACGATCAAGGTGTGGAGCATCGCTGCGGGGGGTGGGGCTGGCTCTTGGATGGGGCTGGCTCCGCTTTTGATATTGGTCATCAGGGTCTGCAACTGACCCTTCAAATGGCAGATAGCAGGAGACCCGACCATCCCTTGCGCAACCAAATCTGGACAGCCCTCGATTGCACAACCAGCGCAGACGTGAAAGCCAGAGTGGTTCAGCCAAACTTTGGGGCTGCAGATTTTGCAGCACTGGCACCTTTTGTCGCCGCAGCTGCAGTGCAAGACCTGGCTGAAGCCCACTGCATTCTTGAGCGGTCAGCCCTGGCCTTAGCAACGTCCATCCGCATGGTGGCTGTGAAGCTCCAACTCGATCGTCCAAATCTGGTGGGCCATGGTGGAGCTCTCGAGCATCTCGATGGCTTCAGCAGTTTGGTCAAAACAGCCGTAGAAACCGTTCTCCCATCAAGCCGATGGATGCCGGCCGCAGGAGATGCCTGTCACGGCGCCTTGGTGATGGCCCAAGAACGCATCGTTAAGCAGCGTTGAGGGATTGATCAACCACGGATGCCAGGTGGTCAGCCCAGTGATCGACAAGGGAAGCATCAGCAGCCTCGACCATCACTCGCACCAAGGGCTCCGTGCCACTCGCTCGAACCAGAACACGACCATCTGAGCCCATGGTTTCCTCAGCAGACCTGATCGCAGCCACTAACGGCTCACAACTCGACCACGCCTTGCGGCGAGCTTGACTTGGCACCGTGACATTCACCAACTTCTGCGGGAAGGGCTGAAAACTGCGATCCAACCAATCACCCAGGGTGATTCCCTTGGCATGACACAACGTGGAGAGCTGCAAGGCAGTGAGCACCCCATCCCCACACAAGCCATGGGATGCCGCAAGGATGTGACCCGATTGCTCTCCGCCAAGGGCTGCTCCACTCGCCACCATCGCGGCATGGACATGTTGATCTCCAACGGGGGTGCGCTCGAGGATGCCGCCCCGCTGTTCCCAAGCGCGCTGAAAGCCGAGGTTCGACATCACGGTTGCAACAAGCCGTTGATCCGGAAGAGCTTGTTGTTCCTGAAGAACCGATCCCCAGAGGAACATCACGTGATCACCATCCACGATCCGACCCCGACCATCCACGGCCAACATCCGATCCGCATCGCCATCAAAGGCAAAACCCATCACAGCGCCTCGCTCTTTCACGGCTTCTTGCAACGGACCTAGGGCTGTTGAGCCACAGCCCACATTGATGCGGGAGCCATCGGGCTCACCATGCAAAACAGTCAGATCCGCGCCAAGAGCTTGAAATGCATCCGCCGCACAAGCTGTGGCAGACCCCCAACAGAGATCCAAGACGATCGGGACCCCATCGAGGCGATGGCTCCCAACAGCGGAGAGGAGCAACTCTCGATAATCCGCCATGAGGTCGGAGCTTTGCCGCAATCCTGCACAAAGTGAGTGGTCATGGTCGGAATGGTCGATCTCACCACGGAGCCCAGCCTCGATCCGTGCCTGCCGCTCAGGGGCCAACTTCGCCCCATTCGCACCAAAAACCTTGATGCCATTGTCCGCTGGTGGATTGTGGCTCGCCGAAACCATCAGGCCGCCTGCTGCGCCGAACTTTCGGATCAACAACGGAACGGCTGGGGTGGGACACAAGCCCAGATTCCAAACCTCACGCCCAGCGGCGGTAAGTCCAGCGGTTAACGCTGATGCAACCATGCTGCCGCTGGTGCGCGAATCCATCCCAATCAAGACAGGCCCTTCGACGGCCAACACCCGTCCAACCCAGTAACCCACTTGCAAACAAAGGGCTGGTGTCACGACGCTGCCCACGCGACCACGAATGCCATCAGTGCCAAAACCAGGGATGGCATCCCCAAGGGTCGGACCAACAGGAGAAAACGCCGCTTGAACCATGGGCCTCAATCGTGGACAGCAGATTACGGAGGCGCCGCCCTCACTCCTCAGCTTCAACGCCAACGATGGGGGTGGCGCAGCAAAACGATGAGTTCAAGGCCAGACCAAATCACAAGACTCACCACCACCCAGCCTGGAACCAGCTGAAGGGGCCATAACCAGCGAAATCCCCACACCACGCCACACATCACTACCGCCAACCCTGTGCGCCTTCGCTGCCAGCACCCTGGTCGAGAAGACGGCATTACTGATCTGAGTAGAACCCACAGAATGACAGCAGCATCAGGACGCGCTTGAACGCAGGCCCCCGACTTGGGACCCTTCTCCTGCTGGGGACCACAGCCCTGAGTGGCTTCGCCGCCTGGGGTGGGCAGCGGCTTCTCGTGCATAGGCATCAGCCCTTAACGCCGGATCAATCTGCAGCGCAACTTTGGACGACCTACCGCTGGGCGATTGATCCCCAACAGCGCCGCGAAGCCGCGCTGTTGATGGCTGCTCAAACGGGTTCATTCGACGCCTTACAAAGCCAGGCTTGGGGAACGAATCCACTGGGAGCGGTGGCCTTAGAACAAGAGGCGGAGACGGCCACCAGACGGGGAGATCAAAGCCACGCCCGCAAGCTTTGGCACGATCTGCTCAAACGTTTCCCATACGCAGCTGCATCCGCATCGGCCCGCCACGTTCTCGGGGACCAAAACCCAGCACTGCATCAAGACTTACTGAAGCAACAGCCGAGCCATCCAGCGGCGTTGAGTGTGGCGGCATCCATGGATCCAAATCCAAACACGGGCCATCAGGGAGCGATTCACCTCGCCCGCTGGGGAGCACGTTGGCCAGGTGCGTTCAAGCGCATCAGCCAGGCATGCAACGACACCAGTTCGATCGCTCCAGCAACCAAGGATCGCGACGTACTGGCTCGGGGCCTAGCCAGCCTGGGGGATGGCCCAGGAGCACTGGAGTGCCTTCAACGCCAACAACCTGGGGCAACGTCCCAACGTTCCAGTGATCCCTCCACGCAACTCGCGATTGGACGAGCCTTACTTCGAGGCGGACAGACCGAAGAAGGCACGGAACTGCTTTTGAGCCTCACCCGTGATCACCCACAGGCTTCGGCCAGCATTGAGGCTGCTCGCCTGCTGAGCGAACCCTTGCGACCCTCGAGGGAGGTGCTCGATGCCATTCCGGTATCTGTCAAAAAGCGTTCCGCCGCCCTAGCGGCAGCCCGCGTTCGGCTGGCCAACGGTGAAGGTGCGGGGGAGGTTCTGCAGCAATGGCCGGATGATCCAGACGTTTGGCAACTGCAATGGGACCTCGCCAGAGAAGCCCTGCTGGCGGAGAACTGGGACCGGGCCAAAACCATCCTGACCCGTGAGCCAAGCTCACAAGCCTTGCCCGATCCGCTGGAAACTCGACGGCTGTACTGGCTTGGCTGGAGCGAAGCACAACTGGGGAATCAAGACCGGAGCAGAGCGATCTGGCAGCTGCTGACCAGCCAATTCCCCCCTGGCTATTACCACTGGCTTGCAAGCGAAGCGCTTGGAGATGCCGAACCCCTCAACCTGACCAAAGCCTCAACGCCAAGGCCATCACAGGAGATGTCCTGGGCCCCCTTGAACAGTGACAAGTCCTTCGTCAATACGCTCTGGCGTCTTGGGCTCGAGCGCCAAGCCTGGGAGACCTGGCGCAGCGGGATTGATCCCAGCACACCACAACCCAAGCCAGAACAATTGGTCGAAGGCAGGCTTCGCTTGGCCGTTGGAGACAGCTGGATGGCTCTCGATCAATTGCGGTGGCTCAACCTGCGCTGGCGGTCAGCCAACTGCCGTGCACGAATCGACCTTCAACACAGCCAACACCCGCGCATCTTTGAAGAGGTCCTCCGTCCAGCAGCGAACTCCCAAAAACTGCCTCTCGAGCTGCTCTTCGCCGTCAGCAAACAAGAATCTCGATTCGCATCAGGCGTGACCTCCACTGCGGGAGCGATTGGCCTCATGCAATTAATGCCAGCCACCGCCAGAGAACTCGCGGGAGCTCAGCTGACAGAGGACGAAATCAGAGAGCCGAAGCAAAACGCCGAACTGGGTGCGACCTACCTACGGCAACTACTTCAGCAATGGCAAGGAGATCCCTTTCGCAGCATCGCTAGCTACAACGCTGGCCCCGGAGCTGTGGGGTCATGGTCGACTCAAGATCTCAACGATGCACCTGCCCTATGGGTGGAGCGCATTCCCTATCCGGAAACGCGCTACTACACCAAAAAAGTTCTCGACAATTTGTTTGGCTACTTAGGTAGGGACAAGGTTTTTTGCAAACCAACCCTGGGCGGGGTTGGGCAACAAATGACCCAGACCAATGCCCGTGAACACAATGAAGGCCATCAAGAACATCGACGTTGATGGCCGAAAGGAAATCCCAATACGAGCTAGATCAAGGCGAGCCAAAAGCACCGCAGATGCCAGCACCAAAAGGTCACTGAGCATGTTGAGAAACAGCACATAAATGCCCACTGTCACCACAACCAAAAGATTGACCATCAAGGTCATGACCCGGCTGTAGGCCATCAACAACGAAAACTGCCGCATCACCAGGGACGGCATTGTGCACACCACCACAACAGTGAGTACCTGGATCAGCTCCAGAGACCAAAAGAGTTCTGGGGTGATGCCCCGAGCGTTGCTGAACAAGGGTTGGACAAGGTTCCAGTGATTGCCCAAGACCACGGCAACACAAAACAGCAACGTCAGGAACGGTGCCCGCACCGGCAGGCTCAGCAAACGCAACAAAGCCATGGGCTCACGCTAAGCCCGTTGCCTTGAAGTAGCTGCCAAAGTGACGTCACTTGCACACGACTGATGACCGGTAGCCCTCAGCCCATGCCGCTGGGCCGGCTTCAGCAGGTTGTCCTCGTGGTGATCGCAGTCGCACTGGCCATTGGACTTCTATTCATGCGGGGAGGAATCCAAAGTGAAACCCCGATGGAACAACTTGCCCGACGCTCGGTTGAACCGGAGGTTGCTCTCACCAACGGCAAACCAACGATGATCGAGTTCTACGCCGATTGGTGCCAAGTGTGTCGGGAGATGGCCCCAGCGATGCTGGAGCTTGAGCGATCGACGCAAAACCGTCTTGACGTTGTTTTGGTGAATGTTGATAACCCCCGTTGGCAAGACCTGGTGAATCGCTACGAAGTGAATGGGATACCGCAACTCAATTTGTTTTCGGCAGACGGCCAACCCCGCGGCAAATCGATTGGCCTACGAAAACCAGAGGAACTACAAGCCATCAGTGCAGCACTGATGAATGATCAACCGCTACCGCAACTTCGAGGCGTGGGAAGCGTCAGCAGCCTCGAAGGTGAGAACACATTTCAAGCATCGGTGGTGCAAACCGGTCCTCGAAGCCACAGCTGACTTGAGAGAGTTCGGCTCTGTCGCCATGATCAGTACACAATGACAATCTGCTAGCTCCATGGATCCCCGCTTCCGGGTCGACCTCATCGCGGCAACCCCAAATCCCCAACAGTGCGTCTACGTGGGGATGCACCAGGACTACAGCGAGGGTTTTGTTGCAGCCGACCGCGAACAATGGCCCGACGAAACCAAAGCGGGCGAAGTCTGCGTCAAGCGTCTGCTGGCTGGGGAGCGAGGCCACTACGGCCCCATGGAACATGCCCAGATCGTTTTAAACGTGGGCTGGTTTCCTCATTCAGTGATGCAACAGGCGCGGACCCACCGGGTGGGTGTGAGCTTTGATGTGCAGTCGATGCGATACACCGGCGAACGCATCTGCAGGGCTGCAGCTGGTGAACTCGACCTTGAGGAGGTGTTCTATTTGCGCCCGGTGGGGCAATACAGCAACCGCCAAGGCAAGAAATATGCATACAGCCAAGCTGAACGGGATAAAGATCTCCATCACTGCAAAATCAGCGCTGATCGATACCAAGAATTACTCGAAGCAGGCTTCGCAGAAGAACATGCACGCGGGATTCTTCCTTTCGATTATCGACAGCATTTTGTGGTGAGCTTCACGCTCAGAGCTTTCCTACATTTCATGGATCTAAGGGCCAAACTCGATGCCCAACAGGAAATCCGCGAGCTTTGTGATCTGATGTGGCCCCATCTCCAAGCCTGGACGCCAGAATTTGCCGCTTGGTATGAAAAAACAAGGCTGCACAAAGCCCGTCTCGCTCCATAAAAACAGATAAGTAGCGAAGTTAATTAATAATTTTTAGTTGAAAATTGAAGCATTATTACACCTTGGCTAAGGTGACACGTTCAGGCTGATGTTGATATTTTCCTTGACGATCGCTGTAGGTAGTAGAACAAGGCTCGCCTTCAAAAAATAGCAACTGACAGATGCCCTCATCTGCATAAATACGGCAATCAGCCCCTGAACTATTGCTGAATTCAAGGGTGAGGTGACCTTCCCAACCCGCCTCTGCAGGCGTGGTGTTCACGATAATTCCGAGCCGAGCATAAGTACTTTTTCCAAGACAAATAACTGTGATATTGGGAGGAACTTTCATCTTCTCTAAAGCCACACCGAGGCCATAGGAATGGGCCGGAAGAATGAAATAACGACCGTCTTCATCTTCATGCAACGGTGTGGGTTCAAGGTTGGCTGGATTGAACCGTTTCGGATTCATCACCGTGCCAGGTACGTGCCTAAAAATCAAAAACTCTTGCGGCGACAGCCGAAGGTCATAGCCATAGGACGAACACCCAAAACTGAGCACAGGGCTTTCGCGCTTATCGGGATCAAGGTGGCGAACCAGCCCCGACTGGAATGGCTCGAGCATGCCCTGCCCGGCTTGTTCCGTAATCCAACGATCACACTTGAGCATCAGAAACCTCGGCGTAGTTCCGTGACTTGATCAGCCATCGCCACAACATTGGAAGGGATGGCGGGCCCAGTGATGATCACATCCATCGAGCCTGGTCGTTGCTCAAGAGCTGAAAGCACTTCAGCTTCATCGATGTAGCCAAAGCCGATGGCCAGGCCAATCTCATCAAGAACGAGCTGATCAAGATCTCCAATCATGAGGTGCTGACGACAAATCGCCCAGACCGCTTGCACCGCATCACGGCAACCATCCAAGTTCGGCTCCGCTACGCAAGCGGGAACATCAGGGCGCAGCCAGACAAGTCCTCCACATAACTGCACATGGCCCGATGGGCCCTGTTGCACACCCCCCTTCAAAAACTGACTTATCAAAACGCGGCTACCGAGCCCAGCTGCTCGCACCGCCTGGCTCAGCACATTGGAAAAACTGCCGCGATAAGGAGCTGTATGCACCTGAAGCTGACCCTCTGGAGCGACTAGATGCAGGGCTGGCGGCGGCGGTTGCGTTGCATTCGGAACTGGCCTCAAACCAACTCGTTCTGTGGAACGCTGATCGCCATCGAGAGAACGAATCTCTTGGGATTGATGGCGGTCGGTCAGGCTTGCGATCATCGGCTCAGGTCACGCCGGGACAACCCGGAAGACCTTGAATGTAGCGGCGTTATGCCATTCCACAAGGCAATCGACACTACCCATGGTGGCTCAAGCGCAAAGCGGAGGGAACTGCGAGGCTGACGTCACTTCTTCTGAGCCATGAGCGATCCATCCCAGTCCCGAGCCGATGGCCGCTGCCGCAATGCTCTGCGCCCGTTTTCCGTGACTTGGGATCCAATGGGATTCGCCTTGAGTTCAGTCACTGTGAGAACCGGTCGAACAACTGTTCTCTGCAGCGTTTGCCTCGATGACAACGTGCCGCGCTGGCGTCGAGGCGAAGGGCTCGGGTGGCTCAGTGCTGAGTACCGCCTCCTACCCGGGTCAACACCGCAACGGCAAGGGCGTGAGTTGATGAAGCTGTCCGGCCGCACCCAAGAAATTCAACGTTTGATCGGGCGCAGCCTTCGGGCCGCCGTTGACATGGCACAACTGGGAGAGCGAACCTTGCTGATCGACTGCGACGTGATCCAAGCGGATGCAGGCACCCGCACAGCGGCCATCACCGGGGCCTGGCTGGCGTTGCACCGGGCCTGTAGCCGCCTCGTTTCCCAGGGGATTCTTGAGAACTCCCCTCTTCAAAGCCAAGTTGCTGCTGTCTCCGTTGGGTTAGTGGACAGCCAGGCGCTGCTAGACCTCGACTACAGCGAAGACAGTCGAGCTGAGGTCGATCTCAATGTGGTGCAAGCGGACGATGGCCGACTGCTTGAAGTTCAGGGAACCGCCGAGGGCGCGCCATTCAGCCGTGCCCAGCTGGATGCACTCCTGGACCTGGCTGAACCCGGCCTCCGACAACTGATGGAGGCTCAGCGGCAGGCCCTTGTATCTGAGTGAACACTCAATGCGTAATAACCGCTACAGGACACATCCAGGCAGATCCGTAACTTTCAAAGCAATCGCGAGCCAGTCATGAGCACCAGCACTGGTTTTACCCGCTATGCACCTCTTAGTAACGCCGTAGCGAACACTCAGCCCTCAGGTCCTCGATCGTTGATGGAGGTGATCCGTGGGCTGGAAGGTGCCAGCACGGAGATGGTGGAGCGAAATAAAACAATTTTTTTCCCGGGAGACCCGGCGGAACGCGTTTATCTGATTCGACGGGGCGCTGTGCGCCTTTCAAGGGTTTACGAATCTGGTGAAGAAATCACGGTTGCTCTCCTCAGGGAAAACAGCCTGTTCGGTGTGCTGTCTTTACTCACTGGTCAACGCTCGGATCGCTTTTATCACGCAGTCGCCTTCACCCGCGTTGAGATGGTGACGGCACCTGCCACCTCAGTGCGCAACGCGATTGAAGCGGATACGGCTGTTGGACTCAGGCTTTTACAAGGCCTCTCCAGCAGGATCCTGCAAACCGAAACGATGATCGAAACGCTCACGCATCGGGATATGTCGTCCCGGCTGGTGAGCTTTTTACTGGTGCTTTGCCGAGACTTCGGAGTGCCTGATGAACTAGGAATCACGATTGATCTTCGGCTGTCTCATCAAGCGATCGCTGAAGCCATTGGCTCAACCCGCGTAACAATCACGCGTCTGCTGGGAGACTTGCGTCAATCCGGTCTCGTACAGATTGACCGCAAGAAAATCACCGTTCTCGATCCGATCGCCTTGGCCAAACGGTTCAGCTGATCGCATCTGCAGCCGAGGGCTAATGCCATGAGTGGCTGGCTGCTGATTCTGTCCCTCCTAATCCTCGGGGGCATTCTGTCCACCCTCGGCGATCGCCTTGGCAGTCGAGTCGGTAAAGCTCGTTTGAGCTTGTTCAACATGCGACCCCGGCGCACTGCTGTGGTGATCACGGTGCTGACGGGCAGCCTGATCAGCGCCCTCTCGCTTGGCCTCATGCTTTTGGTGAGTCGGCAACTGCGGGTTGGGCTATTCGAACTCGATACCCTCCAAGCGCGACTGAAAGACAGCCGTGAGCAACTCGATGCCGCCGAACGCGAGCGCGTCGAAACCCGCAGAGCAACCGTACGGATCGAAGCAGAGCTCAAGGCAGCGGAACAACGGGCCAACACCCTTCGGCAGGAGTTGGCTCCTTTACAGAAGCAACGTCAAACCCTCGAGGCCGACAGAGATCGCCTCAGCCGCGACATCGCTGCTCGAGATCTGGATATCCAAAGAACCGAAGCCGAACTCAACACGGTGCGCAACCGCATCAAGTTGGGGGAACGAGAATTGAAGGATCTGGAACGCAATCTTGTCGCCCTTCGCCGCGGTGCTGTTGTTCTGCGCAGTGGGCAAATACTTGCAACCGCGACCGTGCGGATGGAATCACCCGATCAGGCCAAACAAGTGGTCGATCGCCTGCTGCAAGAAGCCAATTTCAATGCCTACGGCAAAGTCTTGCCAGGCCAAGCCCCTGATCAACAAATCATTCGTGTTCCTCGTAGCGACGTGAACCGCTTACAGGGAATCATCAGCAAGCCAGGAACTTGGGTGATCTCGCTGCGATCCGCCACCAACGTTCTTAGAGGAGAAACGGTGGTTTACGCCTTCCCGGAGGTTCATCCCAACCGTTTAGTCACCAAAAAAGGAGATGTGCTCGCCTCCGTCAGGCTTGACCCCAGCGAACGCAGTAATGCGGCCATTCGCACCCGACTCAATTTGTTGCTGGCCTCGGCCTACGCAGAAGCCAAACGACGAGGCTCGCTTACCGCTGGTTTGCAATTCGATGGCCAAGCCCTAGCGCAACTTGGCCAAACACTGATGGAGCGGTCGGAGCAGGGAATCACCTTGCAAGCCATCTCCACCCGCGACAGCAACAGTGCTGACCCAATCTTCGTCGCCGTGGAGTCCAACCCTTGAGCCGTCTGGTTGCACTGGATCCAGGACGCAGCAAATGCGGATTGGTGTTGATTGACAGCGAACACAATCGTGTGTTGGCCGGCAAGGTGGTGCCACCTGAAGCCGTTATGGCGTGGGTGGATCATTGGCACGAGCAACACAACCTGGATCAAATCATCGTTGGCGACGGCACAAGCAGTGCCCAGTGGGTTCAAGACTTCAACGGATTTGCCAATGTTCAGTCAGTCAATGAGCACGGCACCACCTTGAGGGCTCGCGACCGGTATTGGGCTTTGTGGCCAGCCAAAGGCTGGCAACGTCTTCTCCCAAAAGGGTTAAGGCTGCCCCCCCACGAACTGGATGCAATCGCCGCCCTCGTGATGGCAGAAGACCACCTCAAGCAACGCTGTTCATGGTCTGGGCCACCCCCAAATTTCTCACTTAGAACTTGGCCCGAACCGTAAAGCTGTAATCACCACCGGGCTCGAGGCGGTAATCGGTGCGCACCAAAAAACGAAACAGGGCATCTTGAATCAAGGCTCGTCCGAGCGATGGTTCCACCGTGAGTTCTCCACGATCAAACGCCCAATAGAACTGCCACTGAAAACCACCAGCAGCGACCTCGCCTTCCACACACTGGTCTTGAAAGCACTGACGCAAAACGCGGAGATGGGCTGTTGTGGCAGGGAGGGCCGCCATCAAGTTGCAGAAGGGGATTCATACCGGAACCCATTGATCCAGGTGCCAGCCCGTTCCATGCCCTGCGTTTTCAGGCGATCTAAACCATCCAAAACTGCATCCAACACTGCATCAACACAGGGCTGTTCAGCTCGACTGAAGGGACCAAGCACATGGGACACCGTGCGAGCTCGTCGTTCCGCTGGATTCTCTGCGGGGGCACCGATTCCAATTCGTAATCGAGGGAAGACTTGCGTTCCAAGATGCTGGATCGTGCTGCGGAGACCGTTGTGTCCCCCGGCACTTCCCTGCGCACGCAGCCGTAACCGTCCAAGAGGGAGGTCCATATCGTCGACAAGCAACACGATTTCTTCTGGCTGAAAGCCATACCAATCGAGAGCTGCGCGCACGGAACGTCCACTGTCGTTCATGAACGTTTGAGGCATGAGCAAGCGCAAGCGCTGATCCCCAAAGCCTTTATCAGCCGATAGTCCATGCAACTTGGCCTGTTGCCGAAAACTGAAGCCTTCTCTGCGCGCCAAACGCTCGAGGGCCATGAAACCAATGTTGTGTCGGGTGCCGTCGTACTTCGACCCAGGGTTTCCCAAACCAACCACAAGGCTGAGCTGATGGGGCATCACGACGGATCAAGCTCCCGGAGGTCGCTCATCGTTGGGCTGTTGTTCCGCCGAGGGAAGAGCTTCTGGCTCAGCCATTGCTTTATTAATTTCACGCTCAAATTCCTTGGAAGCAGATTGAAATCCCTTCAAGGTTTTGCCGAGGGTTTTGCCGAGCTCAGGCAGTCGCTTCGGACCAAATACCAATAAGGCCACGGCGCCGATCACCGCCATTTCGGGAAGGCCGACGCCGAACACGTTCATGGTGTCTTGTTAACCCAAGCCGTTCCAATTGACATTGATGCCTTCGAGGATCAATGACTTGTTGTACAGCTGAAGGATCACGAGAAGGAACACAAGGAAGAGCACCATGAAGATGCCCATCACTGGCGTGGTGCCCCAACCGGGAACGACCTTGCCGTACTCGGAGTTCAGAGGGCGGAGGAGGTCTCCCAGACGGGTGCGTTGGGCCATGGCGACGCTTGGGTCTCGGGTTAAAGGAAGTGCGGATACTGTAGGGGCCAGCTCCGGTTAGGGGCTGGTCCTGCCGAAAGATTGTGATGGAAACGTCGTCCCCTGCCCTATCTGTTGCCCTCGGCGTCATGGCCGTTGTGCTTGGACTCACCGGCTTTGGCGTCTACCAAGCCTTCGGTCCACCGTCCAAAGAATTGGATGATCCGTTTGATGATCACGAAGACTGACGCAGCTGCAGCGCCGCCAATTCTCCCGGCGCAAGCACCACTTGCTCAACGAATGGGTCATGCGCCCCACGCCGAACCAGCCAAGGATGTCCCGGCCGCCACAGGCAACGGGCAGGGCCAGCGTTTAAGGCGCGACAGGAAATCCCATCCGTACTCTTCTGAACAGAAATTGGAGTGAGGGTGACGGGCAAGGCCGGAAACCATTCCTTTGCTTTGGCTGGTTGTGGTCCCCACCATCCCGGCTCCCGAAATGCAATGGCAGCCTGAGTGACGCCCGCCGCGTTCCAGGAGCCAGTGATCGGCATCAATGCCATGCGCTGACGATGCCAACCGCGATCAGCGCCGGGATCAGGCCAGGTTGGCCCTCGCAACAACGAAACACCCAGACGATCAGCGTCCCAATCGACCCCTTGCGGTCCATCGAGCAAAACCGCCAGGCCGCCGCCAGGGGCTGCTGCCTGGGACGCCATCCATGAGATCACTGGCAACTCCCAACGGGCACGTTCCCTTGCAGTGATCGGTGATGCCGGGCGCTCAATGACGCCGCCACTGGTATCAGCCGCCACGCGCACAGCCGGCCGAGCCAATGGCATCGTCAGCCGCAACAGTTCATGGCGTTGAGACCAGTGCGTACTACAAATCAATTCCAACCAAGGCCGATTCGCCTGCAAGCGCAAATCCATCCGCAAAGCACTTGAGCCAAACCGTCGTCTGAGCACCGCATGCGCCACCAATGGGCCTTGCTCAATCCAATGGAGCCCATCAGGAACGTCAACGCCTAATGAATGCTCGCTGTAGTCGGCGGCAAGATCCCAGGCATCCCAAAACTCACCCCGATCCTGATAACGCTCCAACCGCAGTGGTGCAGAAAGTTGATCACAACCGTTTGAATCTCGGATTTGAAGGATGCCCTCAGATGAGCAATCCAGCTCAACCAAGCCATTGCCCATCCGCCAGACACCATCACCCAACTCCTGAATCAGCACAGGGCCGATGGTGGATGGTGAATCGACGGGCTGAAGCGGCTGGTGCTCGAGTGACACAGAAGTAATGCCGCGCTGAAGCGGCAATTGCACCCAAGTGCCACCCATCGACGACGTCTGCTGAGGAAGGCGGTGGCCTTCCACACTCCAGCAACCCTTCGGGAGGCGAAGCATGGGCGACCAAGCTGCCAACGGTTGAAGTGAGCACCAAGACCAGTGCTGCCCCGACAAATTCTCGTTGGGGACCTGAAGAAGTTTTGCCAGGCTCAGATCGCGCTGTTGTTTCCCCTTCCGACGGGCGTCGCGCCAAAGTGTCTCGGCGTGATCAAACACTTCTGGAATCGATGTACCAGGGAGGATGTCGTGAAATTGTTGAAACAACAGTGGCCGCCAATCGCTAGAAGGCGACGGTTCGCCGGTGAGGGCTAGCAAGGCAGACGCAGTGTCCGCCTCACGCAACAACCGCTCCAGAGTTTTGTTGTGCCGCTTTTGATCAGGACGACTTGTTGCGCAGCCCCGGTGGAGCTCGAGATAGAGCTCGTCGCGCCAAACCGGCCAATGCTCGACTGACGGTTCAAGATCAGCCAAAAATTGTCTGACCGTTCCACTTCGCATGGACACAGCTGCTGGATTTGAGTTCCAAAGCTGCATTTGTTCCAGCATTTCTTCAGTAGGACCGCCACCGTGGTCTCCCACACCAGGGATCCAGAGAGCTGCGTCCCGGCCGGTTTGATCTCGCCAACTGCGCTGCTCCTCGAGCATGTCCACCGGATCACCTCGTCGACCAATCGGGGGAAGCATCAAGCTGTTCACCTCATAATTCCCACGGCTGCGCCAGCGAAACAACCGATGAGGGAACGGGTTAACGGCATTCCAAGCCAATTTGTGCGTGCAGAACCAACGCACCCCAGTCGCCGCAGACACGGCCGGTACACCTGCTCCAAACCCAAAGCTGTCGGGCAACCAAGCGAGCTGATGGGTCCAAGTCGGGAAGGTTTCGTAGCTGTACTGCTGACCGAGTGAAAATTGCTGCCACAGCGATGCTGTACTCACCAGCACGCAATCGGTCTCGACCCATGGACCGTTAATCGGCTCCCATCGACCTGCCTGGCTCGCGGCCTGGATTTCAGCAAAGAGAGCCGGTCGATGGTGCTGCATCCAGGCATACAAAGCCGGTGTGGAGTGAGCAAAACGAAGTTCAGGCCAACGCTTCATCAAATCGAGCACCGAGCGAAATGTTCGTTCTGCCGCTTGCCACGTATCAGCCACGGGCCAAAGCCAAGCCAAATCGAGATGCGCATGGGAAATCCAAAGGATTTCCCCCTGGGCGGGCTCCGCAGCGTTGAGCTCCTGAACCACTGCCTGTAAAGCCTCTGGGCCTCTGGGCTCCAACCCCTTCCATTGCGCCGGTAAATCTCCCCCTGCAGCCAAGTGCAACATCAGGGCATGGGGAGCCAAGCTGAAATCCGTATCCAGATTTGGCGCATCGGGTTCGAGGTCCAAATCAGTGCTGATCAAGGCCCCGTCGTCATGGAGAGGGCTGCACAGTTCGACCTGAAGATGAAGGGTGCCTCCCAATCGACACGACTCCGGCACACGCCAGCGACAAGCCGTATCGAACAGGTCTCCTTCATGGATCAGGACACCATCCACCCAAAAGCGCATCTGCTCTGCCCACCAACTCATCCCCAAACGGGCATGACTGGCTTGCACTTGATTCCAGGCCCTTGGCCAAGCCAACTGTTGCTCCAAACGCACCCATTGACGGCCGCGAGGCCAAATCAACAAACCCCGAGAAAACCAGTCAGGACGATGGTTTTTACCCCATGGCTCCTCAACAAATGGCCTCGATTCCGCCGCACCTGAACGGCGCCATTCACGGCGCAAATCCCGATGTGCACGACTGCGAAACGTTTCAATCCACTCCGATCGTCCTACCGACATGGGGTACTTCCCGGTTGAGACCCTGTCATTCCCCATAGGATGATCGCTGTGTCAGACGCCGGTCGGTCTCCATGCTCGCCCTCAAGATTTCCGTTTACTCGGTCGTCTTCTTTTTTCTCGGCATCTTCGTCTTTGGCTTCCTGGCTAGTGACCCAAGCCGCACGCCAAGTCGCAAAGACCTCGAGGATTGAAGCGATCCGGATCAGACCGCGCCAAGCACTGGTCTGATCATCAACCCGGCATTGGTCCTGAGCTGTCACACTCACGGGCCAATGCAGAAATTCATTGGCGGCGTCCCGCCTCGCTATTGCCCTAACGGGACTTCTGGTATCAGGGGTGTTTTCGGCAGACTTGTCGAACCCCGCGACAGCAGAAGACAATGGTGTGAGAACGCCTGCCACCGAGGCGGGCTCCTCTGCTGATGGTGGGGCTTCTGCCAACGTTGAAGCCTCCACTAAAACGGTCCTTGTTCCTGAGCAGCTCGAGCTCAAGGCCGACCGTCAGTTTTATGACAGCAAGCGCAAGATCACTATTGCTGAGGGCAATGTGACAGCTCGGCTGGGTGAGGCCCAACTCCAAGCCGATCGAATCGAATTCGACACTGCCTTTCGCACTCTTTTTGCACGCGGTTCCGTTCGACTGCGCCGCGGAAACCAGTTTTTTCAAGCCTCTGTCCTGCGTTACAACCTCGTTCAAAATGAGGGTGAGCTCGATGATGTCTATGGCGTAATCGACCTCGAGGACACCCCCGCAGCACTGCCAAAACCAGCAAACAAGCCAACGGTCGGTCGATCCTCAACGGAATACAACAGCCAATCAGCAGAAGAAAAACCCCAAAGCAACTCTGAAACGGACAGCAGCATGGCCTGCACTCCGTTCTTACCTCCGGTACCCGATTGGCATCCGCAACCCTGGGCCGTCACTGCCTGGGGTGGCCAGATGATCGATGCTGCTTTTGGCGACACATTTCTGTTCAACGGCAGGATGCGCCCGGAAGCCGTGATGGGCGTTGGGTTGCAAAAACGGATTGCGCGAGCTGGCCCCATTGCCTTGGAACTTGAAGCTGATTTGTTCAGTCATGTGGCCAAACAACAGCAAGGCGGCGAATACAACCAAGACACTCCCTACGCCGACTTACCCGCCCAAAGCTTTGGAGAAGGCGTGCTTGGCATCGGTGCCCGTCTTTGGGTTCAGCCGTGGCTGAGCTTCAGCCTGATGGAAGGCGTCAGCTACAACACCGATCAAAGCCTTTACGAAAAAACCTTCCGCAAGAACTACTCACAGCTTCTGAATTACCTGGGTTTTGAACTCGAAGCGGCCGTGTCTAAAGACCTTTCACTGGTCGGACGGATTCATCACCGATCAGGTGCTTTTGGCACCTACAACGGCGTCACGGAAGGAAGCAATGCCTATCTACTTGGCTTGCGCTACCGCTGGGGCCGCGATCTTCCCAACTTCGACGTGGCTGTCATGCCACCCCCAGACGGTTGTCCAGATCCCGATCGGGATCAGCGCATCAATCCCAGTTCGTTGTCGGAGCGCCTGGAGTCGATTGCTCTTGGAGACGGCGGAGAACCGCAACAACATGTGCCACTGGCAAAAAGCACAAAGCCAGCCGAGATAGCTCCGGCCGAACAGCAGGCCATGCGAACAGCAGCAATTCAAACCATTGATCAGCGTGTCTCCGACATTGACCTGACCGGTAGTTTTTCAATCGAACGCCGCAGCGGCGTGCCAATCCGTCGCCTGAACTCATCCGTTCAAGATGAAAATCGCTTCGGCGTGGTGAAAGTGCCGCAGCTGAAACGTTTAGGCAGCACCAAGCTGCTGAATGGAACCATCAGTCGCTGGCGAATCCAGGCCAATCGCATCCGCATTACCGCCAAAGGCTGGCAATCGGATCGAATGGGATTTAGCAACGACCCCTTCACACCATCACAGTCTCGGATCGATGCTGAGGGTGTGATTGCCAGGGAACAACCAAATGGCGACCTACTGATCTCAGCGCGTCGAAATCGGTTGATCATTGATGAACGGCTGCCCATTCCAGTCACCCGGCGCCAACTGATCGCAAAAGAAGAAGAGATCGAGAACCGCTGGGTTCTCGGCATTGATAACGAGGATCGCGGTGGCCTCTTCGTTGGACGAACCATTCCACCAATCACGATTGGCAACAGCACGGAGTTGGCACTCGAACCCCAGGTGCTTCTTCAACGTGCCTTCAGTGATGGCGGCGAAAATTTGGGGGACATTTTTGGACTTGAAGCCAAATTGACGAGTCGAGTGGGTGGCTATCGCCTCAACTCAGAAGCCGATATCAGCTCATTTGATGGCGACTCATTCTTAGATAACAGCCGTTACTGGGTGGACTTAGGTCGCAACGTTGATCTGGGTTTTCTTGGAGAGGTCCAAACAAAATTGTTCGGTGCCTACCGCTATCGCACTTGGAACGGTTCCCTTGGTGAAACCGACATCCAAGCCGCCTACGGCATGTATGGAGAAAAGAGTGGTGAATGGTCGCAAGGTGATATCAAGCATCGCTATTTGGTTCGAGGAGCAGTTGGTGATTACTACGCAGATCGATTCAAGAAAAAACGGATGCTGCGCACTGGTCGTGGAAGTTTGTTCGCATCACTCACCAGCAATTTCCCCCTTTGGAAAGGGAACAGAGCCGAACTAACACCCACACAGGCCTATCGCTATTCACCCGTTGCCATCGTTCCTGGGGTCAGCCTGGCCACCAACATCAACAGCACAGTGGCGATGTACGGCCAAGGGTCTCAGCAATCAAGCCTCAGCTTTAGTGGAGGTCCTACAGTCACTTTGGGCACATTCAGCAAGCCATTCCTGGATTTCACCCAGATCTCTGTGATCGGTGGGGGCACTCTTCAAAGCGGAGAAAGCCCGTTCGAGTTCGACAGAATTGTTGACTTTGGAACCCTTGGAGTAGGTATTACGCAGCAAATCGTTGGGCCTTTGATGTTCAGCACAGGAGTGAATCTGAATGTTGATCCTGGCTCGGCCTATTACGGAGAGGTGATCGACTCCAATTTTGAGCTGCGCTGGCAGCGCCGCAGCTACGACATTGGCTTGTATTTCAATCCCTACGAAGGAATTGGAGGCGTACGATTCCGATTAAATGATTTCAAATTCAAAGGAACAGGTGTTCCCTTCGTGCCATACGCCCCAACAGACTGGCTCAATCACAACAGCAAAAATCAACCCTTTTAATTAATCACCACCACCAATAATTAGATGACTTCCTGTTAAGTTAGCCCCTGCAAAACGAACTCCTTCAACCATCACATCAGGCGCGAAGGCATTAATCACAACAGCATTGCGAAGGTCTGCTCGCCGAAGGTCAACACCTGAGAGTTCGGCATTCGTGAGGTTGGCCCCGCGTAAATCAGCGCCCGACAGCCGAGCCCCGCTGAGATCCGCTCCCTCCAGATTGGCGCCACGCAAGTCAGCACCCCGCAGATCTGCCTCCCGCAGATCAGCACCAATGAGATGGGCATCCTGCAGGTTTTGGGATCGGAGATCACAGCGCGGACAATTGCGGTCAAACGCTTCGTAGGACTGAACCTGGAGCTGCAATGGGGATGAAATAGCAGGGGTGGCCGCAACCAGAGCGACCACAAACAGCCGAACACTCCACAGAACACCGTCCATAGCCACTACCAGATCTCTTGTCTCATTCATAGACGAAAGAGACCAGGGCTGCCATTAGCGTCTGCTGAACTGATTGAGGTATGGAATCTCATCCATCAAGGCCTTCACCTTGGGGCTGTTGTCGAGCAACTGCGATGTGGCATCCCAGCGCCCACTCAGCAGCATGTCTCTCGGGCCTGGATCAATGCTCACATCCCAGCGATCTTGATCCGAAGCAAGCGCCATCTCATCAAGATCAAGCGTCCAATGACGCGTTGCATCTTCCTCTACGGAAGCCTGAATCGCCAAAATTTGATCGGGCGATGCAGATGCACAGGGAATACCCAAGGCAAGACAATTGCCGAAGAAGATCTCCGCAAAACTGACACCAACAACGGCACGAATGCCCCATCGCATCAACGCCTGAGGCGCATGTTCCCGACTGGATCCGCAGCCAAAATTACCATTCACTATCAAGATTGAAGCGCCTTCAAAACGCCCTTGATCAAAGGGATGTTCGCCAGCCAACTCAAGACGATCATCAGCAAAAACCTGATCGCCGAGGGCATCAAAACTGACACATTTCAGAAACCGAGCCGGAATGATCCGATCGGTATCAATATCCTCACCTTGGATGATGAGAGCCGTTCCAGAAACATTCTGAACAGCACCATTCGGGAACGTAGACATCAAGACGCCGAGTGAAGAGCAAGGGTGCGGACATCAGTCACCCGACCATGGACAGCCGCTGCGACGACCATCGCCGGACTCATCAACAGGGTTCTGCCACTTGCTGATCCCTGCCTGCCCTTGAAATTGCGATTGCTAGAGCTGGCACTGATCTGCCGCCCCTCCAACCGATCTGGATTCATGGCCAAACACATGGAGCAGCCTGGTTCCCGCCATTCGAAACCAGCCTCGGAAAACACCTGATCCAAGCCTTCAGCTTCAGCCGCACGGGCCACCTGTTCGGAACCCGGCACGACGAAAGCCTTGACTCCTTTGGCTACCTGACGACCACGGGCGACGGCTGCAGCGGCACGCAGGTCACTTAAACGACCATTGGTGCAACTACCGATGAAACACACGTCAATGGGGACACCAGCGATGGGGGTACCGGGATCGAGATCCATGTACCGATAAGCCTCCTTCGCAATCGGACGCTCACCGGGATCAAGCATCGACAGGCTTGGGACGCACTCATCAATCCCCAATCCCTGACCCGGCGTAATGCCCCAAGTCACCGTTGGTGCAATCACCGTTGCATCGAAGACAACCTCGTCGTCCACCTCAGCAGCGGCATCCGTCGCAAGAGACAGCCACCAATCGACCGCAGCATCCCAGGCCGCGCCGCTTGGAGCATGGGGCCGCCCCTTGAGGTAATCAAAGGTGGTTTGATCTGGATTCACATACCCACAACGCGCTCCGCCTTCGATGGCCATGTTGCAGAGCGTCATTCTCTCTTCCATCGACAACGCTTCGATTGCCGAACCCGCGAACTCATAGGCGTAACCAACCCCCCCTTTAACGCCCAGCGTGCGGATCACATGAAGAACCAGATCTTTCGCCGAAACCCCAGCAGAAAGCTGTCCATTCACCAAAATTCGTCGAACCTTGAGTTTGTTCATGGCCAAGCTCTGGCTGGCTAGAACGTCTCTCACCTGACTCGTACCGATCCCGAAGGCGATCGCTCCAAAGGCCCCATGGGTGGACGTATGGGAATCACCACAGGCCACAGTCATTCCGGGCTGGGACAAGCCGAGCTCAGGCGCAATCACGTGAACAATGCCCTGTCGGCCACTGCCGATGCCATTCAAAACGATCCCGCTCTCGGCGCAGTTGCGTTCCAAGGTGCTGAGCATTTCCTCCGCCAAAGGATCGGCAAACGGACGCGCTTGAGAGGTAGTGGGAACAATGTGGTCCACCGTTGCCACAGTTCTTTCAGGGCAAGCAACTTTGAGCCCCTTGTCGCGCAGGCCAGAAAACGCCTGGGGACTGGTCACTTCGTGAATCAGATGGAGACCCACGAACAGTTGTGTAGACCCCCCGGGCAAATCTGCCACCCGATGAAGGTCCCACACCTTGTCGTAGAGGGTGCCGGAACTCAACAGTGCTGCTGCAATGACTGACGACCTTACGACTGGGCCAGAAGACGCAACCGCAGACGATCAAGAGCACGAATCACGCTGAGCTGTTGCACAGCCGATCGACCTCGACGGGCGCCAAATCGCTGCACCCACAGATCACAACCCTCTCGCCCGGCCAACGCCAAACAAACCATGCCAACAGGCTTCTCAATGGTTCCTCCCCCGGGGCCCGCCACACCACTAATCGCGATGCCCCAGTCGCAATGAAACCGAGAGCGCAGCCCCTCTGCCATCGCCTTCACCACAGGCTCTGACACAGCACCATGCTCATCAAGCAGGGCCGCTGGAACTCCCAAAAGCTGTTGTTTCACCGCATTGCTGTAAGCAATCACGCCACCAGAAAAGACGGCCGATGAACCTGGTACCGCCGTAAGGGCAGCACCGAGGGCACCCCCAGTACAGGATTCGGCAACAGCCAGGGTTTGCCCAGCCTCTCCGAGCAAACGCAACACCACCGCCGCCAAGGTGTCGTCATCACGGCCGTAACAGAACCGTCCTGTGCGCTGGAGCAACTGCTCCTCCATGGGATGCAGCACAGCCTCCGCTTGGCCGGGCGACGATCCTGAAGCAGTCAACCGCAACGTCACATCCCCCAGCGCGGCATAGGGAGCCACGGTGGGATTTGCAGAGTCCAAGAGATCCCCCACCTGCTCTGCCAAATCAGACTCTCCAATTCCGGTGAAATGAAGCCTTCGACTCACAAACGCAGAGGGAGCGCCAGCGTTCTGACGTAGCCAAGGTTCCGCTGTCTCCACCCACATGCTCCGCATCTCAGAGGGAACTCCCGGGAACGTGAGGATTGTGAAGTCGGGACAAGGGGACCAAATCATCCCGGGAGCAGACCCCAGAGAGTTGGGCAAAACGTCTGCACCAATCGGCAAGAAAGCCTGTGATCGATTACTGGCAGCCACGGCGCGTCCACCCGCTGACAACTTGGCCTGAATCTCTTCCCAGAGCTCTGGACGCTCTTCAAGGGGGGTGTCAAACGCCGCGGCCAAGGCAGCGGTAGTGAGGTCATCGGGAGTCGGCCCTAACCCTCCGGTTGTGATCAAAATTCGACACCGCCCAGCCGCCTCACGCACAGCGCCCATCAGCCGTTCGGTGTTGTCGCCCACAACGGTCTGGCGAAAATGCGGGAGGCCTAAATCCGCCAGTCTCTGGGCAAGCCAACGGGCATTGCCATTGAGGATGTCGCCCAACAGCAGCTCCGTGCCCACACACAGAATTTCAACTCCGGTCTTAGCCATGGCGATCTCCGGGCTGTGTTGATCCCCCAGAACAATCCTGGGGAGTTCTCTCTCGCAAAGCCTTTTCAGCCTGAAGTTGACGACGACTCACGACCACCGTGGCCACAAGAATTGCCGTCGCAAGAGCCAACCAGAGAAAACGCATTTCTGCATTCGCCACCACCAATGCGATGGATGCCAACCACTGCGTAAACACGTAAATCAGCAGAACAGTGCGTCGGTGACTGAATCCTGCCCGTAGCAAGCGGTGATGAAGATGACGGCGATCTGGATAAAACGGGGATCGGCCTTCCCGCAACCGCCCCATGATCACTGCCGACATGTCGGCTAGCGGCAAGGACAGAATCAGCAATGGCAACAACAAACTCACCGTGGTGAGGCCCTTCGCTGGGCCCACAATGCTGATGGAAGCGAGGGTGAAACCAAGAAAATAAGAGCCACCATCCCCCATAAAAATCCTGGCCGGATTGGAGTTGTGCCGCAAAAAGCCCAACGAGCATCCAGCCAATGCCGCCGCCAAGAAACCTGCTGCAACTTGATGCAAAGAAAAGCTGACAGACACCAAGCCGATGGCCGCAATTCCAGCAACGCCTGCGGCAAGCCCATCCAAACCATCAAGCCAATTAATGGCATTTGTGATGCCCACCAACCAAATCACCGTGGCCAACAAACTGAGGCCATCGGATAGATGAATCACTGATCCCGTGGAGCTAAGCCAGGGCAAGTCAATGGCGCCTATGCGAACTCCCTGGCTCCAGATCGCAGAGGCCACAAGGATTTGACCCGCCAAACGGGGCCATGGTGAGAGGGCATATAAATCGTCGGCCAAACCGATCAGGAAGAAACAGAGTGAGCCAGCGAGGGTGCTCCAAATCAGCTGATCACGTTCGGGAGCCACAAGGCCAAAGCCTCCCAAGAGCCAAATGGCCGACAACGACAAAACAAAACCGCTGACCATCGCGATCCCACCAACACGCACGATGGGCGTGCTGTGTTGCTTCCGAGCATCGGGCTGGTCGGTGAAGCCGAAGCGAAGACCGAGACGTCTTACGAGAGGAACCAACCCGATGGTGAATCCAGCTGCCACCAGAAAACTCACCGTGGCAACCACAATCGGGCTGGCTGGAAAGTTCACTGAAGCTTCTGAGATGAAACGGCTCTCCGGATCCAACGAATTGCCCGAATCTTAGGGAGCTTCAACAGTGCACACCATCACGATTGGATGACGTCACACCAACCCACGTCATACGAGCGCGGGCTCTTTGCTGTCGGCGTAAAGAGGGAAGCGGGAGCAAAGGATCGACACGCGCTCAAGACAGCGCTGACGAATCGCATCGTCCTCAGGATGGTGCAAGCGGTCGGCAATCACATCCGCCACCTCCCTGAATGCATCGACATCAAAGCCGCGTGTGGTGAGTGCAGCGGTGCCTAGGCGGAGTCCACTCGTGACGAAAGGGGACTCTGGGTCAAAGGGCACGGTGTTCTTATTGGCCGTGATGTGCACATCACTCACGAGCAGGTCGGCCACCTTGCCGGTCATGCCGATCGAGCGTAAATCGAGCAACACAACGTGGTTATCGGTTCCGCCACTCACCACGTTGATCCCCCGGGAGATCAACTGCTCTGCTAAGGCTCCGGCGTTGGCCACCACCTGCTGGCTATAGGTTTTGAACGACGGTTGAAGCGCCTCACCAAAGGCAACAGCTTTGGCCGCGATCACGTGCTCCAACGGTCCCCCCTGCGTGCCTGGGAAGACGGCTTTGTCGAACTTCTTGGCGAACTCCGCATCCCGACACAGAATCAAACCACCCCTGGGCCCGCGCAAGGTTTTATGGGTCGTGGTGGTCACGACATCGCAGTGAGGAACTGGGCTGGGGTGGACACCAGCTGCGACGAGTCCCGCGATGTGGGCCATATCAGCCAACAAAAAGGCTCCAACCTCATCGGCGATGGAGCGAAAAGCCGCGAAATCGATCGTGCGTGGATAAGCCGAGTAGCCGCACACGATCAGTTTTGGTTTGTGCTCGAGAGCAAGCTTCCGAATCGCCTCCATATCGAGACGCTGGGTTGTGGGATCAACGCCGTACTGAACAACGTTGAACCATTTGCCGCTCACGTTGACGGGCGACCCATGGGTGAGGTGACCGCCATGGGAAAGATCAAGCCCCATGATCGTGTCGCCGGGCTTCAACAACGCCAGAAACACTGCGAAGTTGGCCTGCGCACCACTGTGCGGCTGGACATTGGCCCATGCAGCATCGAACAACTGCTTGGCGCGTTCAATCGCCAAGGTTTCGATGGCATCAACGTGCTCACAACCGCCGTAATAACGCTTGGCGGGTAGGCCCTCGGCATATTTGTTGGTGAGCACAGAACCCTGCGCTTGCATCACGGCCTGCGACGCAAAATTCTCGCTGGCGATGAGCTCAAGGTGTGTTTCCTGACGATGACGCTCCTGATCAATCAGACGGGAAATTTCGGGGTCAGCCGAAGCCAGACCTGCATTAATGGCCCGTTCGGAGACCTGGCTCATGGGGAAAGGACATAACCGGTGAACTAATCGTAAGAAACGGTTCTTGGAACGGGATGGGCCAAAACAAAAAAAAACTGCCTAATTGGCAGTTTTCAAGCGCGCCTGGAGAGATTCGAACTCCCGACCCTCTGATCCGTAGTCAGATGCTCTAATCCGCTGAGCTACAAGCGCTTGCGTGAATCCATGAGACTCCATCAAGGTACCGATCGTCAACTGGGGCGACGCCGAGCCAGGATCACAGCACGACC
Source organism: Synechococcus sp. CC9902 (assembly GCF_000012505.1). Taxonomy (NCBI): domain Bacteria; kingdom Bacillati; phylum Cyanobacteriota; class Cyanophyceae; order Synechococcales; family Synechococcaceae; genus Synechococcus; species Synechococcus sp. CC9902. The sequence goes on from NC_007513.1 coordinate 1,998,949, forward strand.
CTTTTAATGCGATGCCGATCCGCTGGTATGGCCCTGCCAACCCTGAAGACCCGACTTATCGGCACTTTGAACGCATCGTCAACTTTTGTTTGCACGCTGGCGCATTTGCTGCAATCAATAGCGGTGCTTGGTTTTTCCAAGAAATGAAACACCCGTTTCCTGAACCCTCTCTCAGTTGGATTACAGGGGTATGGGCTGGCGCTCTCGCCATTCAATTGGTGAGTGTGATTGCCAGGCGCCCAAGGGAGTCCGATTAGAGCCACCATGAGACAGCTCTGATCTGCGACATGTCTCTACCCGCATCTGACCTAAAAGATTTGCAAGCAGCTGTTGCTGATCGGCTGTACCTGCAGATCAACGGCTGGCACCTCTACCTCGGTGATGCCGGTCTTGCTGAGTCCCTTGCCATTGAATGCAGCGCCCTCATCAACCAAGGGGCCACTGTCGCAGCACGACAAGCGATCGAAGCGGTAAAGGTTCCTGTGGCTGGCGGCGCTAGTCAGCTAACGCTGGCACGGCTAATGCCTCCGTCCCAACTCAGAGACCTTGAGGAGATCCTGGAGCCGTACTGCTAACCGACAAAGCAGTTCGGATGGATGGCTTCATGCCTGTGGAAGGGAGATCCCATAAAGTCGCATGACGACAAGGGTCCTCCGTGCTGCTAATCGAGGTCACCAACGCACGCGAAGTTGTGCAGCAACGCATTGGGAAACTCGGCGCGCGACTGATTGGGAAAGTGGTCGATCCTGAAAAGCAAGTGGAAGAGGCTTTGATGCAGGAGATGGAAACAGCATTCAAGGAATTCGGAATCGAAGCCAAGATCTCCTCAGTCGCCAATGCGCAAACCATCGGCACAGGTCTGCTGGAACTTCCGATTCAAGTGAGAGGAACCAAAGAGGTGCATCGCGACGATTAAGCGAACCGAGGCTGCAAAAGCACTCGTTCAACCAGTGCCAGTTCAGCCAAGGTCAAGCCGCGCATGCAGGGGCAGCTTGGTGCCCACATCATCCTGTTGATCAACATCCGCCACAAGGCTGAGACCTTGGACTTGTCCTTTCAAGGATTGACCCGCAAGGGCCTGAATGAAGGCCCAGGGCTGCCATGCAGCAAGCAGAGTTTGGGTGGGTTCAGCTCCCAATAGAAGCGCATGGGACGGACGACCGTCGCTGCTGATGGCCTGCCACTGCCTGAGCCTCGGCTGCAACCCGCGCGAGTCCTGACGATGCTTCAAGCCAGTGAGGGTCTCGCCCCACCAATCCACTGATGCGGAACGAGCTTGGGCTACAGCCAACTGCGCCTCAAGGCCAGCCGTGCGACCACGCTGACGCACGAGGCGCGTCCAAACCGCAAGCTTTTCTCCATCACCATCCAACTCTGATCGCGATAGTCCTTGCTCTTGCAGCTGAGCATCCACAACAGCCTGCTGCGGCTGGTCACGGGATGTTGTTAGGAGCCAACCATCGGACTGATGTTGCCAAAGCAATGGCCCCTCATCGAGCTCCACAACGGTTGCGGCAGCCGCTTGCTCCTTTAGGTGGGATCGCAGCAGCGGTCCCAGCCACTGCGCCAAAGGGTGCTGGTCATCGGCATCCAGCAACCGAGATGGGTTCTGGAACTGAGCTAGCCAGAGAGCCCGACCACCGGCCGTGTCCGACAAATCTTTGAGGGGTTGCCATGGCTGTGGCGACAGTTTGTTGCGGAATGCAAGAACAGCATCCGCAGCCAACGTGGCTCCGTCCGGACGCAGTGAAGCCACCAACCCCGCCAGGTCGGAACGCTCGGTGAGTACCGCAGGGAGCTGCAACCATCGCTGCATGGCAGCAGGAGAAGCCGTTAAAACCGCAACTCCATCACCCAGATCAGCCACGGTCTGCTGCAGCCGTTGATCCCCCAACTGATGTTGATCCTTGAGCTGGGAAACATCGAGAGATTGCTCGAGCACGCCGCGGCCCGAGGCCAGCAACAGGAGATCGTCATCGATCAGTGCGGTCGCTAGAGGCTGGGGATCGCGACCGATCAAGGCACCACGACCACTGATCACGCCGATGCCGCGATAGCTGCTGATCTGCAAATCGGTGCCAGCCAAACTTCGGGTTTGCCAGAAGCGCTGCAAAAAGCGGCGGGCTCCGTCGTTATCACGACTGGTGAGGGCGAGAACCCACCCAGGATCTGAAGCACCATCAAGCAGGGTCAGGCTGATTTCCGAGCCAATCCAAGGTGCGAGTTCTGCATCAAACTCAAGGCCAGCCAAGGCAAACGCACCATTGCGCCAGGCACGGGCTCCATCTCGGGCCGCACGTCGTTCAGAAGCAGGAGCCACAGCTTGGGCATAGGCGGGCAAACGCGAAGGATCTGCCAGCCAATGCAACGCCAAAGCAGCATCACGGGGCACAAAGCGGGCTGATCGCGGCAATTGCAACGGCTGCTCCGCCAGATGAAGCGGGCTACGCCGATCCATGGTCCAAATAAGACCCGTAGCTAGCAGCACTAGCGACAACAGGGCGGCACCAACCGCGGTAAGAAAGGAGCGGGCCTTCATGGGCCTGCGATCGCGAATCAACTCATCTTTGTCCATCACCGCAGAATGGCGCCATGAGCCTTGTTCAACCACGTCCGATCAGCGCCCCTGACCTACAGCTTTGGCTTCAGGGAGATGCGCCTTCACCACAGGTTGTGGATGTGCGAGAAGCTCAAGAATTGATGATGGCCAAATTTCCCAACGACGTGCTGCACTTACCCCTAAGTGCGTCGTCTGAATGGATCGAAACACTGCAATCACGGCTTGCACCCGACCAACCCGTCGTGGTGCTTTGTCATGCCGGTGTGCGCAGCCATCACTTCGGTCTATGGCTCCTCGATCAAGCCTGGGGCCTAGAGGTTTGGAACCTAGAGGGGGGAATCGACGCCTGGAGCACCCAGGTGGATGACACCGTGCCCCGCTACTGATGAAGCCCTTATCGCGTCGTCAAGAGCAAGTTCTACAGGCCACGGTGCATCACTACGTCGACACGATGGAGCCGGTGGGAAGCCGAACGCTGGTGCAACGCTTCTCGATGCCCGCCAGCTCAGCCACCATTCGCTCAGCGATGGGTGCCTTGGAACAACGTGGACTCCTCACCCAACCCCACACGTCCTCTGGCCGGATTCCAAGCGCCCTGGGATATCGCCATTACGTGGACTGCCTCCTTCCTGAACCTGCAGCCACCGTCTTGCACTTGGAGCGAGAGCTCACAGGACTCAGCCTTGGCTGGGCAGCCCTTGATGATCTGCTCCTGCAGCTCGCACGCCGACTGACTGATTTCACCGGTTTGATGAGCCTCATCACCCGACCAACGCGGACACAACCTCAGCTCGCAGCGATTCGACTCGTGCAAAGCGGCGAACGGTTGCTGGTCATGCTGGTGGAGAACAGTGGTCATGCCAGTCATCTGAACTTGCGGTTACCGCATGCAACGAGCGATGAGCTGGACGCGATAGAACGCTGGGCCGAACAGCAATTACGAGGAGGAGCCCTGAACTGGGAGAAATTGCCCACCCAACTCCAACGGAGTGGGGATGTGCTGCGTCATGCCCTCGAACATCCATCGATCTCTGCCGAACCGACAACGCTGGTTCATGGTTTATCGCGACTGGTTGCCGAACCAGAATTCCAAAGCGCCCAAGATCTTGGCCCCTTGCTTCAGCTGATCGATGATGAACCCATGGCCCTGATTAGCCCTGGGGCTGAAGCGCGAGTGTTAATCGGCCAAGAGCATCCCCAATCAGCGCTGGAGGCGTGCTCAGTGGTGCAGGCTCCCTACCGATGTGGGCAAGAGGGGACAGGCCACATCGCTCTCATCGGACCCATGCGAATGGCTTACGCCACGGCGTGTTCCGCTGTTGAACGTGTTGCCCGCCACCTAGAGCTACTGCTCAGCTAACGGGCGACTTAACCACTCAGAGCTTGTCGCCAAGCTTCTCAGCGACTGTGTTGACATCTTTGTCGCCACGTCCCGAGCAGTTGATCACCACTTCACAGCCCTGGGGAAGGGTGGGGCAAAGCTGCTCCAACCAAGCAAAGGCATGGGCTGTTTCAAGGGCCGGAATAATCCCCTCCAACTCACTCACCAAGCGCAATCCATCCAGGGCCTGTTCGTCGGTGACTGCTGCGTATTCAGCCCGGCCAATCTCCTTGAGATAGCTGTGCTCAGGGCCAACACCGGGATAGTCCAAACCAGCACTTATGGAATGGGCTTCTTGCACCTGACCATCACTGTCTTGCAACAGCAAGCTCATTGCACCATGCAACACACCGGCGCGGCCTTCGGTGATGGTGGCGGCATGGCGAGGGGTATTCACACCGTCACCAGCGGCCTCTACACCAATCAGACGAACCGAGGTGTCTTGCACAAAGGGATGGAACAGCCCCATCGCGTTCGAGCCCCCTCCCACACAGGCCATCAACACATCTGGCAGGCGGCCAAAGGCTTCCTCACACTGCTGTTTCGCTTCCTGACCGATCACCGCGTGAAAATCGCGCACCAACATCGGGTAGGGGTGCGGACCAGCAACAGAACCGAGGATGTAGTGAGTGGTTTCCACATTCGTCACCCAGTCGCGAATCGCCTCGCTGGTGGCGTCCTTCAACGTGGCTGAGCCAGCTGTGACCGGTGCCACCGTGGCGCCAAGAAGACGCATACGGAACACATTGAGGGCTTGTCGGCGCATGTCCTCCGCGCCCATATAAATCACACAATCGAGGCCAAATCGGGCACAGACGGTTGCTGTGGCAACACCATGCTGACCAGCCCCGGTTTCAGCAATGATTCGTTTTTTGCCCATCCGCAGGGCCAAAAGCGCCTGGCCGAGAGCATTGTTGATTTTGTGAGCGCCGGTGTGGTTTAGATCCTCACGCTTCAGCCAAATGCGCGGGCCACCATCGTCTCGGCGGTAATGAGCCGTGAGTCGCTCGGCTTCATAGAGGGGAGTGGCCCGACCGACGTAGGTCTTGAGGAGATGGTTGAGTCGCCCCGTAAACGCTGGATCTGCCCAGGCTTGAGCTGCCGATTGCTCCAACTCCGCCAACGCTGGCATGAGAGTTTCTGGAACGTACTGGCCACCGAAGCGTCCGAAACGTCCATGGGCACCTGGACGGGCCGACGGTTGAAGGCTGGAGGGATCCGGTTGGGAGGCTTTCGGCAGAGTGCTGGTCACGGATCCAGATCGAAGCGTTAAGCCAGCGTAAGCAGGCAAACACGCGATGACGTGGCTCTCAAACTTTGATTCGTAGATCTGAAGCTCGATAGGGGGGCTCAACGCTGTTGAAGGTGAAGCCCACCAGGGCACTGACGTTCGTCATTGAGAATGGAGCGACGTAGCGAACAGCGGGTGATGCCGAAGGGCAGCTGGCAGGAATTCAGCAGCGCCGACAGTCTGCAAAGGCCCAAGGGGCCGGCAGCGGCGCCAACTCCGAAGGCGGATCAGATGGTGCGAGTCCAGCCCACCCGTGGAGGGAAAGGGGGGAAAACGGTGACGGTGATTCGTGGCTTGGAACTCGAACCAGATGGCTTCAAGGCTTTGCTGAAAAAACTGAAGAGCCGTATCGGCAGCGGGGGCACCACCAAAGACGGCGTGATCGAACTGCAGGGAGACCAAGTGGATTTGAGCCTGACCCTGCTCACGCAAGAGGGCTACCGACCAAAACGTGCGGGCGGTTAAGGAACAGCATTCACTTGGGTGAGAATGACTGCCTTCTTGCCCTTTGTTATGACCGCGTCCACACCCAAGGCCACCAACATCGTCTGGCATGAGGCCTCAGTCGATCGGGCCGCCAGGGCAGACAAACGCGGACATCGCAGCGCCATTCTTTGGTTCACCGGGCTCTCTGGCTCTGGCAAAAGCACCCTGGCCAATGCCGTCAATGCCGCCTTATTTGAGCGCGGGCTGGCCACCTACGTATTAGACGGAGACAACGTTCGCCATGGCCTCTGCAAAGACTTGGGCTTCTCCGACGCCGACCGTGAAGAAAATATCCGTCGCATCGGCGAAGTCGCGAAATTATTCCTCGATGCAGGCGTCATCGTGCTCACCGCCTTTGTATCGCCGTTTCGGGCCGACCGAGACAAAGCACGGGACCTCGTGGAGGCCGGCGATTTTTTCGAGATTTTCTGCGCGGCGGATCTAGAGGTTTGCGAATCCCGTGATCCCAAGGGTCTGTATGCGAAGGCCCGCTCAGGTGCCATCAAAGAATTCACAGGCATTTCAAGCCCCTATGAGGCTCCTGATACCCCGGAACTAAAGATCGACACCGGTGCTCAAGAGCTGGCTCAATCGGTTGAGGTGGTGATTAAGGCTCTACAGGACAAGGGAGTGATTCCGGCTGCTTGACCTCCGGCGAACCCAAATCCGAGCGTGCTGCGTCGGCCAGCGTTTTGATACAGCTGGCCACCGGCACCGCCAACAGCAACCCCAGCAGTTCTCCCAAGCCAAGAAGTCCAGCCAATCGGGCACCGACAGGGAGAGCAATCAGAAGCCAGGCTGGTTGCAAGCCCACGATGCTGCCCATCAAACGGGGCTGAATCACCTGATCCACGATTTGGCCTACCGCAATGGCGGCGGCGAGGAGCTCCAAGCCCGTCCGGGGATCCTGCACCCCAAGGATGGCGCTCACAAACACAATCGTTAGGGCACTGGCATAGGGAATAAGGGTGCTGAAGCCGATCAACACGGCGAACAACACTCCATAGGGAATCTCCAAAACGGTGAACACCAATAGCTGGCCCCCGCTGAGGATCAAAGCCAAGACCACCTGACCGGCGAAATACCCGCGAAACGTCCGACCCAGCGTGGTGGTCACCAGCTCCCGCCATCGAGCTGGCAACCATTGGGCGAGACCAGCCGTGATCGAGTCGGCCCCTAAAAGCAGGAACACCGCCAAAACCAACACGATCACGGTGTTGATCGACGTGCCAACGGTGGCCCCAAGGATGCTGAGCAAGCGTTGGCTGAGCTGGGTCGCCACCCGACTGATTTGAGAGACCAAGTCACTGCTGAGATCAGCAAAGTCTGCAGGGAGCCCATGGGCAATCGCCCATGCCTGACCATGGTTAATGCCCTGTTCAGCGGCTGTGAGTAACGACGGTGCAGCACTGATCAATTGGCTGAGCTGCACAACTAACAAAGGCAACAGCTCAACAACCGCGAAGCCAAGCAATCCCGCAGTGAGCAAGACCACCACAGTGATTGCCGGTAAGCGCGGCAGTCCACGGCCCATCAGCCAACGGCAGGGGATGTCCAACAAAAAGGCGATCAACGCTGCCGTAATAAACAGGCCCGGGAATGGAGCGAACTGCACCAGCACCCGTTTCAACACAAACACGTTCAACCCGATCACGGGAAGCACCAAACCAATCCGAAACCAGGCGGGCCATGCGTTCACTTAGCGGGTCTCTCCGGGGAGCGAAGCGCTGGAGGCAAGAGCAACGTATTGACACCAAAAACCCAGCCAAGCGGCAATCCCGAGCAACTTGAACCCCTCTTCAGTGAGTTGAACCGTTGTAGGGGGGAAGGGCAAATAGTTCTGCAGCGCATCGATCAACACGGAAGAACCCAGAAGCAGCACCGACAACAAAAATGAGTCCCCTCCAAACCGTCGTAAGGGTTTGCGGAAGCAAACCAACAGCAACACGCTGAACACGGTGTAGGTGATGTAAAGCGTTGCCTCCCCGAGATAGCGGTCATGGACGAGAAACATGTCGTCCAAGCACAACCAAAGCGAAAAGCCACCCCCGCAAAAAGCAAATTGCCTCCAAGCGATAGGACCTCTTATTTGGCCCGAACCCGCCGCAAACAATGCAATCGCAGCCGCTGCCATCCAGAGCAAATAACCGACGCTGGAGATAAAACCCAAGCCCAAGGGCGCGTCGCATGTTTGAGCCAAATCACGCACGACGAGTTGAAGGTCGATTCCTTCAGCCGAACTCCAAACCAGAGAAATGGCGTAGAGGACCGCTGCAGGGACCAGCGTCCACCGAATCGTGGAGCGGAGGGTGGACATCACGATTGAGCGCTGCATCAGCTCATTTGCTCCAAATAAGCGCTGCTACCCAGATCGAGAAGGCGCGCGTCTTTTTCCACCACTCCATCGTGCAGGCTGCTGCGGTAGTCCGCTAGCCGTTGCGTCAGGTCGTTATCGGAGGTGGCCAAAATCTGAGCCGCCAACAAACCTGCATTGAGGCCCCCTCCAATCGCCACCGTGGCCACAGGGATACCGGCGGGCATCTGCACGATCGAATGGAGTGAATCCACCCCAGACAAAGCACGGCTCTGCACTGGAACCCCGATGACAGGAAGGGTCGTGAGAGCCGCCACCATGCCGGGGAGATGCGCAGCACCACCGGCACCGGCCACGATGACGCGGAAGCCACGCCCATGGGCTTGCTCTGCGAAAGCCACCATTTCCAAAGGGGTGCGATGGGCTGACAACACCCGAACCTCGACCGTGACGCCAAGCTGCCGCAAGATCGCTGCTGCAGGTTCCATCGTTGGCAGATCGGAATCGCTGCCCATCACCACGGCAACACTGGCAGAAAGAGAGGGTGCTGTCACGTCAGATTCCGGCGAGACTGCCATCGTCTCCCCCACCGGCCTGCAGCGCCAGCCCTGATGCGACGGATCACCAATGTGCGCCTGCCCGCACCCTTGGGCGGTGCAACCAAACAACGCCATTGGCTGAGCCTCAGCGTTGATGACACGATCACTGGAATCGGCCGGATGGGACCGAACGACAGCCCAAGCGACAAGGCACGTCCTGACACGGACGCCGAAAACTGGAACGGCGACTGGATTAGCCCTCGCGCAATCGATCTGCAAATCAATGGCGGCTTGGGCTTGGCCTTCCCCGAACTGACACCCAGCGACCTACCGCGACTCGTGGAACTGCTGGATTTGCTATGGAGCGATGGCGTCGAAGCGATTGCGCCAACGTTGGTGACGTGCGGAATTGAGCCCCTTCGTAATGCCCTGGCCGTTTTACGAGAGGCCAGGACGCAGCATTGCGCTGGCCGCTGTCAGCTTTTGGGGGCCCACCTTGAAGGTCCATTTCTGGCGGAATCACGCCGGGGCGCCCATCCCCGGGAGCACCTGGCCAGCCCAACCCTGACGGCCCTGGAGGCACGCATCAACGGCTTCGAATCCGAGATTGCCCTGATGACCCTGGCCCCAGAACTGGTGGGGGCCGATGCAGTGATTCAGCGGCTGAAGGATTTGGGAATCATGGTGGCCCTCGGGCACAGCGCCGCCAACGCCAACACCGCTGGCCAAGCGTTCGAGAGAGGGGTGGGCATGCTGACCCACGCCTTCAATGCCATGCCAGGACTCCATCACCGCGCGCCAGGACCGATCGGCGAAGCCTGTCGAAACGGCCACATCGCCCTAGGACTGATTGCTGATGGCGTGCATGTCGACCCCACCATGGCGGTGTTGCTTCAACGGCTGGCCCCAAGCCAAATCGTGTTGGTGAGCGATGCCCTAGCGCCCTACGGGCTCGCCGATGGCACACACCGCTGGGATGAACGAACCCTGCTGGTGAAGAACGGCACCTGCCGCCTCGAGGACGGAACCCTGGCGGGGGTGACCTTGCCACAACTCGAGGGAGTGAAGCGCCTTGCCCGCTGGAGCAAGGACGGATCAGCCGCCATCTGGAGTGCCACGGTGGCCCCCCGCGGCCTCATCAACGGCCCTAACGGGGTCGTCGACGCTTTGATCGGGAAACCCCTTTCAGCACTTCTGCGCTGGCATCAACCCGAGCAAGGAGACCTTGACTGGACCTGCGCTGCTTAGGATCCCGCGGATAACGACCTTTCACCAATGGCCTCCGATTCACTGCTGACGCAGATCCAGGCCGAAAAGGACGAAGTGAAGGGATACTTCGAAACGACTGGCTTTGATCGCTGGAACCGCATCTACAGCGAAAGCGACGAGGTGAACAAAGTGCAGCGCAACATCCGTATCGGTCATCAAAAAACCGTGGATGAAGTGGTGAGCTGGATCCAAGAGAGCGGCGCCGTGCACAACGTGAGCTTCTGCGATGCCGGTTGTGGAGTCGGCAGCCTCAGCCTGCCGTTGGCGGCGATGGGGGCAGGATCCGTCCATGCGAGCGATATTTCCGCCGCCATGGTTCAAGAAGCAGAGCGTCGCGCCCGCGAAGCCGGCCTCGACATGGGCAAGCTGAATTTCTCAGCCAGTGATCTGGAGAGCCTCCAAGGCTCCTTTCACACTGTCTGCTGCCTGGATGTCTTCATCCATTACCCCCAGCCAGCGGCGGAGGCGATGGTGAAGCATCTCTGTGGACTAACTCAAGAGCGATTGATCGTGAGCTTCGCGCCATACACGCCCCTCCTGGCTCTGCTCAAAGGGATCGGCCAACTGTTCCCAGGCCCCAGCAAAACCACGCGCGCTTACACACTGAAGGAAACCGGGATCGTGAAAGCTGCAGAAGACTGCGGCTTCAAGCTGGTGCGGCGCAGCCTTAACAAGGCACCTTTTTACTTCTCTCGTTTAATCGAATTCAACAAGATATAGATCACCTGATTTCATCATTTCTAAACAATAAATATCTCCTTTTCTTTTAGTAAGCAAAGCTTGCAAAGTTTCTAACCGCAAACTTGTTGGTTAAAAGTCGAATTCTTTCGGCAGGGGAGCCGTAAACGACAACCCTGCCGCAGTTAGTGCGTTTAACCGCCAGGAATGCAAGCCATATCCACCATCCCCAGGGGTTGCTGTCTCAGAAATCTTGCGATTGAGCAGGTACAGCGGATCTCCCAATAAAGGACTGCCCAACTGGGCCAAATGAATCCGGATCTGATGGGGCCGCCCCGTGCGGATTGTCACCTCGAGACGATCTCCAGCAGCGCAACGGTCCAACAAGCGCACCGTGGAGTGAGCCGTGAGCCGCTTCCTTGTCGGCTCCTGGTCCAAAGGTTCTGGTCCCCAAATCCAACCCAGCAACGGATGCTGGCGTTCCACCACATCAGTGCTCACCACCAAGCTTTGGCCGGGCTCCAACCCCTCCACCCGACGCGCCCACGCCTGATAGATCTTCTGACAACGACTTTCTGGCCGGAACTGTTTCGACAACGCTGCCCGGGTTGCTGCCGTCCTGGCACAAACCTGTAAGCCCGACGTGAACCGACCCAGCCGATGCACGGGTTTAGCCCCAGTCGATGCGAGCAATGCGGTGAGTGTGTGCTCCAAAAAGCCGCCACCAGGCATCACCGGCAACCCCGATGGCTTGTTGATCACCAACAAATCACCATCGTCATGAATGGTGTCCCATTGATCCGGAATGGCCTCCTCAAGCCAAGGTGGCCTCTGCCAACAGATGTCATCTCCACTGGTCAGCTGCATATCTCCAGCCAACGGCTCACCGTTGCGATGCATTTCCCCGGCTGCAATCCGCTCCAACCAAACGGCCGCTGCTGAGTGCTGATGGCGGTTCGCCATCCACTGGCTTAACCATGCACCTTCGCCATGGGACTGCACACGATCGTGATGGGCCCAACCTGCATTGAATGCCGCCGGCCTCCAGCCCTGCTTCGAGCAGGCAACCCCATCCACCATCAAGTCACCAGCCGGTGTTCCAAGGCGTAGCGCACCAGTTCCGTGCGACTGGACGTGCCCGTCTTGTTGAACAAACGGCTGACGTACTTCTCGACATTGCGGATCGACGTTTCCAGCTGACGGGCGATCTCCTTGTTCATCAAGCCCTCCGCCACCAACTGCAGCACGCTTGCTTCCCGCGGCGTGAAGCTGTGCGCCACCGGATCCTTGGAAGGCAAGGCCTCAGCTTGGGCCAACAAAGAGCGAATCTCTGTGATCTGCTTGGCCATCTGCCCCATATCCGTATCCGCGAAGCGCGCTGCCTCCTGCAAAAGCCGCTGCTGGCGTTGCGCCACATTGCGCACCCGCGCCACCAGCTCATCGGGATCGAACGGCTTCGGGATGTAGTCGTCCACCCCAGCCATGTAGCCCTGGGTGCGATCAGCCGTCATGCCTTTCGCCGTTAAGAAAATCACGGGGGTGCCGCCGAGCCGTTCGTCGTCTCGCAATTTCTTCAATAGGCCGTAACCATCCAGCCGAGGCATCATCACGTCGCTAATCACCACATCGGGCAACATCTGCTGCGCCTTCGTGAATCCTTCCTCCCCATCCACCGCGGTGGTGACATCAAAACCCTCATCCTCGAGGTATGCCTGGACCGCCGTGCGCAACCCGGGCTCGTCGTCTACCAGAAGCAACCTTGGCGCCGGGGGCGGTGCTTCTTGCTCTTCACTAGGGGGGGTTTGGGCGTCGCTCATGGCTGGAGTCGCTCTCCCATCAATGTATGGAGGTTGCGCTTAGGGGGCCAGTGCGGGTAACTGCTCCTGGCGTTCGGAGAGCAGCGTGGAAAAGCCCAATTCCAGGGCTTTTTCACGCAAGGTTGCAGGGTCGGTTCCCGCGACCTCCGGTACACACGCGGCCCACCACACCAGATGATCTTCTCGATTGCCCTCCAAGATCGGCCCACCGGGATTCAAATGCCGAACGAACACCGCCGAAAGCGTTCGCTTCACCCGGAGTGGGTTATCAACCCCGCAATCCACTGACTCCACATAAACATTCAGGTCGGACGGCGATTCTTCCCAAAGGCTGTAGCTGCGCAAGGTTCCGCCGCCCCCTACGGACTTGATCCCATAGATGCCAATGATGCGAGGCCCTCCAGCATCCGGCTCCTCCATCAGCACCTGCAGATCCTTGGGTCGTGAATTTTTCATCTGTTCCAGCACCTCCTTACGGCTGATCGCCTCTGCCGCCAATGGAGCCAGTAACAGCGCTAGCCCAAGGCCAAGGCCCAAACCCAACCGAGCCATCGGGAAACGCAGACCCATGCGAAGACGGACGACAACGCCAATCATGATCGCAATAGTTGCCATACCCAGCTGAACGGCGCGCCCCTCGCTTTTGACTTCCAAGCCACCACCCCCTGCTCAGCGGAGGTGGTGGAAGCGATGGCGCCCTATTGGAGTGACCATTGGGGCAATCCCTCGAGCCGTCAACATCGCCAGGGCCTCACCGCCTCCGCTGCCGTGGCCCTAGCGCGGCGCCAGATCGCAGAGGCCCTCGACATCGATCCCAATCGATTGATTTTTACTAGCGGCGCCACCGAAGCCAACAATTTGGCCCTGCTTGGCCATGCGCGAACCCATGGTTGCGGTCATGTGATCAGCGTGAATACGGAACACCACGCTGTGTTGGATCCCCTCGCACAACTGCAACGGGAAGGATTCCAGGTTTCGCTGCTCCAAGCCCAGTCCAATGGCTTGATCACGCCAGCCCAACTTGAGGAAGCGATCAGGCCGGACACGCGTTTGGTGAGCGTCATGGCCGCCAACAATGAAATCGGCGTCTTGCAGCCCCTGAAAGAACTCGCAGAGATCTGCCGAAATCGCGGGGTCGTCTTTCACAGCGATGCAGCGCAAGCCTTTGGACACATCCCGCTCGAACCGGACAACCTGGGGCTTGATCTCGTCAGCCTCAGCGCTCACAAGCTCTACGGCCCCAAAGGCATCGGCGCCCTGGTGATCCGCGAGGGGGTTCAGCTACAGCCCCTGCAATGGGGGGGTGGCCAGGAGGCAGGCCTTCGCGCTGGCACGCTGCCCAGCCCTTTAATCGTGGGCTTTGCCGCGGCCGTGCAAGAGGCGATGGCGGATCGAGATGAACGCCACACACGGCTTGGTGGGCTGAGGGATGAACTCTGGAACGGGCTCAACGATCAACTCCCCGCCGTGGAACGCAACGGCGCCGCAGCTCCCCGCTTAGCCAACAACCTCAACATCACTCTTCCTGGCATGAGCGGCAGCCGCCTGCATCGCAGCCTTCGGCCCCATCTCGCCTGTAGCAGCGGTTCCGCCTGCAGCAACGGCGCCCCCTCCCATGTGCTTCTGGCCATCGGACGTTCACGCGCCGATGCAGAGGCCTCCCTCCGCCTCAGCCTGGGACGTTCGACCACCGCCAACGCGGTCGAACAAGCCATCGCAAGCATCGTTGAAGCCGTGGCTGCACAACAAACCTGAGCTCCCTACGGTCCGCCCAGGCTCCTTTCACCGTCTCTCGACCATGAGCACCGAACGTGCCCAACTATCCATCGGCACTGCCATTCAGGAGGGATGGGCCGCGTTCCGCCGAGCTCCCTGGTTCTTTGTTGGTTTTGTACTCCTCACTGGCGTGCTCAGCCAGCTATTGGCGGTTCTCCCACTCCCTGGAGTGGGCAGCTTGTTGAGTGCTTTGGTGAACCTTTGGGGGGCAGTTGGTTTAATTCGCGGATCGTGGATTGCGCTCAACGGTGAGGCACCTCGGTTCCAAGACTTCATTCAGGTGAATTGGCCTGCTATTTGGCGACTGTTCAGCAGCCAAATTGTGCTCACCCTGCTGCTGGTGCCGATTGTTATCGGTTTGATGTTCGCCAGCCTCACCGCAGCCGATGCCTGGGGTTTATTGACCCCAATCGCCAACCTGGCTCTCACCGTGGACCCCACAGACCCACGGTTAATAGAGGCCTTCAGCGACATCGGGCCGCGTTTGCTGCAACAGGTGGCCACCAATCCCTTTGCGGTGGTGATTGTTGTTTTCACTGCGCTTGTAGGCCTTTATATCCAGGTGAACCAAAGCTTTCTTGGCTTCATCGCGCTCCTCGACGGTCGCGGCCCTATCGCCACCATCCGGCATGGCTTGATGGTGGTTCAGGGCCAGTGGTGGCAAGTGTTCGGCCTGTTGGTGCTGCAGGCGCTCATCTTGCTTCTAGGCGTTTTGGCCTGCTTGGTCGGCCTTGTAGCCGCAGCACCCGTATGCCTGTGCATCACCGGTGCCGCTTACCGACAACTGTTTAAAGCTGACGACCAAACGGGCCTACTCAACAACCGTTGACCCGACGCGCCAAGCGCCACTTGGCACTTCTGCTGCGGGGGTTGCGGTTCTGTTCATCGTCCGTTGCCACCGTTGGTTTGCGCGTGATGCGCTCCAGCCGCTCATCCTGCAGAAAGGCCGTTTTTACGCGCCGATCTTCGAGCGAGTGAAAACTAATCACCCCCATCACCCCTCCAGTCTCAAGCCAGTCTGGTGCCTGTTGCAGCAGGCGATCCAACACTGCGAGCTCATCGTTCACCGCAATTCGCAACGCCTGAAACGTCCGAGTGGCTGGATGAATACGACCCCGGCGCGCCTTCGGCGGGTAGCAACCGGCCACGGCGTAGGCCAACGCTGCCGTGCCCTCATAGGGGCCCTGGGCCGCCAAATCAGCCTTAATCCGTCGGGCGATTCGGCGGGATAGGCGCTCTTCCCCATAGCCATAGATCAGATCGGCCAAGGCGTTCTCCTCCAACCGGTCGATCAGCTCAGCCGCAGTTTCACCATCACTGCCTGGATTCATCCTCATATCGAGGGGGCCATCCAAACGAAAGCTGAAACCCCGCTCCGCCACATCAAGCTGTGGACTGCTCACCCCGAGGTCGGCGAGCACCATCAGCACCGGGGCGGGTGGGGTGTAGCTCGCGAAGTTGGTCGCCAAAATTTCAACGCGATCAGCAAAAGCAGCCAATCGCTCCGCCGCCGCGGCCCTGGCCGTGGGGTCTTGGTCGAGCCCGATCAAACGCAGGCCAGGGAAACGCTCCAGCAACAGGGCGCTATGGCCGCCACCCCCGAGGGTGGCATCGATCAACACGCCGTTGTGATGGGGCAAGTGCTCAGCTCCAGCCACCACGGCATCAGCCAAAACAGGTACATGGCTGAAAGGAGGCACAGGCCATCGGCAAGGACTACCTAAGATCTATACATCGATTGCACCTGGGCTCCCCATGACGCAGCTGGAAACGCGCACGGAGCCCATGGTGGTGAACTTCGGGCCCCATCACCCCTCCATGCATGGGGTGCTGAGGCTGGTGGTCACCCTGGACGGTGAAGACGTAGTGGATTGTGAGCCGGTGATCGGCTATCTCCACCGCGGTATGGAGAAGATTGCCGAGAACCGCACGAACGTGATGTTCGTGCCTTATGTGAGCCGCATGGATTACGCGGCCGGCATGTTTTACGAAGCTGTCGTCGTGAACGCGCCGGAAAAACTGGCCAACATCCCAGTTCCAAAGCGCGCCAGTTACATCCGTGTGTTGATGCTGGAGCTCAACCGGATCGCCAACCACCTGCTTTGGCTTGGGCCCTTCCTTGCAGACGTTGGCGCCCAAACACCGTTCTTCTACATCTTCCGGGAGAGGGAGATGATCTACGACCTCTGGGAAGCGGCCACAGGACAGCGGCTGATCAACAACAACTACTTCCGGATTGGTGGCGTAGCAGCAGATTTGCCCTGGGGTTGGCTTGAAAAATGCCGTGATTTCTGCGACTGGTTCGCCCCCAAGATCGACGAATACGAAAAGCTGATTACCAATAACCCGATCTTCCGCCGCCGAATCGAGGGTTTGGGCACGATCGAAACCAAAGATGCCATCAACTGGAGCCTGAGTGGTCCGATGCTGCGTGCCTCAGGCGTGCCGTGGGACCTTCGCAAAGTGGATCACTACGAGTGCTACGACGACTTCGACTGGCAAGTGGCGTGGGAGAAGGAAGGCGACTGCTTCGCGCGTTATCGGGTGCGCATCGAAGAGATGCGTCAATCGCTCAAAATTCTTCGCCAAGCCTGCGACATGATTCCTGGCGGTCCAACGGAAAATCTCGAAGCCAAGCGTCTGAATGAGGGCAAAGGCAGCGAGGCTGCTGGTTTTGACTTCCAATACGTGGCGAAAAAGGTGGCTCCCACCTTCAAGATCCCCAATGGAGAGCTCTACACAAGGCTCGAATCAGGCAAAGGCGAAATTGGCGTGTTCTTGCAGGGCAACAACGACGTCACCCCTTGGCGCTTCAAGATCCGGGCTGCCGATAGCAACAACCTCCAGATCCTTCCCCACATTCTCAAGGGACACAAGGTGGCCGACATCATGGCCATTCTTGGCTCCATCGACGTGATCATGGGATCTGTAGATCGCTGATCAACGCAGCCGGCAACGCTGCTTTCGGCTGAGCCACAGCAGAAGCACTACCAGGAATGGAGTGAACAAATCGGTGTAAAGAACCGACCCGGCATTGGATGGTGCGACATCGTTGCTGACCAATAGCGACACCACGTGGCCGACACCGTCGGCAAAAAACCAGCTGCAGTAGCCGACCATGGCTGCAAGCAGATAGTCGTGGCGGCGGTAGAAGAAGCTGGAAAGCCCCAGGATGCCAATGGTGAGATTGGCGTAAGCCACCTCATTCTGGAAAGGGCTGTTGGGCCAACCGATCTGCTCAGCAATAAACGGACCAAACGCCAGATGGCAAACAAAGCCGTACACCCCAGCAACTCCAAGAACCCAAAAGGCAATCCACAGCAACGACGCCTCGGCCCAACGTCCAACGTCCCACTGACGCCGGGTTTGTATCCAACCCAGCAGTAGGGCGATCGCCAACGTCCACACCGGGACATCAGCCAAAAGAAATCGGATCAAACGTTCCATTCCCAGCCGGCTCCAGACTCATCACACTGTTAAGACCTCAAAGCAAACCGCTCAACACTGAATCGTTTCCTTCAACAAATTCAGCGCACAGGTTTTCTGCTGCCCTCGGCGCTCACAGGAACGTTGTGGCTGAAGGGATTGCACCCTCAGCTTCCGGGGTTCAGCTGCCCGCTACGGGCCCTCACCGGCATCCCCTGCCCCACCTGCTTTCTCACCCGCGCCATCAGCACGGCCCTCACCGGAGACGTCCACAATGCCCTGCACTGGCATTTATTCGGCCCAGTGATGGCAGCGGTCTTGGTCGGTTGGTCCGTCGTTTCCATTCACCAACGGCGGCTGGTGCCCCGAGGTGTCCTTCAGGGCGCCGCAACTAGGCCAACCATCGCCCTCGGCACTGGTGCGCTGCTGGCCTACTGGCTACTGCGTCTCAGCCTCAACGCTTGGCCCTCCAGCGCCTAAATCAGCGCAAGAGCCCACGCTGATAGGCCGTGTTTTGAAGGTAAAAACTGGCCATCGGAATCACCACAAGCCCAGCAAGACCACAGGTGATCGCAGCCAACACCGCCACGACGATGGCTGCAAGCACTTCAAGCCCCACAAAACTCATGCCGTTCTCGGAGCGATACACCACCTGGAATGCTTGGGAAAACGCCTCGCCGATGCTCATCTCGGTGACAAAAATCCGGTTCACATACACCGGAGTGACAAGGGCCACCGCGAGGCCAGGAAGAATGCAGAGCAGGAAGCCAATCGTCATCACGATGGAGAAAAACAATCCCGCCAACACATAACGCCAGAACCGTTCCCTCAACAACGCCAGCGCCGCACCAATGGAGACCACCTCACCACGTTCGTAGTACACCGCAGGGATCGCCACCATCAGCACACTCAGAAGGCTGGATAGAACGGAAAAGGGAATCTGAGTGAGTTGACCCAAGATTGCGCCAAGGGAAAACGCTGAATCACTGGAACCACCCAAGCTGCCCACGGCCATCACGATCAGCATCGAAACGGCGAGGCCCAAAACAGCCAAGGCGATGCTGCCCAGCCAAATCACCAGGAGCACTGGAATGTGTTTTTGGAAGGCATCCCAAGCCTTTTGGATCGATGGCTGTTCAAAGGCGATGGATGCAGCCATGGGTCTGGGCAGATTCGGTGTCAGGGTGGCAGTCCCTCAGAGCAGCGACAACGCATCGCAATGAACGCCTACCCATGGCTGGAGATCCCCAGAACGGTGCGCTTCAGCGACACCGATGCCGCTGGGGTGATGCACTTTCAACACCTTCTGGGCTGGTGCCATCAGGCGTGGGAAGACAGCCTTGAACAGTTCGGAATTCCAGTTGGTGCCGTCTTCCCCGGTGGGCGCTCCGATCAACCCAGCGTGGCCCTACCGATCGTGCATTGCCATGCAGACTTCCGGGCCCCCATGTATGTAGGGGATGCTGCAGTGATCCACCTTTTACCCAAACGGATTGATCCCGGTTGTTTTGAAGTCGTTAGTGAGATAAGCCTCAACACTCAAAAAGTTGCAAGCGGGTGCCTACAGCACCTCGCGATTGATGCCGTAACTCGCCAACGCTGCAGCTTGCCCGAACCGATCGAACGTTGGATCGAAGCCTCAACCCTGGGCCAAATCCAACCGCTTTAACCAGTCGCGCCAGGCTTGCCGTTGCCATTTCCCAGCATCCGTCGGAGCCAACTCAGGACACAACACCCAGCGTCGAGGGCGGTCTGACGCTGGCCAATCAGCCGTCATGGCTGCCAACTGCTCCAGCACGACGGGATTGGATGCGCGCGCCAAGGTCACCAACCGCTGTCCCCATTCCGGGTCGTCCATTCCCAAAAACAAAACGGACTCAACCGGTAAACCAGCCACGCGAATCTCACGCATCAATCGATCTTCAAGCTGCTCGGGAAAAACGGTTTCACCACCACAATTCAAGGCCGTATCAAGCCTTCCACCGATCACTAATCCTCCATTGATCTGAGCCCGGTCTCCTGAACGCCACCAACCCATGGAATTCGCAACAGGCAACAACACGTCGGGCTGTTCATCACGCCATGAACCCAGTGCCAGGCGCTGGGTTCGGACCTCTAAAGCTCCATCGACTCCAAGCCGCAATTCCACATCGCACAAGGGGGCTCCGCAGGATGAATCCCCAGCCAAAAATTGTTGAGGGGAAAGCGCCGTCACCATCGCCGCCGTTTCAGTCGCCCCGTAGCAGGGTGCCAAGGGGATTCCAACAGCCCGTGCTTGCGTCGCCAGGGGCTTCGCCAACGACGCCCCGCCAACCCAAATCACCCGCATCTCGCCCAAGAATTCCCGGCCAGCTGGATCAGATAGCAACCGACCCAACTGCGTTGGCACCAACGAGAGCAAGACAGAACGATTCGACCACTCCGGCAAATCCCTGCAATGTCGGAGCAGTTCTCCAGGCTGCTTCATCAACTTGGAAGGCAAGCGGTGATGAGGCACCCCCCAGCTGCGGGCGCGCCACCAAGGCATCAGCCCACTGACGTGATGAATCGGCAAAGGATTGAGCACCAGGGACCGCTTGGGATCCATCTCGATGCCCTGCAGCCAAGTGGCCGTAGCAGCAGCGGAAGCATCGAGATGATGGCGAGGCTGCAAACACCATCGACGACCACCGCTGCTGCCTCCACTCCTCACCGCGACTCCAGGACCTGGCGGGAATAAATCCTGGGGCAGCGGCACTGGTGCATCGGCCAATGGCACCCATCGACCGGCATCCAAGGCCTGCAAGATGTGGTCGGGATCAATCACCCTGCAGCTGCCCAGACCAGCTCTGGATTGTGAGAGAACAAGGCACCTTCAGGGCACCATCCCGGCGCCAGGCCAGGGGCAGCAGGCGTTGGGCCAACCCACTGCAACGCCGCCAAATGGTGCACCCAACGGCGAGCGATCCCGGATTCGAACGCCGTACTCACCATTCGATAGGGAACTCCAGCTTGGATTTGCCGCAACAACGGCCGTGGATCGCCATCTACCGCAGGGCGCCGCACCTGCCACCCCATCCAGCTGTCACGGAGCTCGGGTCGACGCTCAAGTGATTCATCGAGGGCCACCGACCCGCGTTTGGCCAGTTGCTCGAGCCCTTCGTGGTCATCAACCGCCAATGGCTGCTCCAGCCAATCAAACCGCGACTCCTGCCGCAACCGCTCCAGCCAAACTCCTGCGGTAGAGCGGTCCCACCCGCCATTGGCATCCAACCGCAGCCTGGCGTTACGGGGAAGACGCACGAGAAGCTGCTCCAACCAACGTTGTTCACGTTCCGATGCTTCTGTAGCCACCTTCCACTTGAAGGTGAGCGAGTGGGATGACGGGCAATCCATGAGAACTTGATCCAACGCCATGAGCATCTGATCGCCCGCTGGCAGGAGGTGAGCCGGGGAAGGCGCTTCTTGCCAAGGCTGGGAGGACAAATCCCCAACGAGTCCATCCAGCTCTGCTAACGCTGAACCCAAGCCAAAGCCAAACGCCCCTGGCCCCTGATGGATCAACACCTCAAGCTGATGACGACTCACCTCTTCAGGCAGCGCTCCCATCAATATTTTGCAGTGCAACCACTGCTCCGTTCGCAACGGCGCCACCTCGCCCCAACCCACGGCTCCGGTATCGCCATCGCACAACCGCAGTAGCCAACCGCGCCGCTTGGCCACCACACCCGTGGCGGTCCGCAACGGGTGCAGGAGCGAAAAACTGAAGGAACGCACCAGAAGCTGAAGCGTCATCCCAACGGCCACAACGGTGCAAGGGCTAAGCCAAGGGCAAGCCCTAATCCATTCCAAGCCTGAAAACGCAAGGCCAAGAATTTGCTGGTGCAGGTGCGCTGCGGCTGATCGTGATAACGCCGCATCAAACGAATCAAAGCCCATCCAGCCGGCAAGCCCAAACCACTGAGCAAAGCGGTAGGAGGCCAATGGCCTAAAGCCACAGGTAACCATTCCAAGGTGAGGCTGAGGCCCACAAACCAAGGGATCAACGCTGCGGCCCGAGCCGTCCCCAGGCGCACCACCGGTGAACGCTTGCCATGGGCTGCGTCTTCCTCCACCTGATGGAAGTGGGAACAAAACAGCACCAACGAGGTGGCTAAGGCCGGCCCAGCGCCTAACTCCAATGCAGTTGTCCAAGGCACCTCCCCCGATCCGGTTGGAGCGAGTACCAACAGAGCAGCAGACGTCGCCACCGGACCGAACGCCAACCAACAGAGCGGTTCACCCAGCCCCTGGTAGCCCAAACGAAATGGCGGACCTTGGTAGACGTAGCCCAAGCCACAACTGAGCAACACCAGTAGCAACACAGCGGGATGGCTACGCCAGGCCAGCCATCCCATCAAGCTCAAACCGAGAAGTAGGGCTGCAGATGACAGCCAGGCGATGCGATCCCGACGGCCCGTGAGATTCACAACTGAATGGGGCTTGCCAACCGCATCGACACCTGTATCGGCATCAAATAAATCGTTGCTCAGGTTCTCCCAAACCAATAAAAGAATGGCGGCGAGCAGAAAACCGAAGAGCTGGTCCCACCGCAGAATTTCCTTAAAACCAAGCTGCCATCCAGCGGCCAAAAGCACCGGCATCACCGCAACCGAATACATCGGCCACTTGATCGCGGCCTTCCATAACGCCCGTCGTTGGGCGTAACGGGTTGCGACAGCCTGCGGCTCTTGCATGGACAGGACCCGTGTCAACCAGGGGGAGGGCCCATACATTTGAGCAGTACCTCGGGCCAACGACGCAACAGATGTCTGCTGATCTGAGTTTCAGCAACCTGATTGCCACCGCGCAGCGGGGCTGGCTTGAACGCCAGCACGACGACGGGCTGCTGAGCTTGGCCCTGCCTTTGGATGGCATCGATCCACTCCAGGGCCTGCCTCAACTGGCCATCGACCACGCATTCCGTGTGCTTTGGGACAGCGCGCCCGGCCTCTGCTTTGCCGCCGCCGGCCACTGCCAGCAGCTCGAATTGGCGGGTGCACGCCGCTTCGAGCTGGCCCAACGGTTCGCCGACCTGAGCCTGAGTCGGCTCACTGACACCAAGCCCGACACGCCAGCTCTCGCCCGACCCAGGGTGTTGCTGTCGTTTCAATTTTTTGATCAAACCAGTGAGCGCGACCACAACACCCACGGCTGCCCATCCGTGCAAGCCGTGTTGCCCCGCTGGCAACTCAGCCGCCAAGGACGACGGGGATGGCTTCGTCTGAACGGTGTGGTGAGCAACGCCGCCGAAGCCCGTGAACTGGCCGAGCAACTGTGGTTGAAGCACCTCGACCTGCAAAACAGAGAATCCGACCAACCCAAACCAAGCTCGGCGATTCAACTCGACACCCCCGACAGCAGCTCTTGGCAACAGCGCTACGCCAGCGCCCTGGAGCGTGGTTTGGAGTTGGTGAATGGCGGTGAACTCCACAAATTGGTTCTGGCGGTACGCCAATCCATCGATGTGGGCACAAGCTTCGATCCCTTGCCGCTCCTCACCCGCTTGCGGAGTCAACAGGCCGGCAGCTGCCGCTTTCTTTGGCAACGCAAGGCCGACGATGTGTTCTTTGGCGCTTCCCCAGAACGGCTCTTAAGCCTGCGCGGCGGTTTTCTTCGCAGCGATGCCCTGGCTGGCACCGCCGGACCAGGGGACGACGGCCAGCAATTGCTCCGCTCCGACAAAGACCGACGCGAGCATGAACTGGTGGTGGAAACCATTACCGACCAGCTACGCCAAAGCGGTCTATCTCCCTGGCGCCGGTCCCAGCCCCAGCTAGCGCGCCATGGGCGCCTCACCCATCTCCACACACCCATCACTGCCGCTGCGCAAGGGAAATCGGTACTGGCACTCGCCGAACAACTGCACCCCACCCCGGCCGTTGCCGGACTACCCCGCCGCGAAGCGATGGCCTGGTTACGAACGCTGGAGCCGTTTGAGCGGGGCAATTACGCCGCACCGATCGGCTGGATCGACAGCGCTGGAGATGCCGAACTACGGGTTGCAATCCGATGCGGCCATGCCCAAGGACGTCGTTTGGATCTCACCGCAGGGGCTGGTCTCGTCCGCGGCTCCATCGCCGAGCGGGAACTTCAAGAAGTGGGCTTAAAGCTTGCTGTTCTCGCCGATCAGCTGGTTTTGGGGTCGATGGAGCAACGCCCCCAAAACACAGGCAGTCTTAAAAAACTGCTTTAAGAGCTCGCTTCAACAAGCGGAGCTCAAAAAACAGAGTGCAACCGTTCGATCGTTTGATCGGCCAATGGTTGCTGCATGAGGCGTTCCACCTCCCGCACGCCCGTAGGACTCGTGACATTGATCTCACTCAGCATTCCAGCGATCACATCGATGCCGACAAAGAACAAGCCTTCTGCCCGAAGCGCAGGGGCTAACGCAGCACAAATCTGCCGTTCGCGATCGGTGAGTTCCGTCGCTTCCGCCTGACCACCGACGGCCAAATTGCTGCGGAACTCTCCCGCTAATGGACGACGGTTCACCGCCCCCAAAGGTTCACCATCCACCAGCAGGATCCGCTTGTCACCGTCTGTCACCGCAGGTAAAAACGCCTGGGCCATCACCGGCAATCGCTCCTGCTCCGTGACCAGCTCCAACAACGCCTTCAGACCAGGCGCTTCAGCATTCACACGGATCACACCCAAGCCAGCCCGACCGCCGAGAGGCTTGAGCACCACCTCTCCTTGCTCTTGGGCAAAGGCTTTGAGCTCTGCCACCCGTCCGGACACGGTGGTGGGAGCCATCCAACGGCAAAAGCGCAACGCACCAAGCTTTTCGTTCCATGCCCTCAGGGCACTCGGACGGTTGAGCACCCGCACCCCGGCACGTTCTGCGACCTCGAGCAAATGGGTGGCATACAAATACGCCTCATCAACGGGTGGATCTTTGCGCATCCAAATCACGTCAAAACCTGTGAGGCACTGACGTTCACTGGCACCAATCGTGATCCATGGTTCCGTGGCAACCGGGAGCGCCATCGCCAACGGTTCATCACCTCGGGCAATCAAGTCGGCAGGCGTACATGCCCACACCTCATCACCAGCCCGCTGAGCAGCCTGCATTAAGGCCGCTGACGAGTCTTTAAGCGGATTGATCTGCTGAAGCGGATCCAGCACAAACAGCTGACGCATGGATCAAGCGTTCAGAAGGGCGTCGAGCTCTCCGGCTCGCTCCAAACCATGCAATTCATCACAACCACCCACATGGGCGTCGTTGATGAAGATCTGAGGCACACTGCGGCGCCCATTGCCACGGGCAGCCATGGCATCACGCCCGGGCTCGTCGCCGTCAACGCTGATCTCCGTGTAGGCAGCACCCTTTCCATCCAGCAATGCTTTGGCACGAATGCAGAACGGACAGGTGCGCCAGGTGTAGATCTCAACCTTGGCCATAGCAAAAAAAGCACCGCTGCAGCGACTCTATGCAGCAAATGCGCTGATAGCTTCAGAGTTGATTAGGGCCGAGTCCTTGCTGGATCTCACCGACTTCAAACGCGACCTGTCTGAGCTCACTGACCGCCTGGGCCATGCCCAGGACTGTCTTTGACGTACCTGCACTGAACGCTAGGCAGCAGGATCTCGAACAGCTCGCTGCACAACCAGACTTCTGGAACGACCAGCAAAACGCCCAAAAACAAATGCGTCGCCTCGATGAGGTGAAGGCCCAACTACAGCAATTAGCCGACTGGCGCAGCGCCATTGATGACGCCAAGGCGACACTCGAGCTGTATGAGCTTGAGGCGGATGAAGAGATGCTGGGGGAAGCACAGCAGGGCCTCACGGAACTGCGTCAGGGGCTCGATCGCTGGGAACTCGAACGGTTGCTCAGCGGTGAGTACGACAAAGAAGGCGCTGTCCTCAGCATCAATGCCGGTGCCGGCGGCACCGATGCTCAAGATTGGGCCCAAATGCTGCTGCGCATGTACACCCGTTGGGCCGAAGACCACGACATGAGGGTGACCATCGACGAAATCAGCGAGGGAGAAGAAGCAGGAATTAAAAGCGCCACCATCGAAGTGGAGGGCCGCTACGCCTATGGCTACCTCCGCAACGAAAAAGGCACCCATCGATTGGTCCGGATTTCGCCGTTTAACGCCAACGACAAACGCCAAACCAGCTTCGCCGGCATTGAAGTGATGCCAAAACTTGAGGAAGACGTCGATATCGACATTCCTGACAAGGATTTAGAGGTGACCACATCGCGCTCCGGTGGTGCCGGTGGTCAGAACGTGAACAAGGTGGAAACAGCCGTTCGTATCCAACATTTACCGACTGGCCTGGCCGTGCGGTGCACGCAAGAGCGATCACAACTGCAGAACAAAGAAAAAGCCATGGCTCTGCTGAAGGCCAAATTGTTGGTGATCGCCCAAGAGCAACGGGCCGCTGAAATCGCCGACATTCGTGGCGACATCGTGGAAGCCGCCTGGGGGAACCAGATCCGTAATTACGTGTTCCATCCTTATCAAATGGTGAAAGACCTGCGCACTCAGGAGGAAACCAACGATGTGCAAGCGGTGATGGATGGCGCACTTGACCCGTTCATCGACGCCTCTCTGCGGCAGGGTGTCGACCGACCCGGCGACGATGCCGACAACTGACCACCCATGAGCACCGAGTCCAACCAGCCCACCACTCCGCCGCCCAGCTTCGTGAAACAAGCGATGCGCAACATGGTGCGCAAGGGACGTCAAAGCTTGCTTCACTTCGGCCTGACTGCCGTTGGGTTCCTGGGTTTCATCACCCTGGTGGCTTGGTTAGGCCGGCCAACCCTGCCCCAGTAGGCCATGGAGCTAGACCTCTCCCTGGATGCGAGTGGTGTCGAGATTCCGGAACCACTGAATGGGAGCTTGTTCGCTCATGACAGCTGGGTACCTGTATTGCAGCAGTGGATTGAGCTCGTCCGTTCGAATCCCGATCTGTCTTGTCCATCCGTCGTCCGACAAGCACCAGAGGTGAGCCTTGGATTGCACTTCACCAACGATGCAGGAATCGCTGAACTCAACAGCCAATGGCGGCAGAAATCAGGCCCCACCGATGTGTTGTCCTTTGCTGCACTCGACGACACACCCGACTGGCTTGAAGGCGAAGCAGTGGAACTCGGGGACATCATCGTGTCGGTTGACACGGCTCAACGACAGGCCCAAAACCACAATCACAGCTTGGGCTATGAATTGCATTGGCTGATCAGTCATGGCCTCCTCCACCTTTTGGGCTGGGACCATCCCGATGAGCGACGACTCAGTGGAATGCTTGCTCTTCAGGAGCGTCTTCTCGACAGTACGGGTAACGTTCTGCCTAAGGGCCAGCGTCCTGTGGAGATCGAGTGAGTCCTTATGCGTACACCAACGAGAAGGCCTCACTCCACCGAACCAGCACCTCGTGAGGTTGCAGTGATGGCACGTTCCCTCCGACACAGAAGTTGGCGCATCGCTGGGGATTTACCTGCCAGCTTCCGTTATGCCGCCCAGGGATTGGGCTACGCCTTCGCCACCCAACGCAACTTCCGAATCCACGTGCTGATCGGTTCGGTGGTGTTTGGGTTGGCCGGCTGGCTTCAGCTTGATCTCATCCGCTTAGCGGTACTGGTGCTGACCGTGACAGCCGTTCTGGTGTTGGAGCTCCTAAACACGGCCATGGAAGCAGTGGTCGACCTCGCCATTGGCAGGAGATACCACCCCCTCGCCCGCATTGCGAAAGACTGTGCAGCAGCTGCTGTTCTGACAGCAGCGATCAGTTCGATGCTGATCGCCACATTCCTGATTTTGCCCCCCCTAATTGTTCGATTGGGGCTCTAACTCCACCCTTTCGCCACCTCCTCGCTGATGTTGCTGGTCATTGATAACTACGACAGCTTCACCTTCAACTTGGTGCAATATCTCGGCGAACTCGCCCCGCAGCATCCAATAGCCGCAGATCTCAGGGTGGAGCGGAATGACGCCCTCAGCCTTGCGGAGATTCGTCGTCTCAATCCCGAGGCCATTCTCCTATCCCCAGGCCCTGGCGATCCAAACCAATCGGGCGTCTGCCTCGACGTTTTGAGGGATCTGTCTCCAACCACTCCCACCTTGGGAGTTTGCCTTGGCCATCAGGCCCTCGCCCAGGTGTACGGGGGAACGGTGGTGCGTGCTCCAGAACTGATGCACGGCAAAACCTCACCGGTTTTACACAACGGTGAAGGGGTGTTTGCAGGACTTCCCCAACCCCTCACAGCCACCCGCTATCACAGCCTTGTGGCAGATCGAGACAGCCTTCCAGCCTGCCTCGAGGTCACCGCATGGCTTGCCGACGGCATGGTGATGGGTTTACGCCATCGGGACTATCCCCACTTGCAGGGGGTGCAGTTCCATCCAGAAAGTGTGCTCACAGACTCTGGGCACCAGCTCCTCGCCAATTTCTTGAAGGAAGCTGCGAGTTAACGCTGTTAGCTTCAAACTCAATTTTTAAATCTTCCATGACCCTCCTGCGCTCTGCTGTGATCGCTGCCGCAGGCATGGCGCTATCTCTACAAGGGGCAGCCCATGCCGGTGGGGGGGCGACCATTACCAGCTACGGCCAGCGTGCTCTTTTGATCCAGGGCGGAGGACAGTCCGTCCTGCTGAACCCCTATCAGGCTGTTGGCTGTGCAGCAGGACTTCCAGAGCCTCGGGTGAATGCAGGAATCATTTTGGCGAGTTCTCAGCTCGCCGATGAGGGAGCAACGGGCATCGCGGGTGGCCGATATTTGGTGCAACCAGGGGCGTACCGGATCGGTGGTCTCAACCTCGAAGGCTTTGGGAGTCCGCACGACCGCATGGGTGGTCGACGCTTTGGTAATGCCACCATCTGGCGCTGGTCACAGGGGGGCTTGAACTTTGCCCATGTCGGGGCCACGGCTGGCCCAATCTCCGGTGCCGATCAGGTCCTGCTTGGCCGGCCAGATGTGCTGATCCTTGGTGTTGGCGGGGGTAGCAAAATTTTTGATGGAGATGAAGCCGCGGCCCTTGTGAACCAGCTCAACCCCAAGCGCGTGATCCCTGTGCAATATGTGATCGGCGAGCCTCCCGAGGGCTGCGATCAAGGAGGCGTGCAACCCTTCCTTGATGCCATGGCCGGCACCACCGTTCGCAAGGTGGGGCGATCCATCTCGCTTCCGGGACAGCTCGATGATTCAACGGTCGTCACCGTGATGAATTGAGTGATGGTGTAACTGCCCTTAGATCGTCACCCAAAGGCGTAGAGCACCATCTCGAGGGCACCGAGGCCTACGAGGAACGTACCTGCCAGCAATCCAAGGTCCTTAGGGGAATTGGCCATGGCGAGATTGGGAGCTCCAACCAAATCGTTCCGCCAAACCTAAAGAAAAAATAAAGCCTCGACATGTTGTTTCGTAACAAGGCCGATTCAGAAATGTAAACCAACTGGAGCGCCTGGCTTTTCGAGGAAAATTGCCGCGCGCAAGCAGCTGGTCAACCCATCCGTTCTTCGCAGTGAGCGCGTCCCAATGCTTCTACAGCTTCGATTTCAGCCTATGGGCAAGCCTATGCAAACTGCCCCCAACGCACACCACCCATAGCGTGCAGCCAAAAAAAACCTGTCTCAAGGACAGGCCGAGTGATGGGGGATTTCACATTAACGCGCATAAACACCAGATGCAGTGGTTCAACATCTGTGAATCACAGCTTTTCTAAACTTCACACAAAGAGGCCAGATTCTTGAGTGAATCAAAACTCACACCACATAAAGAGATTTTTGATTACTATTACGCCAACACCACAATATGTGGTGCAAATGGCCGGGTGATGGGGATCGTCCAGGCATCTAATAACCGCTTCATATTTGAGGCGGTTTTTTAGTGCTCAACGCTTGATTTATACCCAGCTGCTCAAGGGAGGTCCATGGCCGAACATCACTACACAGTCAGCTTCTGAGCTGCACCTGGGGGGCTTGTCGTCTTTCACAGATACGCAATCGCCTCCATTCAGCCGCAAATAGGCCGTGGCCGTTGAGATTGAGTGATTTCGCTCTCCCCTCTGCGTCCATTCCTTGGCCATGAATGGTGTGGAGGTGCAAACCGTTGACCACCAAACGCACAACCGATAGAACACTTGTACTGATACAGGGTGGCATGGGCATTGGTGGCGTGAAGATTCCGTCAGGCGTGACGGCTGGTGCAAGGGCTACTGCAAGGAAGAAGCGGCCCTTGGTGCTGTCTGTGCAAGCAGGCGATGTCGTCATCGTCTGGGCAAGCCAAGAAGCGAAATCGACTCAGTCGAAAGATTGGTGGATGGGAGAAGTGTTGCGCGTGGAGACCGAAGGCATGGATGGCGAGCCGTCGCCCTTGCTTCAAGTCGCGGACGTGGAGACAGGCATGGTCTGCCTCGTGGAATGCGATCAGGTGCAGCGCGTGCGGATCCCGATTCATGCCCCCCTCACAACGAAGTAAATCGCTTCACCCAGGGACGCCAAAGGACTGAAATAAAGATCGACGACGCAGAGAAAGCCGAGGCGATGTACATCAGTTGGCCCCGAAGGATGTGATTAAGGGGGTGTGCAGCCGTTCCTCTCCCCTTTGATCCTGTCAACGTCATTCCACATCAACTTGAAGCCATTCAAACTGACCAAATGGCTCCTTGCGAGACGTATCCCAACTCAGTAAATCCGACTGCATCTGCCTCTAACTCTGAATATCCATAGGCGCCGGTGTTGGGATTGAAATACCCAATGAATTGAACATCTCCTTGCATCGGCGCCAGCGCACGGAAGGCTTTAACAGGATCTGAATACCCACCGGCCTCCATGAGGTCGTTCGACAGTCGTTTTCCACGCACGATCCGACTCGTTCCAGTGGCATCGTGGGTTAAGGAAAAATAGTTTCGACCGCCATCCTTTTTAGACACATTGAAAAAGGAGCTGGGCATCGACACATATCCCCCATCCTCATCTGCCAGTAACGCGATGGTGTCACCCAAACTGCTGGAGTAGTGAGTATCAAAAGTAGAAATAGAATCAGCACGCGTGACCACATTCTGACCAGTAATCACATCAGCTCGACTGGAAAGTCTGAGGTTCTTGGCACTCTTCTTCGGCTTTTCGTCGCCAAGAAAGCTCACACGAGCTCCACCGTATTCATAGGCAGATCCGATGATCTGTCCGTAAGGATCTCCAGCTCCAGTTGCACTGATCCAAAGTTGATAGCCCGTAGCATTTGCGATGCCACCATGGGCACGAAATGCAACGGGCAACTGCTGGAGATTCTCCGACAAATGAGGAATATCCATAGCGCCGGCGATGGTGTCGGTGTACTCGACAACATTTCCGCCCATGTCGTACGCCAACCAAGGGGATGGACTATCAGAGCCACCAACATCTGTGACATTTGCATTTCCATAGGTCTTGCCCGCTGGCGCATACCAAGGCTGCCAAAAAACACCTAAATCGTAGTTGGAGTAACCCTGATTCCTCGTAATTTTTGGATTAAGCTCTTCAATCTGAACGTCACCCGTATCACTAACATTTATTTGAGCAAATGGGCTGTCAGCAGCTTCCCCCTTAGCTAGATCTTGATTTTTACCTTCCTGGGTGAACAGGGGAATCGGAGCCTCGTTGCTAACAGTTGGGAAATAGAAGTAGTTCGTGCCATTCCCCGTACCCTCACCCGCATAGTAAGCAGCCTTGATCCACTCATCCTGGGAAGGGAAAAACAGACCATCGACATTCTGACGAGATAAAAATGCATAATTTGAATCGCTTAAATTATAGGAACCATTATCAATCGTCTCAGAAAATTTATAATAACGATCTGTCACATCAACATCAAATCCGAGAGGACTCTTTCGCTTGAATTGCTTCTGTCCAACAGCCCCACCATTAACAAGGGAATTAATAAAGTACGCGAATTGAAATCCGTTGATCATCATCACTGGCTTTTCCGCCCAAACCGGATCAGCCACGGCATAGTGCCCACCATCATTGGCGTGGTCAACGTATAAAATTTGGCCCTGAAAATGATTCACTAAAGGGTTATTTTTTTCATTCCAAAGTGAAACCTTGGTCCACGGCTGCTTTGGATTCTCACCCTCAGGATCAACAGCATTTAGAAATGCACAATACTGAGCTGCGGTAATTTCAAACTGGCCAATATCATATTCATAGGGAACACCTCCAACGACCTGGTAGTTAAAGAGAAGTTCCGACGTTGTATCAATGGCAAGGGGTGCCACTGGCGAATTTATGGGGTCCGCTGGAATGGTTTCTTCTGAAGGAGGAACAAAGCCGCGAATCGCAACCCCTTCATTCCCCGCTTGATCAACGCCCGCAAAACTGAGCTTGATGTCGTAAGTCTTGTTCGCCTGGCTCCTCGAGCGTCGCTTTCTCTGGATGCTCACGAGCACGTTGCATTTTTTCTATTAAACCCTCTCCAAAAAGAAGGCCGCAAAAGCACAGAACTGATTCAGATCGGTGAATAGCAAATCAGCCAAATGCTTGAGCGAAGCAACTGATGGCGCCGAAGGGAATCAATTCACTGGCTCGAGCTTGAGCAACCGAGCCGATAAACCACCGCGATCTACCTCGGCAAGAAGACACAACAACAGCAGAACCCGTGCTTTCTGCGGGTTAAGGCTGCCTGCGGACAGCAGCCCGAGCCGTTCATCATCGGAATGGCTTTGCACGGGGCCAGACCCGCAGCGGTTGGCCCGCAGCATCAGGGGCCGCTTCCCTGACCAAGCCTGAAGAGCAGAACGCTCAGCCGCCGACAGCTGACCCGCACCAGTGCCGGTGAACACCAGGCCCGGAACACGGGCGTTGAGACATGCGGTGAGCAAGAGCGGCTCTGGCTCCACAGAGCCGTAAACGATCGGCACCTGCGGCCATTGCTCGGGTAACGCGAGCCCTGCGAAGGGCACCTGCCAAGATCCGCTCGCCATTGGCAGATGAACGCCAAAGTCGTCCACTCGGCCCAAGGGCCCGCTGCCGGGACTCGCAAAGGCACCGACCCCCTGGGTTGCAGCCTTGGTGACGCGCTGGGCTCCATGGATCTGGCCATCCATCACCACCAACACGCCATAGCCGCGGGCTACTGGGCTCAAGGCCACTTGCACGGCCTGCAACAGATTCAACGGCCCATCGGCACTGAGAGCGGTGGCCGGCCGCATCGCTCCCACCAGCACAACGGGGCGGGGATCGTCGATCAACAGCTGCAGCAACCAAGCGGTTTCCTCCAGCGTGTTCGTGCCATGGGTGATCACCATCCCGACCAACTCGGGGTCTGCTGCAAAGGCATCCCGAATGCGCGCCACCAGCGCGCGCCAGTGCTCAAACAGCAGGTCGGCGCTGTCGACATTGGCGACCTGCTCCACCGTGATCGTCGCCAGGTCCTGCAGCTGCGGCACCGCTGCAAGCAGGGCGTCACCCCCGAGCACGCCAGCGGTGTAATCATTCAGCGTTGCACTGTCGTCTGCACAGCCGGCGATGGTGCCGCCGGTGGCCAGCAGCAGCAAGCGGTTCATTGCTCCAGGAGGAGGAACGCCTCCATGAAGCGCTGCATCTGGCTGGTGGTGCCGATGCTTACCCGAAAACATCCATCAATCAAGGGCTTACCCGCCATCGAGCGCACCAAGATGCCCGCCTCGCGCAACGCCGCATCCACCTCAGCCACCGGGCGTTGAGGCCAGATCAGCAGATAGTTGCCGCCATCGCAGTGGTGGCGCACCCCCGCGTCCCGCAGCGCCTGCAGGGTCCAATCACGAGCCCGCAGCACTTCAGCCACATAAGCATCCACATACGACTGATCAGCCAAGGCAGCAAACGCCGCGGCCACGGCAACGCTGTTGACGTCGTAGGGCCCCGTGACGCGGCTCACCCGATCGACCACATCGGCGTGGCCGATGGCAAAGCCAATACGCAAACCCGCCAAACCGGCCGTTTTGGCCAGGGACCGAAACACCAGCAGGTTTGGTGTGGCCGTGAAATCAGCGCTCGGCAACACGCTGTCTCCGGTGAAGGCCTCGTAGAGCTCGTCCACCACCACCAGGGTTCCCGGCGCTGAGGCCGCCAAGGCGATCACCTCGTCTGCCGCCAAACGCGTACCGGTGGGGTTGTTGGGATTGCAGATCAACAGCAACCGGGGCGAGTGGGCCGCCAACGCCTCCTGAATAGCCGCCAGGGGAAAGTCGAACGTCTCACCTTGATAAGGAATCGCCTCGATCGTCATGCCCTGCATCCCGGCACAGGGGCTGTAATAACCAAAGGTGGGCGCTGTGGTTAGCAACGTCTCACCGGCATCGCCATAGGCCTGGAACACCGCATGGATGGCGGCATCAACGCCGTTGAACAGGCCAATCTGATCAGGATTCAATCCCGGCCTACAGCCGGTTTCCACCAGGTTCTGGATCAACGCTTCCCGCAGGCCGTCGTACTCCGGATAAACGGCAATCTCCTCGGTGCTGAAGTTGCGCAATGCTTGGGCCACCAGGGGGCTGGGGCCGATCGTGTTCTCGTTGAAATCCAGCCGTAGAAGTTGCCGCCGCCCTTCCAACGGAGCGCTGTAAGCCCGCAGCTGCTCGACAGCCGCACGAGCTGGAGGCGGAGCAGAGCTGTTGGGGTTCACAAGTCCTTGGCTTTCGGATCAAAGTCTGGCAGGACTGTCTTGAAAAGGCCGAGTTGCCACTTGGACAGCAACTGAGGCTGCTCCGACAGGCCTTGCATCACATTCGCTCCAAGGTTGGAATCCCCAAAAGAGCCAAACCACAACGCAACGTATCTGCCGTATGTCGGCAGAGGGCCAAGCGAGATGACAACGCTTCTGGTTCCGCTTTGAGCACAGGAACCTGGTCGTAGAAACGGTTGAACACCTGACTGAGTTCAAATAAGTAGCTGCAGAGGCGATTGGGTAAGAGCTCGTCTTCCACCTCGACAATCACCCGATCAAATTTGAGTAGCTCCCGCACCAAAGCCCACTCTTGGGGTTCGCTGAACTGCAAGGCAGCATTGGACACGCCGAGATCTCCGCCCTTGCGAGCAATACCAGCAATACGGACGACGGCGTACAACAAGTAAGGCGCCGTGTTGCCCTGCAGGGCCAGCATTCGATCGAAGGAAAATTGATAGTTGGTCAGACGGTTTTGGCTGAGGTCGGCGTACTTGACAGCCGCCAGGCCAACGGTGGTGGCCACATGGGAGATGAACGCATCGGACTCCGTGCGCTCCTCCTCCTGCAGGCGAGACCGCAGATCCTGTTCCGACCGCTCCACCGCCTCATCCAATAGATCGCGAAGCCGCACGGTGTCGCCGGCGCGGGTCTTGAGCTTTTTGCCATCTTCCCCTTGGACCAGCCCAAAGGGCACATGCTCAAGACGGGCCCCGTCGGGAATCCAGCCCGCCCGTTCAGCCACCTGAAACACCCCAGCAAAGTGGTTGGCCTGGCCTGCATCGGTTACATAGATCACCCGTTGCGCCGCATCCCCAGTTGGCGGGGATGCAAACCGAAAACGAATGGCAGCGAGATCCGTGGTGGCGTAATTAAAACCACCATCACGCTTCTGCACAATCACAGGCAACGGATTGCCGTCTTTGCCGGTCACGCCCTCAAGGAATACGCACTGGGCGCCGTCGTCGGTCACCAGCAAGTCGACCGCTTTCAGCCCGTCCAGCACCGCAGGCAAATAGGGGTTGTAGAACGATTCGCCTCGCTCAGTCAGGCGAATATCAAGCCGGTCGTACAGCTTCTGAAACTCACGACGGGATTGGTCGCACAGCAGGCCCCATGCCTTGAGCGACACCGGATCCCCACCCTGCAACTTCACCACCTCATCGCGGGAGGTGGCCTGAAAATCATCGTCATCATCAAAGCGTTTTTTCGCTTCTCGATAAAACGCGACAAGGTCTCCTAAATCCACCGCATCGGCGGTGTCCAAGGTTTCTGGTGCCACCTGCTTGAGGTGCGTAATCAGCATCCCGAACTGAGTGCCCCAGTCCCCCACGTGATTCAGCCGCAGCACGGAATGACCGCGAAACTCCAGTACCCGCGCCAAGGAGTCGCCAATGATCGTGGAGCGCAAGTGCCCCACATGCATCTCCTTGGCAATATTGGGGCTCGAAAAATCCACCACAACCGGCGCCACGTCTTCGACAACGGGAACCCCAAGACGATCGGTCCCTAAGCGTGCGGCAAGTTCCTCCGCCAGCCGCTCCGGGCGGATGGTGAGGTTAATAAAGCCTGGACCTGCGATTTGAGGCGCCAAACAAAGCGCATTGAACGCCTCATCGCCGCTGAGCTGGTCAACAATCGCCGTCGCAATTTGACGCGGCGGCTGCTTCAAAGGTTTGGCCAACGGAAGCGCACCGTTGGCCTGAAAATCGCCAAACTCCGGTTTGCTCGCCGCTGCGAGTTGCGGATCCAACGTGGCCTCCGCATCCGGAAACGCCCGTTGCATCGCTGCCCGCAGCTGGGCGTCCAAGGTCTGGGACAGGCTGAGCATGTTCAGTGCAGGGCCGGAAGGATCCGGCTCTGATCATCCCCTGCCGTCGATCGCCATCCACTTATCACCGGCTGTTTCAACTGAAGCGCATGCTCAGATCCAGCCAGCGACTGCGGGTCATCGGGGCACTGGTCGAGATTAGGTCGATCCCAGTGGTTGCATAGGCACTGAGTTGTTCGGGCTGCACTCCGGACGCCTCCAGCACAACACCACCAGGAGCCAGCTGGCGCAAGCGCGGCACCAACGCCTGCAGTTGCTCGGGGCTGAACTCATCCAGCAACACCCCATCGGCCCCTGCTTGCACCGCTTCACAGGCCTGATCACCGGTTTCCGCCTCCACAATCACGCGGCATGGCCAGGGGGCCTGATGACGAACCACGTCGATGGCTGCGGTGATGCCCCCAGCCCAGGCCAGGTGGTTTTCTTTGAGCATCGCCGCATCATCCAAGCCCATGCGGTGGTTGATGCCACCACCACAACGCACGGCATATTTTTCGAATAAGCGCAGCCCTGGTGTGGTCTTTCGCGTATCGGCCAATCGAACCCCAGTGCCGTCCAACTGCGCCACCAACTCGCCGGTCGCCGTTGCGATCCCAGAAAGGCGCATCGCCAGGTTGAGGGCTGTGCGCTCCCCGGCCACAAGCGCTGTGGCTGGGCCCTCAAGCTCCAGCAGGCGCTGCCCTGACTGCACGGGCTCCCCGTCGGCCACCAGCAACTGAACCTTGCAGGCGGGATCTAAGCGTTCGAACAACGTCTGCACTAACGGACCACCACAGAAGCGGCCCGACTGTTTCGCCAGCCAATGCGCCGCCGCGTGCTGCCCCTGCAGAGCAATGGCTGTTAGATCGCCGCGGCCGATGTCCTCATCCAACCAACGATCCAAAGCACGGCTGATTGCCGGGGCCTGCCAGTCCACAGCTCAACACGTCGGGCCCTTGAGCCTATTTCCCGATACAAAAACGGGAGAAAACACGCTCTAAAACAGCCTCCGTGAGCTCTTCTCCCGTGATTTCACCAAGGCCACGGATCGCCTCCCGCAGATCAATGGTCCAGAAATCCCAAGGCAATTGCTGCTGCGCCACCTCGTGACTGCGCTCCAATGCCGCTGCAGCCACGGAAGCTAAATCGCGCTGGCGGGTATTCAACGACAGCACAATTCCAGCCGCATCCCCTGCACCACAACGCTCGAGCAACACCTGCACGAAGGCGTCTTCGCCCGCTCCATTGAGGGCTGAGAACTGCACATCCACCAGCCCCGGCAACGGCGGACCGTCGAGATCAGATTTATTCGCAACAACAACGCGGGGAACATCGTTGGGAATACGGGCCAACAACTGGGCGTCGGTCTCGGTCCAGCCGGCGTGACCATCCACGATCAGCACCACGACATCAGCCGAGATCAACGCTTCCTCACTGCGCGCGATCCCGAGCTGTTCCACGGCATCATTCGTTGCACGAATCCCAGCCGTATCCATCAGCGTGATCGGCACCCCATCCAGCACGATTTCACTCTCCAACAAATCGCGCGTGGTGCCTGGCAGTTCGGTCACGATCGCCCGCTCCCGACGGCTGAGGCGATTCAACAACGAACTTTTCCCAACGTTGGGGCGACCCACCAATGCCACCCGCAGGCCATGCCGGAGGGCATCGCCTCGCTCCCCATCCGCCACCAAAGCCAACAACTCAACTCGGACCGCTTGCAGTTCGTTCAACAAGGCAGTTCCGTCGAGCGGCGGCAGATCGTCCTCAAAATCAACCCGTGCCTCGAGCTCCGTGAGCTGGTCCAACAACCGCTCCCGTAGCACCGTGATTCGAGCCTGAATCCCACCGTCCAGTCCGGCCATCGCGAGATCGGCAGCCCGCCGACTTCGTGCCGACACCAACTCACTCACCGCTTCCGCCTGGGTGAGGTCGAGCCGCCCATTCAGCACCGCCCGCTGGCTGAACTCTCCCGGCAGAGCCCTCCGCACCCCAGGGTGCTCCAGAACCCTCTCCAACACCTGCTGCACAGCCATTACTCCGCCATGGCAATGGATCTCCACCACGTCTTCCCCAGTGAAACTGCGGGGGGCGCGCATCAATAACAGCAGCACCTCATCCAACCGACGTTGGCCGTCAACCGCCATCACATGGCCATAGAGGATCCGATGGCTACCCCACTCCTGATGACCGGGGCACTGCACAACCGCCTGAGCAACCTGCTCAGCCACAGGCCCCGACAACCGGATCACAGCGATGCCTCCCTGGCCAGGAGCCACAGCCGTGGCAACCGCCGCAATGGTGTCGAGAGGAGGCACAGCAAAGGCAAGGTGTGTAGCTCCATACCTAAGATCCGAACCTCTTTGTCTGGCAAGTGCTGATGCGCCGGCTGCTGCGAGTCAGTCGCCACCGACTCCGACGGAGTCTTCAATGGCTTTGGGCGCAAGAGGGAACTCCTGGACAGCGCGCCCGCGGCCTGGCTGCAGGGGTGTTTTGCGGTTGCTTCCCCTTTTTCGGCTTGCAAATCGTGGTGAGCGTTGGCGTCGCATCGTTGTTAAAGGGCAACCATTTGCTGGCCGCTGCCGGAACACTGGTGAGCAATCCACTCACCTATCTCCCGCTGTACTGGTTCAACTATTTGGTGGGAGATCAACTGCTAGGGCCAAGCGCTGGCGCAGATACTCTCAGCTCGATCAACCGCAGCAACCTCTGGCTCCAGGGCTGGGGCTTCACCCAACGCATTTTGCTGGGTTCGAGTCTGGTGGGTTTGATCTTTGCGGTCGTGAGTGGCCTTGTGGCCTACAAACTCTTTCAGCGCCGTAGCGCTCAGCCACCCCGCCCCATCACGGTGTCCAACCAGGCGCCATAGGGCGCCCAATCGTCGTGCTGATCAATGGCCTCCCACAGGGTTTCAATCAACGGCCGCGTGGGAGGACGCAACAGATTCCAACGCTGCAAACGCTGCATCACATCCGCTGCCGAGCGTTGTTCGATCCACCAGACATCCCGCCAGGACTGCCAGACATCCCGAGGCGGCTCAGGCGCGTCAAGAACAAATGGCTTTAAAGCTTCCGCTTCCTCCGGTAGTCCATGCTCAACGACAGATCGACACAACGACGCAAAAAAGTCGCCGTACCCCACCGGCCAAGCCGCTAGTAAAGCCAAGGCATGGCGCACGACCGCATCATCACCGGCATCGGGCAAGCCCAACCGACGCCGCATCCGGGCGCAGTAGTGCTGGCTGTAGATCTCTGCGAATCGATCGAGCCGTTCCTCCATCGCCTCCCGGGGGAGCAGCAAGGCGAGGGGCTCTTGCAACATTTGCAGATTCTTCCGACAAATTGCAGGCTGACGACCGTAGGCATACAAGCCGGTCTGGTCGAAATAAGCCGCGGTAAAAGAAGGGTCCCAACGGTCGAGAAAAGCAAACGGCCCGTAGTCGAAGCTTTCGCCAACCAACGACATGTTGTCGGTGTTGAGCACCCCATGGACGAAGCCCGCCGCCATCCACTCAGCCGCCAAACGCGCCACCCGCTCGACAAGTTCGCCGTAAAAAGCCAAGAGTTGACGTTGCATGGCCCCACGGTCGCCATCGGCAGCGGGATGGGCTGCCGCAATCACGGGGTAATAGACAGCCACAACGTGGCGCAGCAATCGCTCCAAACCACGGGCATCGCGGAGATACAAAAGACGTTCGCAAGTACCAAAACGCAAGTGCGTGCGCGCGATGCGCACCATCACCGCACTTCGAGTGGGCGAAGGCTCATCGCTGCGATACAGATCCTCTCCGGTTTCGATCAACGACAGAGTTCGACTCGTTGTGACGCCAAGTGCCTGCAAGGCTTCCGAGGCGATCACCTCCCGAACACCTCCTTTCAAGGTGAGTCGTCCATCACCAGCACGACTCCATGGCGTCGTTCCTGAGCCCTTGGTTCCAAGGTCCTGAAGGTCGCCATGGCGGTCGCGCAGCTGCCCGTAGAGGAAACCTCGGCCATCGCCAAGTTGGGGGTTGTAGTTCCCAAACTGATAGCCGTGATAACGCAGCGCCAAAAAAGGCACCCGGCCTTCAAAGCGTCCGAAGGCCTCCTCCAGATCGGCATCCGACACCTGCTGGGCATTCATTCCCAACTGATGCAGCACAACGTTGTTCCGGAAGCGCAGTTGCGTGCGCGGAAACTTTGCGGCCTCCACCACATCCCAATACGCCGCACCCAAGGATTCAATCGAAACCTCGAATGGCAACGCCAGTAAGAGGTTGGTCAAGCCAAAATCCTCAGCTCACACCAATGCGCGCGATCCCGATCACATCAGCCATCGAGCGGATCTGGGCAAGGGTGCGGGTCAACTGATCAGCACCCTGAAGTTCCACCCGCAAATCAATACAGGCCGGCCGGCCGACGGCCGTTTTAACCCGCGCATCACTGACGTTGATCCCCCCATCGGAGAGACGCATCAGGATGTCTTTCAAGATGCCAACGCGATCAATCGTCTCAATGCGCAGCTGCACCGGAAAGTTCTGCCGGTCGCCATCGGGCTTGGGATTCCAACGCACCGGCAAGCGCCGTTCCCGCGGGATCGACTCCACATTGGTGCAATCCTGACGATGAATCGTGATGCCGTGATTGCCAAGGGCAACGGTGCCCACAATCGCCTCGCCCGGCAACGGACTACAGCACCCGCCGAGTCGGTAATCCAATCCCTCGATCCCCAAGATGGCCCCCGCTCCACTGCGTTGAGACGGGGCCGACTCCTTGGGTGCCACCAGAGCACGGGCCACCTCTTCGTTGCTGAGGGGCTCCTCCTCCTCTTGGGCCTGAAGCCTGATCTCCTCACGGAAACGGTTGAGAACCTGCTGCAGGGTCACCGCACCAAATCCCAACGAAGCCAGAAGGTCTTCCGTGGTGACGACATTGCAGCGCTGGGCCACCCGCACCATGGTGTCGCCGTTCAAGAGCAGATCGAAGCCATCACGACCGAGTTCCCGCTCCAGCAGATCTTTGCCCCGCTCGATCGTTTCATCACGATGGCTGCGCTTGTACCACTGGCGGATCCGATTGCGCGCGGTGGGCGTCGCAACGAAATTGAGCCAATCCAGGCTGGGGTGCGCTGTCTTACTGGTTAATACCTGCACGAAATCGCCGTTTTGCAGCGGTGTCGCCAAGGGACACAGACGATCATTGACGCGCACACCATTGCAATGGTTGCCCACCTCGGAGTGAATGCGATAGGCAAAGTCAATGGCGGTGGCGCCTTTGCGTAAACCCACCACATCACCTTTTGGCGTGAACACAAAAACCTCCTCATCGAAGAGGTCTTCCTTGATCGATGAGAGGTAATCGTTGTGATCGTCGTTACCCCCCTTCTGTTGCCAATCGACCAGTTGCCTCAACCAGTTGAACCGTTCCGCATCACTGCTGCAACTGGCGGGTGAGCCGCCCTCCTTGTATTTCCAGTGGGCAGCAATCCCGAATTCGGCAACTTGGTGCATCTCCAAAGTTCGAATCTGCACTTCGATCGGTCGATGACGACCAATCACCGCTGTATGCAGCGACTGATAGCCATTTGGCTTCGGCAAACCGATGTAGTCCTTAAACCGTCCTGGGATCGGGCGAAATGTGTCGTGCACCACAGCCAAGGCGCGATAACACGTCTCGACGCTGGGCGTAATGATGCGAAGCGCTGCCACGTCGTAGATCTCGTGGAACGCCTTTTGTTGGCGCTCCATTTTGCTCCAGATGCCATAGAGATGTTTGGGCCGCCCACTCACCTCACAGCCCTCAAGGCCGGCGCGCTGCAACCGTTCATTCAATAAACCAACCGTGACCCCCAGCCGTTGCTCCCGCTCGCTGCGCTTGGTAGCAACCTCTTGCTGAATTTCCCGAAAGGCCTCGGGCTCCAACAACTTGAACGCCAGATCCTCGAGCTCCCACTTGAACCGTCCGATACCAAGACGATTGGCGAGGGGGGCATAGATCTCGCGGGTCTCCCGAGCAATCCGTTGTCGCTTTTCCTCCTTAAGGGCACCCAGGGTGCGCATGTTGTGGACCCGATCCGCCAACTTCACCAACACCACTCGAATGTCACTGGCCATCGCCATAAACATCCGCCGCAAATTTTCGGCTTGTGCCTCGGTGCGGTCGTTGAAATGAATGCCGCCAAGTTTGGTGACCCCCTCCACCAGCTCTCGCACTTCCGAGCCGAAATGCTCTTGGATCTCGTCGAGCGATACATCGGTGTCTTCGACCACATCGTGGAGGAAGCCCGCGGCGATCACCGGAGCACTGGCTCCGATATCCCGCAGCAGATCAGCCACGGCAACGGGATGAACGATGTAGGGGTCG
The DNA here is from genome assembly GCF_000012505.1 of Synechococcus sp. CC9902. Lineage (NCBI taxonomy): Bacteria > Bacillati > Cyanobacteriota > Cyanophyceae > Synechococcales > Synechococcaceae > Synechococcus > Synechococcus sp. CC9902. The sequence goes on from NC_007513.1 coordinate 2,041,291, forward strand.
CCACTCGCCCGGAATTGCCCCTCATGCAGCTGAAAACCAAAGTCGAAAGCCGACACCAACAATGCTTCTGGATCGGTCGGACAACTTTGACCAGCACCTGGGGGCACGTTGGCAATGCATTGCCGTAACCATTCCGGCAACTCGATCTGATAATCGTCTGGATTGCGAATCGGACGCTGCCTTAATTCCGGCAAACCGCGCGTGAACTGTGCCGAGCCCCGACTGGCCCTTTGTTCATCCGATGTTGAGGCGGCGTGTCGCATCCGGCCCAGCGGGTCGTTCCATGGTATTCAGTGCTGGTCCTTCCGTCTCCCCGTCCGTCCTCGATATGGCACGGCCAGTTTTGGAGCTCAATCAGCTGAAGTTGCGGTATCCGGGCAGCGACAGTTGGACCCTGGATGGGCTGGATCTCTCCCTCGAAGCCGGCGAAACCCTGGCGTTGGTGGGATCGTCTGGATGTGGCAAAAGCACTGTGGCCCGGGCGGTAATGCAGCTGCTCCCGGCAGGCACCATCTGCGAAGGGGGATTGAAACTCACCGGACAAGACCCGCGCCAACTCAATCGCCCCGCCCTGCGCAGGTTGCGCGGACAAGCGGCTGGTTTGGTGTTTCAAGACCCAATGACACGGCTGAATCCGCTGATGCCCGTGGGAGAGCATCTGCTCGACACCCTGAAGGCGCATCGTTCTTCCACGAGTGCCCAATGGCGCAAAACGCGGGCGTTCGACCTATTGGAACGCGTTGGCATCGGTGCCCAACGGTTCCGGGCCTATCCGCATGAGCTCAGTGGAGGAATGCGGCAACGCTTGGCCATCGCCCTGGCCATCGCCCTCGAACCGCCGCTGCTCATTGCCGACGAACCCACCACAAGCTTGGACGTGGCCGTGGCCGGGCAGGTGATGGCGGAGCTGAGTGGACTCTGCCGTGAATTAGGCAGTGCCTTGCTGCTGATTAGCCATGACCTCGCCATGGCCTCCCGCTGGTGCGAACGCATGGCGATGCTCGATGGAGGGCGCAGGGTGGAAGAGGGCCCAAGCCGCCAACTGCTCACGCAACCACAATCCTCTGTGGGAAAGCGACTTGTCGCTTCGGCCCTGGCTCGAGAAGGGGGCCAATCCCCGGAACGTCCAAGCAGCGAACCCGTCCTACGGGTGGATGCGATGCGCTGCTGGCATGGCATCGGTGGGATGCCATGGTCGCCGGTGTGGCTCAAAGCGGTCGACGACGTGAGCTTTGAGCTCCTCGCCGGCGAAAGTCTTGGAGTGGTGGGGGCTTCGGGATGCGGCAAAAGCACCCTCTGCCGGGCCCTCATGGGACTGAACAGCATCCGCGGAGGCCAAGTTCACCTGCTTGGCCAAAATCTGCTGCGCTTGCGTGGGCCGTCATTACGGGTTGCCAGACGGGCGATTCAAATGGTGTTTCAAGACCCACTGGCCTGTCTAAATCCAGCCCTCAGCGTGGCGGATGCCATCGCCGATCCGCTTCTGATCCATGGCCTCTGCTCGAAGGCCGCTGCCCGGGAGCGAGCCCGAAACCTGCTGGAACAGGTGGGCTTAAGTCCGGCCGATCAGTTTCAAGACCGCTTCCCAAAACAACTCTCTGGCGGACAGCAACAACGGGTAGCGATCGCCCGCGCCCTGGCGCTGGAACCCAAGGTGCTGATCTGTGATGAGAGCGTGAGCATGCTCGACGCCGAAGTTCAAGCAGAGGTGTTGGACCTCCTGCGGCAACTCCAACGCAAGCTTGGGCTGGCCATGATTTTTGTAACCCACGATCTCGCCGTCGCCAGTGGGTTCTGCCATCGGGTGATCGTTCTCGACCGCGGCCACATCGTGGAAGAGGGGCCAGGCGATCGCATTTTTCAGAAGCCACAAGCGGAGATCAGCCGCACCTTGGTGGACGCCTGTCCTCGACTACCGCGTTGAATCAACAAGCAGGGAGCTATAGATCCACGACGATCAGGGCTTTACGCATCCGCACAGGGATCACGTCATTCCGCAACGTCCGCATCAAGGCTGAGAACCAAGGCTTCCGGCAACGAACGCGAATCACCATCGGACCCTAATAAAGCTGGCCTTATCAAAGGGAACAATTCGCCTCTGTCTAGGGGAAACCACAACAACGTCTCAAGGTATTTGTGGAACTAACTCGCGGGTGATGCCCCGGAGCGTCGCCGTAACACCAACAACAGCTTCTCCATCACTGGGGGCAATGGCGCCTCAAACACCATGCGCTCTCCCGTGATCGGATGATCCAATCCCAACTGCACGGCGTGCAGGGCCTGGCCGGGAAGATCCAGGGGAAGCTTGCGGCAACGGCTATAGGTGGGATCTCCCACCACGGGATGATTGATGTGGGCACAATGCACCCGTATCTGATGCGTTCGACCCGTATCAAGCTTGAAGCGCAGTAAAGAATAATCGCCAAAACGTTCGATCAAGGTCCAGTGCGTTCGGGCATAACGCCCAGATTCATCACTCACCACGGCATATTTTTTACGGTCTACAGGATGACGACCCACCGCACCAATAATTGTTCCACTATCTCCATCCGGAACCCCGTGAACCACAGCAAAATATTCCCTTGAAGCCACCCGCTTTTGAATCTGGACTTGTAACTTTACGAGGGCTTCTTGAGATTTTGCAACAACAATGCAGCCGCTTGTATCTTTATCCAACCGGTGCACAATTCCCGGCCGCAATTTCCCACTAATGCCAGGAAGATCTGGGCAATGGTGAAGCAATCCATTCACCAATGTGCCGTCTTTATTCCCCGGAGCTGGATGCACTGTTAGCCCAGCGGATTTATTCAGAACGATGATGTGCTCATCCTCAAAGAGCACATCAAGATCCATTGGCTGGGGCTTTAAGTACGGCAGTGGCTCCGGTGGCGGCATCCACAACTGCACCTGATCGCCCTCGCGGAGTGGTGTTTTGGCCTTGCCCTGTTTGCCATTGACGCGTACATAGCCGGCATCAATGAATTTTTGAATCCGAGCACGGCTCTGCTCCGTGCGTTGGCTCACCAACCAGCGATCCAATCGCATGGGAAGCGGCTTCGGGTAGGTGAGCGTCACCAACTCCCCCTCGCCTTCCCCGAACGTGTGCGTAAACACTTCCTCTGGCAGGGGAGGTCGTCCTTGGCCTTGTTCCGACGACGTCAACGGTTGAGAAGCTCCGGCAATTCCAAGGCGATGTTGCCCAAAGCGGATTTACGAAAATCATCCAAAAGCCGCTGCGCCATGCGAGCAGTGTCGTTTGAGGTGTGTCGCGCCGCAGCAGCCTCTAGCCAATAGAGGGGATCAAGGGTCTGACCGGCCACGGGAATGCCATACCGCGTTCCCAACACACTGAGCACCACCCCAGACGCCTTACGTTCCGACGAATCAATCAACAGCTGCAAAAAGGCCTGAGCCACCAACTCGCCGTTGTAAGCCGCCTGGCCAATGTCATCACAGAGTGCAAGGTGCAACGCAGCCTGTTGATCATCCAAGCGGGGTGGAAGAACACCTGGAGCATCGAGCAGATCCAAGTCTTGGCCAAGCCGCACCCAACGCAGGGTGCGAGTGACTCCCGCCCGCCGGGCACTGGCCACCACCTTTTTTTTGACCAATCGATTGATCAAGGCCGATTTACCAACGTTGGGAAAACCGAGGGTGAGGGCTCGCACGGCTCGCGGGCGCATCCCACGATTTCGTCGGCGCTCATTCAGTTGATCCCCAGCCCGGATCGCTGCCTGCTGCACTTGCTTCACCCCAGTCCCGGCTTTGGCATCACACCAAACCGTTCGCTGGCCTTTGGCCTTAAACCACTGCTCCCAAGCCGCCCATGCCTCCTTGGTGACCATGTCGCGTCGGTTGATCACCAACAAATGCTGCTTCCCTTTCAACCAACGGTTCAGATGGGGGTGCCCTGTGGCCAAAGGAATGCGGGCGTCACGCACCTCAATCACCAGATCAACCTTTTCGAGGTTGCGTTTGAGCTGCTGCTCCGCCTTGGCGATGTGGCCTGGGTACCACTGAATCGGAGGTGCACTCACGGCATCACCCGGACGGCGGTGCACCCACGGTCGCTGTCGAAGTTCACGCCGCGAATGCTCATCGGGATCAGCCTCCCATTCAACGCGTCCACCAGTTCGAGGGACACTCCTGAATCCCTGCGATTGGCTTGAATGGGCGCCAACACCAAGGATTGATCAGCGATTTGATTCGGCTAAAGGCCCATATTCCTCAAGAAACGAGCTAACGCAAACAGCGTTGACCACAGCTCGATCTGGGCCTATGTCTCGTCTTAAGGCGTTCACAACGCGAAACACAGGTTAATCTCTCGTCGATTTCTTACCGCACGAGACAACCCTATGGCGAAGCGTTCCCTGGCCAGCCTCAATGCCGGCGACCTGAGCGGCAAACGCGTCCTCGTGCGGGTTGACTTCAACGTTCCCCTTAACGATGCCGGTGCCATCACCGATGACACCCGCATTCGCGCAGCGCTGCCCACCATCAACGATCTCGTTGGCAAGGGCGCCAAAGTTGTTCTCGCCGCTCACTTTGGCCGACCCAAAGGTCAAGTGAACGAGGCGATGCGCCTTACACCGGTGGCCGCACGCCTGAGCGAGTTGCTCGGCAAAACCGTCACCAAAACCGACAGCTGCATTGGCCCCGACGCCGAAGCCAAGGTGGGAGCCATGGCCAACGGCGACGTGGTGCTGCTGGAAAACGTTCGCTTCGTCGCTGAAGAAGAGAAAAACGATTCAGGCTTCGCCGAGAAGCTGGCTGCCCTAGCAGACGTATACGTGAACGACGCCTTCGGCGCCGCCCACCGTGCCCATGCCTCCACCGAGGGCGTCACCAAATTCCTGAAGCCAAGCGTGGCCGGCTTCCTGATGGAGAAGGAGCTTCAGTACCTACAGGGTGCCGTGGACGAACCCAAGCGTCCCCTCGCCGCCATCGTTGGTGGTTCGAAGGTGAGCTCGAAAATCGGTGTTCTGGAAGCCCTGATCGATAAGTGCGACAAGGTGCTGATCGGCGGCGGCATGATCTTCACCTTCTACAAAGCCCGTGGACTTGCAGTTGGCAAGAGCTTGGTGGAAGAGGACAAGCTGGAACTGGCCAAGGAGCTGGAAGCCAAGGCAAAAGCCAAGGGCGTGGAACTGTTGCTACCCACCGACGTGGTGCTGGCCGACAACTTCGCCCCTGATGCCAACAGCCAAATCGCCGACGTGACGGCGATCCCCGACGGCTGGATGGGACTGGACATCGGCCCCGATGCCATCAAGGTGTTCCAAGCCGCCCTGGCTGATTGCAAAACAGTGATCTGGAACGGCCCCATGGGCGTGTTCGAATTCGACAAATTTGCTGCCGGCACCAACGCCATCGCCACAACGTTGGCTGAAATCGGAGGCAAAGGTTGCTGCACGATCATCGGTGGTGGTGACTCCGTCGCCGCTGTTGAGAAAGCTGGCCTCGCCGAGAAGATGTCGCACATCTCCACCGGTGGTGGCGCCAGCCTGGAACTCCTGGAAGGCAAAGTGCTGCCTGGCGTTGCAGCCCTAGACAACGCCTAAGCAATCACCAACAAACGACGAGGCCAGAAATGGCTTTGAGATTGGCCCCCGAATGGGGGCTTTTTTGTGTGTTGTCTACGAATGCGAAGCGCGCCTCTTAACGAATCGGCAATCCAGCCTGCTCACGCACCTGATTCATGTAGGCGTGATGCTCTTTCCGAAGAGCCCGACGCGCTGTTTTGCGTTGCTTATGGCAAGTTTTTAAGTCGTCTTTCGACTGCGCCGCATCGACGCAAGCCATCGTGCGATCCATCGCACTCCGACGTTTGCCGTAGCTGGTCTTCGCCCAGGATTTATGGCCCTGAATCAACGCTTGCTTCTGCTCAGGCGTGATCGGAGCACGCTTGGCTTTTGCCAAGACGCTCTCGCCAAGAACAGGAACAGCAAGCAAACCCAACAGCAGCAGGCCACTGCCGTAACGACGGATGGAAGACTTCATGCCGAAACAATCCAACTGAAAGCACTTTGACGCGTCAACCCGCGAAACTCTGACGACAACACCCACCAACCATGACCAGATGTGACCTGAGGGTGGGGGTGATCGGCCTCGGCGCCCTGGGCCTTCCCATGGCCGCCAACCTCAAGCGTGCTGACGTCCCCCTCCGCGTTCACACCCGAAGCCGCAGCGCCGAGCGCGATCCAAGCCTGCAAGGGAGCATCGCCTGCGCCACGCCCGCCGAGGTCGCCCAAGGCGTTGACGTTTTGCTGGTTTGCGTCAGCGACAACGCAGCCGTGGAGGCCGTGCTGTTCGGGGCAAATGGCGCCAGTGATCACCTGGCAGCCGGCAGCATCGTGGTGGATTGCTCCACTATTGCGCCGGCCACAGCGATCGCATCTGCCCAGCGGCTCGCCCACCAAGGCATTGATTACGTGGATGCCCCCGTCACCGGCGGAACCGAAGGGGCCAAAGCAGGCTCCTTAACGGTGCTGGTGGGGGGCGAGCCGGCGGCATTGGAGCGTGCACGCCCCGTGCTCGAGATCATCGGCAGCAGCATCCATCACTTTGGGCCGGTGGGCCGTGGTCAGCAGGTGAAGGCGGTGAACCAGGTGCTGGTGGCCGGCAGCTATGCCGCCGTCGCGGAAGCCATGGCCCTCGGTCAACGGCTGGACCTCCCGATGGAGGCAGTGGTGAATGCCTTACAAGGTGGCGCCGCTGGGTCATGGGCCCTCAGCCATCGCGCCCATTCGATGCTGATGGCCGAGTACCCCCTGGGTTTTCGAATGTCGTTGCATCACAAAGATCTGGGCATTGCTCTGGATGCCGCAGGTGACGTGAACCTGGACCTCCCAGTGACGCAACTCGTGGCCAACCTGGAAAACAACCTGATGGAGCGGGGGCATGGCGACGAGGACGTGTCGGCCCTGCATCGCCATTTTGATGCGATATCGTGACGATTAAGTTTTTATTCAGTGACGATTTCGTGCTAAATCTGGGCTTGATCGTTGAAATTAGACACGATCTGCACCCGCTTAGTCGCCGTCACAACGCCGTCGGGATGCACCAGCATCAACGCCCAGGTTTGTGATCCAGGCCGCTGGGGCGCCTGGACGCTTTTGAACAAACCTCCACCGCCCAAAGGCGCCAACTGCAAGTTGGGTCGCGAAAGCGTGGCCAGTTGTTGATCGGTTAGCTCAATCACCCCCCCCGCCAACATCGCCTGCCCCAAAGGCTCCTCGACAATCAAATCGATGTCGTAACGGCTGCCGGTGAGCACCACATCGGGGATGCCCATGGTGACCTGCAATGGTCGTTTTCCACTGCGCAACAACGACTCCTGCGAGATCACATCCTGAGCGACAAGGCGTCCTGCCTCGGTGCGAATCGCCAGACGTTCCTCAGATTGGAGCTGGTAGCTGACCCCCTGCGCGGTCGTGGCGCCATTCACCGTCACCAAGAATGTCGAACGGCCATCCACCAGGGGGGGCGCCGGCCGGACAGACCAGGCCAAACCAGGGAAATCGTTGCGGAACGCCTTGTAACGACTGGCAAGCGTCGGCAACAACTCGGGGGCCACCACGGCGCCAAGATCCTGTTCCGATCCTTTGTTCAACGCAGTTTGCAAACGCTGCGCGAAGGATCCAGATGCTTGAGGCTCAGTGGCTGCCCGCCCAGGGGCTTGAATCGGCAGCACCCCGACGCACAATGCCGTAACAAGGGCCATTCGCCAAAAACGATGCACAGGCCTGTCGCGGGAATCGATCTAAGTTAGGACCGGAGAACGGGGACGTCCGCCGCCATGACTCGGCTACTGATCGCAGCCAGCGGAACGGGCGGCCACTTGTTTCCAGCACTGGCGGTGGCAGACGCCCTCGACGGACACTGCCAGGTGAGCTGGTTGGGCGTGCCTGATCGCCTCGAAACCGAATTGGTGCCCGCTCGGTTCAAGCTGATCACCGTGAACGCTGGAGGCCTGCAGGGCCGTGGCATCACCAAACTGGTGCAGCTGATTCGGCTGCTGGCGGCCAGCATCACCGTGCGGCGCCTGATCCGAACCCATCAAATCGACGCTGTGTTCACCACAGGTGGCTACATCGCAGCTCCGGCGATTCTTGGGGCGCGCTGGTGCGGCGTGCCTGCCGTGTTGCATGAATCGAATGCAATCCCCGGCCGGGTGACGCGCCTGTTGGGGCGTTTCTGCTCCGCCGTTGCCGTTGGCTTGCCAGTAGCTGCTGGACGAATTCCGGGCTGCCGCCCCGTGCTCACCGGCACCCCGGTGCGTTCAGGCTTTCTCAACGCGCAGCCCCTGCCGGACTGGGTGCCCTCCGGAGCTGGGCCGTTGCTCGTCGTGATGGGCGGTAGCCAGGGCGCGATCGGGCTCAATCGGATGGTGCGGGCCGTACTTCCCGAGCTGTTGGAGCAAGGCTGTCGGGTGGTGCATCTCACGGGGAGCAACGATCCCGACGTGGGTGAACTCCAGCACCCCCGGCTGGTGGAATGTCGCTTCAGCGACGACATCCCCGGCTTGCTGCAACATGCCGACCTGGCGATTAGCCGAGCCGGTGCCGGCAGCCTCAGCGAACTGGCGGTGTGCGGCACGCCCAGCATCCTGGTGCCCTTCCCCCAAGCAGCCGATCAACACCAAGACGCCAATGCCGCCTGCGCCGCCGAGCTGGGTGGTGCCGTGATCGTGCACCAACATCCTCCAGGCCACCCCGCCCTCGGCAACAGCATCAAACGGCTACTCGGAGCACGACTGGGGGATACAGATTCCCGACCTGAACTGCTCGAACAAATGCGCGCCGGGATGGATGAGCTAGCCCAACGGGATGCCGATGCACAACTGGCCCGATTGCTCGCCGACTTGGTGCGCTGAGCTCACACCAACGGGGCGCGATCGAGCTCCTGCTTGAGCGCACGAATGATGCGGCGATTGTTGCGCCGGCTCTGCAAGCCAATCCGCAACCAACACTCACCAAGGCCCTCAAACGAGCGGCAATCCCGCAACAAAATTCGATGGCGCTGCTCAACCGCTTCCCGCAGAGGCACCAACGACTGATCCGCCTGGATTAAGAGAAAGTTCGCCGCCGACGGCATCGGCGTGATGCCCGGCAACTGGGCCAATTTCCGCTGCATCCAAGCGCCCTCCTTGGCGACCCAGCTTTGAGCACGGCGGCACCAGCGTTGATATTTCGCCGGCGACGCCAACAACTGTTCGGCCACGGCCGTAGCAATGCCATTCACGGGCCAAGGGTCTCGCCACTGGGCCCAGCGTTGGAGGCGTTCAGGCTGCGCCACGGCATAGCCAAGCCGCAAGCCAGCGATGCCATAGAGCTTGGTAAGGCTGCGGATCACCACCAGGTTGGGGTGCTCGGAAACCAAGGGGATCAAGGATTGCTGCTCGCCATCCGGCACCAACGACAAAAACGCCTCGTCGCAGATCACCAAGCGATATCGCTGAAGCAGAGGCTTTAACGAAGCACGGCTCCACAACTGGCCAGTGGGGTTGTGGGGGTTGCAAATCCACAGGACATCAGCCTCCGGGAGCGAGGGAAACGGCTGCGGAAAAGCGGCATCCCATTCCAAGCCCAACGAGTGCTGGTTCAAGCCCCCTTGCCAACAAGCCAAGGCACGGGAATAGTCGGCAAAGCCAGGAGCTGGCAGCGAGCTGATTCCGAAAGCTGCCGCATCTCGCGCAACCCAAGTGAACAGCTCTGCAGCGCCATTGCCTGGAAGCACAGCACTTGCTTCAAGACCGTGGATCCTGGCAATCAGACCCACCAATTGATGGTGCTGACGATCGGGATAGTCGCGCAGACCACGAGTTAGTTCTCGAGCAGAAAAGCGAGGTGTCCAAGGCACCAAGGAGGCGCTGGCGTCCAACACCTGAGCCGAAGGAACCCCAAGCCTCAAGGCAGCTGATTGAATCTCACCGCCATGGGCAAAACGCATGCCAAACCAGGCTTGTACTGCAAGTTTGACGCGGGGGCCCCCTGACCGATACAGCCGCTATCCCTGAGCGAAGGCGTTCGACAGCACAAGCAACCGTGGCTACAACGGTTCATCGCAGGGAATGAAACGCGACTATGCCGTTGCACTTCAGGCTGGGGCTCGTTGTAGCGCTGTTCTGTACCGGAACCATTAGCGCGGCGGCACCGAAGGGAGATGACGCTCTTATGCAGCTACTTCAAACACGAAGTTGCCCAGAGTGCCAATTAGCAGATGTCGATCTCGTTCATGCACAACTACATGATGCCGATCTAGCAGGGGCCAAGCTGCAACAGCATCCCATCGCGACAACACCCTTCAGGCCAAGATCCTGAAGCGACTTGCCACACTTGCTCGGACGGCCAAGCGATCCAAAGGTCGCGATCCGATGCCAACACGACCACCGTCTGGGCAGACCACAAGCGGCGCACTTGGCTCTGCAAGGCCTGGAGTTGAGGGATCTCAGCCAGGGACGGCAGAGGCACCATGCATTCGCCACTCCATCAAAAGTATCGGTTATCGGTGCAACCGTCCTGGAACAGCACAGGCGTCAGGGTTGCCAAGGCAGTCCGGAACCCACGGCCTCGCCAATGGAGCGCAGACCATGCCGATCCATCTGCCCTTCCAAGCCCTCCAGAATTCGAGGCACCAAATCTGGACCCTGAAAAATCCAACCGGTGTAGAGCTGCACCAGCGAGGCACCGGCCACGATGCGCTCCCAAGCCGTCTCAGGGGAATCGATCCCACCCACTCCCACCAGCGGAAGGGCGGGCCCAGCCCCTGCCCGAAGGCGGCGAATCACCTCAAGCGCGCGTCCGCGCAAGGGCGCACCACTCAATCCCCCCGCTTCCTCCGCCAAGGTGCGGCCGGTTTGCGCCAAACGTCGTTGGGCCAATCCGAGCCGATCGAGGCTGGTATTCACTGCGATCACTCCGGCCAAACCTTCCTGATAGGCAAGACGCGCAATCGAATCGATGGCCTCATCATCGAGATCTGGAGCAATCTTCACCAGCAAGGGCGGGCAGGCCGCCAACCGACGGAGCCGCTCCACCAAGCGCCGCAACTGGACTGAATCCTGTAAGTCGCGCAGTCCTGGCGTGTTGGGGGAGCTCACGTTGATCACGGCGTAATCCGCCATGGGAGCCAAGTGCTCCAGGGATGCGGCGTAATCATCGGGCGCCTGCTCGAGGGATGTGACCTTCGATTTGCCCACATTGATTCCCAAGACTGCCGGGCGTTGACCCGGCGGCTCCAACCGCTGACGGTCGAGGGTTTTCAACAACTCCTGTGCACCATCGTTGTTGAATCCCATGCGATTCAATGCCGCCTGCTCCTCTGCAAGGCGGAACAAACGTGGTTTGGGATTCCCCGGCTGACCATGCCAAGTGACGGTGCCAACCTCCGCAAAGCCAAAACCAAAGCGATCCCAAATCCCTGCAGCGACACCGTTTTTGTCGAATCCAGCCGCCAAACCAACGGGATTCGGAAAACGACAACCAAACAACACCTGTTCCAAGCGCAGGTCGCGACGCTGTAGATCTGCCGCCACACCATCGAGAACGGATGACACCCCAGGCCAACGGCGGCGCAGGCTTGCCTGACCAAGGGCCGTCAACGCCACTTGCGAGAGCTGCTCCGCATCGAGGCCTTCATCGCGAGCGAGGAGGGGACCCAGCCAACGTTGATAAAAAGCACCGCTGCCAAGCGGACCAACCGAAGAAGACGGTGACATCCGGAGTCTCACGACTCCCCTGATCCTCCCTCGCGACGCTGCAGGCGCCAGCGACCGGTGTCCTCCGGACTGACCAACCAATCACGCCAAATCCAAGGGCCATCCTTGGCTTCCAACTGCTTCATGGGTTGCTCCACCAACTGCGCCAGCTCAATCACCGTCAGGGCAAATGCCCCCTCCGCCAGCCGGTCTGCGAGCTCCAGCCGTGTCAGCAGCTGCTGGAGCGGCGCCGGTGCCAGATCGCTGTTAGGAGGCGCCGGAGCAAGCGAAGTCTTCACACCAACGGCTAAATCGGGAGCTGCACCCTGGGAAAACGCCACAGCAATACGGTCGACACGCTCATTGTCTGGATCGCCGCTATGGCCCTTCACATGGGTGAGCGGAACGTCGTCGAGACGAGCCTCATCCAAAGACTTCCACAAATCCTGATTCAGCACAGGCTTACCCGCAGCCGTTCGCCAGCCTTTGCGTTTCCACCCCTTCATCCAAGATCCCAACCCATCGATGAGGTATTTGCTGTCGGTCCTCAGGGTGAGATCGGGATGCCGTGGCAAATCTTTTAAACGCTCCAACAATGCCAAAGCCGCCTGGAGCTCCATCCGATTGTTGGTGGTGGCAGGGTCATAGCCACCCAACTCTTCAACGCTGCCATCCTCAAACCGCAGCAATGCGCCCCATCCGCCGGGACCCGGATTGCCACGGCAGGCACCATCCGTCGCGGCAGCCACAACACGACCCCGTCCATCAGCCATTGGTCCCCCCTCGCAAAATTCGGTAGAACACGGGTTCTCACGCAGCCGTGTATGAGGCGAACCTACCCCCGAGCCGCAGGCATGGCTGCCACTGGTGTTGCTGCGACTGGTGTTCTGGCCCTGCTGTTGCCCAATACGCTCGCTGCCCGGGGAATCTTTGAGAGCAGGCCCCTCCCGCAAGACCGTTTTGCCGTGCTGGCGCAGCCCGTCGGTCAAACCGGCTGGAAACTACTGGTGCTCGAACAAATCAAGCGCAAACCCCTGTGCTGGAGGCCACGCGCTGATGGCCTCGTCGAGCCCTCGCTGAATAGCTTTAATTTCGCAGGGATTTGCAGTCGCTATCTCGATAGCAATGGCTATTCCCTCCGCAGCAGCGGCTCAGACCTTGGAAGGCGGTTCCGGTTGCGCTTAATGCAAAGCGGATCAACCCTGCAATTACAAGCATTCAATCCAGATCAAACAGCACCGATCGTGGTTGGGAGTGCACCCGTCCCAAGCCGACAGCGAAATGGCTTTGTTCGGCTAGAGCTGAATAACGACTGGCAGCTCGAACGACGCGTCTACCAAGGACGAACCCTGAGCCATCTTTATTTCTCGAATCCAGATCCGATTCAACTGTTGATGGCGCGAGCCATCCGCCAGGCCAGGGGCTCGAGCATGGCCAAGCTTGGTCCGTCGCGGGCCCCAAGCATGCCGCCACCAATCCCACCAACCCCGACAACATCACGCGGCAGCTCCTTGGCATCGCGGCTTAGCAGCGTCCAACGGGTCGCGAGCGCAGGCCCGATCCCGCTACAAGTGATCCCGTACAGCAGCCCTCGCCAAACACTGGCACAGTGACAGTTTTCAGAGAGGCCAGCGAGATAACCAATCACATTTGAGGACTTTTAGGTTTCTAGGGTGTGAGGAGTGCAAAACACCTCTTCAGGGTCGAAACAAGGACAGACTCCTGAACGTGTTCCACAAAAAACCCTGCCTTCGGCGGGGTTTTTTTATTGCCGAGCCCAATACACAACAAAAAAGCGACCCCCCGAGGAGAGTCGCTTTTGTTGAAAAAAATGAGATGCGGATCGGCGAAAAGCCGATCCCACAGGATCACTTGATTGTGACCTTGCCACCCACTTCTTCGATGGCCTTCTTGAGGGCTTCGGCATCGTCCTTGGACGCACCTTCTTTGACCAGCTTTGGAGCGGCCTCGACCAGAGCCTTGGCATCGCCCAAGCCCAAACCGGTCGCTTCGCGAACGGCCTTGAGAACTTTGATCTTGGCGGAAGCTTCGAAGCTTTCCAAGATCACATCGAACTCGGTCTTTTCTTCAGCAGCCTCACCGCCACCAGCAGCGCCAGGGGCAGCCATCACGACGCCAGCTGATGCGGCGGCGGAGACACCAAAAGCCTCTTCGATCTGCTTAACAAGCTCGGAAGCTTCAAGCAGAGAAAGGGATTTCAGCGATTCGAGGATTTCGTCGGTTTTTGCAGACATGGTTGAAAATCAGCAACAGATCAGGAAATAGACGTGGTGGTAGAGCGAACTCAGCTGTCGCCGCCTTCGGCGTGCTGCTTGAGTGCCCTGGCCATACCGGTGGGAACCTCGTTGATGCCAACGGCGACCTTGGTGGCCACAGCGTTGATTGCACCAGCGATCTGAGCCATGAGTTCTTCCCTGGAAGGAAGATCAGCGATGGCCTTGATCTCGTCTTGAGAAAGAAGCTTGCCTTCGAAAAGAGCGCCCTTGGTCTCAGACTTTTTGAATTCGTTCTGGAAAGACCGAACGGCCTTTACACCAGCACCAACATCGCCTTTTACAAGAACGAAAGCGTTGGTACCCGTCAGAAGCGAATCGAGGTTGGCCCAGGAGCTGTCACCATCAATGGCACGGCGCATCAAGGTGTTTTTAGTCACCTTGCAGACGCTGTTGGTGACCCGGAGACGATCCCGCAGGTCAGACATTTCCTTGATGGACAGGCCCTTGAAATCAAGGACCAATGCCAGCTCGGTCTCGGCGAGGAGCCCTTTGAGCTCTCCGACGATCTGTTGCTTGTTCTCCAGAGTGCGGCCCATGATGATTGGATCGGATTGAAGGAACAAGCAGGACATGCGGCCGATCGAGTCTCAAAAATGAGACGAGGCCGCGTTCCAATCCAATCTCACGGGGGAGAAAAAATGTTGCGCGTTTGCCTCGGCGGGAATTAACTGGTCGAAAGACGATTGAACGTCCGTCGATCAAACCTGCTGTCTCTGGCCGGGCACATGCCCGAATTGGCTTTCGCCAATGGCTAAATATAGATCAAGGGGCGTTAGCCCTCTTGACCAATCTCCTGAAGGGCCGAGAAATCAACCTCGACGGAGGGGCCCATTGTGGATGTCACGTACAAGCTTTTCCAATAACGCCCCTTCGCGCCACTGGGTTTGTTGCGATCGATCGTTTCTTGCAGCGTCTTGAGGTTCTCGAGCAGGGCATCCGCGGTGAAGCTGGCCTTACCAAAACGAACGTGGACGATGCCGGTGCGATCGGCTCGGAACTCGAGCTTGCCCGCCTTGAAGTCTTTAATCGCAGCCGCGAGATCGGTGGTCACCGTTCCAGCTTTTGGGTTCGGCATCAGACCACGCGGACCCAGCACACGGCCGAGTTTGGCCACCTTGGGCATCATGTCTGGAGTGGCAATCAGGAGGTCGAAATTCATTTCTCCCTTGCTGATCGCTTCCACTAGATCTTCATCGCCAGCGAGTTCGGCGCCAGCGGCTTTAGCGGCAGCCACCTTTTCACCACTGGTGACGACAGCGATGCGAACGGTCTGACCCGTGCCGTTGGGCAGGGCAACCGTGGTGCGCAATTGCTGGTCGGTGTATTTGGGATCGATGCCAAGCCGCACGTGGGCTTCCATCGTTTCGTCAAATTTGGCGTTGGCGTTGTCTTTTACGAGAGCAATCGCCTCGAGGGGCCCGTAGGTACGATCCTCGATCTTGCTGGCCAAGCCAGCCAAGCGCTTTGAAAGTTTGGGCATATCAGAGTTGGGGTACAGACGACATCAGTGATGTCTCCCCCGGTAATGAGGTTGAGAGTGAAACGTTGAGCGTGAACGATGCGATCAATCGCTGACGGCAACGCCCATGTTGCGGGCAGTGCCTTCGATGATCCGCATGGCGGAATCAACGCTGGAGCAATTGAGATCGGGGAGCTTGGTCTTTGCGATCTCCTCGAGCTGAGCGCGGCTGATAGAGCCGACACTGCCCTTTGCAGAATCGCCTGATCCTTTCTCGATACCGGCAGCTTTCGTGATCAACACGGAAGCTGGAGGGGTCTTCGTAATGAAGGTGAAACTACGGTCCTCAAAGACCGAAATCTCAACCGGAATCACGAGTCCGGCTTTGTCCTGCGTCCGAGCGTTGTACTCCTTGCAGAACATCATGATGTTCACGCCGTGCTGACCGAGGGCAGGGCCCACGGGCGGCGCCGGGTTGGCTTTACCGGCCTGAAGGGCCAGCTTGATTACAGCTACGACTTTCTTGGCCATCGTCTGGAGGGTTTGGACAACTACGGATCACCAGGCCCGTGGGCCGGATGCGGCGGGATGGAAAACCACCCCAAAGGCCGCCCTCCGCAGGGAGACGGCCGCCAGCATGTCAGTTCTGCTTGCTGATCTGTGAAAACTCCAGTTCAACTGGCGTTTCCCGTCCAAAAATGGACAGCAATGCCTTGAGCTTGTTGCGCTCGCCTGACACCTCAATCACTTCCCCTTGGAAGTCTTTGAACGGACCAGCGGTAACAAGGATCTGATCGCCTTCGGCCAAGTCGACCTTGACGACGGTTTTCTTCTCGGCAGCGCGCTTAAAGATGCGATCCACCTCTGAACGGCTAAGCGGGCGAGGTTTGATGTGGCCCCGGGCTTTTCCGGTTGCGCGTCGATCCTCAGCACCAACGAAATTAATCACGTTGGGCGTGCTGCGCACCGCCATCATCGTGTCTTCATCCAGCACCATCCGGACGAGCACATAGCCGGGAAACACCTTCTCCTCAGTGGACTGACGGCTGCCGTCCTTTTTCAGCTTGATCGCCGGCGTTTGAGGAATCTCGATCTCAAGAATGCGATTGCTCACCCCAAGGGTGACCGCCCGTTGTTCAAGGGTGGCTTTCACTTTTTTCTCACAACTCGAGGCCACCTGAACCGCATACCACCGAGCAATAGCGGTATTCGCGACAGGCTCCATCGCAAGCGTTCCGTCTTCCCCATCATTCGGGGCCGGCAGATCGATCACCTCAAGGGCGTCCGGTGTGGTCAAGTCGTCGGGCACGGCGAAAGAGAGAAGCGAGTCAGCGGAACACCTGAGATGAAGCCCAACCAAAGAAGCGACTCACGGCAGCGATGGTGGCTGCCGACAGGCTGACCATCAAGATCACAGCGATGGATTCGCTGAAAAGCTGTTGTCGGCTGGGCCAAACCACCAATTTCAACTCTTGAACCGTATCCGCTAAAAAGCCACCCGGTCGGGTGGACTCAGCAGAAGGCTCAGGGGCGTTGGTAGTGGTGTCCTCTTGGGTTGGGCTGGTCACTGGGGGGTGGGACCGGAAGTTGACAACGGTGCCGGAAAGCACTTCGCCAAAGATCCACACTAACTGATGCCCCCTAGTCCATTTGTGGCTCAAACCGCAAGGGCTCTCCATCGGCGCCACCAACAGCGACGCACACACCCGTTGCTCCTGCAAAGCGTTCTTCGAGAAGCTGAGTTGCCAATGGATTCTCCACCTGGCGCCGCAAGACCCGCCGCAGGGGCCTTGCCCCATATTCGGGTTCATAACCCTGGCGCGCCAAGGAATCAGCGACGCCATCCTCGACCGCTAACGACAAGCCCTGTTCCGCGAGCAGGCTCGTCAACTCCTGGAGCTGCAACGTCACGATCTTCACGAGATCAGACACCTGCAGCGGACGGAATCGAATCACCTCATCAATGCGATTCAAAAACTCCGGTCGGAAATGGCTAGCCAAGGCTTCATCCACCTTGCGTTGGAGCGCGGAATCATCGGCTTCCTGTTGTCGGGCATGGTCCAGGATTGCTGGGCTGGCCAGGTTGCTCGTCATCACCACAACCGTGTGCCGGAAGTCGACGGTTCGACCCTGGGAATCCGTGAGGCGGCCATCGTCGAGAACCTGCAACAACAGATTGAACACATCGGGATGGGCTTTCTCCACCTCATCGAGAAGGAGCACGGCATAGGGACGCCGCCGCACCGCCTCGGTGAGCTGACCCCCCTCCTCGTAACCGACGTAACCCGGTGGCGCGCCGATTAATCGCGCCACGGCATTGCGCTCCATGAATTCACTCATATCGAGGCGCACCAACGCCTCTTCTTCATCAAACAAGGATGCCGCCAAGGCCTTGGCTAACTCCGTTTTTCCCACTCCGGTCGGGCCAAGGAACAAGAACGAACCCACCGGGCGTCGCGAATCCTTCATTCCTGCACGGGCGCGGCGGATCGCAGCTGCCACCGCCGTGACCGCCTCCGCCTGACCAATCACCCGTTCACCGAGGTGAGCTTCCAAGGCCAAAAGCTTGCGCCGCTCTCCGGCGAGCAGCCGCTGCACAGGAATGCCTGTCCATCGCGCTACGAGATCGGCGATATCTCCGGCCTCCACCTGTTCCCTCAATAACGCGGTGCCGGCGGCCTGCGCCTCAGCCTGACAAGCCTCAAGCTCCTCTCGGCGTTGCTGCAGCGTGTGCAATTGGTCGTACTGCAAGCGCGCTGCTTCTTCCAGATCACCGTCGCGCTCCGCCTCAGCGATGGCATGGCGAAGCTCTTCGTCCTGACGCAACAACTGGCCGAGTTCATCCAATTGATTCCGCTCCTCTTGCCAACGACGACGCAAGTCGTCGAGGCGGGCCGCACCATCGAGACGGTTGCGTTGCAACTGAATTCGCTCAGCCTCTGGGGCCTGTTCTGCCGCCAGCACCGCCAATTCAACCCGGCGAAGATCGGCTTCTGCCTCCTCCACCACTTGTGGCTTGGAAGTGACTTCCATCTTGAGTTGGGCAGCCGCTTCATCGATCAAATCAATGGCCTTATCGGGCAAACAGCGATCACTGATGTATCGATCCGCCAGTCGGTTCGCCGCTTGCAGCGCCTCATCCGTGATCGACACGCCGTGATGCAGCTCATAACGCTCTTTCAAGCCACGCAGAATCTCCAAGCTCAGGGGCAAATCCGGCTCTCGAATCAGCACCTGCTGAAAACGACGATTCAGGGCTGGGTCTTTCTCCACGGTGCGGCGGTAATCCTCGGGCGTCGTGGCACCGATGCAACGGAGATCACCCCTGGCGAGGGCAGGCTTCAGCAAGCTGCCGGCATCGGTGCTGCTGCGCTCACTCCCCACCACCGTGTGCAATTCGTCGACAAACAACACCACCCCCGAATCAGGGCGACTCACCTCCTCCAGAACCGAGCGAAGCCGTTCCTCGAATTGACCCCGAAATTTGGCGCCGGCAATTAGGGCTCCGAGGTCGAGGGATATCAATCGCATCCCCTGGAGCGATTCCGGCACTTCACCAGACACAATCCGCTGCGCCAACAATTCGGCGACGGCCGTCTTTCCCACTCCGGGTGCCCCAATCAGCACCGGATTGTTTTTGCTGCGACGCGATAAGACCTTGATCAAGTTGCGGATCTCACTGTCTCGGCCGATCACCGGATCCAGCCGACCGGCCTCCGCCTCCGCCGTGAGATCACGCCCGAAGGATTGAAGGGCGCTAGGCGGCGCCTCGTGCTCCTCCATCTCCAAGCGCTGAGATTCCGCAGACGGCAACGCTGGTTCCATTGGAGCCACGTCAGCCCCATTTCTCCGAGAAGACTGGGGCGGATTCAAAGGTTGTGGCTGTTCGCGAGAGGCCTGTGGATCACGAGCCGGCTGGGATGGACGTGGCAGCCGAGACGACTGGGGGGTCGGCCGAGCCGGGGAAGGCGAAGGCTGGGATGACGAAGGCTGGAATGGCTGAGCCGCGACAGACGGACCTTGCAACAGCTCCTCCAACCGGTCGGCGGATAAGCCCAACCCTGCAAATAACTCAGCACCGAGGCGTGGATCAGCCCCAATGGCCATGAGCAGCTGTGGAACATCGATCCGTTCCACTCCCCAGCGTCGACGCACCGCATCCGCCGACTCCAGCAACTGCTCCAAGTCTTCGCCGATGAACAGATCCGTCCCTCGCCCGGAAGGCTGATCGGCCAGCACATCCTCCAAGCGGTCCAGCAACTCATCCACCACCAGGGGCAAGCCTTCCACCCAAGTGCGACCAACTGGATCCGTGAACAGCACCTGAATCAGATGCTCCACATCGAGTTGTTCATGCCGCCAACGGCCGGCAACATCTTGAGCACTCAGGAGGAGATCCCAGGCGGCGTCACTGAAACGGTCGGGATCGTGGGTGAGGCTGCCGTTGAAGGAGGGGGAACCAGTCATCCAGGGTTAAACAGCTGCTTTGGAGGAGAGCTCGATCAACTCCACTTTGTAACCGTCGGGATCTTCGACAAACGCAATCACCGTGGTTCCGTGCTTCATCGGCCCTGGTTCACGCACCACACGACCCCCTTTTCCAGCAATGCCCGCACAGGTGGTTCGGATGTCGTCGACTCCAAGAGCGATGTGCCCATAAGCATCACCAAGGCTGTAAGCGTCGGCATCCCAGTTATGGGTGAGTTCCAACACCGTCTGCTCGGTTTCGGGGCCATACCCCACAAACGCCAAGGTGAACCTGCCGCTGGGATAGTCCTTGCGGCGCAACAGATTCATCCCCAAAACACCCGTATAGAACGCCAACGAACGCTCTAAATCAGTAACCCGGAGCATCGTGTGCAGCATCCGCATGGCGAAGAAACCGGTTGGGTGATCGTGCCCATATTCTGACCGCCGAGATTCACCCACGACAGGGCTGACAGGGGCGACCCATAGGATTCATGGGTTAACCACTTCGTCACAACGTGATCGATTCCCTCGACCTCGTCATCGACACCATCGTGGCCCGAGAGGTGCTCGATTCCCGAGGCAATCCAACCGTCGAGGCCGAAGTGCTGCTCGAAGGCGGAGCCATGGGACGCGCCATCGTGCCAAGCGGTGCCAGCACCGGGGCCCATGAAGCCCATGAACTTCGCGATGGCGGAAAGCGATATATGGGGAAAGGTGTCAGCCAGGCTGTCACCCACATTGAAGAACGCATCGCCCCAGCTCTCTGCGGCTTATCGGCACTCGATCAAGCAGCTGTCGATGCAGCAATGCTTGAGCTGGATGGCAGCGACAACAAGTCCAACCTCGGTGCCAACTCAATCCTGGCGGTGAGCATGGCCACGGCACGGGCCGCTGCCAATGGGCTGGGTTTGCCCCTTTACCGCTATTTGGGGGGGCCGCTAGCCAATCTCTTGCCGGTGCCATTGATGAATGTGATCAATGGCGGTGCCCATGCCGCGAACAGCCTGGATTTTCAAGAGTTCATGCTGGTTCCCCACGGCGCCCCAAGCTTCCGGGAAGCGCTGCGAATGGGCACCGAGGTATTCCACACCCTGAAAGACCTGCTGAATGCCAAGGGCATGAGCACCTCCGTTGGAGATGAAGGTGGTTTCGCCCCCAACCTCGGCAACGTGGAAGCCGGCGAAATCCTGGTGGAAGCAATTCAAAAAGCGGGCTACAAACCTGGGGAACAGATCTCCTTGGCACTCGACGTCGCCAGCACCGAATTCTTCGAGAACGGTCGCTATGCCTTCGACGGTGGCAGCTACACCAGTGCAGAAATGGTGGGGCAGCTCGAACAACTGGTGAATCAATTCCCGATCGTGTCGATCGAGGACGGCCTCGCCGAAGACGACTGGGAGGGCTGGAAACTGCTCACCGAACGCCTCGGCAGCAAGGTGCAACTCGTGGGTGACGACCTATTCGTCACCAACACCAAGCGACTTCAACAAGGAATCGACAACAACACTGCAAATTCGATCCTGATCAAGGTGAACCAGATCGGTTCCCTTACCGAAACCCTGCAGGCCATTGATCTGGCGGGTCGCTCTGGCTACACCAGCGTGATCAGCCACCGCAGTGGCGAAACCGAAGACACCACCATTGCTGATCTGTCGGTTGCCACACGGGCTGGGCAAATTAAAACAGGCTCGCTCAGCCGCAGCGAACGGGTTGCCAAGTACAACCAGCTCCTGCGGATCGAAGACGAACTCGGAAGTCAAGCGGTGTATGCGGGAGCCGTAGGCCAAGGCCCGCGCGGCAAAGCCTGATCAACCACCGATAAGCCTCAGCGGTTGGAGCCAGGCAACTGTTCCAATCGCTGGTCGCGCCGCATTCTCATCTGCATTCGAAACCAGCCCAACCCCACAGGAAGCGTTGCCGCAGCCGGCAAGATCGACCAAAGAGGACGAGAGCTGGCACCAACAATGGCCGTTGCCAGAGCCAAACAGCCCAAGAGAACGGCTTGGCCAATCGACTGTTGCGCAACGATCATGCGCCGGAACTGACGATCGGACTCACCGAGTCGGACCTGGAGTTGGAGATCGCCCTGTTCAAGACGCTCCAAGCTTTCGTCCAAGCGCCTTGGGATGCCAACAGCCTTACTGCTTAAGGCTCCAACCTGGCGCCCCAGCTCATTGAACAGATCATTCGTACCGGGTCCACTGGACGTCATCAGAGGAAGTAAGTAGGGCTTGGCAATCGAGACAAGGCTAAAAGCTGGATCGAGGCTTCGGCCAACGCCTTCAAAGGTGGAAAGCGCCCGCATCACGAAGATCAACTCAACTGGCAACCGAAAGGGCTGGCCATAAACAAGGTCGTAGAGGTCGCCCGACAGCTTGTCGATCACGTTGGAACTGAATGGAGGCGTCAAAGCGTCCTGCAGCATCACGCGCACCAACCGTCGAACAGGACCCACATCAATCTCAGTTCCGATCAATCCCGCTGCCTGCAATTCAGCCACCAAGGCAGCGGAATCCCTGGCTGCGGCAGCGCGCACCATCGATCCCAGTCGGCGACGTAATCCATCCGACAACACACCCATCATCCCGAAGTCGTAATAGATGAGTGCGCCGTCGCTGGCGACAGCAAGATTTCCAGGGTGGGGGTCGGCATGAAAAAAGCCAAACCGCACCAGCTGTTTGAGATAACTGGCTGCACCGATTTCGGCCACCTCCGAGGGATCAATGCCCGCCTCAACGATCGCCTCGCGGTCATTGATTTTGATCCCAGGCAAATAGTCCAAACAGAGCACCCGACGGGTGCTCAACTCCCAAATCACCCCTGGAATACGAATCTGGTCGTCGTCAAGAAACTGTTGACGAAACCGAGCCGCATATTGCGCTTCAACCCGGAAGTCGAGCTCACGCAACAACACACGCCGACACTCACGGGCCATGGCAGGCCAATCACGACCCCTTCCCCAACTGGGATGACGCTGCAACACCGCCGCCACCTGCTGCATCACGTCGAGGTCGAGGCGGAAGCGGCGATCCAGCCCTTGCCGTTGCACTTTGAGCACCACCTGCCGACCACTGCGCAAGCTCGCGCGATGCACTTGGGCAAGAGACGCTGCACCCAGAGGTTGTGGATCGAGATCAATCACCTCGGCGCAGCGCGGGCCGAGCTCCTCCTCCAACACCGTCTGAACGCGATCAAAACTGAAAGCCGGCACATTGTCTTGCAGGGACGCCAGCTCACTCACCCACCCGGCTGGAAGGATGTCGGGCCTGGAGGACAACAGCTGCCCCAGCTTGATAAACGCTGACCCCAATTCCAACAGCTGACGGGTCAGCCATTGAGCGCGTTGTTGCTGACGTTCAGCGCGGCGCTCCCGTGTGGCACCACCGCGGTAGGTCCAAGATTGGCCGTCCCACCACAGCAACACCAAAAGGGTGAGAACGGCACGCCAAATCACCAATGCACGGATGGCCCGCTGCAAACCAAACGCGATATTCAAACGACGCATCAAGAACGCGCCTCGATCCGCTGACTGAGGTCAGCAACGTTGGCGCGCAAACGATCAATCACCTGCTGTGGAGATTCAGTCGTCGGTCCCTGCATCGAATCAGCATCAGACGTAACAGGGGAGGCATCACCACGTTCTAAGCGCTCGGCTTCTTCGCGCACTTCTTCTTGGAATAGCTCCCATTCCTGGCGGAGCCGCTCGGGAGCGTCCTTCGCAAAAATCGCTAACTCAGCGGCCGTGTCGGCCAAACCATGGCCAACCCGAGCACCGATGCGATGAACTGCTGCTCGTATCAAGGCGTCCGGAGAGCCCATGAACCATTGGCGTATAGGGAAACTGTGGCAGATCTAAGGATCGACTGGCCGATCTAGGGCTGCGATGGAGGCATTAATGGCTGCAGTGGAAGCAACCGTTGGGCATCGTTCTCCGACACAAAAGCCGGAGGGAGGACCTCAGGGGGTGGGACCAGCAGAACAGATGCGGAGTCTGGCTCTAGGTCCAGGTCGGGAATTAATTCTGTCGACATCGCAGATGGCGCAACATCAATATCGGGGTCAGACCAGGCTGGTGCCGTCCAGGTCTTGTCTGCCGATGGAGGGAGCTGAAGCGCCAGGCTTGCCTCTGAAGCAGTGGCAACGGGCGGCGTGGTGGCCGCGTCTAGCTCCGGGGAGGCAAGCTTTCGGGCGGCTAAATCGACCTGCAAACTGGCGTCACCTTGGTGGATTGAACGCAGCGTCTGCAGGGAATCGCCTGGGAAGTAAGAGGGAGCAAAACGCTGTGTCTGGGCAGGCTTGATGTCGCTCTGCTGGCTCACCACACGATCGGTGATCCCAAACCCCATGGCGAAACAGCATCCGGCCACCAATGGACCAACCCAGAAACGTGGCCGTCCCACGACGGTCGATTCAACAGGCTGGGATTGATCCATCAAGAGAAATTTGATCAAGGATATTTTGCCAGAGATTTCAACGCCAAACCGCATTGAAACGCACAAAAAAATGACAAAGGACACACAGTCATCATCAAACAATCAAGAACTTCTTATTTGCAAAACAAATCTAAAAAACAAATTCAGATTGATTCAAAGTGGCCAATGCAAATGGTTGTCCTGGCCCCATAGGCATCATCTAAGTGGTGTAATCGGCATTAATGCGCACGTATCTCTGGGAATGAGTGACTGACTGGATTCTTACCAGTTAGGTTCACCGTAAACAATCTGTCAACACAGACCATATCCCAGTCGTGACGGTAGAGAGCGTCAACAAACTGCCAACAGATGCCTGAGACGAGCACTCAATCTCAGGTCCTGGATCGGGTCGATTTACAAGGCGGCAAACGAAACAACGCGAACGTGTTTCGCAACGGTCAACGGGGTGGTCGGTGGTCTCTCTACTTCTTCAACCCAGAGACGCAGAGCAGGCATCGGTTCGTTCTCAGACACCCCAACGGAGGATTCCCAGACCCAACACCAGCAGGGCTGGATGAGGCACTGGAACTGGCGCAAGAGCGATACATCGAACTCCGAACCAAGGCAGACAGAGGAGAAGCGGTCAACGTCCTGACCATTGGGGAGATGGTGAATCGGTTCCTAACGAAGGAGCAACGCCGAATCAGCAGCACACCTCACGAGGGGATCACCGATGGACGCTTTCGTCTGATCAGAAACCAGACCAGGCATTTCCTCGACTTCTGCTCTCGGAAGGGGGGATGTGGAGCAAGCAAGCAGGTCCACCTCTTCCGACGCACGTACCTGGACACCTATCAGCAGTGGAGACAAGACACCACAGACGCAGTGGACAAGGCAGGACGCGTGCTGCCACGTCCAACAACCCTGAATGGAAAGGTATCCAGAATCGTCGTACACCTGATCCAAAGAAAAACTTTAAAAAGGACTGCACCAACTAACCCGTCAAAGGTCTAGGCAGCGATCCTATAAATCCAGAGCACAACGCGTACCAAGTTTGTTGCAGCTCAATATTCAAGTATAGTTACTTTTAATGATCAGTCTTTAAATGAAAAGCCTCGCATTTGGACTCGCATCAGCATTGCTCTTAAGCGCAACCGCCTCTGCTCAAGAGCTGAAAACATATAATCCATATTTTGATCCATCTATTGTGGGCGCCACAGGCGTAGACACAGGTGTAGATTTAACCGAAGCGCTTAAGATTAATTACGCAAACTGTGTAATGAAACATATGTCAAGAAATATTGTTAATAACGGGGAAGGAGGGACATTTGTAGATTCGGATGCAGCATTGCTCAATTGCAATTGCATTGCAATTACAATTCAGAAGGGCGAATCGCAGGAACAATGCAACAACGCATATGCAAACCCTCAACGTATTACCAGACCTCAAGCATTTGACGCTGGATTAACAAAATACTGAACCAGGATCGCGTTAACTAGCTAAAAGACACAGCAAAGAAAATCACAACTAGAACTCTTTAGGTCTATGCAGAGCGTCCTTCCTGGTCCTTCTAGGGCAGTCTCAGAGCGTGAACACCTCTGAACTTGTTGCGCAATCAACCTTTCGAGAGCAACTAAGTTAGCTTTTCAAAATAAAGTCTGTGGTGCGCTAACAGCACTCCACTCACCTCTTTAGAACTCCCATAACAATGACTTGGGGATTACCACTACACTTATAAGAAGTAGAGCTGCTTTCAAGGCACTCATATACTTTCAGCTTGCCATTGTCTTCGCTATACTGCGTCAACCAGGTCAATGGAAAGTTAGAAGTTCGATCGGCTTTTACTTCATCCAGTCGCTGAGTAAATATAACACCACGAGCATTAACAGCTAATACCTGTCCATCAATAATGCAGTATCCATAAGCCCCGAAGCCTTCATACTCTTCATACTTTGGACTGACGTATTTGACATTGTCCGTAGTGCATTTCGAAGCCAATTCCAATTGCTGGCGCAGATCAGCTATCAAGGGAGCTTGAGGCAGTGCACCACTTAACGATTCAGAGATGCCGCCAGCAGGTGCAGGAAAAACACCGATCAACGAGAGGAGAGCAATACTCTGGTGCAACATAGTTTTTGGCAAGACCTCTTAGTCCGCAGAGAATGATTTAATCAACTTAACTTCCTCGACTAGGTGATTATGGCAGAGACCCAAAAACATACATAACACCTGGTCCAAATAAGCAACGCAAGACAACTTCTGATCAACTCGCTCCACAGATGTCAGCGAGTGAACCTAGTCAGAGGCAATCAAGTCCAAGAGACGACCATCAGCGTCCACGAGCCTGTGTCGGACTCCCTGGACATACGTTGGGAGGTAAACGTAAACAAGACGTAAACAGGCTTGGCTGATCTCCCAAATCCACTGCACTGCAATAAATTTGGGACTAAGTGGTGTAGTCGGCGTTGATGCGTACATATTGATCCGACAAATCGCATCCCCAAGCACAACCCATACCAGGCCCCTCACCGATGCCGAGACGGATCTGAACGGTGTCCTGGCGAAGAACATCGCTGGCCGCTGCACGGTCAAACACCACCGGTTGCCCCTGATCCATTAGTTGATGGGGGCCAATCCAAAGTTCCACAGCTTCGGGGTCGAACGCGACATCAGCCCGACCGGCCGCCGCAACGATCCGCCCCCAATTGGGATCACGGCCATGCACAGCTGTTTTCACAAGGGATGACCCACAGATCGTGCGCGCCACGCGCAACGCCGCAGCCTCATCCTCAGCACCATTCACCTGAACCTCCATCAAGCAGGTGGCTCCTTCGCCATCGCGGGCAATTGCTTGCGCCAATTGCTGCATCACCTGCGTGAGGCCCGCCTCCAAATCGGCATGGTGCTCCTCAGCCAAGGGCGCTCCAGCGCTGAAGGCCAACACCGTGTCGTTCGTGCTGGTGTCGCCATCCACGGTGATGGCATTGAACGAGCGCTCAACCGCTCGACGCACCATCCCACGCCAAATTGCTGCATCCATGCCGGCATCGCAGCTGAAGAAGCCGAGCATCGTGGCCATGTTCGGATGAATCATTCCGGAGCCCTTAGCCATCCCGCCAATCCGCACCGTCCGCCCCCCCAACTCAGCCTGAACAGCCGCCTGTTTCTCCACAAGATCTGTGGTGAGAATCGCCTGCGCTGCAGCGGGCCCACCGCTATCCGACAACGCTGCAATCAGAGACCCCAGGCCGGACAACAGCGTTGGCATGGGTATCGGCACACCAATCACACCGGTGGAGCAGATCAACACGGTGTCGTGATCAAGGCCCAGCTGGTCGGCAACGGCTTGCGTCGCTCGCTGACTATCCAACAACCCACGGTCTCCAGTGCAGGCGTTGGCCTGGCCCGAGTTGATCAACACGGCTCGAGTCCGACCGTCTTGGCTGGAGAGCCGATCGGCACAGAGGTCAACACAGGCGGCCCGCACCACGGACGTGGTGAACGTGCCCGCACACACCGCTTCGTCTGGGGCGAGGATCAAGGCCAGATCTGGGCGACCCGAGGGCTTAAGGCCCGCCACAACCCCTGCCGCCTCAAAACCGTTCGGCGCCGTGACCCCACCATCGATGGGAGACCAAATAGAAGCCATCGCTTCGGCCGCGTCGGCAAGAGAGACTTCACTCATCTTCCACCGCCACCATGACGTTTGGCGATTGGCCGCCCCAGAGACGCATCGGGCTCACCGGTGGCATTGCCAGCGGAAAAAGCAGTGTTGCGGCGTTACTCGAAAAACGAGGCTGTCCTGTGCTGGATGCAGATGTCTATGCACGCGAGGCACTCGCAACAGACACGTCTGCGAGCAAGGCTGTTGTGGCGCGCTACGGCAAACGCGTCCAAAAGGATGGAACGTCAGACATCGACCGCGCTGAACTCGCCGCAATTGTGTTCAACGATCCAAACGAACGGAGCTGGCTGGAACAACTCGTGCATCCGATTGTGCAGCGACGTTTTGATGACGCACTTCGATCGTTGCCAGACGCCCCGATCGTGATCCTGATGATTCCACTCCTATTTGAAGCCGGCCTTGAAAAGTGGTGCAGCGAAATTTGGGTGGTCCGCTGTACGGCGCTCCAGCAAAGAGAACGCTTGATGGCACGAAACAACTGCACGGAAGCCGAAGCCACACAACGCATCGCGGCGCAATGGCCGATCGACATCAAGGTGCAACGCGCTGATTCTGTTATTAACAACAGCGGTCGGATCGACGACCTACACGATCAACTTGATGCACTGCTTTAAGTCAAATCAGACAATCAAGTCAGCAAGTTTTCTATCAACCCTGATCAATACATAACCAACAACAACACATACATATGGCTAACCATTTCGCCCCGTCCTTTCTCGGAACCACTTTGTAATCACCCATTTGCTTCCAACAGCAACCGGAATGGCTTCATGCAATGTGTTCCGGTTTGGGGTTCCATCTTCTTGAAGATTGTTCCAAGCCAAACCCAAACCCGGTCGCGGCGTAAAACGTTGATCCAGATGTTGAAACCACGTCTCACCGCCCGATTCCACGGCATTGAGATACACCATCACCGTCCAGGTTCGCTGCCCACCATTCCTGGTGTTGTGATCAAACTCTTTCGTGCCAGGTGAGAACCAATCAGTGTGTTGCTTGAAATACTCACCCGGGTCATATCGCTGCCCCTGAATGGGTTCCGAAAAGCGTGGATCAACCCCCAACAAATCCGCAAAGCGTTGATCCAAGCGGCGAGACAGCACGGGATGGTTATGACGCAGATGGCACGTGCGACTGGTGCGGTAGTCGTTGCTGCCACGGGTCACAGTGGACGGCAATAACGCCGAGTTGATCGCCTCAATCAACTCTTGGCATTCCAGAGACGACAGCAAAGACGGCAGTTCATACAGCTGGGCGTGGGGGGTTTCCACACGAACAGCACGGGGCCGATGCTGCGAATCCGTGATCGGCGCGTTGAACCACTGCAACCACGCTGGCGGCTTCAACCCATCGGACGAGATCAGTGCAGCTCCGTGCTGAGCAGGGGTCTCGAGCACAGCATTGATCGCCACCAAGGAATATCCCTGGGCGACGGCGCGGTCAACAATCTCCTGACGCGCACATCCACGATCACGGTTGTGAATGAGCCACTGGCGCCAGGCCTTCGGAATGGCGCGGGTAGACGTCATCCTCCCTTGAGTTTCTGGCTCAAGATTTGATTCGCCAGCTTTGGATCCGCCTTGCCACCTGTCTTCTTCATCAGTTGCCCCACAAAGAAGCCTTGCAGTTTGGTTTTACCGCCACGGAACGCCTCAACCTCCTCTGGATGGGCGCCCAACAGCTCATCGACAATTGCTTCGATCGCCGCCGGGTCGCTAATCATTCCAAGGCCGCGTTCATCAACAATCGCCTTGGGTGATCCGCCCTTCTCCAACAGTTCCGGCAGGATTTCCTTGGCGATTTTTCCGCTGATTTTTCCGCCATCAATGAGCTGAACCATTTCCGATAACTGCTCCGGACGGAACGGCAATGCCGCAAAACTGAGGCGATTGCTGTTGACGTAAGCCGCAAGATCACCGGTGATCCAATTCGCTGAGAGCTTGGCGTCAGCTCCAGCAGTCACCACCGCCTCGAAGTAATCCGCCATCTGGCGCTCATCCGTGAGCACCCGGGCGTCGTATTGGGACAAGCCCAAGTCGTCGGCATAGCGATGACGCTTCGCCGCAGGTAGCTCAGGCAATTCAGCCCGCCAACCCTCACGCTGTTCGGGACTGACTTCAATCGGACCGAGATCGGGGTCGGGGAAATAGCGGTAATCACTTGCGCCCTCCTTGCTGCGCATGCTCTTCGTGAGCTGCTTACCTTCATCCCAAAGGCGGGTTTCTTGCACTACGGGCTCCCCCGTCTCATAGGCCTTCACCTGGCGTTTGATCTCGTAATCAACAGCCTTCTGGATGGCGGAGAAGGAATTCATATTCTTGATCTCTACCTTTGTGCCAAAGGGAGCATCTGGACCTCGACGCACCGAAATATTGACGTCGCAGCGAAGCGAGCCCTCCTGCATGTTTCCGTCGCTCACGCCCAGGTAGCGCATGATCCGCCGAATTTCAGAGGCATATTCAGCAGCTTCACGGCCTGTGCGCAGGTCGGGCTTGCTGACGATTTCGGCTAAGGCCACGCCAGCACGGTTGTAATCCACTAGCGAATGGGTCGAACCAGCCAGGCGATCACTGCCGGCGTGCACAAGCTTGCCCGCGTCTTCCTCCATATGAAGCCGTTCGATCCCAATCGTTTTGAGGTAGGTGTCTTTCCCTTTCTCGGCCACCTCCACCTCAATCCAACCCTCTTCGGCAATCGGTTGGTCGAACTGAGAGATCTGGTAGTTCTTGGGTAGATCGGGATAAAAATATTGTTTTCGATCGAATTTGCTGTGCTCTGCGATGTTCAAATTCAGGGCCATCGCTGCCTTCACGGCGTACTCGAGAACCTTCTGGTTCAGCACTGGCAAAGTGCCCGGCAGGCCGCACACCACGGGGTCGATATGCGTGTTGGGCTCGTCGCCAAAGGTGGTTGATGCCGCCGTAAAAATTTTGCTGTCCGTGCCTAACTGCACGTGGGTCTCAAGACCAATAACGGCCTCCCAGGGGAGTTGGGTTGCTGCGTCGGCCATGCGTCCGCGGTATGAAGCTGATATCTGAATCCTATGGAACCAGCCCCGTTCTCATCAGGATTGACATGGGCCAATGGACAGCATGAAGCCTGCAACAGCTGATTTTTTAATTGCGTACAGCGGCCTGAACCGTCTGCTGAACAGCGGTTTCAAAGCGCTGCGCGGGTAACCATGACCACACCACCACCGATTGTCGTGCTGGGCGGAGGGTTGATGGGCCTGGCGATCGCCCATCAATTGGCCCGTCGTGGCCATGCAGTCCGCGTGATCAGCCGCAATCGGAATGAAGCCGCAGGCTTCGTGGCGGCGGGAATGCTGGCACCCCACGCAGAAGGACTGAGCGGCCAGTTGTTGACGTTGGGGCAGCACAGCCTTGCGCTGATCCCACAATGGGTCGCCCAGATCGAACACGACAGCGGGCTCACCTGTGGCTTACGGATGAGTGGAATTGTGGTGCCGTTCGCTACGGAGGACGACAGCAGGCGCTACCCGACGGCCGCCCTTGGGCAGTCGCTCACCCGTAAGGCTCTGGAGCAGGAAGTGCCTGGATTAGCCCCGCGTTGGCAAGCGGGGCTGCTGTTCGAGCAGGACGGTCAGATCGACAACCGCCGTCAATTGATGCGGGCCCTGGAAAAGGCCTGCGTGTCCCTTGGCGTGCAGTTCCTGGAAGGAGCCGAGGTGCAAACCCTCAGTCGCCACAGCGACAGCCAAGAGCTCCAGCAGATCACCTTGCGCACCGCCGAAGGAGAGGTGCAGCATCATCCCTGCCGAATGGCGGTTTTATGCAGCGGCGCTTGGAGCCAAAAACTGGTCCCAGAGCTTCCGGTCTTCCCAGTGAAAGGCCAAATGCTTTCCCTACAAGGGCCTCGCAAAGCACTGAAGCGCGTGATTTTTGGACCCGGCACCTATTTGGTGCCGCGGGAAGACGGTCTGATTGTGGTTGGGGCCACCAGTGAGCGCAGCGCCGGGTTTACGGCTGGACTGACACCAGATGGACAAGCACAGCTTCAAGCCGGAATCCAAGACCTCCTACCCATGGCGGGAACCTGGCCACCGATGGAGCGTTGGTGGGGATTTCGACCGTGCACCCCCGACGAAGGACCCTTGCTTGGTCCAGGACCGATCCGTGGACTCTGGCTGGCCTGCGGACACCATCGCAATGGTGTGCTGTTGGCGGCCATCACAGCTGATTTACTGGCCACTGCAATGACAGGCGAGCGGCCTGATGCCGCTGACGAGGACCTACTCAAAGCATTCCATTGGGAGCGGTTTCAGGACTCCCAATAAGACAACGTTGCATCACCCCCAACGCGATGGTGATGGCACCACCGCCATTCAGGGCGATGCCATCACGATCCGGTCAAAGGAACTTGTCGGCGATCAGTCTTCAACGCGCCAGGCTTGATCCGAAGGGCTCCAGTCGTTCAGTTCAGAAGGCTGGAACCAAAGACCGATCTCGAACTCTGCGGTTTCTGGAGCATCGGATCCATGGATCACATTGCGACCAATATTCACGGCCAAATCGCCACGGATGGTGCCGGGCTCAGACTCCAAAGGCTTTGTGGCACCAATCAGCTTGCGGGCACTAGCAATTACGCCATCGCCTTCCCAAACCATTGCAACCACCGGACCTGACGTGATGAAGCCCACCAAACCAGCGAAGAAAGGACGCTCCTTGTGAACGCCGTAGTGCTCCTCCGCCAGGGCACGACTGGGGGTGATCTGCTTCAAGCCCACCAACTTGAATCCCTTGCGCTCAAAACGACCCAAGATCTCGCCGACCAGGCCGCGTTGGACACCATCAGGCTTAATGGCGACGAAAGTGCGTTCAGCCATGGAGAGGAGCAGCAATGAAAAACGTCGTCATCGTCCACGGTGGCCCACCCGCTTGGCAAGCACATGCCCTGAACTGGGACGACGAAAGTCCCTAGATTTCCGCAATCCCCCTTGCGTGAAAACGTGGCAGACGGCGAAGGCTGGTCGATTCAGAACAGCACTGAGCTGTATGGCTTGGAGCGATGGGGCGACCCTTACTTTTCGATCAATGCCCGCGGTCACATCAGCGTTCAACCGCAGGGTGAGCGGGGCGGAAGCCTCGATCTGCACGAACTTGTTCAGGAGTTGCGAAGTCGAAACCTCAGCCTGCCCCTCCTGATTCGCTTCGACGACATCCTCGAAGACCGGCTCGAGCGGCTCCACAGCGCCTTTGAACGTGCAATCGCCCAATACGGCTACAAGGGGCGATATCAAGGGGTATTCCCGGTGAAATGCAACCAGCAGCGCCACGTCGTGGAAGAGCTGGTGAGTTGCGGCAAGCGTTGGAACTTCGGGCTGGAGGCAGGGAGCAAAGCGGAACTGCTTATTGCACTTTCACTTCTCGACGATCCAGATGCTCTGCTGATTTGCAACGGCTACAAGGATCGGCTCTACATCGAAACTGCAATTTTGGCGAGGCGCTTGGGGCGTCGCCCAGTGGTGGTGATTGAACAACCCGATGAAGTGGATCGAATCATCGAGGCGAGCCGCAACTTGGGAGCCGCGCCGTACATCGGAATCCGAGCCAAATTGGCCAGCCGCAGTACAGGACGTTGGGGCAGTTCCGTCGGCGACAAAGCCAAATTCGGACTCGCCATCCCCGATTTACTGACGACTGTCGAACGCTTGCGGGACAACGGCTTACTCGACGATCTACGGCTCCTGCACTTCCACATCGGCAGCCAAATCAACGACATCGCCGTCCTGAAAGATGCGCTCCAAGAAGCCGGACAGATCTATGTAGAGCTCACCCGGCTCGGCGCACCGATGGGGTTCCTTGATGTGGGAGGAGGCTTAGGGATCGACTACGACGGCAGCCGCACAGCAACGGCAGCCTCCACCAACTACTCACTGCAGAACTACGCCAACGATGTGGTGGCCACGGTGCGGGAATGTTGCGAACCCAATGGGGTCGCCCTGCCAACACTGGTGAGCGAAAGCGGTCGCGCCATTGCCAGCCATTTCTCCTTACTGGTGTTCGATGTGCTCGGCAGCAGCCGGATGCCCGCCTCGATTCCCCCCGCCACAGAAGACGAGCCGCTGATTGTTCGCAATCTGCGGAGCACGCTCGAGACCATCCACAACCTTGATGGATCCGACCAAGCCGATCTGCCACCCCTGCAGGAGGCTTGGAACGATGCCTTGAAGTTCAAGCAAGACGCGCTGGCAGCATTCCGGCTTGGGTATGCGGGGCTGCCAGAACGGGCGACCGCCGAACAACTCACTTGGGCCTGCGCTGCTGCCATTGCGGAACGCTTGCCAACGGGGCCTTCCGTCCCTGAGGAACTCCAAGCCCTCAAAGCTGCCCTGGCGGAGACGTATTACGCCAACCTCTCGGTGTTCCGATCAGCCCCAGACACCTGGGCGATCGATCAAATCTTTCCAGTGGTTCCGCTCCAACGCCTCGAAGAGCGTCCGACACTGTTGGCCAGCTTGGCTGACCTCACCTGCGATTCCGATGGTCGCCTCAATCGCTTTATCGGAAATGGACAAGCCAAACCCCTGCTCGAGCTGCATCCGCTCATCAACGATGAGCCTTACTTCATCGGACTGTTTTTAAGTGGTGCTTATCAAGAGGTGATGGGCAATTTGCACAACTTGTTCGGAACCACTAACGCCGTGCATATCCGACTTAGCCCTGGCGGGAGTTATCGAGTGGATCATGTGGTTCGTGGCGACACCAATGCCGACGTCC
The DNA here is from genome assembly GCF_000012505.1 of Synechococcus sp. CC9902. Classification (NCBI taxonomy): domain Bacteria; kingdom Bacillati; phylum Cyanobacteriota; class Cyanophyceae; order Synechococcales; family Synechococcaceae; genus Synechococcus; species Synechococcus sp. CC9902. Next base: position 2,076,050 of record NC_007513.1, read on the forward strand.
TGAAGGCAATGGAACACGATCCAGACCTGTTATTGGAACGGTTACGGGTTGCCGCCGAAGGTGCCATCAGCAACGGTCAACTGAGGATCGAAGAGTCAAGGCGTCTGCTCGATCACCTGGAAAGCAGTCTCCGTCAAACCACATACCTCCAAGACTGAGAACACTTTGAATGCTGTGGAGACGTCTCTGTGGAGCCCCATGGAGCCGACATCAGCCTTGTTGCTGAAGAGCAGCCGTTAACTCCATGCGTGCTGTCTCAAGCGCTCCAGCCAGGGCCGCTCCGTCCCGTCCACCCGCCTGAGCCAGGTTCGGACGTCCGCCCCCGCCGCCGCCGCAGAGCTTGGCGATCGTTCCAATAAATTTGCCGGCCTGTTGCTTAGCGGCGATCACATCCTTGCCAAACGCCGCCACCAAAATCACCTTCCCTTGATCAGATGGATCGGGAAGACCGCCGAGCACCACGGCAGCGCCATCGCCCAACTGGGCAGCCAGGCTCTGGGCGGCTCCTTGCAACCCCGTGCCATCCACGCCATCCAGACGTTCCACCAACAGTTGAAAACTGCCAATGGCAACGGCCTTCGTTGCCAATGCTGCCGACTTGGCGACTGCTAATTCCGCCTGAGCAGCAATCAGAGCCTTGCCGGTGCTCTTCAGCTCATCCTGCAACGCCACAACCCGCTCAACGATCTCACCGGGCTGCGCCTTGAAGCGATCGCCGAGCTGCTTCACCACAAGCTCGCGCTCATTCAGATATCCCAAAACTGAAGCCCCAGCCACCGCTTCAATTCTGCGAATTCCGGCGGCAACACCACTCTCGCCAACGATCTTGAACAGACCAATTTCGGCGGTGTTGGCCACATGCGTTCCGCCACACAGTTCCATCGACACCCCAGGCACATCCACAACACGCACCACGTCGGCGTACTTCTCGCCAAACATGGCAACGGCACCAGCCGCCTTCGCCTGGTCAATCGCCATCTCCTCCACCAACAGGCCATGGGCCTCGGCGATCCAGCCATTGATCAACGTTTCGATCTGCCCTAATTGCTCAGTCGTCACCGCTTGCGGGGCGTGGAAGTCGAATCGCAGGCGATCAAAATCCACGAGGGAACCCGCCTGACCGATCCCTGGATCCACGACTTGCTTCAGGGCCGCCTGGAGCAAGTGGGTTGCGGTGTGGTTTGCCTGAGCGCGTCGACGACAGGCTCGGTCCACCTGCGCTGTGATCGCATCGCCCACCGTCAGCTGACCGCGTTCAATCCGTCCGGCATGCACGAACACATCCCGACTGCGGCTTACCGACTCAATCGCAACGATGACATCGGCACCAGACAACACCCCGCGGTCTCCCACCTGGCCGCCACCTTCGCCATAGAACGGCGTTGACTCGAGCACGATTTGCACATGGTCGCCCGCAGAGGCAGAGGTAGCCGGCTCACCGTTGGCCACCAACGCCTGCACGCAGCTGGGCTGTTCCAGACGCTGGTACCCCTGGAAAGCGGTGGCCTTTTGAGTGGCAACAACCTGATCGATCGCATCCTGCAAGGTGAGGTCGATGCTCACCGCCGCGGCCTTGGCCCGTTGACGTTGTTGCTCCATCGCCTCCTCAAAGCCGGCCAAATCAACCTCGAGCCCCTGCTCCTCAGCGATTTCTTGAGTGAGCTCTAATGGGAAGCCATAGGTGTCGTAAAGCTCAAAGGCTTGGGCTCCACTGATCTGCTTCGGCTTGCTGTCCAGCACTTCAGAGAGCAGCTTCTCGCCCCGTTCCAAGGTTTCCAAGAAGCGCGATTCCTCCCGTTGAAGCTCGGCCAAGATCACCTCCTGCCGCTCCAACACTGAGGGGTGAGCGTCTTTTAGAAGTGCAATCGAGGCCTCGCCCATCATCACCAAGAAAGGCTTGTTGATACCGAGCAAACGACCGTGGCGGACGACGCGACGCAAGAGACGACGCAAGATGTAGCCACGCCCCAAGTTGCTGGCCGTGACGCCATCGCAGATCAGCTGCGTCACAGCACGGCTGTGGTCTCCAATCACCTTGAGAGACGTCTTTCCCGCATCATCGAGTTGGTGGTAGTCGACACCGGCACAATCAGCCGCTGCTTGGATCAGCGGAAAAATCAGATCCGTTTCGTAGTTGTTGGGAACCTTCTGAAGAATCTGAGCCATCCGCTCCAGACCCAGTCCCGTATCGATGTTCCGGTTCGCCAACGGCGTGAGACTCCCCTCAGCGTCGCGGTTGTATTGCATGAACACCAAGTTGTAGAACTCGATGAAGCGGTCATCGTCTTCGAGGTCGATGCCCTCATCACCCAGTTCAGGCTTGAAGTCGTAGTAGATCTCCGAACAAGGCCCACAGGGTCCCGTCGGACCCGATGCCCAAAAGTTATCGGCTTCATCCATGCGGATGATCCGCTTGGGGTTCACCCCCACAACATCTCGCCAAATCTGTTCAGCCTCATCGTCTTCTCGGAAGACGCTCACCACCAGATGCTTGGGATCAATGCCGTACACCTCCGTACTCAGCTGCCAAGCCCACTCAATCGCCTGTTGCTTGAAGTAATCCCCAAAGGAAAAATTGCCGAGCATCTCGAAAAACGTGTGATGCCGCGCCGTACGACCCACGTTCTCGATGTCATTGGTGCGAATGCACTTTTGACTACTCGTGGCCCGCGGTGCTGGCCGCTCCTGCTGACCAAGGAACACCGGCTTAAACGGCAACATCCCAGCAATGGTGAGCAGCACCGTTGGATCCTCTGGAATCAACGACGCACTTGCCATCACCTTGTGTCCCCGTTCCTCGTAGAAGCGCAGGAACGCCGAACGGATCTCAGCACCCGTTTGGGGCAGAGATGCTGCAGAAGACGACGAAGCGGCGGCAGCCATGGAAAGGAGGGAGGATCCTGTGGTCATGATCGCCCCTAACCCGCCAGCAGCGGTGCCAGCCCCACCGACCGATGATCACCAGTCGCGCAATCGACTGAGGCTCCAATCGATTGGCTGGGCCTTGCTGGCTGGCATCAGTGCTGGGGCGATTGGTCTGGGATGGGGCCTAGACGCTGGGATTCGCTCCGGTGGATGCGGGCTGTTTTATGGATTGTTGGCCTTTCATTTGCACCGTGCCGACCCGGACGATCAGCACTTACAGGCCGGGCTCGTGGGGGCAATTTGTGGCGTTCGGAGCCTTGGAATGCCCTTACCCCTTGACAACTGGCACTCCGATGGCTTGGCATTGGTGACATTGGAGCTTCTACAAGCCTGGCTGCCGTTGATCGGCAGTGCTCTCTTGCTCCATAGCACCCTCCGCTTCCTGCCCGCGTCGCGGCCATGAGCCTGCTGCACGCCACCTGGCTTCCCGCCATTCGTACTTCCAGCAGTTCCGGACAGCCGGCACTGCTCATTTGGGCTGACACCTGGCGTGTCGCCTCACCGGAGGGGCCCGGACTCACACCCGCTCTGCATCCCTTCACCCTTGGCTCGGACGATCTCAAAGCTTGGTTGACCGAACGGGACCTGATGCCTGGGGGCAGCATCGATGCCACCGCCTGCCTCACCCTCCCAAGCCGCAGCGTCAAACCCCGCAAAAGTCGAACCCAACCGAGCGAACCAGCCCCAGAGGGACCGGCCTGGACCGGATTGCCAATGCAAGCAGGAGAGCCCATTCCGAAGCAAATGGAATGGTGGCCCTGGCAGGTACAAGGCCTCGCGGTGGAGCCATCGGCCGCAACGGAATGGCTCGCCCGTTTACCCCTATCGGGCCGACATCCAGACCTCGGAGATGAATTGCGCTGGTGGAGCCATCTCCAACGTTGGTCCCTCAGCTTGGTGGCCCGGGGGCGCTGGATTCCCCAGATGGAATTAAGCAAAGGCGAGGGTTACCCCCACCGAGCGCGCTGGGTTCCCTTGTTGAACCGTGAGGAAGATCGACGACGGCTCGAAGACCTCGCGGCCACGCTGCCCCTCGTGGCGACCTGTGCCCTCCCTTGGCGTGAGCCACTTGGACGCCGTAGCAACCGCACCACCAGGCTTCGACCGGAAGCGATGCGAGCCGCCAACCCGGTGGCTTGCTGCCGCCCCCGGAGCGGTCGCCTCAGGGTGGCCACCTTGCTTGAAGACTTGGTGGATGCAGAGCTGCGCAAGGGATTTGAACCCACCACAGAGGGGCTCGACCCCCTACTCACCCTGTGGCAAGAGGCCCTGGCCTCAGAAACCGGTGTTGTGGAGGTGGGCAACGAGGATGCAGAACGCCTTACCGCGGCAAGCCTGCACTGGCGCGAAGGGATTGCCGGAGGCTTCGCTGCTGCCCGCACCTGCCTCGAACTAAACACCCCAAACGAAGGCGAAGAACTCTGGGACCTGAAGTTTGGCTTGCAAGCGGAGGCCGATCCCAGCCTCAAGCTGCCGGCCGCCGCGGCCTGGGCCTCAGGAGCCGAAACACTCCAGCTCGGGGAGATCAAAGTTGACCAGGCGGGGGAAGTGCTGCTGGAGGGTCTTGGCCGAGCCCTCACGGTGTTCCCTCCGATCGAACGCGGACTGGAAAGCGCAACGCCAGAAACGATGCAGCTCACGCCAGCGGAGGCGTTTGTCTTGGTGCGAACAGCAACGCACCAGCTCCGCAATGCCGGCATCGGCGTCGAACTGCCCCCCAGCCTTTCAGGGGGCCTCGCCAGCCGGCTTGGTTTAGCCATCAAGGCAGATTTACCAGATCGATCCAGCGGCTTCACCCTCGGAGAATCTCTGGACTGGAGCTGGGATCTGATGATCGGCGGCGTCACACTCACCCTGCGAGAGCTCGAACGGCTCAGCGGTAAGCGCAGTCCGCTTGTGCGCCACAAGGGAGCCTGGATCGAACTGCGACCCAACGATCTCCGCAACGCCGAACGCTTCTGTGGAGCCAATCCAGAACTGAGCCTCGACGATGCCCTAAGGCTCACGGCCACAGAAGGGGAGCTAATGATGCGCTTGCCGGTGCATCGCTTTGATGCGGGGCCTCGGCTTCAGGGAGTTCTCGAGCAATATCACCAGCAAAAAGCCCCCGATCCCCTTCCCGCTCCAGAGGGATTTTCCGGACAACTGCGTCCTTATCAAGAACGTGGCTTGGGCTGGCTGGCCTTCTTACATCGCTTCGATCAAGGCGCCTGCCTGGCGGACGACATGGGCTTGGGCAAGACCATCCAATTGTTGGCCTTCCTGCAGCACCTCAAAGCCGAGCACGAACTCAAACGCCCGGTGCTGTTGGTGGCCCCAACCTCGGTGCTCACGAATTGGCGACGGGAGGCGGAAGCCTTCACCCCCGAGCTGTCGGTGAAAGAGCACTACGGCCCACGCCGGCCTTCCACGCCGGCCGCCTTGAAAAAAGAACTCAAAGATGTGGATCTGGTGCTCACCAGTTACGGCCTGATGCAACGCGACAGCGAGCTGCTGGACAGCGTCGACTGGCAAGGGGTTGTGATCGACGAAGCGCAGGCGATCAAAAACCCTGGGGCGAAACAAAGCCAAGCAGCCCGAGACCTGGCCCGAGCTGGAAAGAGCAGCAGGTTCCGCATCGCACTCACCGGCACACCGGTGGAAAACCGCGTCAGCGAGCTGTGGGCGCTGATGGATTTCCTCAACCCAAAGGTGTTGGGAGAGGAAGACTTCTTTCGTCAGCGCTACCGCATGCCAATTGAGCGCTACGGCGATATGTCGTCGTTACGCGATCTCAAAGCGCGGGTCGGCCCCTTCATCCTGCGCCGTCTCAAAACCGACAAGTCGATCATTTCCGACCTGCCTGAAAAGGTGGAGCTCAGTGAATGGGTGGGTCTCAGCAAAGAACAGAAATCGCTGTACAACAAAACCGTTGAAGACACCCTCGACGCCATTGCCACCGCACCGCGGGGGCAACGCCATGGCCAGGTGCTAGCCCTCTTGACCCGGTTAAAGCAGATTTGCAATCACCCGGCTTTAGCCCAACGCGAAGGGGCCGTTGACAGCGAATTCCTTGGCCGTTCCGCCAAGCTGATGCGACTCGAAGAAATCCTCGAAGAGGTGATTGAAGCCGGCGATCGCGCTTTGCTATTCACCCAATTCGCCGAATGGGGGCATCTCCTGCAGGCCTGGATGCAACAACGCTGGAAGTCTGAGGTTCCCTTCCTGCACGGCGGAACCCGCAAGAGTGATCGGCAAGCGATGGTGGATCGATTCCAAGAGGACCCCCGGGGACCTCAACTCTTTCTTCTGTCCCTCAAGGCCGGTGGTGTAGGCCTCAACCTCACCCGGGCCAGTCATGTGTTCCACGTCGATCGCTGGTGGAATCCAGCGGTGGAAAACCAAGCCACCGACCGGGCCTATCGAATTGGTCAAACCAACCGGGTAATGGTGCACAAATTCGTCACCCGTGGCTCGGTGGAAGAAAAAATCGACCAAATGATTCGTGAAAAAGCTCGAATGGCTGAAGACGTGATCGGCTCCGGTGAAGACTGGCTCGGGAGCCTTGGCGGCGATCAGCTGCGCAATCTTGTTGCCCTCGAGGACACCTAACCATGAACTCAAATTCGAACACCAACAGCGGCATCACTGCCATTGGCGATGACGGCTTAGGGCAACAGCCCTGGTGGGTTGAGCAATGGATGGAGCTGATTAACGGCTACCGATTTAAGAAACGACTCGAACGGGCCTGGGGCTATGCCCGCGAGGGCAACGTCACCTCCATTCGCTTCGAGGGACGCCGAGTGCATGCGCGGGTGCAGGGCACCGATGAAGAGCCCTACAAAGTGAAGCTTTGGCTCGATGTTCTCAATGATGAGGACTGGGGCTATGTGCTCGAGGCACTCACCCAAAAAGCACGCTGGTCCGCTCAACTGTTGGCTGGGATCATGCCGTCCGACATCGAACGGGCCTTTGCTGCCAGTGGTAAGCGCCTGTTTCCGTTCAAACTTCAAGAGGTGCGCAGCGAGTGCAGCTGCCCAGACAAGGCCAACCCCTGCAAGCACATCAGTGCGGTGTACTTCCTGATGGGGGATCGCTTCAGCGAGGACCCCTTCGTGCTGTTCCAGCTCCGAGGACGCAATCGCTCAAAGCTGCTAGAGGACCTAGCCGAAAAACGGCGTAAAGCGCTAGCGGCCATGGTGAAAACCAAAGCCATTGGCAAGCAAAAAGCCGCCTCCATTTCAAAAAAGGCTCCTGAGGAAACGGCAGCCATTCCCCCCCATCCAGCCGTGCTGGATCCTGGGCTTTGGTGGCATTACAACCGCAGCCTCGACGGCGATCTGGTGGTGGTGACGGCGGCACTCGAAGGGGACACTGGCCTCGATGCCGCGGGTGAATTGCCCCTGGCTGAAGATCCGCGATTTCCAGAGGCCCGCGACACGTTCCTTGGCAACCTCAAAGCCCACGGCCAAGCCAGTGCCCAACGGGCGATGCTGCAAGCCATGGCAGCAGGCAGCTGAATCAAGCGTTCCGGCATACCAGCCATGCAATGGGACCCCCCTTGGTTAATTGCGAGCCAACAGGCCCTGGTGGCACAGCTGCTGCAGTCCCACCAACGGGCCTTCGGCCGGCCACTGATCTCCGCAGCCCAACCTGGTTCCTCGAAGCAGTTGATCTGTCAGGAACTGTTCGCCTGTGGGTTCCCTGTGCTGGCCCATGACGGCAGTCCAGAGCCGAAGCTCACCTATGCCAATGCCGCTGCCTTAGGCCTATGGGATGCCCCATGGGACGACCTGATGGGACTGCCATCACGGCTTACCGCACCAACCGCCGAACAGGCCGAACGCTCCCTTGCCCTCAGCAAAGCCAAAAGTGAAGACGCCATCGAGGGTTACAGCGGAATCCGCATCAGCCGCAAGGGACGACGATTCATGATTCAAAACGCCCGAATCTGGACCCTTTGGGATCAACACCAACACGCCTGTGGGCAAGCCGCGAGCTTCAGCAATTGGTGGTGGATTTAAAGCTGTTCGGTTTCAACGACAACTGAGGAGTAGCAACCGAACTAAGTCGTATAGACCGAATCAAATCAGACGGTTCTTACGCTCCTCCTTCTCATCAAGACCACGCAGATTGCTGTGGCGGGCAAACAACCAAGTCCGCAGATGTTCAACTCTTCGGACCAACAATCATGATCACTCTTCGTCAATCACCCTTCGAACTTTTCGAACTACTAGAGCAACAAGTAGCAACCGCCGAGCGCGTGCCCCACGCCGAAATCCTGGAAGCCGAATCCACTTACACCGTACGCTTGGAACTGCCTGGCGTGGACCACGACTCGATCGACATCAAGGCCACAGATCGCAATCTTGTGATCAGTGCAGAACGCCCTTCCACCCCAGACGACGACAGTCTTTCCCCAGTACTCAGCGAATTCCGCACTGGCACTTGGAGCCGTAGCTTCCGTTTCCCCCATAGCCTCAACAGAGAGCAACTGAAGGCCAGCTATCGCGACGGCATTCTTGAGATCACCGCCGGGAAAGCAATCGAGCACACCAGCGTGTCGGTGCATATCGAAAAGTGATTTTAAGGATCAATCTATGAAGATCAAAGGCTGACCTTCACGACCTAAGACGACTCCGTCTTCACCACAGGAAACGCACCAAAATGAACGGATCCCACCCCCGCTTCCACGGGGGTTTTTAATTGGATCCATACCTAAATCAATTGGGTGTTATGAGGCACCAACCCCAAAAAAGGCACTCGCCACAAACAACAGACTGAAAACAAGAAAGAACAGCAAGCCAAACCAACACAAGCCGCGCATCACCGGGCCATAACGATGCTCAACCGGAACCAGACTGCTGTTGATCGTGTCCATCGCCATCCAGGCGAACAAAGGAGCGGAAAGGAAACTGCCGGTCATCGCGCCGAACACGAAGTCCTTCACACCAATGCCGCCGCTTTTTGCCACCACCAAGGCCACAACCGCAACCAGCAGGTGAATCACCACCCACAACTGAAAACGACGACGCTGCGGACCCGGAGCTGCATCGCCGCTGTCTTGGCCAGTCAAAAGGCCCTGAATCGCTCCGATGCTGCGGGGGTAGGCGTCGAGGCAGGTAATCGTGGTGCTGAACATCGCCGAGAACGCAGCTGGAATGATCACCCAAGCCGCCCAACCACCCATGGCTGCGGTGTAGAGCTTGATCAGCTTCTGGGCAAAGGACACCCCGCTGCCGGCAAGCATTCCATCGCCTGTGCCATACATCGTGTAGGCGCCAAGCGTGATGAAAAACAAGGCCGTCACCACCGTGACGCCATAGCCAAGGTTGAAGTCGAATTCCGCTTCCGCAGGGCTAGCGGTGTGCTCAGTGTCGCGAGCACGGGAAAACATCCACAGCGATGGCCACACACACATCTCCACCGGTCCTGGCATCCAACCCATCAAGGGGATCAGAAACGCCAAATTCGCCAGCGTCCACGGGCTGGGATCTGTTGCAACCCAACTTGCAGCCACGTCACCAACAGGGCCGCGAATCAGCAACGACACCGCCGCTACACCTGTGAGAAGCGTGAGCAAGGCCACCAACAGCTTGGACAAACGATCCAGAGCTTTGTAATGACCCAGCAACAAAATCAGTCCACTCACCACCAGCACACCGATCGAGAGGCCATAGGGATCCCACCCCGTTAAACCAGGCACATTGGTGAGCAACAGACCAGCCACGAAGCTCACAGCCGCGATCGTGGCCGTACCGGTGACCAAACTCACCAGGAGATAAAGGGGGAGATAGGCCTTATTGCGCCGCTGGAATCCTTCCAACAACGACAGCCCCGTCGCAGCAGTAAACCGCGTCCCCACTCGCAAGAACGGGTACTTGATCAAATTGATCAGCAGAATCAACAGCACCAGCGCAAAGCCAAACCGCGCTCCTGCTGTGGTGGACGACATGAGGTGAGATCCACCAATACAGGCACCGGCCAGCAAAATCCCCGGACCAATGCTCTGACGCAGCGTCGATGACGCCATAAAGAACAAGCGATTTCTGCCATCTTCTGCGTCATCGGAGCCAACGGCCTTCTTAGAGTTGAAATCCGTCACGGTCGGTTTCATGGTTGTTGCCCCTACCGCACAGCGCTTGAGCCTTCAGTGCGAAGCGATTGCCTCGGATACAACCACGATTCGATCCCTCGACTGGGAACGCAGCCGTTTTGATATCGAGTTCGGCCTACGCAACGGCACCACTTACAACTCCTTTCTGGTTCGTGGTGAGCGCACCGCTCTGATCGACAGCAGCCACGCCAAATTCCGAGACAGCTGGATTCCGTTGCTGAAGGATCAAATCGATCCCGCTTCGATCGATGTACTGATCGTGAGCCATACCGAGCCGGATCATTCAGGCCTAATTGGTGACCTTCTCGACCTCAACCCTGAAATTGAAATTGTTGGATCGAAAGTAGCGATCCAATTTTTGCAAGACCAAGTGCACCGTCCGTTCCGATCCCGAGCGGTGAAGAGCGGAGAGGAGCTGGACTTGGGCACCAATCCAGAGAGCGGTGTTCAACACCGCTTTGAATTTCTCAGTGCCCCCAACCTGCACTGGCCCGACACAATTTTTTCCTTCGACCACGGCACCGGCATCCTCTACACCTGTGATGCATTTGGCCTTCATTACTGCTCTGAGGAACTGTTCGACAGTGATCCCGGTGCGATCGCTCCAGACTTCCGCTTCTACTACGACTGCTTAATGGGCCCGAACGCCCGCAGTGTTTTGCAGGCGTTGAAACGCATGGATTCCCTGCCGGAGATCAACACGGTTGCTGTTGGCCATGGCCCTCTCTTGCGCCATCACCTCAGCCACTGGCTCAACGATTACCGCGAGTGGAGTGGCCAGCGCAGCAAGGGTGAAAGCTATGCCGCGGTTTGTTACCTCAGCCAATACGGCTTCTCTGATCGCATTAGCCAGGCCATTGCCCATGGCATTGGCAAAGCCGACGCTCAAGTGCAGTTAGTGGATTTACGCGCCACCGATCCTCAGGAACTCACAGCTTTGGTGGGTGAGGCCAAGGCCGTAGTGGTGCCGACATGGCCCGAAGAACCCGAAGCTGATGTGCAAGCCGCGATTGGCACTCTTCTTGCCGCCTTACACCCCAAACAACTCGTTGGCGTATACGACGCTTTCGGCGGCAATGACGAACCGATCGACGCCGTTGCAGACCAACTCCGCAGCCAAGGCCAAAAACAAGCCTTTGCCCCACTGCGTATCCGTCAGCTACCACAAGGCAGCGACTACCAGCGCTGCGAAGAATCAGGCACCGACCTCGGCCAACTGCTGACCAAGGAAAAAACCATTGCGGCGATGAAAAGCCTGGATGGCGATCTCGATAAGGCCCTAGGCCGGGTGAGTGGTGGCCTTTATGTGGTGACAGCAAGCCAAGGATCTGGCGAGTCCCAGCGACGCAGCGCCATGGTGGCCAGCTGGGTGAGCCAGGCCAGCTTCAGCCCTCCCGGGCTCACCGTTGCCGTCGCCAAAGACCGAGCGATTGAAGCCCTCATGCAAGTGGGAGATCGCTTCGTTCTCAACGTCTTGCGCGACGACAACCACCAACCGCTGCTCCGTCATTTCCTGAAGCGGTTCCCCCCCGGCGCCGATCGGTTTGCGGGCGTGTCGGTGTTGGATGACGTTGCCGATGGAGGCCCTGTGCTGAGCGATGCCCTGGCTTTCTTGGGCTGCCGCGTTGAACAACGCATGGAGGGCCCCGACCACTGGATTATTTACGCCGTCGTGGAACAGGGCAATGTGGCCGATGCCGACGGAAGCACCGCTGTTCATCACCGAAAAGTGGGCAATCACTACTGACACTTGCCCGATTAATTCAGTGCTGCAAGGAGGTTATTGAGAGCCTTTCGAACATGGCGTTGCCGCAACAATTCACGTCGATGAATAAGCCCATCAAAACAAAAGTTCCATAAACGCTGAATTCGCCCCTCAGCCTCTTTATCGCAAAGAATGACGCCATGGGGGCTGGCTTGGAGGAAGGCTGCAGCCGACAATATATTGGTGCCGAATCCTGCTATTTGAATATTAGAGGAAGCAAAACTATTCATCATGCCGGAAGTAATCAGCTCTAGCGGAGCATGACTGGGCAAGACTTTTATCTGAACATCGCCAACACCTCTCAACCCCAGCCGCAACAGATGCTCAATTAGCTTGAGATTCTGATAATTCTTAGGGTGAACTTGTACATACAAACAAGAATCTACGCCATTATTAGCCTTTAGATCATTAGCAAAATGCTGCACCCTGGCCAAGAAATAGTTCCAATCGTAAAACTTCTGGGAACATTTAATTCCTCTAACTTTCCCAAAAAGCTCGAACCGAAAATACCACTTCTTCACTTTTAAATAAGGAAAACAAAGCAATGCATCACCCTCTGCAAAGATTCTTGCGGGCCTCGAGATAGATGGCTTCTCACTCACCATGGCGGAAAAGCCTGCACAGCAGTCAAGAAAATGCTGCAGTCGCAACTTGTCAACAACTCGATCTAGAGGAACGAGATATGAATAGTCGAGCCTCAAGCTCGGTCTCGACTCAAGTAAATGATGAATCGAGCGATGCCTCAATCGTCTCGCCTGAAAGGAATACAGCTTGGTTTCCACACCAATCGATTCCCCCAGCTCAATCACAACATCTGGCAAACAACGCTGCAGAACTTCCCACCCGTGTTTGTGATCAACCCTTGGCAACAACAAAAGATCACAAATCAATCCTTCAGGCTCTTTGTGCAGGGCGCTGAGTTCTCCAAAGACACAGCGATGACCATCCCGTGCGGCAAGGCTTATCAACACCTCTTCAAAAGCATGGGCGGCGTGAACATGATCCAGCCGTTCCAACGACAACATCCGTAGATCCGTTCCTGTGATGTTGCGATGCCGCAGATAGGCCAACGCGGAGAGCGTTGTAATCAGCTGCGATGCAACAACAACAACGGTCCGCGACATGTCACAACCTGATGCAAAAATCAATCAGCATTCAAGGACATAGGTTAAGCATTCAATAAATCTTCTAGCGCGAATCAGTCGACCCTGCACAATCAATAACTGGGAAATAAAAACCGCATGCAATCGAATCGGACCAAAATCTTTTTATCCTAGATGAAGAATTATATCTAGCTGCCTCCATACTCTTCAAATCTTTCCGAAAATGTTTCAAGACTTTCCTACAGCGAAGTAGCATATGGATATTAAACAAACCTCCGCAGTAAAGCTTTTAAAGCTTCCTAATAAAATATCGAACGAAGCTCCCAAGCGGCAGATATTCCAATAGTGGTGAAGCAGAAAGCCTCTACTAAGCATGCCTTGAGCAATTATCTCCAACCCCTGCAGAACACAAATCACCATAACAAAGCTACTGAATCAAAATATTATCCAAAGCGAAATATAAAGCTCATGCTATTATTTGAAAAATATTATAACAATATGTCCGCAGAGCTTGAACAGTCAAAACAAAATATCCTCTTGTCATTAAATGACGAAAATAACGTTGGCTCGATTAATGCAAAATATTATGATCCGAAGTTCTTTAAAGACGCATTTCAAAAGCAAATTTCGAACATCTCAAAAAACAGACAAATTGAAGCGATAGATCTTTGCAATGTATATAAAAATATGTGTTTTCCTGGAGAGCGAAGCCAAGCACTGAAACCCAAAATGCATACCCATCATAATGCGCTGTGCATAAGCAAAAGATCAGCACTTTTTGATTTAAATAGTGGCGAACTTATACCAGAATCTATTTTGTACAGATTTCTTCATAAGAAGCCTAAACATTACAATGAGATCAAACCAAAAACGATCAAACGCCTAAGAAAAACTATTTATCATTCGATAGAAGAAGCATATTTTATTCCATTTTTTCCAACGGGTAACTTTGGACATTTTATAACCGAAGCCACATCATACCTTTGGTTTGCAGCCGGAAAAGGTGGAGCGAACTTTCAACAAGTACCAATAATTTTAAGTGATAATACAGCTTTTGCTGATAATGATATTTTTCGATATTTTTTTAAATTCTTACGCTCTAAGGGATTACGACCAATACTGAGGAGCCAGCTTCCACGACTGGTCAAGATTAAAACTGTTCACATTCCTGACCCTACCTTAAGACTTTTAAGCCATAGTTCAACCGAGCACATAAGTACATGTAAAAATCTTGGGAAATGGATAACAGAAAATCACCAAACAACTGAAATAACTAAAGATTCGAATATTTACATATCAAGAAGTCGACTCAAACCTAACCTCCGCAAAGTCGCTGGCGAATCCGCCTTAGAAAATGAGCTGGAAAAACTGGGCTGGAAGATTGTTCATCCTGAAAGTCTTCCCTTAAGCGAACAAATTCAAATATACGAATCAGCACAAAAAATATGTGGATTTGAAGGATCTGCATTACATACACTTTCATTTTGTGCTAAAGATAAAATGAAAATAATTCTTCTTGGCAATAGGCCCCCAGCAGACTATTTCATGCAATTTTATGCTCAAAATGCATCGGGGTACTTTATTTCTTGTACATCTAAGATAGTCAGCAATGATGCCGATATACGCGATCGTGACATGCAAGAGCAGATAATTGTCGATACTAATAACCTGGCCAAGCAAATTCATCTGATATCAATATGAAGCTCTTCGGCTTACACTTAATCGCTCATAAATTTACTTGCCAAGTAATAATGAGCCCTTTTCAGCTTATGGCTTAAAAAGTCTTAAAAAGCAACATATTGCTTGCCGCGAAACTGATTAATGTAATCGAATCATGCCTGTTAATAAAATCAATTACCAAATCAAGAGATCTAATAAAATATTTTTTTGAAAAACTATTCAACAAACAATTGTCTTACCCACAACTAGATTAGAGGCTCATCAGGGAAGCGCGTGGTGAGCACTGCTGCAGGACGTCGCACAATTCAATTACCCATCGACACCGGCGTGCTTTGTCTCAGGGGGCTGAGCCCTGAGCGTCATCGCTTTGAACTGGAGTACGCCTTAGAGCGCGGCAGTACCGCCAACAGCGTGCTGTTCGAAGCCGCAGATGGAGCCACTGCCGTACTCGTCCACCCACCAGGGGCGGCCTATAGCTCCGTGTTCTTGCCGCAGCTCAACACCCTGCTGGACGACGTGGAACAACCACTTCTGGTGGTGGTAGGCCACGTGAACCCGAACCGGATTGCTCTGCTGCGCAGCCTGGCTGAGATTTACCCCAAGCTCGAGCTGATTGCCTCGAATCCAGGCGCAAAGTTGCTCGAAGAGCTCTGGAGCCAACGCAAACCCGCAGCTCCCGGTGACGAATCCGAGCAACCGCCACTGCCACCGCTGCCACCCCTTCGGGTGATTCGACAAGAGCAGAGTCTGGCTCTCGCCCACAATCGCAACCTGCTGCTGCTTCCCGCTCCAACGCCCCGCTGGCCCGGCGGACTGCTGGCCTTCGAGGACACTCTCGGCCTTTTGATGAGCGGGAAATTTTTCGGCGCCCACCTGTGTACAGACACATGGGCCGAGGCGAACCGCAGCAGCACTGAGGAGGAGCGACGTCATTTTTATGACTGTTTGATGGCTCCGATGGCGCGCCAAGTGGACGGCATCGTGGAACGCCTCGAGGAGCTGGACATCCGCACCTTGGTGCCTGGTCACGGGCCTGCGATTGAAGCGAGCTGGCGCAGCTTGTTAAACGATTACCGCCGGTGGGGAGAAGGGCAAAACAAGGCCAGCCTCAACGTGGCTTTGCTATTCGCCAGCGCCTATGGCAACACGGCAGCGATCGCGGATGCCCTGGCCCAAGGCGTGAACCGCACCGGCATTCGTGTGAACAGCCTCAATTGTGAGTTCACCCCTGCCGATGAACTGGTGAACACCATTAAAGAAGCTGATGCGATTTTGATCGGCTCCCCCACCCTCGGGGGGCACGCACCAACCCCAATCGTGTCAGCACTCGGAACACTCTTGGCAGAAGGAGACCGCAACAAGCCAGTTGGAGTGTTTGGAAGCTATGGCTGGAGTGGAGAGGCGGTCGACCTGCTGGAAACCAAGCTCCGCGATGGCGGCTTCAGTTTTGGGTTCGATCCCATTCGGGTGAAATTCAGCCCCGACACCGCGAAAGTGAAGGAACTGGAGGAAACCGGAACACGCTTTGGACGCCAACTGCTCAACGCTCAGAAACGCGCTCAACGCCGCAGTGCGGGTGGGCTCAGCGAAAGCCGAAGCGATCCAGCCGTTTTGGCCCTCGGACGGGTGTTGGGATCGCTGTGCGTCTTAACGACTCAAAAAGGTGATCTCAGCGGTGCCATGGTGGCCAGTTGGGTGAGCCAGGCCAGCTTCACACCACCTGGAATCACCGTGGCCGTGGCCAAGGATCGAGCTGTCGAAGCTCTGCTGCACAAAGGCGACTGTTTCGCTCTCAATGTTTTGGCAGATGGACGGGAGAGCGGCCTGATGAAGCAATTTCTACAACCATTCGAACCGGGGGCGAATCGCTTCGCGGGCCTCGAACTAGAAACCAGCCCAGGTGATCAGCCGCTCCTACCGGAAGCCTTGGCTTGGCTGGAAGGCAGCGTGAAACAACGCATGGAATGTGGCGACCATTGGCTGATCTACGCCGAGGTGAACCATGGAGGCCTCTTCGATGCTGAAGGCCAAACAGCGATCCACCATCGGCGCAGCGGGGCCAACTACTGAACCCAAAGCGAACTCATAACGGGTATGAGTTGCTATAGAGTCATTTGATACGCCGAAATGCATTGGATCTTTCAACGCCAGGCACTCAAGCCAACCTCGAAGCCGCTTTCGGAGGAGAAAGCATGGCGAATCGCAAATATCTCTTCTTTGCTGATGTCGCCAAGCAATTAGGTCATAACGATCTCGCGAAACTCTTCCGCGAGACGGCTGCTCAAGAAACCGAGCATGCCTTCGCCCATTTCCGCTTACTCCACCCAGAGCTGGTGATCGGTGATGCCGCCAAACTCAGCGACGATCAGAAAAACGCCATCCTCAAGCAGTGCCTCGACCTGGCGATTGAAGGCGAAACCTATGAGTACACGACCATGTACCCAGAGTTCGCAGCTCAAGCTCGTACTGATCGCGATCAGGGGGCCGAAGCAGAGTTCCAAGGACAGGTGGACGAATCAAAGGAACACGCCGGCATCTTCCACACGGCGGCTAAAAACTTTGGGCTGCTCTCGCCCATCGAGCAGCACCATGCGGAACGCTATGGCGTGGCCTTAAAGGCTTTAGAGGGAGGGGGGAAAGCTGGCGAAGCCGATGAGCCCGTCTCCGGCCTGTGGATCTGCAAGGTGTGCTCGATGATTTACGACCCCAAAGAAGGTGATCCCGACTCCGGAATTGAGCCGGGCACACCCTTCGAAGCAATTCCAGATGATTGGTGCTGCACGATCTGCGGGGCGCGCAAAGCGAGCTTCGTGCCCTATCGGGAAGCGGAATTGAAGACCGCCTGACGCTTGGCTCAGGGGTGCCACCACTCGATCAGCCTCACAGCTGCTGAGGCCATGGCCTTACCCCAAAGTTGTCGGGCAAACTTCTACGTCGATCGTCGAGATTCTCATCATGAGCTCAGACACACCGCTCGATGTGTTGGTGATCACGGCCAGCAATGGTGAAAACCTCAAGTTGGCCGAACGCTTTCAAGCCAGCGCCCGCAGCCTCGGCCAACGGGCAGAACTACTGGATCTCACAACGCTCGACCTTCCCCTGTTCACGCCAAGAGCCCAAGCAGCCCACGGGATACCAACGGCCATTGCCCCTCTCCAGGAGTTGCTGGCCACAACTCCTCGCTGGGTGATTTGCGCTCCGGAATACAACGGGTCGATCCCGCCATGCCTCAGCAACGCCATTGCCTGGCTTTCGGTTCAAGGCGATGACTTCCGGGGCCTCTTCAATGGCCGACCCGTTGCCATTGCCACCCATTCCGGAGGAGGAGGCATGGAAGCCTTGATCTCGATGCGGATCCAACTCGCCCATCTCGGCGCAGAAGTGATAGGCCGGCAATTGCTGAGCAATTACGCCAAACCCGCCAACGACGACAGCATTGACGACCTGCTTCAACGCCTGTTGCAACAACAGCCATTGAAGCTCTGAGACCGATCTGCAAAAGCAACGATGCCGACGCTTGAGTTGGTGGATTGACCGAAAGCACTACCTGTGGTGCCTACCCAATGACCAACCCAAAAAAGTATCCAGCAATACATCAATCTTCCTGCCACTAAGTACCACCAAAAACAAGTGCGAACGCAGTTCAAAGCTCGGCTTTGTCAACAGATGACAACCCAAACTGTTCAATCCTAAAAAAAATCAGCGGTTGACTGGCACACCACATGTTGTGCCCTGAAATGGATTCACTTCAACCAATTGACTCCCTGAGCGATGGGATTTTTGCTTGGTCAGGAGGTCATCGTCCGCTACCGCGGATTCCTCCTGCTGGAACAAACCAATAAAGGATGGCTGGTGCGTCCCGAACGCAGCCCGATGCGATTGCTGCCCTTTCGGACACCATCCTGTTCATTAGCTGATGTGAAAGCTCTACTCGACTGGAGGCTGTCGAAAGACAGCACAGAGATCAACGCCGCTTGATTTCAAGCGGCAGCTGGTGGTGGCGTTGGATTTCCAATCGGTTGCAGAGGAATCACCAAGGTTGCCCAATGATCAGGCCGCTCAGGGCGGGTTCGACGAGCTTCCCGCACTCCAAATGGCACACGAACAACATTCGTGCCTTCGATGGAAAGCGTATGGCCGCGATTAAAGGCTGATTCCAAGCCTTCAGGCAGTTGTGGAAGGCTTGGACCTTGCAAGGTTCCAAGACCCAACTTGGTGGTGTTGTCCCGATCCATGGTGTCCCCCGACAGACGAATCAGTTGCCGCATAGTGTGACTTCAGCCGCCAGAGCGGTGGGTGAAATCAAACTAATTAATTCGGTTTTCAGTGAAAATTTACTTCCTGTAGAGACAAAGCGCCAGTCCGAGGCGGCGAATTAGGCCGCAATGGCAACGGCTTCCACGGACGGACAGGTACAGATCAGATTTCTATCGCCAAAGGCGTTATCAATCCGAGCCACGGCTGGCCACACCTTGTTTTGGGTTTGATCGGGCAAGGGAAATGCAGCCTGCTGGCGGCTGTAGGGACGATCCCAAACCTCGGCCATCACCGCAGCCATGGTGTGGGGAGCCCGCTTCAGAGGATTGTTCAAGGCATCCATCGCCCCCGTTTCAATCGCTCGAACCTCGTCACGGATAGCGATTAAGGCATCGGCGAACCGATCCAATTCCGACAAGCTTTCGCTTTCCGTGGGCTCCACCATCACGGTGCCTGCCACCGGCCAACTCACGGTTGGAGCATGGAAGCCGTAATCCATCAATCGCTTGGCGATGTCATCGACATCGATGCCGGCATCTCGCTTCAGTGGTCGAAGATCGAGGATGCATTCATGGGCAACACGGCCCGTGGCACCACGGAACAACACCGGGAAATGGTCATCGAGACGGTGAGCCAAATAATTGGCCGACAACAGCGCCACGGCACTGGCCTGACGGAGGGCATCCGCCCCCATCATCCGTAAATACATCCAACTGATCGGGAGGATGCTGGCACTCCCCAGAGCTGCTGCAGACACGGGGCCGATGGCCGATGCAGTTTGATTTTCAAAGGGATGCCCAGGCAAGAACGGCGCCAGATGAGCCGCCACCCCAATCGGGCCCACCCCTGGACCACCACCGCCGTGGGGAATGCAGAACGTTTTATGCAGATTCAAGTGGCAAACATCGGCACCGAAGGCTCCAGGTCGAGAGAGGCCCACCTGCGCATTGAGATTGGCGCCATCGAGATACACCTGACCGCCATGGCGATGGACCACCTCACAGATATGACGAATCCCGGTTTCAAATACCCCATGGGTTGAGGGGTAGGTAACCATCAAGGCCGCAAGCCGATCGGCGTACTCGGTTGCCCGCGCTGCAAGGTCGTCTTGATCGATGTTGCCTTCCGCGTCACAGGCCACCGCCACAACTTTGAGGCCAGCCATCACCGCGCTAGCGGGATTAGTGCCATGGGCACTGGTGGGAATCAGACAAATATCTCTGTGGTTGTCCCCGCGGGAGCGGTGCCAGGCACGAATCACCAATAACCCGGCGTATTCACCCTGAGAGCCAGCATTGGGCTGCAATGAAACAGCGGCGAAACCGGTAAGGGCCGCCAGCCAACGCTCCAAGTCGTCGGCGAGATGGCGATAGCCCAACGCCTGATCCAAAGGTGCAAAAGGATGCAAACGGGCAAACTCCGGCCAGCTCACTGGCAGAAGTTCTGCGGCTGCATTCAGCTTCATCGTGCAGCTACCCAGCGGAATCATTCCGTGCACCAGCGACAGGTCGCGACTCACCAAGCGCTGGATGTAGCGCATGAGCTCCGTTTCGCTGCGGTAGCGATGGAACGCTGGCTGCGTCAGCCAAGGCCGTATCCGCGAGGGGAGTGAGAGCAGCGCGGTGTTGGCTGCAGAGGCAGGCGCCGTGGACACGGGCTTGCCAACCGCCCTGGCCACTGCTTCGAGGAGGTGGGCTACCTCCTTCTGATCACTGAATTCATCGAAGCTGACGCCGAATCCGGTGGCTTGGGACGCCGGCACACCATCAGGCAGAACCCTCAGATTGAATCCCGCCTCGGCCGCCGCTGCGTGCACAGCCGGCGCATGCGTGGTGGTGACGGTGACGGTGTCGAAACGGTCGGCCTCCTCCACCGCAACATCCAGCGTGCGAAGGCCAGCTTCGAATTGAAGACGGAGGCCAACAAGCCGTTCGGCGATAGCTCGAAGACCATCGGGGCCATGGTGCACCGCATAAAACGAAGCGATCACCGCCAGCAACACTTGCGCCGTACAAATGTTGCTCGTGGCCTTATCCCTGCGGATGTGCTGCTCTCGGGTCTGCAACGCCAAGCGCAAAGCAGGATTGCCCTCGGCATCCTTCGACTCCCCTACAAGCCGCCCAGGAATCTGACGCTTATAGGCCTCTCGCGTCGCAAAAAATGCTGCATGGGGGCCGCCGAATCCCATCGGCACACCAAATCGTTGAGCACTGCCTACAGCAATATCAGCACCAAAATCCGCAACGGGCGCGAACAGGGTCTGCGCCAACGGATCAATCGCCACCGTCACCAGAGCACCTGCATCGTGGGCCCGCTCGATCAGCGTGGTGGGGTCCCAGAGCAGCCCATCGGCGCCGGGCAGTTGCAACAGCACCCCAAACACCCGCGTGTCAAAAGCCATCTGCTCGGGATCAACCCGCTCAAGCTCAATTCCCAATGGCTCCGCCCTGGTTTGCAGCACAGCCCAGGTCTGGGGAAGCACATGGCAATCGACAAGGAAACGATTCGCTTCGGGACGTCGACACACACCAAAGCTCAAGCCCATGGCTTCTGCCGCGGCCGTGGCTTCATCCAGTAAGGAAGCATTCGCGATCGGAAGCCCAGTGAGCTCACTGATCAACGTTTGAAAATTCAGCAACGCCTCAAGCCGCCCTTGGGCAATCTCAGCTTGATAAGGGGTGTAGGCGGTATACCAAGCAGGGTTCTCAAACACGTGGCGTTGAATCAACGCCGGCGTTGCTGTGCCGTGATATCCGAGACCAATCAGCGATCGTTGAACAAGATTCTTCGCAGCGATCGTGCCGAGATCTGCCAGTGCCTCAGCTTCGCCACACCCTGCAGGAAGCACGTTGCGGGGCGGGGCGGCATCAAGGATGTCGTCGGGGACAACGTCCTTGATGAAATCATCCAAATGCTGGTATCCCAGCGTTTGCAGCATCTGGTGCTGCTCAGTTTCGCTTGGGCCCAAATGCCGCTGCAGAAAAGGGGAAGTCACGGTCTGCAGCGGGGGAAGGCGGTGATCTTAAAGAAGGGTGACCGCCTCCCGTCATCAACCGGCGTTCACCTTCGCGGAATAGGTGGCTGAATCAAGCAACGTCTCGAGTTGCGCCGGATCACTTGGACGCACCACCAGAAGCCATCCCGCGCCATGGGGATCGTTCTGGAGTTCTTCAGGGCTCGCCAGCACCGCTTCATTGCGCTCGACCACTTCCCCTGCAATGGGGGCATACATATCTTCGACAGCTTTCACAGACTCCACAGAACCAAAGCTGGTGCCCTTATCGAGGCTGGCGCCCACATCAGGGAGATCAACAAAAACAATGTCGCCGAGCTGATCAACAGCAAAAGCACTGATGCCAACGCGAATGAGCTCACCATCGAGATGGGCGTATTCGTGGCTGTCGGCAAAGCGGTAGGCGGCGGGGAACTCGAACGCCATCGGGCAGGTGAAGGTGAATTAGATGATCTCAGTTTGAGGGAGATTGATCAGTCCCGCCGCATCAAGTGCCGTGAGGGCTTCCGCCAAGGCCAGCTGGATATGGGCACGGTGAGTGCCGCCTTGAACAAACAAATTGAAAGGCTCTCGCAGGGGAGCATCAGCGGAAAATTCGCTCGTTGATCCGTCGATAAACGTGCCGCCGGCCATCATCAAATCACTGGCATAGCCAGGCATTGCGGCCGGCACTGGATCCAGATAAGCCCCCACCGGTGAACAGGCTTGAAACGCACGGCAGACCGTTTTCAAAGCCTCCGGACTACCCAGACAAACCGCCTGGATCAAGTCGCTTCGCACAGCACCTGGCCTCGGTTGAACGGCGAAGCCAAGCCGCTCAAACACGCCGGCCACGAGATCCGCACCAATCAAAGCCTCAGCCACCATTTGTGGAGCCAAAAACAATCCCTGCAACACGAGGCGCTGCAGATCAAATCCCGTGCCACCTTTTCGACCGATGCCAGGGGCCGTCAATCGACAACACGCCTGGTGCACCAGATCGGCCCGGCCGGCAACGTAACCGCCGGTTGGGGCGATGGTGCCACCAAGATTTTTAATCAACGAACCCGCCACCAGATCGGCCCCCACCTCGGGCGGCTCACAGTCCTGAACCAATTCCCCATAGCAATTGTCGACAAAACAGATGCAATCGGGCTGCCGTGCGTGAATGAGCGCGCAGAGCTCACCGATTTCCTTCACCGACAACGACGGGCGCCAGCTGTAGCCACAACTGCGTTGAATCAAGACCATGCGCTGAGGCACAGCCAGCGCCTGATCCAAACCGACCCGATCCACAACCCCCTCAGGCGTTAACGGCACTTCGTCGTAATCGATCCCAAAATCGGCCAACGACCCCTGACCCGTCCCTCTCAAACCGATGACTTCCTCAAGGGTGTCGTAGGGACGACCGGTGATTGAAAGCAAACGATCACCAGGCCGCAGCACGCCAAACAACGCTGCCGTTATCGCGTGAGTGCCACTGACGAACTGCATCCGCACCGCTGCCGCCTCAGCCCCAAGAACCCTTGCAAACACCCGATCCACCAGATCACGGCCCTGATCTCCATGGCCGTAGCCAGTGAGGGAAGCAAAGTGCTGCGTCCCCAACCGCTCCTCAGCAAACGCAGCCAAAACACGCTGCAAGCGTTGTTCCACCGCAGATGTTCGCTGCGCAGCTAGGGGCGCCTGCTGCTGGCTCACAGAATCGATCAGCTTCCTTGCAATCGCGCTCGTCACCAGGGCCTCCCTGTGTTGGAACCGTTCCCAGGCTCCATGCTGCGCTCTCGCCTTCACCACGCTGATCCGCTGCAAGGCGAGAACTCCTTTAGATTTCTGTTATCAACGGCACCATCCGCTCCCTAGTTTTTTTTTGAGCGGCACTGTCGATTCCAGGAGATTCCGATTGGTTTCCTCGCAACCAGCTGATAGCCGCGAGCTTCGCGTTAGGGCTGCTGTAACGGGCCCCCGTGGGCCATTACCTGCCCGTCAAAGGCGTCTAAAATCAGGAACCACCGGCTTCATGCTGGTGAATCACATCCTGGCCACCGTGGCCTTGCTCCCTCAGTTTTGGAGCTGGCAGGCGATTGTTGCCTTCGGTGTTCTGTATTGGATGACCGTTCTGGGGGTCACCCTCGGATTACACCGTTTGGTGGCGCACCGCAGCCTTGTGGTTCCCGTTTGGCTGGAACGCGTGCTGGTGATCATGGGCACGCTCGCTTGCCAGAGCGGACCGATCGAATGGGTTGGGCTTCACCGCCATCACCACCGATTCTCCGATCAACCCACAGACCATCACGATGCTGGACGGGGGTTGTGGTGGAGTCACAGCGAATGGATGCTCCATGAGATTCCTGCGCTGAAAGAGCTCGATCGCTATGCGGGAGATCTGCAATGTGATCCCTTTTACCGCTGGCTCGATCGCTGGTTCTTGCTGCTTCAAATCCCCCTGGGATTGGGCTTGTACTGGTATGGCGAAGCTGCGCAAGTCCATGGCGGCGGATTGGGGCTCGTTCTTTGGGCCATCCCCCTACGACTCGTGGTCGTGTATCACGTCACTTGGCTGGTGAACTCAGCGACCCACGCCTTCGGATATCGCAATTTTGATTCACCCGACCTCTCGCGGAATTGCTGGTGGGTGGCCGTGCTCTCGTTTGGAGAGGGTTGGCACAACAACCACCATGCGCACCCTGCCAGCGCACGCCATGGCCTGCGCTGGTTTGAATTTGATATCACCTGGCAGCACGTTCGCCTCTTAAAACGGTTTGGCCTCGCGAGACGGGTCCGTGAAGCCACGTACAACCCTTAAAAGGTTCACTCCTTGCGATTTTCACCCTGGTGGATGAGAAATCCACCAGGGTTTTTTATTGCGTGCCACCCCCCCCCAAGATGTGGTCGATCGATGGGGGGCAAGGGGCAAGCCTTAACAATCAGCGTTGCCCTGTCGTGATGGGCTACTGAGCCAAGAGCAATCCCTATGTAGGAAAGCTGATCGGTTATAAACAATGAAAAGTGCAAGAACAAAGTGATATCTGACGTGAACCGAGCGCCATCTCCACCGAGCCGGCCGGTCACGTCTCACAAGGCTTTAAAACGTGCTGGCTTACTCCACGTGCGTCGCAAAGGGGGGCGATCCGCAGCTCCCTCCCAAAGCCCACGCAGGGGAACCATCGTGTTCATGGTGGTCTTGCATACCTCCGCGATGGTGGCTCTACTGCCGCGTTTCTGGAGCTGGCAAGCCGTTCTCACCCTCGGCATTTTGTACTGGGCTACAGCCTGCCTCGGAGTCACGATCGGTTACCACCGACTGCTGTCTCACCGGTCGTTTCGGGTTCCCAAATGGTTGGAGCGATTTTTCGCCACCTGCGGTGCCTTGAGCTGCCAGCAAGGGCCGATCACCTGGGCCGGTCTGCATCGCCACCACCACAAGTTTTCCGACACGGACGCGGATCACCACAACAGCCATCGAGGCTTCTGGTGGAGCCATATGGGCTGGATGTTTGAAACGATTCCTGCCATGCAGGCAATCCCGCGCCTCAGCGGCGACCTCAGCAGCGATCCCTATTACCGCTGGCTCAACCGCAATTTTCTTTACCTGCAATTTCCTCTGGCGTTTCTGCTGTTTGTGATCGGCTCCATCACTGGCGCTGGAGGGTGGGCCTTAGTGCTTTGGGGCATCCCCTTAAGACTCGTGCTCGTTTATCACGTGACCTGGCTTGTGAACTCCGCAACGCACTGCTGGGGAACCATTGCCTACGACAGCGGCGATGCTTCCCGCAACAACAAATGGGTGGCGGCCCTCACCTTTGGCGAGGGTTGGCATAACAACCATCACGCCTTCCCTCACTCCGCATGCCACGGACTCCAGAAAGGACAGATCGACCTCACCTGGGAACATATCCGCTTGATGCGAGCTCTCGGGCTGGCCAAAAACATCCGCCTACCCATCAAGCCTGCATAACAAGAGCCAGAGACGGTGCGCTACTTAAATCACATCAGTGAGTAAATATTCATACCCTTCAATTAATAAACAAACCGTTCAACTATTGAACGGAAGCAACTTTTGTGGCGGGCAATCAACTGCCTAACTATTGAACTAGATCGAGAATCATCTGCTTTTTGTTGAGGAGATCCAAAAGCCCAAGCTTTCGATCCATCAACGGAACAGCTGAGGTCGTAATATTCCGGATCGCCCCGTAGTCGTTGTCGGTCGCAGTCCCATGCCCAAACGCGTACAAGTCGTTCTGAACGAGGACATCCTCAGCCTCGGCAAGGACGGAGATCTCGTGGACGTAGCCCCTGGCTATGCCCGGAATTTCCTGCTGCCCTTCGGCAAAGCTGTTCCCGTCACCCCTGCAGTGATGAAGCAGGTGGAGCACCGCCGTGCCAAGGAAGTTGAGCGTCAAGCGGCCCTGAAACAGGAAGCCCTGAACTTCAAGACAGCTCTCGACACCATCGGTCGCTTCACCGTGAAGAAGCAGGTTGGCGAAGACAACGTGCTGTTCGGCACCGTGACCAACGGCGACGTCGCTGAAGCGATCGAAGAGTCGACCAAGAAGGAGATCGATCGCCGCGACATCCTGGTGCCTGAAATCCACCGCACCGGTAAGTACACCGTGACGGTGAAGCTTCACAGCGAAGTGACCGCCGAAATCAACCTCGAAGTGGTGAGCTACTGATTTACCGCGAATCGGCTCGGTTCAGCCAGAGTGGGATCACTCTTAGCTGCACCTTGCCGCCATGGTGAGCGCCCCCCAGCCAGACAACGACGAATCGCCCAAAGGGGGACGCTCGGGTTACGGACGAGATCGCCGCAACCAAGAGCCGAGTTTTGAAGGCCTCCCCGATTCGGTCCCACCCCAGAACATTGAGGCCGAAGAAGCGGTATTGGGTGGGATCTTGCTCGACCCAGACGCCATTGGCCGGGTTGCCGACATCCTGCAACCTGAGGCGTTTTACCTCAATGCCCATCGGGAGATGTTCCGCACGGCCTTGATGCTGCATGGCCAGGGCAAGCCCACCGACCTCACCTCGATGACCGCCTGGCTAGCGGACACGGGATCACTTGAAAAAGTCGGTGGCAATGGCCGACTGATTGAACTGGTGGAGCGGGTGAGCTCCACAGCTTCAATCGAGCAAGTGGCACGACTGGTGATGGACAAGTTCCTTCGCCGCCAGTTGATCCGTTCGGGCAATGAAGTGATCAAGCTGGGCTTCGATCAAAGCCTGCCGATGGAGCAGGTGCTCGATCAAGCCGAACAAACGATTTTTGCCATCAGCCAGGAAAAACCCTCCAAAGGGCTCACCCCCACCGCCGAAATCCTCACCCAAACCTTCGAAGAAATCGAAAGCCGCTCCCTGGGCACCTCGGTGGCGGGCATCCCGGTGAACTTCTACGACCTGGATGCGATGACCCAGGGCCTGCAGCGCAGCGATCTGATCATCGTCGCCGGCAGGCCGGCGATGGGTAAAACCTCAATCGTGCTGAACCTGGCCAAGAACGTGGCCCAACTGCACGATCTTCCCGTTTGTGTGTTCAGCTTGGAGATGAGCAAGGAGCAGCTCACCTACAGATTGCTCTCGATGGAAGTGGGCATCGAAGCCGGGCGACTGCGGACCGGGCGACTGCAACAGGAGGAATGGCCCCTCCTCGGCCAAGGCATCAACACCCTCGGGCAACTGCCGATCTACATCGATGACAAACCCAACTCCGGTGTGCTGGAGATGCGATCGCTCTGCCGACGGCTGATGGCCGAACAGGGCAAGGAGCTGGGCCTGGTGGTGATCGATTACTTGCAGCTGATGGAAGGATCCACCCCCGACAACCGGGTGCAGGAGATCTCGCGGATTACGCGAGCCCTGAAGGGAATGGCCCGGGAACTGAACGTTCCGGTGATTGCGCTCTCCCAGCTCAGCCGTGGCGTGGAATCACGGACGAACAAACGACCGATGCTGAGCGACCTGCGGGAATCGGGATCGATTGAGCAAGACGCCGATCTGGTGTTGATGATTTACCGCGACGAGTACTACAACCCGGAAACCCAAGATCGCGGCATCACCGAAGTGATCCTCACCAAACACCGCAACGGCCCCGTCGGCACGGTGAAACTACTGTTCGAGCCCCAGTTCACCAGGTTCCGAAATCTGGCGGCGTAATAACTGCAGCACGATGAACGCAGCCATACTCAACACATTGGCCGATATGCAGACACAAGCTTTTTAGAGCTCGGTTGTTATCAGGTACAGACGAAAAAGTTTTCGAACTGAACTATCAAGCCGACCAAAGCCGAACAGGAATGCTCGATTTGGACCTTAGGTCGAGCCTAAATGCTCGATTTGGCCCCTCAATGCAGCAGCAATCTCCAAAACTGAGAGTTGCCTGTGAAGTCGATGAGACATGCCCGCCAGCACTTGCGTCGTTGCTGAAACCGGTAATGCAAAAGAAGCCGAAAGTGTTTCTTATTTAACACACGGCGCAACGAATGCAAATACTGATCAAATACAGCACATAACAAGCAGCCTCAAGGCACCTAGAGACAACGAAACAAATCACCGACGAAAACAAACAAGCCCTCTCGTTGCGACCAATCACAACATCAACGATGTTGACTGGCTGCAAGGCCTAAATGAACAGATCGCCTGGATCGAAGGTGATCCAATTCACGAAATATCGAAACAACTCAATCAGAATAAAAAAGCAGGAAAAACGATCGATGAGCTGCACATTGTTGCCCACGGCAGCAATGGTGAAGTCAAACTCGGAAATACATTCCTCACCAAACAATATCTAGAAGAGTCTTCTCTTCTCCTACAGGAGTGGAAAGTTGAAGCCATTTATTTATGGAGCTGCGAAGCAGGACGCAACACAGAACTCATCAAAACGCTGGGCAAAATCACGGGAGCTGATGTTTACACAAGCAAAAGCGAGATCAACAGCAAGCAACCCAACCTTTCATCCAGCACAGGAAAAGAGGCATCACTTGAGGCACTGATTGGCATAGCAAGGCTCAATCGATGGAGCGGGGCGCTGGCAAGCACACAAGTTCTTGATGCCAACTTTCAACAACTGAATTTCGATCACAACAATTACAACACATCCTTCAATAATCCGTACGGAAGCGCAACAGCAGGAGATGTAGTCCTATTTAAAAATGTAATCACAATCGGCGGTCAAGTCGTCGACGCTCTTTACACAGTAGGCAGCATTAGCTCAGACATAGGCATAACTTTTGTCGACTATGGAGGACTTGATGCTACATACATTTCCAGCTATTTCCCTACATCTTCAACTTCAGACCACCTGATTGAAGCTACAATTAGTTTTTACGAAGGCGGTACATTTACAGGCTCCGGAACAGGTAACAGAGTCACCCTTGAGAACGTTGCACTCAACACATATGACATCGATCTGAAGCAGTTTCAAGTATTTAAGGATTTTAATTCCTACGAATTAGCCGCCGGATCAAATACAAATCTTGACGTCACAGTACAAAGCGACGGATCAGTCAAATTCCAAGATACGTCGCTTGCAAATATCAATCCTAATGGAACAGACGATAGGGGCCGAGCTCGGGTTTATTACGACGCAATTGATACATTTGAGATTGCCATGGGCACACCTCTTAATACCAACGTAGTATTTTTCTTAGACTTTAGTGTTGGACCCTCCTGGACAGGGGACACCACAACAACAGATACTCCAGCAGCAAACTTCACCTGGAGCACCCGCAATTTAACTGAAGCGTCAGCAAATGTTGGCTCATTTACTGAAACAGCCACCATTACCTTTAACCATCCAGGGTCAACGATTTTCGCTGGATCCAATGGCGACACTATCACTCATAGTGCGACAAATGTTCCAGCAGGACTGACCACTGTTGTTACACGCGCATCCGACACAACAGCAACGATCACGGTCACCGGGAATGCTACTAACCACACGACATCCGATGACTTAAGCAACATCGAGCTGGAATTTGAGAACAGCGCATTTGTTGTTGGTTCTGTAGGAGCTAGTTCAATTACCGATGCACGAATCACCAATTTCGGCCTGAGCTTTATTGATGACACAACTCGGCCCACCATCGCCATCACCGATGACGATGCCGATAACTCCTTAAGCGCTGGTGAGTCATCCACACTCACCTTCACCCTCTCAGAAGCATCCACTAATTTCGTTGAAGCCGACGCCACTGTTACCGGTGGGGCCCTTTCCAACTGGACCGCTGTTTCCAGCACCGTTTACACCGCCACTTTTACGCCCACAGCAGACAGCACCACCAACGGCGTCATTCACGTCGCTAACGATAAATTCTCTGATGCTGCCAGCAACACCAACCAAGACGAAGACGACGCCAACAACACCGTCACCTTCACCGTTGATACCACCCGGCCCACCATTGCCATCACCGATGACGATGCCGATAACTCCTTAAGTGCTGGTGAGTCATCCACACTCACCTTCACCCTTTCAGAAGCATCCACTGATTTCGTTGAAGCCGACGCCACTGTTACCGGCGGCGAACTCTCCAACTGGACTGCTGTTTCAAGCACCGTTTACACCGCCACTTTTACACCCACAGCAGACAGCACCACCAACGGCGTCATTCACGTCGCTAACGACAAATTCTCTGATGCTGCCAGCAACACCAACCAAGACGAAGACGACGCCAACAACACCGTCACCTTCACCGTTGATACCACCACAACTCCTTCTCCTTCGCCTTCTCCTTCGCCTTCGCCTTCTCCATCGCCATCCCCTTCGCCGACTCCTTCTCCCTCAGCGACGCCGACTGCTGAAATTGAATCAGCATCAGAGAGCGCAGGAGATGTTTATCTCCTCCTCGATACCTCCACGTCCATGCGCCACAGCGAGGGTAAAGATCACAGCAAATTCCAATGCCTGTTAGCCCTTGAAGCATTCGCACAAGATGCCGAACGCGCTGGCTATCAGTTTCAACGCCGCGACACCAACAGCACCATCACATCGACGCAATTACTCCAAACCCTGGCCAATCAAACCAGCACACAAGCAATTCAAGAGCTGGATAATTACACCATCATTGATAACCCAAATGATTCAAATACTGCCGATGATCTCAACATTAATCTGATTACTTACGACTACCACGTCCAACACAACACCTTCATCCTTTCCCCCACAAATCCCAGCAGCGGCATCGATACAATGCAATCGATCCTGTCGCTCAAAATGGCAGGGCAAGTGCATGGAAATTCAATAAAAAACAACTCCAAATGGAAAGAACTTGGCCTGCCTGATCCCAATCGGTTTGACCTCCACAAAGGCCGTTCGGACAGGCCTTCCAACCTCTATGCCGGCACAGAATTACTCGGCGCCTTGGAAGGGCTCAACTATCTCCTCAACAACAAAGCCAACGACACCAGCCGGCGCGATCAATCCACCAAAATCTCCCTCATTCTCGATGGCAGGCCAGAACGACGCAGCTGGTGGGACACCAGAACGAACTCCGCTTCTGACTCCATCACCGGCCAGGCCATTCCGCTGCCCGAAAGCCTCGGCAAAGAAGACATCACCACATCAGGCCTGCTCTACGACAACAAGGGCAACCCGCATTTTTTCAAGAATAATCAGGGCCAATGGCAGTGGAAGGCGATGCAAAACGATCTCAATGCCGCCCTCGATCGCCTAGCCACTTACTCAACAGATCCCACCACGATCCAGGTGAATGCCTATGGCCTGAACAACACCGACAGCACCTCCCTCAACGCCACTTATCAAGACCTCTTCTCCAACCAAAGCTTCGACAACTCGTCCAGCAGCTGGAGTTACGCCCACCAAATCATCAACTCGCTGGGAGATATCAACTTCTAAGACAAACATGTTTAACAACTAAGAGGACAGGCATAATCTTCTTCAATAACAATAAACCCATTCAATACTTGCAGAAGGAAAAACATTTTCCATGAATCCTCGAAACAAGCCGCAAGCTAAACTACATATTAACTACTAAAATTATTGCTAGGCTCGTCGCTAAAATAAAGGATCATTCTTAATAGCCCCTGCAAACTTAATTCAAGCCATCTTTCTTTGGCTCTGCGTTATCACACTCTGGGTTCACAAAAAAGCCATCAAAACAATATTCAGTGAAAGTTCTCGACGCCACATTCCGAAGCTGCGCTGATCTACAGGAGCTCTTTCAGCCCGTTTCCCCCGACCTGAGCGCCCTTCAATTGAGCGAGGGCCCGTTAAAAGGTCGACTGCAAATCCTCAACCTCGGTTCATTTCGTCTCACCTTGCTTGAGACCAACCAAGCAATGTTTCTGAGTGGCACGAGGCGGCCCCTGCCATGCACCATTGCTATTCCCCTAAGCGACCCACAATCTGCTGACCCCATACGCGCCCAGGGAGTCGACATGCCATGGCCTGGACTAATGGGATACAACCATCAATTGCGTGACTTTGATCTACGACTGGCAGCGAACACCCCATTGGCTTCAGTGATTATTTCAAAGGAGCACTTACATGAGCGCCATCAACAACGCAAAGCTGGGGACCTCCCTCTGGAGCGCTGGGAACGCAGCAATCAACTGGAACTCTGCGAACCAATTCGCACACAACTACGCACACAACTGGGCGACATAGTTGACAACCAAAGCAGCAGACATATGAATAAAGCAACCGATCAACTGATCGACACTATTTTTCAGGCATTTCAAAGTCTAAATGCACGCACATTGCCAATTGCCAAGCGGCAAACACGCCATGCCGCAGCGATCGAACTCCTGCACTGGTGCTCTAATAATCCATCCAAAAATCTCACCATCACAGAGCTCAGTGACGTGCTCTATCAATCCCGAACATCCTTGTTCAACGGATGCCAGGATCATTTCGGACGGACGCCAACAGAACTACAACGGTGCATTCGACTTGATCTCGTACGCCAGCTTTTGCTGAATCCAAAGCGCAGCGATGCTTTGAAGTTGAAGGGCGTCGGGGCGATCGCAACTCACATGGGCTTTACCAGCCGCAGCCATTTCGCCCGCCGCTACAAGCAGCAATACAACGAGCTCCCGCAAAACACCTTGAGCCAAGGCAGCACCTGCGGATAATGAAGGCATGAGCTTCACTGCCGCCCCCACTGAATCCTTCGATGTGATCGTCGTTGGCGGTGGCCATGCCGGATGTGAGGCGGCCATCACCACGGCACGCCTGGGCTTGAACACTGCTTTGTTCAGCCTCAATCTCGACCGCATCGCTTGGCAGCCCTGCAACCCTGCCGTCGGTGGACCCGCCAAAAGCCAGCTAGTGCATGAAGTGGATGCCCTTGGGGGCGTGATCGGCCGCCTCGCCGATGCCACCGCAATTCAAAAGCGCACTCTGAATGCCAGCCGCGGCCCCGCCGTCTGGGCCCTACGCGCACAAACCGATAAGCGGTTGTACTCCAGACAAATGCTGCAACTTCTGCAGCACACGCCCAACCTGGCGCTCCGTGAAGCGATGGTGACCGGCCTCGAGGTGGAAGGAGAAGAGGAGCAACAACGCATCCAGGGCGTTCGGACCTACTTCGGAAGTGTGTATGCCGCCCAAGCCGTTGTGCTCACCGCCGGCACCTTTCTCGGTGGCCGCATCTGGGTGGGGCATCAATCGATGGCCGCAGGCCGTGCCGGGGAACAGGCTGCAGAGGGGCTCACTGAAACCCTGCAAGGCCTCGGCTTCCACACCGATCGCCTCAAAACGGGTACTCCTGCCCGGGTGGACCGGCGCAGCATTGCCCTCGATCAACTGGAGGAGCAGCCCAGCGATGCCGCCGACCGCTTCTTCTCCTTTGATCCCGCCGCCTGGGTGAGCGGTGAACAGATGAGCTGCCACATCACCAGAACAACGGCAGAAACGCACCAGCTCATCCGCGACAACCTTCATCTCACTGCCATCTACGGCGGAGTGATCGACAGCAAGGGCCCCCGCTACTGCCCCTCGATCGAAGACAAAATCGTTCGCTTTGCCGACAAAGAGAGCCATCAGATCTTCCTTGAGCCGGAAGGGCGCGACACACCTGAGATCTATGTGCAGGGCTTCTCCACCGGCCTACCGGAGCCGATCCAATTGCAATTGCTGCGCAGCCTGCCCGGCCTCGAACAAGCGGTGATGCTGCGGCCCGCCTACTCCGTTGATTACGACTACCTACCCGCCACCCAACTCAAACCATCCCTCGAAACGAAACGGGTGAGTGGGCTCTTCAGCGCCGGCCAGCTCAACGGCACTACCGGTTACGAGGAAGCCGCGGCCCAGGGCCTGGTGGCGGGGCTCAACGCCGCCCGCTTAATCGGTGAGCAAGACCCCGTCTACTTCCCCCGAGAGGGCAGCTACATCGGAACAATGATCGACGATCTGGTGAGCCAAGACCTGCGTGAGCCCTACCGCGTGCTCACCAGTCGAAGTGAATACCGCCTGATCTTGCGGGGCGACAACGCCGACCGGCGGCTCACCCCGCTGGGTCGTGACCTCGGACTGATCGACGACCGGCGTTGGCAATTGTTTGAGGAGAAACTCCAAGCGATGGATGCTGAGAAAAAACGGCTGGAATCCACACGGCTCAAGGTGAGTGATCCCATCGCACCAACCGTGGAGGAAGAAACCGGTGCACCAATCAAGGGTTCGATCACCCTGGCGGACCTACTCCGCCGCCCAGCGATGCATGCCGCCGATCTCGTGCGCCATGGCCTCGCTGATGGCGACCTGCCGCTTCCCGTACGAGAAGGCGCAGAGATCGACATCAAATACAGCGGTTATCTCCAGCGGCAGCAACAACAAATCGACCAGGTAAAGCGCCAAAGCCAACGCAAACTTCCAAGCGATTTGAACTACACCAACATCGGAACCCTCTCCAATGAGGCCCGCGAAAAGCTCAGCGCCATTCAGCCGACCACCCTCGGCCAGGCCAATCGCATTCCGGGCGTCAGCCAAGCCGACATCACCGCCCTCTTGATGTGGCTGGAACTTCAAAAGCGCCAGCCCCTCGCCCCCACCACGCAAGCTCGATAGCTTTGGGGTCCTCAAAGTTCTGCTTTGGCCGCTCGCCATCCCACATCCCACGCCTATTGGACACTGCGTGCGGAGCAGGTGATGGGTCGCGTTTTCGATAACCCATCAAGATCAACGCACCAAAATTTCCCGAGCAATCGCCACCTCGTGCCCGTGGAGGTTGCCGTCCACGAACCCATCCAGCCCCTGCCACATCCGATAACTACTCAGGTGGCACCTCAAGCTGCACCGCATGTGGCAGCGCAAGGCTCGCGATGGCAAACACCCCTCCTAACTGGCATTGCCGTAGCTGGATTGATGAGCAGCGGATGGCTGCTCTTTGATCTACAACGCTCCGCTCGCACACTCGAGCGAGAACGCAACGTGGCACTGATCGAACGGCTGCGCACCACCGAAAAAGCCATTCCTCCAACACCTGAGCCAGCGACAGTCGATCGCCTGGAGCCGCTCACCCTGCCCATCCAATCCCTGCCGATGCCACCTATTGGCCTCGCACCCTCTGAGAGCACACCGATCGCGCCGCTCCCCGTGCTTACCGGAGTAATGCAAAGCCCGGGTGGGCGCAGTTCCGCCATCTTCCAAATCAACAATGCTTCGGTTTCCGCCGAAATTGGCGAGAGCCTGGGAAGCAGTGGCTGGACACTGGCATCCGTCGGAGCGTCGAGCGCCGTGATTCGCAACAACGGACAAGAGCGCACGCTGTCGGTGGGAGGCGTGTTCTGAACACACCATCCCAATTGCTTGCATCACCTCGTCACCTTTGGCAAGCACCCGCAGCCACCGTTCTGGCCGGGGATGGACCACGGCAGCTGCCTGGCCCATGGCGGCTGATGCTGCTGGGGGATGGCAGCCCAACACGCCATCTCCGCTTGCTCACTGGTGAGCCCGTCGCCATCGACCTCATCGCGATGGAAGCCGAACAAGGCGACCATCCCGGCGCTCCTGCAGAGGTGCAGGAATTGCAAGCGCCTCTCCTACGCCGCCAGGTTTGGCTCACCTGCGGCGGTACACCGCTGGCTTGGGCTGAAAGTTGGTGGAATCAAGCTGAAGCGGAACTGCACCTCCAAGACCGCAATCAGCCAATCTGGAAAAGCCTCACCCAGGGACGATCCGAACTCTTTCGTGAGGTCGATGGTCTTGCCCTCGTTGAAGCGGATTGGCTGGACGAAACCTTTGGCTATCGCGGACCCTTTTGGAGTCGCCACTACCGCTTCTTTCGAAGTGGAACAGCGCTCACGGTGATCCGAGAAGTGTTTAGCCCGCAGCTTGAAACATGGCTGGGCTCCACCCTGCGCCAAGAACTTCAAAGGAGTTCATGAACAAATCTCCCGTTATGTAGGGATTTGTTTTTCACAACTTGCAGCTTTAGAGGTGATGAACACCATTGGCAAAGTTTGTTTCACCGTGCCATGGGGAACAGCACAACCTGGATCAGCC
The DNA here is from genome assembly GCF_000012505.1 of Synechococcus sp. CC9902. Lineage (NCBI taxonomy): Bacteria > Bacillati > Cyanobacteriota > Cyanophyceae > Synechococcales > Synechococcaceae > Synechococcus > Synechococcus sp. CC9902. The sequence continues at coordinate 2,112,326 of NC_007513.1, forward strand.
TCAACGACCTGGGGCGTTTTTATGGGATCTCCGCCATTCATTGCGGAAAGATCCTGCATCAACACGGCTGGCGTGATCGCCGCGGCCAGCCCAGCGACGACGCCATCAATGCTCAGGCCGCCAGACATCTTGGCCCCCATGGCCAAACGCAAAGCGTTGTTTGGAACCAAGCACTCTGCAGGGAGTTATTCGAAACCAAGGGGCTTCAGCCCGTGAGCCTCAGTCGTCAGATTGATCAATGGAGCCAATTTCTGGAAGCCATGCAATCGGGCTCCCCTTCCATTGCCTCCACAGCAGATCAAATGGCTGAAGACATGCCAAGCGAGCTGGTCGACGGCGTAAACCAACAACTCGCGGAACGGGGGTGCTCCTTTCGGGTTCCCCCCCACTCCCCATCAGGCGAGACGAAGGGCCTCAGCTTGTTGGGCTGATGTTTTGATCAGTTCCCGCAATTTGTCCTCATCGACATGGCTGAGGCTGGTCTTGACCAGCCGGGCATGGGGAGCATGACTGCGCAAACTTTCCACCACACGGTCAGGGGTTCCCTCACGCACAAGTAGTGCCAGAGCAGCACTGCCCTTCGGCAAGGTTTCACCCAGTTCTTTTAGGAACTGATCATTGATGCCGATATCGCTCAATGCACCTGATGCCGCTCCGGCACCAGCCCCCACAGCCAAGCCCACCAACGGGTTGAGGAACAGCAAGCCAATCAACATCCCCCAAAAACTGCCGCTCGCCGCCCCTGCTGCTGCAAGGTTGATCGCTTGTTTCAAATGAACATGGCCATCCTCGCCATGTTCCAAAACACAGGCGTCTTCAAGCGCGATCAAGTGCTGCTGCTGGATCGTGACCAACTCTCGACGAACCTGTTCGGCTTCCTCCACGTTGGGGAAACCGATCACAATCAAATCGCTCATCAAGGCGCGTTGAACTGCCTCAAGCTTGGCAACGCCAAGGAGCGATGTCAGGCTCTGCGACGACTCGAACGGGGCAAACCCCTCCGGGGGGAAGGTGGCTGATCTTGCGGCTCCCCTTGTGGAGAAGACCGCTGAGCCGGATCGCGCTGCCAGCGCTGGACCTGAAACAGGTCGTCATCGGGCCAGTCGTCAGGTGCTGAAGACTCTGCAACCGAAGGGGCTGCTGTTGGGGGTGGCTGGAACGCTGCAGACGGTGTCGACCGTTGACGCGACCGACGCGAAATGGCCTGCAGCGGTTGTTTCCGACGGGCCTTGGGCTCAGCGCTCTCCTGCCATGGCTCCCTCCAATCGTCGTCCTCTTCCAACAACCAATCCACCTTGTCTCCGACCCAACGTCCAACCGAATCGAGGTCTAGACCTGGACGACGTTGCCCCGGACGACGTCCGGCCACTCCATCAACAAGCTGACGTCCGGTTTCAAGCCACTGATCCAAACGGCGATCACGAGATTCTCGAGACCGCTCCAGACGTTCGTAACGCTCCTCCATACCGCGAGATTAACGACGCCTGCGGCGCAGCCAATGCTCCCGGCGGAGTCCGATCAACGCAATCGCAACGCCACTGCACTCAAGAGTGAGCCAAAAAACGTCCATTCAGCCCCATCACTCCACAGGCTCATAGTGCAACAAACAACTGGGATGCCAACGCCCCCCGTGATGCTGATTGCAACACGATCGGCAGGCCGCATGACGGGTGCGGCGGCGGCAAGGGGTCCGTCGCTTGCAGCTGGCACAAACCGCCATCCACCGCGGCGGCCGGACCGGGATCGGGTAGTTGTGACGCACGCTCACCTGAAAGCGGCTCTGCGCAGCATTGATCGCTGCCATTTGAGCCCGAAACAAGGGGCCATGGCTTTCGCGGCGGCGCTGCACCAAATCCACCCAGGCATGAATCATTTCATGGCACAACGTGCTTTCCGTGGCCTCCTGTGGCAACGGCTCCAGCACGGGCCGAGATAACACGATTTCACTTCCACGCCCCTCTCCAACCCCTGGTCCCCGCCGGTAATAGCCAGCGGTGCGGCTCATGCGGCCATCACTCCAACGCACCGCCGTCAGAGGCTGTCCGGCACGAACAAGAACACCCGAAAAGTGCTCACGGTTCAACCGATGAAAAAGGGGCAGCAAGGGCTGCAGTGGCACGGGGGAGATCCGAATTCGCGCCATCCTGCCGCGGTCAGTCAGACTCAGCCGTGCTTTGAAGGGTGGTCATGGAACTGGGTCTTGTACGCGACATTGGCATTAAGGCCTTACTAGCCGGAGGCGGATCCCTCCTGCTCTTCTGGATTTACACCGCGGTCAAGCTCGTCCTCAGCGCCCGTGGCATTAACCCGCTGATCAAACAGTTCTTCACGCAGGTGGCTGCCGGTCGCATCGATGCGGCTTACCTCCTCACCACCAAGGCCTACCGCCAACACGTGACGCGCCAGCAATTCATCCGTTTCCTAGCGGATCTGAAACTGAACAAATTCAGAAACCTCAAATCTGGACGTCCACGCATCCAGGAGGGCGATGTGATCCTCACGGTGAAGCTCAAAGCGGAAACCGGCGACGACGAAATGCCGCTCGACTTCACCTTCACGAAGGTGGATGACAACTGGCGCATCGCCCGCATTAACCGGGTCAATGCCTGATCAGAGCGAACGGGCTACGGAACTGCGCAACCTGCTGAACACGGCAGCCCATGCGTATTACGTGCTCGATACGCCAACCATGGAAGACGCGGTCTACGACCGCCTGTACCAAGAGCTGCTGGAGCTCGAGCAAAACACCCCGAGCCTAAAAACCGCCGACAGTCCCACCCAAAGGGTGGGAGGCGCCCCCGCCGAGGGCTTCACGAGCGTCGAGCACCGCATCGGACTGCTCAGTCTCGACAACGCGTTCAATCGCGACGATCTCAGCGCCTGGAATGAACGGCTACTGCGCGCGATCGATCGCCCCCTCGGCAGCCCACTGGACTTAGTGAGTGAGCTGAAAATCGATGGCAACGCGCTTGCCCTCAGTTACCGCAACGGGGTTCTCGAACGGGCAGCCACAAGGGGAGACGGCCAACGCGGCGAGGAGATCACCGCCAACGTGCGCACCATCAGCGCAATTCCGCTCCGCTTGCGGCTCGACAATCCACCGGAGTGGGTGGAGATTCGCGGTGAAGCCTTTATCCCAGACAACACGTTCGCCGAGATCAATGCGGAACGGGAGTCGCGCGGTGAAGCTCTGTTTGCCAACCCCCGCAACGCCTGTGCCGGAACACTGCGTCAACTCGATCCCAAAGTTGTGGCAGCGCGACGCTTGGACTTTTTCGCCTACACCCTGCACCTCCCAACCCAAGAGCAACCAGCCAGCCAATGGGATGCCCTGACATGGCTTGAGAACGCAGGATTTCGCGTGAATCCCAACCGAGCCCTCTGCGCCGATCTTGCGGACATCAACCGCTTCTCCGACCACTGGGAGCAGGCGCGGCATGACCTTCCCTATGCCACCGATGGCGTGGTGGTGAAGCTGAACAACTTGGTGCTCCAAGACGAAGCTGGCTTCACCCAAAAATCACCACGCTGGGCGATCGCCCTGAAATTTCCAGCGGAAGAAGCGCCAAGTCGTCTGCTTCGAGTTGTGGTGCAAATTGGCCGCACGGGCGTGATCACCCCCGTCGCGGAATTCGAACCCGTCGCTTTGGCTGGCACCAGCGTGAGCCGCGCCACTCTCCACAACGCCGATCGGATCGCTGAACTGGATCTTCATCTGGGCGACACCATCGTGGTGCGCAAAGCCGGTGAAATTATTCCCGAAGTGGTGCGGGTGCTGCCTGAACTCCGACCCAGCAGTGCCACCCCGGTGCAGCTGCCGGAACACTGCCCCGAATGTGGATCAAACCTGGTGCGGGAAGGCGATGAAGTCGCCACCCGATGTGTGAACAGCAGCTGTCCGGCAATCCTGCGGGGCGGTCTACGGCACTGGGTGAGCAAGGGCGCCCTGGATGTGGACGGCCTCGGCAGCAAGCTGATCGAACAGCTCGTCGACCAAGGCTTGGTGCGTTCGATTGCGGATCTGTATCGACTCGATGCAGCACTCCTGGGCAGCCTCGATCGCATGGGCGAACGCAGCGCCAACAATTTGATTGAAGCCCTGAAGCTGTCCCGACAACGATCGTGGGCCCGGCAGCTGTACGGCTTAGGCATCCATCACATCGGCGAGGTGAGCGCAAAAGCGATCACCGCAGAATTTTCAGATTCCAACAGCTTGATGGAGGCCGCCTGCACCGCCCCCGAACGCATCACTGCGATTTATGGGATCGGAACAGAACTGGCCCAAAGCCTGCAGCAATGGTTTTCCAACCCAGCGAACCAACATTTGCTCGACGATCTCCGCAGCCAAGGGTTTCGCTTCGCGCTGGATGACAACGACCCAGGACGTCTTGGCGCTGCCGCATCCGAACAACACCTCAAAGGCCTCACCTTCGTTCTTACGGGCACCTTGCCGACCCTTTCCCGTTCCGAAGCCAAGGAACGCATTGAAACCTGTGGAGGAAAAGTATCTGGCTCCGTGAGCAAAAAAACCGATTACCTCGTTGCCGGCGAAGAGGCCGGGAGCAAACTCACCAAAGCCACAACACTGGGCATCAAAATCCTCGACGAAGATCGCCTTCAGGCGATGCTGAAAGATTCTCCATAAGCGTTTCATTGGGAATGCAAAGTCTTTTGAGTGACGTCCTCAACAACCTCTCGGGTGAATGGAGACTCAACCTCGAAACTCAAGTTCCGCGAAATGATGTTTATCGAAGCCGCATTGCATCGTCAAAACCATCGCTTGGTTTTTTCCTACTGCTGATCTGTTCAGCCGTGATTGCCACGTTGGGACTGATCTCAAACAGCACTGCTGTCGTGATCGGCGCGATGATTGTTGCCCCCTTGATGGATCCAATTCTGAGCCTGGCTTTTGGCCTCGCCATTTCAGACCAAAGGCTGATCAAACGTTCAGCGATCACCGTCGCAATCGGCGTCATCACCGTTGTCGGTACAGCCACTCTTTTTGCCTGGCTTCTCGATGCCAGTGAAGTGAACCGTGAGATTTACAGCCGCACAGCACCGAACTTGATCGATCTGGGGATTGCCGTTGCGGCAGCGATCGCCGGAGCATTCACCCTGACCCGTGATCGACTGTCGAATTCGATTGCCGGTGTCGCCATTGCTGTTGCCTTAGTTCCCCCTCTTTGTGTCTGTGGAATCGGGTTGAGCATGGGTCCGGAGGTGATCGCGGTGTTTGGGCGAGGGAGCGTGGCTGGCCTCAGCAATCAGGTTTCAGAGGGATCATTTTTATTATTTCTGGCCAACTTGATCGGCATCACAGTTGCCAGCCTGATGGTGTTTTTAGTGCAACGCTATGGCTCCATTCGTCGCAGCTGGCGCAACCTATTAGTTTGGCTCGGCTTACTTGGATTGTTGTGCATCCCATTAGCTTCAGCCCTGCAAGACTTCAGCGTGCGTCAAAGCCTTGACGCCCAATTCTCAAACTTCAAAGCAGGTCGAATCAAACAATTTAAGGTGACAAAAAACAACCCTTACATATGGCAAAAAGTAAAATTGCTCTACAGCAATGTACGGGTTGCTGACAATGATGCGACTGTGGAGCTTGTGCTGAATGCTCAAGAAGGATTACTAACACCAGCTGTGATCAATGATCTCCAGCAGCGCATTGTCACCCGCTCTAAAAAGGAACATGGCATCGATGACATCAGCATCAACATCAGCGTGATTCCCAATCAAGTTTTTAAATACAACTTCTCGGAAGTCGAATCACCATGAATGAATTCAAGGTCGATCAATGGATCAAAACCGATTGTGGTCGGGCCAAATATGCCGATCTCTCGAGCCGTCGTGGGCTGGCAGCGAAGCTCCGCCTGGGTTGGTTTGTCTTAATCGCGTCGCTACGGGATTGGTCTCTTCCCAACCCTGATGCTCCCCCCGCTCCCAAGGATTAGAGGTCTGCTTCTTGGTCGGCCAAGGCCTTCCGAGCGGCACGACCCGCGAGCCAAACCACGGCCAGAGTGGCAAGCACGCCAACAATTCGCAGAACCCAAGCACCTGGAGACGTTTCTCCAGCTAACACCTCACCGAATCGGGCCGCGTCGCCCGCCAAAGCGCCAAGCGCGCAAAACAACACGGTGCCGGGCAGGATCGCAACCAATCCAATGGTGTAGTCCCGCAAGCTCACATCACTGAGGCCATAGGCCAGGTTCAACAAGGAGAAGGGAAACGCCGGCGACAAGCGGGTGAGCATCACCAATTTGAGCCCCTCGCGACTCACCCCTTTTTCAATCGCCTGAAGCTTGGGAAAGCGCTCCAGACGAGCACTCGTCCAATCCCGTAACCAATGGCGACCGATGAGGAAGGCAGCTTCTGCCCCCAAACAGGCGCCAATGAACACAATCAAGCTTCCCCACCAGGTGCCGTACAGCACCCCCGCCAGCATGGAGGCCCAAATCCCTGGGAGGAGCAGCGTCACCCAAAGGGCATAAACCGGAATAAACACCACTGCTCCCAAGGGAGAGCGCAGGAACGGCAAAACCAGATCCAGCCAATGGGACCAATCAGGCATCTCAACTCGAGGCAGAGGTGTAGTGACGCAAAGCAAACAACCAGAACGCCCTCGCCGAAACGAAGAAGCCACAGGCGAGAGCCAAACCCAACAACAGCATCGGTGCTGCAACACGACCCAGCAACAGCTCCGCCGGAACCGTGGTGAGAAAGGCCACTGGCAACACAAACGTGAACAGCAACCGCAGCGTGGCTGGATAGGCACTGAGTGGATATCGCCCCGCAGCCAACACGGCCCGTAGCACCTCTGTGGCGTTCCAGGTTTTGACAAACCAAATGCTGGTGGCGGCGATCAGGAACCACAGGGAGTACAAGATCACGCCCCCGGCCAGCACCATCACCAACACGGTCAGCAGTGCAGGCAGGCTGAGCACCACCCCTGCCTGGAGGCTGCCCCAGATCAGGAGCGCCAGCCCCAGGCCAATCTCCGGGAGCCCCGCCGGAGAGAGCGTGCGCAACGAGAGCCAGAACTGGCTATCGATCGGCTTGAGCAGTACGAAATCCAGGGTGCCCTCGCGCACATGGGTGACGATCGCGCCGAGGTTTGGGCGCAGCCAGGTGGTGGCCATGCCGTCAAACACGGTGTAGAGACCCTGCACCATCAGGGCCTGGGCCCAGCTCCAGCCCCCAAGGGTCTGATCGGGGCCATAGAACAACGAGAGCAAAAACAGACTGCCGCTGAGGCTCATGGCCACCGCCAGCAGCTCAATCAGCACATTGGCTTGATACTCCAACTGCACCGCGACGGCCGTGCCCCAGAAACGCCGCAATGTTTGCCAGTACCGCCGCATCAGGCCCCCATAGCGCTGTAACGACGCACGCCAGCCCGCCAGAGCAGCAGCACTAGCGGCAACAACAAGGCGATCCAGGCCAGCTGCGCCCCGAAACCAGCCATCAGGTCCACCGGCTGCCCAGCTAGCACCCGAGCCGGAAAGTCGATCAGATAAGGGAAGGGCGTCCACTGGGCAAAAGCCCGCACCTCCGGCGGGAACGCCGTGAGCGGCGCCAAAAGGCCGGAGAGGAAGACAAAAGGAATGAACTGAAGCCGCTCGAGGGCGCTGGCCTTTTCACTCCAGAAGCAAAGGGCCGCAATCAAGCTCTGAAACAGGAAAGCAATCGCAAAGGCCAGCCAGGTGGCCAGCCAGGCCAGCAGGAACCCACCAAGAGAAGGCAGCCAGAAGGCCTGGGGCTGCACCACAAAGAACACTGCAGCGATCAGGGCCGCGAAGGGCAGACGCGTGAGCTGCTCACCCAGGTGGGCCGCCACATACCGCCAGAGCGGGTGCAGAGGTTGCAGCAGATAGGGCGACAGCCGGCCGAGAAGAGCGTCCTCCTCGAAGGCGTAGACCACCCAAACCACCGTGAACTGGCGGACCAGATAGGCGCTGAGAAAGTAGCGATCAAGGGCCACACCATCGAGCCCCAAGCCGGTGCGGGCCTCACTGCCACTCCAGACGCTGAGCATGATGAAGGGCAGCACACCGGAGAGTGCCCAGAGGGCGATCTCAGCGCGGTACTCGAGCATGTGGGCGTACTGGGATCCCAACAGCACCCGAACAATCCGCCGGTTCAGCCCAAAGATCCGCATCAAACGCGCCCCTGACGGAACAGGTCGCCGATCAAGGCATCAATCGGAGGGTCGTTGACCTCAAGATCGACAACAGGGAAGCGATCGAGGAGGGCGGCGACCACGCTGGTGAGCTCATCCCGGGCAACCCGCAGATGAACCGATGATCCCTGCAAACTCTCCAAACGCCCTAAACCAACCAAGGCATCGGCCGTAACGGGGTGCTCCAGTTCAAGCCGCACCTCCCGTTCCGGCGCAAGAGCAAGGGTGAGCTGATCCAACGGGCCATCGTGAAACAAGGAGCCCTGGTGAATCAGCAGCACCCTGGGGCAAAGCGCCGTGATGTCTGCCATGTAATGGCTTGTGAGCAACACCGTTGCACCAGTGCGGCGGTTGTAATCAGCCAGAAACTGCCGCACCCGTGCCTGGGCATTCACATCCAGCCCCAAGGTGGGTTCATCGAGGAACAACACCTCGGGCTCATGCAACAAGGCAGCTAGAAGCTCTGCCTTCATGCGTTGGCCCAACGACAACTTTCGAACCGGTCGGGTGAGCTCCTCCCCGAGTTCAAGCAAATCAGCCAAAGCATTGATCCGACGCTGGGCGAGCTGATCGCTGATCCCATACACCGCCGCATTCACCCTCAGCGAATCCATCGGCGGAAGATCCCAGAGCAGCTGCTGCTTCTGCCCCATCACAAGGGTGATCCGACGCAGGAACTCCGCCTGGCGTCGTTGCGGCCGGTGCCCCGCAACCTGAACACTCCCGGAGCTGGGGTGGATCAAGCCACAAAGCATTTTCAATGTGGTGGTTTTGCCGGCGCCATTGGCCCCCAGGAAACCCACCATCTCGCCGGGCGCGATCTGAAACGACACGTCTTGCACGGCCACCACATCTCTGGTGCGGCGCCGAACGAAATGACGCAAGGTGCCTGCCAGACCGGGCTGTTTCTCGGCAACCCGGTAAATCTTGCTGAGCCCTTCGACCTCGATCAAAACGGGGGCCAAAGCAATGTCTCAACGCTACGGGAGAACAGCACCCGAGATCGATCGTTATCTAAAAGGATCGATCTGATCTTGTTGATCCAAATCGGCACACTGAGCACAGCAATGACGCAGTAATAGCCAATGCGAAAACAGCTCGTTGGAGATCTGGACTTCCTGCACTCAAACATCGGAGTCATCGAAGGAACCATCGGATTACTGCTGATCTGGCTGGCCCTTGCCCTAATCGAACGACGCGGTCGGAGCCTCGGACAATTAATCGCCAAATCCATCCGTCAACCGCTGCTCCTGGGACTGAGTGCGTCCCTCTATCTGGGCTGGCTAGGGCAACAAATTGCCAAAAATGTCACTTGGTTAGACGGCAGCAATGCGCTGAAACTATCTGCAGCCATCACGGTGATCGCGGTCATGTGGGCGATCCATCGCCTCGGCCATGCCCTGATGGAAACCCGGCGCTTTGAGAGCTGGCTTCAAATGGATGATGCGAAAGACCGGTCAATGGCCGTCAGCTTTCTCAGCCGCATCTTCACAATCTTGATCGTGATCATTGGTGTTGGCGCACTGATGCTCACCTTTGGTGTGCCGGCCACAGCCCTTGCCGCCCTTGGTGGGGGCGCCGGCGTCGGCCTGGCCTTTGGCACGCAAAACATCACTCAAAATTTCTTCTCTGGGTTCATGTTGTTTTTCAACCGTCCATTTAAGGAAGGAGATTGGATCAGCACAAACGGAATGGAAGGAACTGTTGAAAATATCGGTTGGTATCACACACGTCTACGCACATTTGATCGGCGACCGATGTATATCCCTAATTCGGTATTTGCCACCAACAGCATCACAAATCCGGGGCAAATGTACAACCGTCGAATTTTGGCAAATATTGGCCTGAGATACGAAGATCTCCCCGTGATGAACACCGTGACCAAGCAAATACGCGATCTACTGAAGACCCATCCCTCCATCGATCAAGATCAAATAATCTTGGTTCACTTCAACTCCTGGGAAAGCTCATCCCTCAATTTACAGATTTATTGTTTTACTAAAACCACGGCTTGGCAAGAATATCTTGATATTCAGCAAGAAGTATTCCTGCAAATTGCATCCATCGTGCAAGCCAACAATGCCGATTTTGCCTTCGACTGCACCACGCTCTATCCCGCACCAGAGCTGAAGCCAGAGCAGGTCTTTCCATCGTCCTAAGTAGCACTGATGGGTACTTATTTCCCATGCATGCAGCTCAAAAACAGAACGACAAACAAACGATGATTAACGCAAATCCGCCAGCCGTTTGCGTGCGAGCGCAGCCTGAGCCTCTGCGTCCGCAAGATTGGCTTTGCATTCCGCCACCACCTCTGGTGGCGCCTTATCCGCGAAATTGGGATTGCCCAGGCGACCAGCCAAACCCTTGATCTCCTTTTCAGCTTTACTGATATCTTTTTCCAACCGGCCCGCCAACGCTTCTAAATCCACCAAACCCTCAATCGGCAGTAACACCTGCAGTTCGCCACTCACCCCAGCCAACGCTTTCGCCACCGGAGCCGCTTCCGCTTGAGCGGGCGTCATCACGTCAACGGAATCAGCACGGGTCAAAGCAGTGATATCGGCCGTGCCCTGCTCCAACACAGCCTTTAGATCTGCACGGCTCGTGACGAAACGCACCGGCACGGATTGCGAAGGCTTCAGCCCAGCCACGGCCCGTAAGTTGCGCACCACACGGATGGCAGCAATCAGCTCAGCGAATGCCCCCTCCAACGCATCATCCAGCGATGTCTCATCCATGGCCGGCCAAGGTTGCAAGGCCAACAAAGTTGCCTCCCCCTCTGCCGTAACGCTGTGCCAAAGCTCCTCCGTGAGATGGGGCATCAGCGGATGCAGCATCAAGTGCATTTGGCTAATCACCTTGGCCAGCACTTGCTTCGCCGTGCGCTGATCCGCCAACGCCTCCGCTGAGGGGTTCTCACCAGGGTTGAGCCGGCGCTTGCTGAGCTCGAGATACCAATCGCAGACGTCGTTCCAGGCAAACTCGTACAGCCCTTTTGCCGCTTCGCCCAGGGCATAACTGCCGTATCGCCCCGCCGTTTCTCGGTTCACCCGAGCCAAGCGCGACAGGATCCAGCGATCCGCCAGCTGCAGGGCAGCGGGGTCGGGATCCCCAAGCTGGGCGGGGGTTTCGCCGCCCAGGTTCATCAGCGCAAAGCGGGTGGCATTCCACAGCTTGTTGGCGAAGTTGCGGGAGGCCTCCACCGTCGCGGACGTGTCCTTTTTCCGGTCGTAATCGAGGCGGATGTCCTGACCAGCCCCAGCCACTTCCCGCACCAAAGCAAAGCGCAGGGCATCGGTGCCATAGCGCTCAATCAGCAACAACGGATCGATGCCATTGCCAGCGCTTTTGCTCATCTTGCGGTTCTGTTCATCCCGCACCAAACCATGGATATAAACATCTTTAAACGGCATTTCACCGGTGAAAGCGCCGGCCATCATCGTCATCCGGGCCACCCAGAAAAAGATGATGTCGAAGCCCGTCACCAGGGTGCTGGTGGGGTACCAACGGTTCAAATCAGGGGCATTGGCATCCGGCCAACCCAGGGTTGAAAACGGCCACAGCCCGCTGGAGAACCAGGTGTCGAGCACGTCTTCGTCCTGCTCGATCTGCGCAGCCGCTCCATACTCCGCCTTGGCTTTCTGCAGTGCTTCGGCTTCATCCCGAGCCACCACATAAGGCGTGGTGTCCGTGTATTTGCCGTCGGTCTCACTGATCACAAACCAGGCCGGAATGCGGTGGCCCCACCAGAGTTGGCGGCTAATGCACCAGTCGCGGATATCGGTGAGCCAGTCGCGGTACACCTTCTCCCAGCGGTCTGGCAGGAAGCGCGGATCCTGCTCGGCGAGCGCCTCCCGACAACGGGCAGCCAAAGGCTCCGTTTTCACAAACCACTGGGTGGAGAGCAACGGCTCCACCGGCACCTTGCCGCGCTCCGAATGGGGAACACTGTGGCGGTACTCCTCCACCTTCACCAACAACCCTTCCGCTTCGAGTGCAGCAACGACGGCTTTCCTTGCCTCGAAACGATCTAAACCTTCAAACCGGCCCGCGGCGGCATTCATCGTGCCGTTCTTCCGCATCACGGTGATCTGCGGAAGATCATTCCGCTGGCCGATTGCGAAGTCATTGGGGTCGTGGGCCGGCGTCACCTTGACGCAGCCCGTCCCAAAGTCTTTTTCAACATGGTCGTCAGCGACGATCGGAATCTGGCGACCGACAAACGGAAGATCCAGGGTTTGTCCCACAAGGTGGGAATAACGCTCGTCGGTGGGATTCACGGCCACCGCCGTGTCACCCAGCATCGTTTCGGGGCGCGTGGTGGCCACTTCTAAAAAGCCATCCCCACTGCTGAGCGGATAGCGGAAATGCCAAAGATGGCCATCCACCTCTTTCATCTCCACTTCCAGATCACTCACTGCCGAGCCGGACGCCGGGCACCAATTCACGAGGTATTCACCCCTGTAGATCAGGCCCTGCTCGTGCAGCCGCACAAAGGCTTCCTTCACCGCCTCACTCAAGCCCTCATCCAGGGTGAAGCGTTGACGCTTCCAATCAACGGAATAGCCCAGACGACGCAATTGGCCAACGATGCGGCCGCCACTCTCTGCTTTCCACTGCCAGGCCCGCTCAAGAAAAGCCTCACGACCCAAGTCGTGGCGTGTCTTGCCTTCCTCTTTGAGTTGCTTCTCAAGGATGCTCTGAACCGCAATCGAAGCGTGGTCTGTACCCGGGAGACACAGAACGTTTTTGCCAGCCAACCGCTGGTAGCGGACGATCGTGTCGATGAGGGCCGTATTAAAGGCATGGCCCATATGAAGGCTTCCGGTGACATTTGGCGGCGGAATCACCACCGCAAATGGTTCACCCTCCGCAGCTGGGTCCGGATGGAATGCCCCCTGCTCCTCCCAGGCCTTTTGCCAGCGGGCTTCTGTACCCACCGGGTCATACGTTTTGGCCAGTTCGGGCACGGAAGCAATGCATTGCTTTGTCCATGCTCGCAAAACCCTGTTCTGCCCTAACCAACGCAACTAGGATCGATTCATCAATTGAGCGCCATGCATCCAATCCGGATTCGACATCTGGCTTTGGGAATCACGCTGGCAGCGCTCACATCCGGCTGCGGCAATTGGCGCCCACCGGTTGTGATCACTGTGGTTCGCACGATCGACAATTCAGAAACAGTGTCCGCGGAGGACTACGAACGTCTTCGTGAGATCACGGAAGAAGCGATTGATCACATCAAAAGCGTTGATCCAGCGATCCGTCCTCAGCTGACGCTGTCGTCTCAGAAAAACTTCGTTGAAGAGATTGAGGGTCAAACCCGCAGTGGCTTTGGCCCGGATCTTCTGATCACCGATAGCGATACGGCATTGGAGCTCTACCAGCGCAACTTGGTGGATCCGATTCAACTTGACCCGGAAGATCGCGCTGATACGCCGAGCTATCTATTCGACCTAGTCACAAGTCAAGACGGCCAACTGGTGGGCCGTCCAGTGAACCAATTCGTACAGCTGGCCTGCTTCAACAAGGAGCGCATGGCCTCACCTCCCATGACTCTGGAGGAGATGGAAAAAGAGAGCGATGACAATAACTTTGGTATGGCGCTTCAACTCAAGGATTTGTTCTGGAGTGCCGAATCCTTCGACGCCGGGGAGGCCATGGAAGCCGCCCTCTCGAAGCTGCCCCCCAATACTGAGCGTCAGGCCAACGTGACCAACTGGCTGCGCTGGCTCGAAAAAGCCAGTTATCAGCAAAACATTCGTTTCCTCAACGACCAGCGCAGCCTCCGCGATGCCTTGATCAGTGGTGAGCTGGACTGGATCACCTGCTGGAGCAGCAGCCTGCGGGACCTTCGACAACAAATGCAAGGCAAGTTGGCTCTCGCTCCGCTCCCAAAAGGTCCTTCCACGCAACGCAAAGCCACCACCAAATTGCAGGTTTGGTCGCTGGGACGCAATTCCAGTCGGAACCAACGCGAAAAGGCTTTGGTGATGATCGACTTCATCAGCAAACCTTGGGCCCAAAAAACCTATGCCCTGGCAGGGCGTAACTCGTTACCCGTCAATCGCAAGGCCGCCAAAATCGTGGCCGCCAAAATTCCCGGTGGAACGGAAGCATTGGTGATGTATGCCAAGCAATCGCTTACAGAAAACGCCGCCAAAGGGCAATCCAAAGCGCGTGTGTTCCGCGATCCAGAGCGGTATGAAGCCATTTCAGAGGCTTTGCTGGACACCATCTACGACGTCAGCTCTCCAGAGGAATCGAGCCAACACATCCTCAAAAGCTTGCGGGAGAGCGATTCATGATCACCGAAATCACCGCTGAAACCACCGCCTGGCTGGGCTACTTGCAGCGCGGATCCGTGCTCCTCCAGGTGGGACTGTTCGTTGCAGCCCTAAGCAGCGAATCCAGGGTTAAACGCAAACTCAGCACTCCTCTAATCGCCAGCCTCAACCCTCTGATCGTGCCGGGGGTGCTCTTTCTCAGCGCCACCAGCCTGACCCTGGCTGGAGTCACCGCAGGCTATCTGCAGTATCTGGCCCTGATCTGGCTGATCTGGCGCTGCGTGGAACCCACCAAGCAGTTAATCAACGGCCGTTTTCCAAAGGTCCCCGTCGAAGAAATCGACAAGTCGTTCTTCCGACCCATCCTGCTGGTGGTGTCGATCCTCACCTTTTTCCAGATGCTGGGAAGCCGGGAATCGCTGTCGTTGATCTCCATTGGCGATGTTTTCGGAGTCACACTCACCATCGGCAAATTGTTCACGGCATTGGTGATCGTTTATCTCGTCATCACCATGGCCAGTCGCCCTGCCTCATTCGCAGCTTGGCTTGGGGGGGGCTTTTTTGGGATCAAACCCCAGGGGCGCAAGGCACTGGAGGTAATTCTTCGCTACTCGGTGATCGGCATCGGAGTAATTGGGGTGGCCTATTACATCGGCATCAATGGCACCGCTCTGGTGGCCGTTGCCGGTGGCCTATCGGTGGGAATCGGCTTCGGGATTAAAGAAATTATCTCCAACTTCATCAGCAGCCTCTGGCTGTTGTTCGAAGGTTCCGTACGTCCAGGCGAAATCCTGATGATCAACGGTGACCCCTGCACCGTCCGAAAACTGGGGTTACGCGCCACCCAACTACGCCGAGGTCGTGATGGTGCCGAACTCCTAATTCCCAATCAAAACTTCTTCACTCAAGAGGCCGAGTCGTACACCGCAGAAGAAACATCCCGACGTGATGTGGTGGCGGTGGGAGCTGCCTATCACCACGAACCGAAGCAGGTGATTGCCATTTTGGAAGAGGTGGCCCGACAGCACGAGAAGGTTCTGCAGTACCCACCACCAGCAGCCTTCACCGTTGATTTCGCTGATTCTTCGATCAACTACAAGTTGCTGTTTTGGGTGCGAAATCCCCTGGAAGCCTTCGCAGTCGGGAGCGATCTGCGCCAAGCGATCTGGAATGCTTTTGACGAAAACGGCATTGGCATTCCGTTCCCACAGCGGCAGGTATACCCAATGGAATGGCCCCCGTCCAAAGAGCAATCCCTTCGCCTTGGCGATGCACGCCATCAATTACAAAGCGAAGCCGAAGAGGCGGACTAAATCGATCCAACCAATAAAAAATTCTTAGGAATTACTAAAAAATCACTAAATAACAGTCCATACAATTGATGCGCTAGGTGCTCACAATTTTGAATCTCAATACTGCATCAAAATAATTAAAAGCCAATCATTTTCTATTGCATAGGAGGGCTAGGTACTGCGCCCTTTGCTAAGCGCTGGATATAACTTTGACGTGCCCCCGCATTGATCCAACCAGTCGCAATTGTCTTGCTGAACGTTTGATTGACTCGTCCACGATGAATGTGGGATGGACCTGCCGGAAAAATCACTAATTTGCCTCGTACGGCCGGTTCATGATGCTTCTGCCAATGGAATTCTGTGCCCGCTTCCTCGACTGAGTTGCAGTACAAAATCCAAGCCAACACACGATGAACGGGTTCAGTTGCTTCATCACTCATCGTCCAGTCGCAATGCCACCGTTTAAACCCCTCTCCAGGCGCGTAGCGCTGCAAATTAAAGATCGGCATCACAAACAACTCTTGGTCCGGACAAACGGAACGGAAGAGAGGCCGTTCTTGGAGGTAGCGCTCTAATCCCGCAGCGACTCCACGCAGGATCACATCGGATAAGGCAAAAGCATCGAGATCAGTTTTATCAATGGCCACCAAACTGATATCCGTCGACACTTTGTCTGGTTCCTCTCCACCCCCAGAACCAAAGGCCACCCCAGGCCGTTGCAGATCCGTACGGCGATCGAAAAATGCCATCACGCCATCAGCGACCGCTTCAAAGCCAGCGTTCTGATAACGAGCAATGAGGTCCATGGCTAAGGGGATTCAGAGCGTTTCCAAGGGATCGCTACCACTCCATCAAGAGCTTGCCAGCGACTGCGATCGGCGCTGACCAACTCCAACAGATCAATGCGCTCAAGGGCACGGGTGAGACGTTCTGGCGCAAGAACCGATGGATCCTGAGGTGCCTGGGACAGCACCAACACCTGAGCATCAGCTGGATCCGCCAAAACGTGAAGCTCCAGATCGGCCAACTCGCGTTCAAAAAATGAACGGCGTAGTCGCGTAGTGATCCGTTCACCCAGCGACTGAGCGAAGTGCTCAAAGTTGTCTTTATCGCTGGAAAGCCCGCAATTCAGGGCCAGCCAAATCATTAATTTGGCCCAACTATCCACGGTCCATAGCGGTTGAAAGCTGAGTCGGTGCTGACGAATCAGCTCGATCAGAGCGAAGTCGACCAGGGTTCCCTGCAGCTGATCGGAATCCGGAAGGCTCATACCGAACATCTGCTGGGGACATCTTCCCTCTTGAAGGTCAAACTGGGTGTGCGAACGATTGGCTCAGACCATGGCCCTGGACCTCAACGATCCCGAACTCGAGTTCTCGGATCTGGTGTACGCCTACCAGAGTTGGGTAATGGCCGTCATCAATGACGAAAAACTCGAGGGTGAAGACAAGCTGCTCACCGACGACATCACGGAGGATGCGCTTAATTCCATGCGTTTCTTGCCTGGCGAAGTCACCAGTGCGATCGAAACTTCCCTCGCGCGCGTTTACGACGTTGATCCTGATGAGCTAGCCGAACTGCTCTTCCCGGAAGACTGACGCCCTATGGGATGGACGGTTGACGACATGCCCTCCCAGGAGGGCCGCATTGCCGTAGTGACCGGAGCCAATATTGGCCTCGGACTAGAGACCACCCGCGCCCTCGCACAAAAAGGCGCGACGGTGGTCATGGCTTGTCGAAGCAAAAGCCGAGGCGAAGCAGCTCGTCGTCAATTGCTTGACGAAGGCCTGACTGGTCTTGATCTGTTGGAGATGGATCTCGCCGACCTGCGCTCCGTTGAGCGGGCCATTGACGTTCTGAGTGATCAATACGGCCATCTTGATCTGCTGCTCAACAACGCCGGCGTGATGGCACCGCCACGCCAATTAAGCCCCCAAGGCCATGAGCTGCAATTTGCCGTCAACCATTTGGGCCATATGGCCTTAACGCAGGGCTTATTGCCACTGATGGCATCTCAAACAGATGCCCGGGTCGTGAGTGTCACCTCCGGCGCCCAATACTTCGGGGCCATCCGCTGGGACGACTTGAGCTGGGCCAAGGGCTACGACCGCTACGGCGCCTACGGCCAAAGCAAGTTGGCCAACGTGATGTTTGCTCTTGAGCTGCACAACCGTCTTCAAAGCGAGAACAGCTCGGTGAAATCCCTCGCGGCGCACCCCGGCATCGCACGCACCAATTTGCAACCGGCAGCCCTCGCCAGTGGTGGCAACCGTTGGGAAGCAATGGCCTACCGGTTGATGGATCCGCTCTTCCAAAGTGCAGGCATGGGGGCGTTACCTCAACTCCATGCCGCCACAGCTGCGAGCGCACAAAGCGGTGAGCATTACGGGCCTTCCCAACTTGGCGGCCTGCGCGGTTCACCGGGTCAATGCCGGATCGCACCAACAGCCTTGGATCCAAGCAAGCGACAAAGATTATGGGACCTGAGCGATCAGCTCATTCGTGCCTGATTCCGTTGAGAACCGGCAATGCCTTGCACCCTTTGCCATGGGACGGCTTAAGCGGTCGGCCGACCCCACGTGATCGGCTTTTGCCAAACCAACGTCGTCGGAATCGGTGGATCAGCGCGATGATTCTGACCTGGCACTTGTTGGCGCCCAACCCCTACCCGTTGGTTGGTAGCCACGTAACTCCATGACTGCTCCCTCCCCTTCCACCAACGCTCGCCAGCAGGTGCTCCTACAGGCGCTGCAGGCGAGCCACGATGAAATGAGTGGCCAACAGCTGCACCGGAGCTTGAACGAAGACCACACCATGGGGCTCGCGACGGTGTATCGCAATCTCCGCCAATTGCATCAACGGGGTTTGGTGCGATGCCGACACCTACCCAACGGTGAAGCCCTCTATGCCCCTGTCGAACGGGACCGACACCATCTCACCTGCGTTGATTGCGGCGTCACCAAAGCGCTGGATCACTGCCCAATCCACGACATCGAAGTGCCCAAAGACAGCCGAGGAGACTTCGATCTTCTGTTTCACACGCTTGAATTCTTTGGACTCTGTAGCGCTTGCCGCACCCGGCAGCATTCCTCGCAATGACACTGGCCACCACTTATTTCGGCGCAAACGGCTGGCTCCTGGAATTCGATGACCTTCGGGTGCTTGTGGATCCATGGCTGCAGGGAAGCCTCAGTTTCCCCCCAGGCGGTTGGATGCTGAAAGGTGAACTGCCTGAGCAACGGCCAGCCCCCGACCATCTCGACCTCCTGCTCCTCACCCAAGGGCTCGCCGATCACGCCCATCCCGAAAGCCTTGATCTTTTGCCGCGCACCCTGCCGGTGATTGGATCGGTCGCAGCAACACAAGTGGTGAAAAAGATGGGCTTTGAAACCGTTCAAGCCCTGAAACCCGGTGAATGCACAACCCACAAGGGACTCACGGTTCGTGCAACCGCTGGCGCTCCTGTGCCAACGGTGGAAAACGGATATCTGCTCGAGCATGCATCGGGATGCCTCTACCTGGAACCCCACGGCTTTTTGGATCCTGCCCTACCTCCCCAACCCCTCGATGCCGTGATCACACCCATGGTGGATTTGGGACTACCAGCTCTTGGCGCCTTCGTAAAAGGGTGCAGCGTGGTGCCACAGCTGGTGGAGCGCTTCCAGCCTTCCACCGTGCTAGCGAGCACATCCGGCGGAGACGTGCGCTTCAGCGGTGCCCTCACTGGACTTCTGCAAATGCAAGGGTCTGTCGCCAGCACCGGAGCGACGCTGCCAGACAGCAGCCAATGGATTGATCCAACGCCGGGAGAGCGGCTTGTGCTTAAGGGCTAAATATCGCGAGAGGGGGAATCACCAGAAATGGGTTTACAATTCGTTACAACAGATCGATCACACCATGAAGCCAAGCCAAGCAAGCGATACGTGGTTCCAAAGCGCTGCAGCTCGCGACATCCACATGGAGCAACTCAAGCGTGTTGAGCTCTTTAACGGCAGGGCTGCCATGCTCGGCATCGTGATCGGCATTGTGACCGAAGGGCTCACCGGTGCTGGAATTGCTCACCAAATTGGCCTCGGGGCTTTGGTTGATGGCTACGCCGCATGCCGCACCCAATACTTGCCGTTCTGCTTCTGAAGAAGCCTCGCCTCTTCATGGTCGCTAGATGTTGATCGAGAGGCTTGAGCAAATCGCTGCTGTCGTTGTCACTGCCGGCCTTGTCGCCGGCAATTTTTTTCTGTTTACCCCGTGGAGAAGCGGCCATGACCCACGAGAACGGCATGGTGAGCCACAAACATCCCAGCCAAACACCACCTCAGAAGCTGAGACCCAAAGTCACCCTGTCAGCAAAGGCCCATAGCTGATTTAGTTGTCCCCAAAAAGGGGTGTCACATCATTCAAAGCCCGAGGAAATTAATTGACAGCAGAGTGATGTCGCCTGCATTGATTTCCAGCCATGAAACTCGACCTAGCTCACGCGCACCCCATGGGCAGCCTCATTCTTGAGGGGCATCACCAGCCGTTCCATGCCCTTGCCTGTGCTCTAAAACCCTCCGCCATCAAGATCCATAAGAAAAGACTGCGCTAGATAGCGACTCACCCAACACATGGGTCCAAGGTATGGACACCTCGGCAGCATCCATGGCCCCATGACAAGACCCAACGATGACCGAATCAAGCATGCCTTCAATCGGGTGCTGGAAAGCGTCGTCGGCCAGCACCATGCTGCTGCAACCACAATGTTGCAGGACGATCCCAAAGGCCGCCTGAATCGCTGTGTTGAACGGGTGCAAGCAGAAGCATCAGAAGGTGCAGCCCTTGTGGCGGAATGCGCTCCCCACGGTCGGGTCATGCTCACCCAAGCGCAGCACAAACTCGCGACCCTTGAAGCCTTGCAAGTACTGGCAGAAGCTGCGAACGCTTAGAGGCTGTGAAAAGGGGAGGCCGCCCCTCTCGGACTCAGAGCAACTCTCAACTCCACGACTAGTCGCATAAGTCAATAGTCTTTTACTCCTCCAAAAGCCCCTCTCTAATACTTAACCAGAAGAGATTCAAGCAAAATAATAGGCCCAAGCGGCCAAGCCTCTTAGCCTGCCAAGCAAATAGACAACTCATAAATCAACCAGCCAAAAGCACATATTTGAGAATTGACTTAAGACATATGATTTTGATTATCTAAATTGCTTACTTGCTGCTATCCAGCATTGACGGCCAGGCCTTCCCTCTGCACCGATCACTACTTGCTCTAAGAACGAAAGTTCTGACCTTGAATCCACAAAACGATTCGATGGTTTCTGCTTGATCATTGACTCGATAGACCATCCTGACCGTACCAATCCAGAAATCAATTCGGGAGTGTTCTGGCGACCCAACTGTTGATCGTCACTTTCAACTAGCAGCAAAACACTTTCCAAAGAAGAAGATTGGTCAAAGGCTAAATTGAGAGAACCAAGCACATCAAATTCGGAGCCGTCGACATCGACTAAGCAGAGCAATTTACCGGAAATAAAGTCCTCAGCAGAGGAGAGGCTGCTTGAAAATGAAATAAGATTTTCTAATTTATTGGCTGCAGCTACATACTCAACTGCCTTTTCTGATACTGGATCAATATCAATACCGTAACAAGGAATTCCCTTCCAACTCGCGATACCAGACAAGTAAAAGCCTTCTGCACAGCCGACATCCAGGAACCGCTCAAAAGCTTCTGAATGCTCTATCAAAAAATCCTGTACTTCTTTCTCGTAAGTGCCTTGTATCTTTGGCATCACTTGAGAGGCCAATGCCTGTGGGTACAAGCTCATTCCCCTAAACAGACCAGACTCAACTATCGAACGCCCATCATTTGCAGCCTCTTCTTCTAAGGCTAGGCGATAAAAAGTATATGCTGCACGAAATAATTCTTGCGGAGAAAGTCCTTTGTTAGCCAGGTCACAAATCGCCTTATGCTCAATAGGCGCAGAATCCGGAACTTTATACGCCAATTAAACAAAGATGCAAGATGCCTTTCATATTAGCCTCAGCAAGGTCGTAAAATTGCAACCAGGCCAAAGACGTCTCATTCACAAAATATTTTACCTCCCCATAAATGGCTTTAAATGATCAAAACAATGTTAACTGCATTGGCTATACATAATTTCAAGCATCTGAATTCTTATTTACAGCCCCACAACCACTGCCCACTGCCTGAAACCAATCCACTGAAATACAACAATCCTCCGGTTCTTAGCGAAGTACTAAGAGCTGGAGGACTGCAGAATCTTGACTTATTAGGCCGCCCCTCCAGGATGGAAGAGACGGCCTATCTCGCTCGTTTGTTCATGTCGCTACCCACTGTTCAGTGAAGCTGGTTTCGTGAAGCGTTAATGGCTTAATCGAACAACAGTGAACTGAAAGAAAGTGAACTGAAAGAAGAAGAAGAGCGAAGCGACTGGCTTGGTGGCAAACCCTGGGGCCATTGCTACCAGGTGTGAAACCTCGTTTCCTTCAAGGGCACCTCAACGATGCGGAGGAAACTCGACTGGGTTGACGCTCTGCTTTGTCGCGCCAGACGAACGGTTCACGGATGGGTTGAAAGTTGGAGCAGGGGCCAGAAAAGTCAGCGTGCTTCT
Organism: Synechococcus sp. CC9902; assembly: GCF_000012505.1. NCBI lineage: Bacteria > Bacillati > Cyanobacteriota > Cyanophyceae > Synechococcales > Synechococcaceae > Synechococcus > Synechococcus sp. CC9902. Next base: position 2,134,686 of record NC_007513.1, read on the forward strand.
AGTGCTTGCTCAGGTGGAGTTTCGGCCGTCATGGGCTCCTCCGATTTCGATGCCCATACTTTTGCCCAGTACGGCTCCTTTGCCATCGGTGTTAAGGCGCATTGCCCTCTCAAGCAAAACCTCCGACAGTGGAAACGGCGTGCTTTGAAACCTCAGCAGAGGGAAACCACTGCCTTAAGCAGCACGTCTGCGGCCCCATAGGGACTGCAATCGAACTTTTGAAATGGGCGATACTGGGATCGAACCAGTGACAATCTCCTTGTAAGGGAGGTGCTCTACCGCTGAGCTAATCGCCCGTCATTTCATTCTGCCTGACTGCTGTCCGCTGTGACCAGCTGGGGCATAACCCACCCCGAACCAACAACCCTTGGCCCAAGGCCGCGAACACGACCGCGCCACTGCACTCGTGAGCCTGCCTGTTGGACTAGGCACTGCTCTGCTGTTGAACTGGCACTCAGGCCTGATTGCTGCTGCTGCCTTCAGCTTCGGTGGGCTGTGGCTCTCCCCCGATCTCGATACCCGCTGTCGAGCCCTCCAACGTTGGGGCCCCTTGCAATTCATCTGGTGGCCCTACCGACGCCTCATCCCCCATCGATCCCTGCTCTCCCACGGACCACTGATTGGAACAAGCCTGCGGCTGATGCTGTTGTTCCTCTGGGCCAGCGTGTTGTGCGGAGTGATGCCCCAGATCACGATCGATCAGTTGTGGCGAGCCCTCAACCTCTGGAGCACGAGCAACCCAGATCAAGCAATCGCTGTAGCCGTAGGTCTGGAGGGAAGCGTTTGGCTGCATCTCATCCAAGACGGGGATCCACTCCCCACCGAATGGCATGCCATTCAACGGATCAGGCGAGGGTTCAGGCGACGGCGATGAGAGGGTGAGCCTGGTTCTGAAGCTCGACCATGCCTTCCTCCAGCACCGACGCCTTACAAGAACTCATTAAAGTGGTGGCACGCCTCCGCGAACCCGATGGGGGATGCCCGTGGGACCTTGAACAAACCCATGCATCCTTGGTGCCCTACGTCTTAGAGGAAGCCCACGAAGTTGCAGACGCCATTCGCCATGGCGACGACGCTCACCTCAAAGAAGAACTGGGAGACCTCTTGCTGCAGGTGGTGCTCCATGCCCAAATCGCCAAGGAGGGAAACCGCTTCGCTCTGAGCGACGTGGCGGACGGCATCAACGCAAAATTGATCCGTCGCCATCCGCATGTGTTTAGCGATGCGGTCGCCAGCGATAGCGCCGCTGTGAAAGAAACCTGGGAAGCGATCAAAGCCGCCGAACGCGGAGAACAGGCGCCTTCAGCGAGTCCTCTCAGCGATGCACTGACCGCAAAAGTACGGGGGATGCCTGCCCTCGCGGGAGCGATGACCATCTCGAAAAAAGCGGCGAAAGCTGGCTTCGAGTGGGACGACATGGCCGGGGTGTGGGCCAAGGTGCATGAGGAACTCGATGAACTGAAGGAAGCCGTGATCAGCGGTGACCAATCCCATGCCCAAGAGGAGCTGGGAGATTTGCTCTTCACCTTGGTGAACGTGGCCCGTTGGTGTGGGATCGCGCCTGAAGAAGGTCTTGCCGGCACCAACCGACGCTTCCTCGATCGGTTTTCAAGGGTCGAAGCGGCCCTGCACGGCAATCTGCAAGGGCAGAGCATCGATGAACTTGAAGCGCTCTGGCAACAAGCCAAAGCCGACATCCGCGCAGAACAAGCCTGATCCCAATCATTCGTCGATCGATGATCTGTTACGGCGTTGCCGTTTGAGATCGCCACGCTGTTTCTTGCTTTCAAGCCTGCGCTTCACAGCCCCTCGCCCAGGCCGGGTGGCCTTTCGTGCTGGTGGCGGGGGCTTGATCCCTTCTCGAATCAAATCTGCCAAGCGCTTCAGCGCAATCTGACGATTTTGATATTGAGAACGCTCGTCGGAAACACACACGCGCAAACAACCATCAATGAGCCTCGAGCCATAGAGCTCTAATAAGCGTTGGCGACGAAAAGGCCCTAAACATTCTGATTGCTCGAGATCCCAAGAGAGAACGACGGCAGTTTCAACTTTGTTGACATTTTGCCCGCCAGCACCAGACGAACGAGAGAACTTCCAAGACAACTCAGATGCTGAAATTCTGAGCCTTGCATTAATCACTAGCTCTTGTTCAAATGCCATCCACGCCGATCTCTACAGCAGCCAAAAGAAACATTTAATCGTCTGTCGAAGATTGCGTTTCTGCCGCTACTTGCCTTGCCCGTCGCTCAGCTAATTGTTGCCGACGCATCTGACTTTCATAGTTTGAGTTACTGGTGAATGAGTAAAACAAAACAACAAAAACCGCGGCCACGCCAAGCCCTAGCGCAACGAGATACACAGGAGGAAGCAAATCAAGCATTGACGACGCTGCTGGCGTGAACGAATTCAACTTCTATAGCGTTGTTTTGACCGACCCTCAGCGCAGCCTGGATGATCGGGTCTCACAAAAAACGGGCTCCGGAGTTGCCCTCTTCCACAGCAACTCCATTCCCGCCGTCAGTCAAGCACTAGATCTGGTCATCGTCAACGCCTTGCACACTATCTGTAGCGCCTTGTGCGCAACCCTTGGGGTCCCAAGCTGAAGGGACGCAGCACAGCACGGCATGAGTGGCTGGATTGATGAACACCATCGGGGCGTCCGCTATGGCCTTATCGGCGAGGTGCTGGTGGAGGAAACCAGCCCTTTTCAGCGAATCACTGTGATCCGAAGTGAGCGCTACGGCCGTGGGCTCTTGCTCGACGGCTGCTGGATGACGGCGGAACGGCAAGAGAGGCACTATCACGAATCCCTGGTTCATCCCGCCCTGTGTGGAGCCACCAGCGTGGCGCGCGTGCTCGTCATCGGCGGCGGTGATGGGGGTACCGCCCGTGAATGCCTCCGCCACCAAGGCGTCGAACACCTCGACCTCGTGGAAATCGATGGCCGAGTTGTGGAGTTAAGCCGCGAGTACCTCCCCAGCATCGGTGGATCCGCCTGGACCGATCCGCGTCTCCGACTCACGGTGGGGGATGGAATCGCTTGGGCCGCCGCCGCGGCCGACAACAGCTACGACGTGGTGCTTGTGGATGGATCGGACCCGGCAGGCCCAGCGGAGGGATTATTCAATCGATCATTTTTTGAACACTGTCGCCGCATCCTTCGCCCTGGCGGGATTTTCGCGACACAAAGTGAATCTCCAGAAGCCTTTCAAGAGGTGCACCTCGCCATGGTGAAGCTTTTAAAGGACGTGTTCGACCACGCTGATCCCCTCTACGGATGGGTACCGATGTACCCAAGCGGCTGGTGGAGCTGGACGTTCGCGGCCATGGACCAACCTCGCTACCGCCAACCCAACACGAACCGAGCCGCTGCGATCGCCGATGGTTGCCACATCTGGAGTCCGCGCTGGCAACGGGGAGCCTTTGAAGCCATCCCAGCCTTCATCGCACGGGAGCTGAGCTGATCACCAACCTCATGAACACCAATTTGTTTGACGCCGATGGTGCGATCTATATGGGGTCGCAACGGACCCCCGAGCACTGTCGTGTGGGACTTTTCGGCGTGCCCTACGACGGCACCACATCGTTCCGACCGGGCACCCGGTTTGGACCCGCCGCAATTCGAGACGTCAGCAGTGGACTAGAGACATACTGCCCGCAATTGGATCGGGATCTCGAAGATCTCTCCTTCGTCGATCTCGGGGCTGTCGAGATCCCCTTCGGCGCCCCTGAACCGGTCATCGCCAAGGTGCAACAGGCCACCCAAGCGATTCTTGAGCTCGGCCTGAAACCGTTGATGCTCGGCGGTGAACACTCCATCAGCTCCGGAGCCGTGGCTGCCGTAGCGCAGCAGCATCCTGATCTGGTTCTCGTGCAACTCGATGCCCACGCTGATCTGCGCCATGAGTGGTTAGGCAGCCATCACAGCCATGCCTGTGCCATGCGCCGCTGCCTCGAGATCCTGCCCAGTGGCGACCTCTTCCAACTCGCCATCCGTAGTGGAACGAAAGCGGAATTCCAAGAACTCCACAGCAGTGGCCGTCTGATGCCAACAGTGGATGCTTTGCGCGAAGGCCTTGCACCCCACAAGGGGCGCCCGATCTACGTCACCGTTGATCTGGACTGGTTTGATCCTGCCGTTTTGCCGGGTACAGGCACCCCTGAACCAGGAGGATTTTTTTGGCCTGATTTCGCCAATCTCATCAGCCTGCTCCAAGAGCATCGGCTAGTGGGCGCAGATGTTGTTGAACTCGCACCACAGCTCGATAGCAGCGGTGTGAGTGCTGTTCTCGCCGCAAAAGTGACGCGTAGCTTGCTGCTGCTCCTCGGCAATGGCTAAGCCAAAAAAGTGGCTAAGCCAAAGCGCGATCTAGCTCCAGCTGGCACTCCACATCGTCCGATGGCAACGCGTGCAAACGGGGCAGCTGTGGAGCCCGCGCCGTCCAGTGATGACACACCACAAGATCGGCGACTTCTGCATTCACTTCCAATTGCCGCAGCCGACACCACCCACCTGCTGCAACTGCTGAGCAGTGCTGGCAAGAACGGCAGCAAAGCCTGTTGGCCAAAAAGAGAATGAATTAGAGAGCTTCAAGGCTAAGGACGGTCCCAGAAATGGACCATGAACTACAGGAGATCTCCGGTTTCGCTTCAACCAGCCGAAGCACTCCATAAGATTGCGCCTCGCCACCCCCTCGGCCAAAGCCATGCTGCGTACGCCTCTCTATGAGCTCTGCCGCACTGGAGGTGGCCGAATGGTGCCCTTCGCTGGCTGGGAGATGCCGGTGCAATTCAGTGGCCTAATTCAGGAACACAAAGCCGTACGCAACAGCGTGGGCATGTTCGACATCTCCCACATGGGAGTGCTGCGACTTGAGGGGGCCAACCCCAAAGACACCCTGCAACAACTGGTGCCCAGCGACCTGCATCGAATCGGGCCCGGCGAAGCCTGTTACACCGTTTTGCTCAACGACCAGGGCGGCATTCGAGACGACTTGATCATTTACGACCTCGGCGCCATCGACGAAAAACGAGGCGCCCTCGTGCTGGTGATTAACGCTGCCTGCGCAGACAGCGACACCGCCTGGATTCGCGAACGCATGGAACCGGCGGGCCTCACCGTGACCGATATCAAAAACAATGGCGTTTTACTGGCGCTCCAAGGCCCCCAAGCCATTCCCCTGCTCGAACAACTCAGTGGAGAGGATCTCAGCGGCTTGCCCCGCTTTGGCCATCGAGACCTCCAAATTCAAGGCCTGAGCAATTCCGTCTTCACCGCCCGCACGGGCTACACGGGTGAAGATGGCGCCGAGCTCCTGCTCACGGCAGAAGATGGTCAACTTCTCTGGAGCCAACTCCTCGAGAAAGGTGTCGCTCCCTGTGGTCTTGGCGCCCGTGACACCCTGCGTCTCGAGGCCGCCATGCACCTCTATGGGCAAGACATGAACGCCGACACCAACCCCTTCGAAGCGGGCTTGGGCTGGCTCGTACATCTAGAAATGCCGGCCGACTTCATTGGTCGTCAAGCCCTGGAAAGGGCTGCAGAGACGGGTCCAAACAAACGGCTCGTCGGCCTCAAATTGGAAGGACGCGCCATCGCGCGTCACGACTACCCAGTGCTTCACAACGGCGAGCCGGTTGGCGTGGTGACGAGCGGAACCTGGTCTCCCACGCTGGAGGAGCCGATCGCCTTGGCTTCCATCCCAACCGCCCTGGCCAAACTGGGTACCAACTTGAGCGTCGAGATCCGAGGCAAAGCCCAACCCGCCACGGTTGTTCGGCGTCCCTTCTACAAACGCCCGTAACCAGAACCGGGGCTATGGGAAACTCGCTTCTCATTAGCTGAGACATTCCATGCGCAGCAACGGTTGCGGCGACCTGCGCAAAGACAGCATTGATGCGGTTGTTCAGCTTTGTGGCTGGGTGGATCGTCGACGGGATCACGGTGGTGTGATTTTCATCGACCTGCGAGACCGCAGCGGCACCGTTCAAATCACCGTTGATCCGGATCTGGGTGCCGAAGCCTTCGCTGTGGCCGAACACCTGCGCAGCGAAACCGTGCTGCAGGTGCATGGAAAGGTGCGAGCCCGACCCGCTGAATCGCTCAACGACAAACTCGCCACCGGGGCCGTGGAGGTGCTGGCCAGCGAGATTGTCGTGCTCAACAAGGTGACCGGGAATTTGCCCTTTCCCGTGTCGGTCCACGACGAAGAAAACACCCGCGAAGAACTCCGCCTCCGTCATCGCTATCTCGATCTGCGCCGCAAGCGCATGAACGACAACCTGCGACTTCGGGCCCGCACCATTCAGGCCGCCCGGCGCTTTCTTGAAGACGAGGGCTTCATCGAAGTGGAAACGCCGGTACTGACCCGCTCCACCCCTGAAGGTGCCCGCGACTATGTGCTCCCGAGCCGCGTCTGTGGCGGGGATTGGTTTGCTTTACCCCAATCGCCGCAACTCTTTAAACAGCTTCTGATGGTGGGAGGCATTGAGCGCTATTACCAAGTGGCTCGATGCTTCCGAGATGAAGACCTACGCGCCGATCGCCAGCCGGAATTCACCCAGCTGGATATCGAAATGAGCTTCATGGGTGAGGAACAGATCCTCCAACTCAATGAAGATCTGATCTGTGCGATCTGGAAGTCGGTGAAAGGGATCGAACTTCCCCGTCCCTTCCCACGCATGACCTGGCACGACGCCATGGAGCGGTATGGAACCGACCGTCCGGATACGCGCTACGGCATGGAGTTGGTGACGGTGTCCGACATCGTCCAGGACATGGGCTTCAAAGTCTTTAGTGGAGCCGTGAAGTCCGGCGGATCGGTGAAAGTCATCGCCGTCCCTGGAGGCAACGATGCCCTGTCGAACGTTCGGATCAAACCTGGTGGGGATGTCTTCAGCGAAGCGCAAGCTGCTGGTGCGGGGGGCTTGGCCTTTATTCGTGTCCGCGACGGCGGCGAAATCGACACCATTGGTGCGATTAAGGACAACTTGTCGGACGAACAGAAAGCCGAATTGTTGAAGCGAACCGGCGCGACCCCGGGCACCCTCTTGCTGTTTGGAGCTGGCGAAACCGCCATCGTGAACAAAGCGCTCGACCGGGTGCGGCAGTACCTGGCAAAGGAACTCAACCTGGTGAAACCCGACCGGCAAAACGACGCCTGGAACTTCCTCTGGGTCGTTGACTTTCCAATGTTCGAGTTCAACAGCGATGAAAACCGATATGAAGCCCTGCACCATCCGTTCTGCGCCCCCAACACCGACGACCTGGGCAGTGATCCAGCGCAATGGGCAACGACCCTCCCCAAAGCAAGAGCGCAGGCCTACGACCTTGTGTTGAACGGTCTTGAGCTCGGCGGCGGCTCCCTACGCATCCACGACTCCGCCCTACAACGCCAAGTGCTGCAAACCGTGGGATTACCCCTGGAAGAAGCCCAAGCGCAATTTGGCTTCTTGATTAACGCGCTCGATATGGGCGCTCCCCCCCACGGTGGCCTTGCCTTTGGTGTGGACCGGATGGTGATGTTGCTGGCCGGAGAAGATTCGATCCGCGACACCATTGCATTCCCGAAAACCCAACAAGCCCGCTGCCTGATGACCGACGCCCCCAGCAGCGTTGCCGAAAAACAGCTGCAGGAGCTCCATGTGTCGAGCACCTGGGTGGATCCCGCCGAGGATGAAAACTGAGCACAAGCCTTAAGCAGATCCCGAAGGGAATCAGCACTTTTGCCCACCAACCTGAACAACGAGGAACCCTGAAGGGAGAACTTTCGCGTTCAGCCTTTGCCGCGCTTACCCCGACGGACTGGGGAAACCCGTAGTCGCCGCTCCAGCGGGACGGCGGATCTGTTGCGGCTGTATCTGCAAGACATTGGCCGCGTTGACCTGCTCACCAGCGAGGAGGAAGTCACGCTGGCTCGGCTTGTACAGCGACGCGAGACGCTTTTAAAACAGCAGCGCGAGCTGTCCGACACCAATCAGGCCATTGGTGAACTGCATCGCTTGGAGGAGCTCCAACGCCGCGAAGCCAATCACCACAGTCATTGGCCCACCAAACAAGAGTGGGCCCGCGCCGCAGCATTAACCCTCCAGGAGCTGCAAAACCGCATCGATGCGGGCTACGAGGCTTGGGCTGAAAAAGCCGCCATTGACGCCAAAGAACTCAAGCTGAGCCTGCGCAACGGACGACGGGCGAAGGACCACATGATCCAGGCCAACCTCAGGCTTGTGGTGGCTGTGGCCAAGAAGTACCAGCAGCGGGGGATGGAAATCCTTGACCTGGTGCAGGAAGGAACCCTGGGTCTCGAACGCGCTGTCGAAAAATTCGATCCCACCCGGGGCTTCCGCTTCAGCACCTATGCCTACTGGTGGATCCGCCAAGGCATGACTCGGGCGATTGCCACCCAAAGCCGCACCATTCGTCTCCCTGTGCATGTCACAGAGAAGCTCAACCGGATCAAACGGGTTCAGCAGGAGATCGCAAGCAACGAAGGGCGAATCGCCTCCATTGCCGATTTAGCCCGCGAACTGGGCATCAGTGAAGACACGGTGCGACAAACCCTGGAGCGTGTCCCCCGCTCGGTGTCACTGGATAGCCGCGTTGGCAAAGATCAAGACACGCAGCTCGGGGATCTGATCGAAGACGGCAAGGCCACACCTGAAGAAACCTTGACCCACGACGAACTCCATAACGACCTTGAAGGTCTTCTCGATGAACTCACCCCCCGAGAAGCCTCGGTGCTCCGGCGACGGTTTGGTCTCGAGGACGACACTCCACAAACCCTGGCGCAAATCGGAGAGGAACTGAAGCTGTCGCGGGAACGGGTGCGTCAGATCGAAACCCGTGCCTTACTCAAGCTGCGCCAACCCCAAAAACGCAGCAAAATTCGGGACTACATCCAAGGTTTGGATTCCTAAAAACGTGTCCATTGCGATGGTGCAGGTCGCCAACGCCAAGTAATTTGAAAAATCGCCCGTCAGGTCATGGCCAAGTTCGTCTTCATCACCGGTGGTGTCGTCTCAAGCATCGGCAAGGGGATCGTGGCCGCCAGCCTCGGCCGACTGCTGAAGTCGCGGGGCTACAACGTCTCGATCCTGAAGCTGGACCCTTACCTGAACGTGGATCCAGGAACGATGAGCCCCTTCCAGCATGGAGAGGTATTTGTCACGGAGGATGGCGCTGAAACCGACCTTGACCTGGGTCACTACGAGCGCTTCACCGACACCGCCATGTCACGGCTCAACAGCGTGACCACCGGTTCGATCTATCAATCGGTGATCAACAAGGAGCGACGTGGTGCTTACAACGGCGGCACGGTGCAGGTGATCCCACACATCACGGGAGAAATCCGCGAAAGGATCCATCGCGTGGCCGCGAATAGCGGCGCCGATGTTGTGATCACAGAAATTGGCGGCACCGTTGGCGACATTGAGTCGTTGCCCTTCCTCGAGGCCATCCGTGAATTCCGAGGCGATGTTGGCCGCCAAGATCTCGCCTACATCCACGTGACCCTCCTGCCATTTATCGGCACCTCAGGCGAGCTCAAAACAAAGCCCACCCAACATTCCGTGAAGGAGTTGCGTTCCATCGGTATCCAACCCGACGTGCTGGTGTGCCGCAGTGATCGTGAAATCAGTGAAGATCTCAAACGCAAAATTGGCGGCTTCTGCGGCGTGCCAAACCGGGCCGTGATCCCCTCCCTTGATGCAGACACCATCTACGCAGTGCCCCTAACCCTTGAAGAAGGGGGGCTATGCCGCGAAGTCCTGGATGTACTTCAGCTCACGGATCATGAAAGCGACATGACGGCCTGGTCGCAGTTGGTGCACAACCTGCGCAATCCAGGGCCATCCGTCAAAGTCGCGCTCGTCGGCAAGTACGTCCAACTCAACGACGCCTACCTATCTGTTGTCGAGGCGCTTCGCCACGCCTGCATTGCCCAAGATGCCTCCCTCGATTTGCATTGGGTGTGTGCCGAACAGATCGAAACCGAAGGTGCGGACGCGCTCCTGCGAGGCATGGATGCTGTGGTGGTGCCGGGGGGCTTTGGCAACCGGGGCGTGGACGGGAAAATTGCAGCGATTCGCTGGGCCCGCGAACAACGCGTGCCCTTCCTTGGCCTCTGCCTCGGCATGCAGACGGCCGTGATCGAGTGGGCACGCAATCAAGCTGGGCTTCCCGAAGCCACCAGTGAAGAGCTCGACCCCGGCACGCCACATCCGGTGATTCATCTCCTGCCCGAGCAGCAGGATGTTGTCGACCTCGGCGGCACCATGCGACTCGGGGTTTACCCCTGTCGGATAGCCCCGGACACCCTGGCGGATCGGCTCTATGGCGAACAGGTGGTGTATGAGCGCCACCGCCATCGTTTTGAGTTCAACAATGCCTACCGGAGCCTGTTCCTTGAAGCGGGCTACGTGGTGAGTGGCACCTCCCCCGATGGTCGGCTTGTGGAGTTGATCGAACTGAAGGGGCATCCCTTCTTCACTGCCTGCCAGTACCACCCAGAATTTTTGTCGCGGCCCGGTCGTCCCCATCCCCTGTTCCGTGGCCTGATCGAAGCCGCTCAACAACGGTTACCCGATTCACCCGCCCAGGCGATCCGTAACCAAGGAGAAGTCACTACTCCATGAGTGATGCAAGGTCCATCCCCGTGGTGGAAACCTTCCATTCCCTCCAGGGAGAAGGCCATCACTACGGTCGTAGTGCCTTTTTTATTCGCTTAGCGGGCTGCAATGTGGGCTGCACTTGGTGCGACACCAAGCATTCCTGGCCGATGGCCAACCATGCCAAACAAGATGTCGACGCTCTCGCCGTCCAAGCAACGCAAGCCAAAGACGCCGGAGCAGCATTTGTGGTGATCACCGGGGGCGAGCCCCTTCATCACAATCTTCAACCGTTAACGGATGCCCTGGATCGCAGCTGTGGGTTGCCAATCCATCTCGAAACCAGTGGCGTGGATCAACTGAGTGGTCGTTTCGATTGGGTCACCCTGTCGCCAAAGCGCCATCACCCACCGCAACAGGCGTTGCTATCACGCTGCGATGAATTGAAAGTTGTGGTTCTAGACACCGACGATGTGAGCTTTGCCCACGCCATGGCAAACGACACATCCACGGCAGCCCATCTGCTTGTGCAGCCGGTTTGGGACAGCGAAACGGCCCAAGAACTAGCGATACACCACGTCAAACAACATCCCCGCTGGCGCCTGAGCCTTCAAAACCACAAGTTTCTCCAAATCCGCTGAACCAGCTCCATTACGTTCATCGCACAAGACCTTCCCCTTTGCTTGAACCATGAAGTCTGTAGCGGTTCTCGGTACTGGGCTCCTCGGGGAAGCCATCGCCCAACGGTGTTTAAGCCAGGGCTCAACCGTGCACGCTTGGAACAGAACTAGAGAACGCATCCAACCACTGCTCGCGCTGGGGGCCAGAGAAATCGGAGATCTCTCCGAGGTGTCCACCACATGCGACACAGTCATCACGGTGTTGCGGGATGGTCCAGTGACCGCAAACGTTGTGGCTGAACTTGGGGCACTCCACAACACCACCGTGATCCCGATGGGAACGATGGGTGTGAGCGAAAGCAAAGCCCTCGCAACACAAGTTCTGCGACAAAACGGCTCCTATCTCGAAGCACCAGTACTCGGCAGCAAGCCCCAGGCCCTCAACGGATCCCTACTGGTGATGGCCGGCGGCGATGCCGACGTCTTTGAGCAGCAGCTCAGCCTGTTGATGCATCTCAGCCAACAACCCAAGCTGGTGGGCCCCGTGGGGAGCGGCGCGGCCACCAAAATCGCCTTGAACCAATTAATTGCAAGCCTCACCCACAGCTTTTCGTTATCACTCCGTTTGATTCAGCACGCAGGTGTACCGGTCGAGACGTTCATGGAGATCCTGCGACCCTCAGCCCTTTACGCACCCACATTCGACAAAAAGCTCGAACGCATGCTCGGAGGTCACTACGACGATCCCAACTTCAGCACCGCCCTACTCCGCAAAGATCTCGAGTTATTCCTGCAGGAAACCAGCGAAGCAGGCGTGCAAGACCTTGGCCTGCAAGGACTGGCAGAACTCCTGCACAAAGCCAACGGGACACAACTGGATCAACAGGATTACTGCGCCCTGCATGAGCTGACACAAGCCACGACCTAAGCCAAACCATCGCCGCAAACAAACAACAACGCTCCACGAAGTTTTTTAATGAGGGCATGGCCCAACGCACCGCAATTGCCCTGCTTTCCGGGGGACTGGATTCCGCTACGGCTGCCGCGCTAGCGCAGGAGGCCGGTGATCGTGTGATCGGACTGTCCTTCGATTACGGACAACGTCATCGGCGTGAACTCAAAGCTGCCGCCAAGGTGGCTGCCCATCTCAACTTGGCGGAACATCACCAAGTGGATGTGAATCTCGGAGCCTGGGGAGGATCGGCCCTCACGGATCCCAACCAAACCGTTCCCACCAGCGGAGTGGAGGAGGGTGTCATCCCTGTGACCTACGTCCCAGGACGCAACACGGTCTTCATTGCGATTGGGCTCAGCCTTGCCGAAGCCCGAGGGGCCGAACGGTTGGTTCTTGGCGTGAATGCGGTTGATTACTCCGGATATCCCGACTGCCGTCCGGATTACCTCGACGCTTTTCAAACGTTGGCAACTCTGTCCAGCAAAGCTGGACGGGAAGGACATGGACCTCAGCTCTGGGCACCACTGGTGCAGTGGAGCAAAACCAAAATCGTGGACGAAGCACTCCGGCTGGGGGTCCCTATCGGTGAAACGTGGAGTTGCTACAGCGGCGGCAGCCGTCCCTGCGGCGTCTGCGACAGCTGCCGCATTCGGGATTCAGCCCTTCGCGAAGCCGGCCGACCAGACCTATGCAGCAACGCCGAGGGATGAATAAGTTGCAGCGCCGAGACGTGCCCTGGCGCGAACCAGTGATGGTGGCCACGCAACTCGCGGCTCTCTACGGGGAAGAAGGTCTGATCTGGCTGGATGGAGACGGCAGCGCCCTGGGGCGTTGGGTCACCCTTGGAGTCGCTCCGGTGGAAACCGTGTGCTGTCGAGGATGTCCGGGAGAGCCAGGGGCAAGCAATCCATTCGAAGCGCTACGACAACTCGACGATGGTCATTGGACCGGATGGCTGAGCTATGAAGCCGCCGCCTGGTCTGAACCCAGCAATGTCTGGCGTGCTGATGCCATGCCAAGCCTTTGGATCGCAAGGCATGACCCAATTCTTCGTTTCGATCTCCAAAACCAGCAGCTCTGGATCGAAGGAACCAACCCCAGCACCATGACGGCCTTGCTGGATGCTCTTGCCACAGCGCCCACCACGATCAATCCAAGTGCGCCTCCCATCGCCCTTGATGCTTGGACACACCACACTGATCGCAGCGGTTTTGCCAATGGCGTTCGGCGGATTCGCGATCTGATCGCCGTGGGCGATCTCTTCCAAGCCAATCTCACCGCCTGCTGCAGCACGAGCTGGCCATCCAACACCAGCGCACTGGACCTGTTTCGCCGGATTCGACAACGCTGCCCAGCGCCTTTCGCTGGCCTGGTGATCACCGAAAATCACGACGCTTTGCTCTCCTCATCTCCGGAACGATTTGTCTCCGTGGATTGCTCAGGCCGCGTTCAAACCCGTCCAATCAAAGGCACCCGGCCCCGGCATAGCGATCCTGAACTGGATGCCGATCTGGCAGCTGAATTGGTCTGCAGCGACAAAGATCGGGCCGAAAACGTGATGGTGGTCGACCTGCTTCGTAATGACCTGGGCCGCGTCTGCACTCCCGGCAGCATTCATGTGCCTCAACTCGTGGGATTGGAGAGCTACGCCTCCGTTCATCACCTCACCTCTGTCGTGGAGGGGCAACTGCGGGATGGACTGAATTGGGTTGATCTGCTGGAAGCGAGCTGGCCTGGTGGATCGATTAGTGGGGCACCAAAACTGAGGGCCTGCCAGCGTTTGCATGAACTGGAACCCACAAGCCGCGGCCCTTACTGCGGCTCATTGATTCACATCGATTGGGATGGCCGCTTCGACAGCAACATCCTGATTCGATCCCTGATCCGATCAGGCCACAGCCTGAGGGCCCATGCTGGCTGCGGGATCGTTGCCGACTCCGATCCGGAAGGGGAGGCTGACGAACTGAATTGGAAATTGCAACCTCTGCTGGAGGCTCTGGCATGCCAGTGACAATTGCCTGGATCGACGGATGCTGGGGGGAGCCCGACGACCTGCAACTTCCGCTGAGTGATCGAGGCCTGCAACTGGCGGATGGCCTCTTCGAAACCGTGCTGGTCCGCAACGGCCAGCCACAACTTCTGCAGGAGCACCTGCTGCGATGGAGCGACAGTGCTGCGCTGCTGGGCATGGACGTGCCTCCACAAAGGTCGACATTGCAGCCGCTCATCCTTGCTGCCATCCAACGCTGCGCTCTCGCTCAAAGCGACGGTGCCCTTCGCCTCAACTGGAGCCGTGGCAGCTCACCCCAGCGCGGAATCGGGCTTCCGGCCTCAGGACACCACCGCTTTTGGTTCACACTTCAGCCCTGTACGCCGACGTTTTCACCCGTCAACACCATCACTAGTAGCCATGAGCGCCGCAATGCCTCCAGCCGACTGAGCCATTGCAAAACATTCGCCTACGGACAAGCCATCCAAGCCCGCAGGGAAGCGCAGAAGCAAGGGGCTGACGATGCTCTGCTCTTGAACACAGCAGGGGCCCTGTGCTGTGGAACGGCAGCCAACCTGTTGATCCGACGTCGCGGACAGTGGATCACGCCAGCACTCAGCAGCGGCTGTCTTCCGGGCGTGATGCGGGGCCGCGCTCTGAGCCAGGGCCTTGCCGTGGAAACCGAGCTGGAGGCCGAGTTCCAGGCAAATGATCAGGCCGTTCTGATCAACAGCCTCAGCTGTCGACCAATCGCATCCCACAACGGCAAACCCATGGCTTCAATGACTAGTGCATTGGAGGTATGGCAATCCCTGCTCCACTGATCAAGATGAGGCAAACGGCTGGACGCCATGGCACTGCAACGTGACCTCAGCCTCACCAACCTGATCTTGGCGGTGGTGACAGGCACCATCGGTTCAGGTTGGCTGTTCGCGCCTTACTTCACCGCCAAACTCGCGGGGGGAGGAAGCCTGCTGGCGTGGAGTGTCGGCGGATTCATGGCCTTCCTGCTGGCACTCGTTTTTGCAGAGCTGGGATCGGTTGTCCCCAGTTCCGGGGCACTGGCGCAGATTCCGTTGCTGAGCCACGGCCGCCTATCTGGTTTCATCGGAGGCTGGGCCGTTTGGCTGTCGTACGTCGCACTTCCGGCGGTTGAACTGCTGGCTCTGCTCGAATACCTCTCATCGAGCCTTCCTTGGCTAACCGTCCAGAACAACGGTGGCGAAGAACTCAGCCTTGCTGGCCATGCCGTAGCAGTGCTGCTGCTGATCCTGCTCTGCTGGATCAATCTCAACGGCGTCCGTAGCCTTTCGCGGTGGATCGACAGCCTCACCTGGTGGAAGCTGATTGTTCCAGTGGGCGTCGCGATCACTCTGATGCTGATTAGCGGTCACTGGGGCAACCTGCGAATTCCTGTAGGTGGAACACAGGGCGCCGATGTTGTGCAGGCCGTTGGCAGTGGTGGAGTTCTGTTCAGCCTGCTGGGCTTTCGCACCGCCATGGATCTGGCCGGGGAAGCGCGCAGGCCCAGTCGCGATGTACCCCTCGCCATGGGGCTCGGCTTGAGCATTTGTCTGGCGATTTATCTGTTGCTGCAGCTCAGCTTTCTGGTCAGCGTTCCGCCTGATCAGCTAACCAACGGCTGGCACAGCCTCAGCCTGAGCGCCCATGGAGGCCCCATCGTTGCTCTTGCCATGGGGCTCGGTCTGAGTTGGATGGTCACCCTGCTGCTGATTGATGCTGTCGTGTCTCCGGGAGCGACAGCCCTCACCTATATCGGTGTATCAGCCCGAATCAGCTGGATGATGGGGGAATGCGGCCTCGTCCCTAAAGCTCTAGGGCAGCTAAATCGCCAAGGGGTTCCCCACGTTGCACTAATCCTGAGCACCATGGTGAGCGCCCTAATGCTGGCGGTAGGCCCTGGATGGCAGAGCATCGTGAGCTTTCTCACCTCAACGTTGATCATCGCTCTGGCCACTGGCCCGATCAGCTTGATGGCGTTGCGGCGACAGCTCCCGAATGCCCCCCGCGGCTACCAACTCCCCATGGCGTCATGGTTGTGCCCCCTGAGCTTTGTGATGGCCACCTGGGCCATCAGCTGGTGTGGACGAAGCGCCCTTGAAGGAGCTGTGCTCTGCATCGGCATTCCAACGCTGCTGTTCGTCATCCATCGCCGTTGGACAGGCATCGACATGGACGTTCGTTCGGCCCTCTGGTGGCCGCTGTATTTAGGACTTCTGGTGCTGAACACCGAGCTCTTTGGCGACGGAGGCCTGCTGCAACTACCGCAGGCGGGGCAACTGCTGGTGCTGGCGGGCATAGCACTTGGCGTTATGCCCTTAGCGGTCTTCTCCGCCCTGGCCGAAGCATCTCCCCACGCCCAGCTGGAAGGCACCTCCACGATCTAGATCCTGAGAATCCGGCGCACAGCCTCATCCCAACCGGTGGCATGGGGGGCGCCGGCCAACTGAAATCGTCCTGCGGCGATGCCGGCACACAACTCCTGGTGGGGGCCATCGGCCCCAGGAACAACAACAGCGACATCGGCCACCTCGAGCAGCGGCAGATCGTTGGGGGAATCTCCCAAGGCCAGGACCTTCACCTGCTGAGCACCCAAATGTCGCTTCAGGGTTGCCAAGGCTTTGCCTTTGCTGATGTCTGGGCCCAACAGATGCCCCATGCGATTGCCCTGCACCACCGTGAGATCCATCCGCTGCGCTAAGGCTTCAAGTCGGCGCCGCCCCTCCGCCGAGGGCGGAACGAACGGCACACTGCAGCAACGCCGCTGGGCCTGGCGCAAGGACTCGCCGCCGAGCCCCAACAACTGCTGACCTTCTTCCTCGCTGAGTTCGTCCAACGGACGTAGGGGCTCACCCAACTCACGCTGGAGATGCTGCAACTGGGGTTTCAGCGCCGACCAACCAGGGCCCAGCGGCAACTCCCAGACATCCCCCTCAGGGGTTTCACCGTGCACGGCTCCACCGTTTTCAACGATGTACGGATCATGAAGCCCAGCTTCTGCGCGAAAGCCACGCACCTCCTCCGCCGTTTTACTGGTGCACGGAATGACAGGAATCCTGCGCTGTTGCAGCTGGCGGATCAGATCCTTTGCGGGAGACCAGTCGTAGGTGTGATCCAGCAACGTGCCGTCGAGATCGGTCACCACCCACCACGACAACTCAAGCTTCGCGGTCATGGCTGAACCAACCAATGAACCGCATAAGGCTCTAGCGAATGCAACTGATGTGGTGCGAACACATGACCGCTCAGGCAATCGGCCCATGGCTGGTTCACATCACCCCCCAAGCGACCAAGGCGCAAGCTCAGCCGCGATGCCGTGATGTTATGGACAGCCACCAACGTTTCCCCCCCGTAGGAACGCTGCAGGATGACGCGATCAAGACGGTCAGCGCTCAGCACCTGCATGGAGGCATCAGGATGCAAAGCCAGATGAACAGCCCTTTCAGAAAGCGCCCGCTTCAGCACCGGAAGCAGCGCCGATACATCCGCATCAGGATCCGCCAGGCGTCGCTCCAAGGCCTGGGCCGTGAACTGGGGCCGATTGAGATCCCGTCGATGACCCGTCCGACGAAAGCGAGTTAGATCATTGGGAGCCGCCAAAAGCGCCGGCAGATAGAACGCGGGAACCCCTGGCAGGGCCATGATCATGAGTTGGGTGAGCAGAAACCTCTCCCGTTGGAGATAGGTGGGATCAATCCCGCCATCGGCCATGGCACTCCACCAACTGATGTTGATTTCATAGGGAACCTCCTCACCGTTGTTGAGACGTCGATGGCTGATCAAACCGCCTCTGCGCTCGCAACCCACCAAGAGCTGAAGAACGCGTTGATCAGCCATCAACCCCTCAAGAGGCCGTAAGCCCACACCGTCATGGCACGCGGTGAAATTCAACAGTCCGGTCTGGTTCGGCAATTGGGGCCAGCGGGTTAACCAACCATTGAGAAGATCAGCTCGGCCACTCATGGCTGCCTCCAACAAAAGCGGCGGCAGGGGGAAGTTGTAAGCCAAATGCGCCTCTTGACCATTGCGCAAATAGGAGAGATTTTCCTGCTCAGGAACGTTTGTTTCTGTGACCACAACCCCATCAGGACCATGGCGATCCAACAGATAACGCAACACCTGAACGAGGCGATGGGCCTGCGGCAGATGAATACAGCTTGTGTTGGGCTCTTTCCAGACAAAACCCACAGCATCGAGTCGAATCCAACGAACCCCGTGGCCCAACAATCGATTCAGTAATTCGATGAAGCCAATCAGTACCTGGGGGTGGTGCCAATCCAAATCCACCTGATCAGGACCAAACGTGGTCCAAACCTGACGGCGCCCATTGGGACCACTGAGCTGCGTAAACAAGGCGGAACTACGCGGACGAACCACATCGTTCCAACAAGGATCTGGACTCGCTTCCAGCACACATGATTCGCCAGGTTGCTCGTTTCGGAGGAACTGCTGCACCCAAGGATGAGATGCAGAAACATGATTGAGAACAAGATCTGCCATCAAGCGACGCCCCTCAGCCAATGCACTGAGATCCGACCAGTCGCCGTACTGTTGCTCAATTTTTTGATAACTCGAAACAGCAAAACCACCATCACTCGTGGACTTTAGAAATGGCAAAACATGAATCACCCGAGCAAATGGCTCCAAATGGCGATTCACCAATCCACGAAGACTTTGCAGTCCAAAAGCTGCATCATCCGCAACAGTATTCGCATAAGTAATCAAAACAGCGTCGTCCCCTTTCCATCGGGGCGACCCAATTGGAACGTCATGATCCTCTGACGATTGGCTCAGAATCTGCAGCAATTGCGACGACAACTTCTCGAGATCACCGGGAGAATCATCCCGGTAGAGATCACTAAGAAGAGTCCGCAGCGTTTCATCGCTTGAGGGCTGCATCACTTCTCTCCTGAACACCGTTCAGGTATGGAACAGGTCTTCTGCCTCTGTTGTCGCATTGAACACCACATGGATTTTCAACAGGGATTGATCAGCACAGTTCATGACTACAGCCTTGGCAATCACAACGCCATCGCCTTCAACCAAGAACTAGGCCAAAGACCAACAACTCTGTTGATCCCATGCCTCATGGAGGAATTCAGCAGGCCTGCGCTTGCCCTCATCCGCGACACTCTCGCCCCGCTCACAGGCTTGAGTTCACTTGTGATCGCACTCGCTGCAGAAAACGCAGAAGACGTTGCAGCAGCTGAAGCCTTTTTTGCTGGAATGCCCTTTCCTGTGCATGTGCACTGGACCAATGGCCCAGCAGTCCGAGAACTACTCGAGTCGGTCGGAAATCTCGATTTAGACGTGACAGGTCCACCAGGAAAAGGTTGGGCCGTTTGGCAAGGCCTTGGGGTGGCCTGCCAAGACGCAGAAGTGGTGGGACTATTCGATGCAGACATTCGCACCTTTGGCGCGGCATACCCAGAGCGGATGCTTCGGCCACTTCTCGACCGATCCCATGGCATCGCCTACGTCAAAGCGTTTTACAGCCGGCTGTCCTTAGAAACCCAAGCGTTACAGGGGCGAGCGACGCGGCTCTTTGTGGGCCCGCTCCTCGCCAGCCTTGAACAAGTCTTCGGACCATTGCCCTATCTGCGCTATCTCCAGTCCTTTCGCTATCCACTAGCAGGTGAGTTTGCATTCACCAGCGACTTAGCGATGAATCTGCGCATCCCCTCCGATTGGGGCTTGGAGGTTGGCTTGTTGTCCGAGGTTTATCGGCATGTCGCTTCCAGTCGCATCACCCAAGTGGACCTGGGATTGTTTGATCACAAGCACAAAGGTTTGGGCAATCAACCATCAGAGGGCCTGCAGAGGATGGCAGGGGAAATTTTCGGCACCGTGCTCAGAGGCCTCATGGAGCATGAAGGCTGCGTGATGTCGATGGATCAACTACCCACCCTGGAAGTGCTGTACCGCAGGGTTGGGGAAGACCGCGTGCGTCAATTTGGCCTCGACTCCGCCATGAACCGATTGCCCTATGACCGGCACCAAGAAGAGCTCACTGTTCAAAGCTTTTCTGGTTTACTAAGGCCTGGACTGGCGAAACTGATGGAATCGCCCATCGCCCATCAACTACCGAGCTGGTCACGACTCAAAAGCTGTAATTCAGCTCTTCAAGGAGACTTGGCCGAAGCAGGACGCGCCGATCGCCGGCGTTCTTTCACCACAACGCTGGCCAAACCTCCACGCAAACCCAATTGGAATTCAAATATTCATACAGCACAGATTGCAGCATAGATTTAACCCAGGAAGCGTCTAGCTCATTAGCTCTAATTGATGACTTCCACCATCAAGATTTAACTTTTACCGCAATCTCAACAATCAATATCTCGATGCATGGGGGCATTCAAGACCACGCAAACCTCGAATCCTTGGGCCTAGAAAATCACCAACAGTATGAATGGATACCGAAATGAAGACTGAGGCCTTGGCTTATCTAAACAAAATCTAAACTCAAGCTTTTTTGTGATCAATCGAACACTTGCTTTATTCTAGAGAACCCATATTGGCTGTCCTCTTGTGAAGACGTCATGGTCGAATGCATTTACCAAAACGACACCAGTCGCATGGTGATTGTGAAATGCATTGGCAGCAGTCAGTTTTACCTCGAGAAGGTCATCATGCCAAGCGAGATATTTTTATTTAATGCACCCAAAGAAGCTCGCCTTGAAATCTGGCGCATGTCTATTTCGGGACAGATGCTGCACATTCGCGCAGACGTTAGTGACTACAAAACGTCTGCGCGCAATTCAAACACTGAGGAATTGATCAACAACCGACTGACTGAGCTCGCTGGTTGATCCACTCGCGACAATCCCTCCACGCTGCATGGCGTAATAGCGATCTGCTTGACGGACAAAGTGAAGGTGTTGTTCAACAAGAAGCACACCAATGCCCTTCTCAGTAATAATTCGCCGCACAGCTGTTTCAATATCTTGAACAATATTGGGCTGAATACCTTCTGTCGGTTCATCCAGAAGCAACAACTGTGGCTGGCCGAGCAATGCCCTTGCAATCGCTAACTGCTGCTGTTGTCCACCACTGAGATCTCCCCCTTTGCGCGGCAAGAAGTCTGAAAGGACAGGGAACAGTTCATACACAAAAGGATCAATCCTGGAGTGACGTGCCAAACCACCAGGCAAAGCCTCCATCCCCAGCATCAAGTTTTCCTCAACGGTGAGTTGCGGAATAATTTCACGACCCTGTGGGACATAACCAACACCAGCTCGAGCCCGCCGATGAGGAGGATGACGCTCCAATCCCTCCCCATTCAGCACCAGCTCGCCCCCACGTGGCTTGAGTAATCCGATCACTGTTTTCAACAGCGTGGTCTTGCCCACACCATTGCGACCGATCAGGCAAACCATCTCACCTTTCTTCACGGTGAGATCAACATCCCGAAGGATGTGACTTTCGCCGTAGTACGTGTTGAGTCCGCGAATCTCAAGAAGCATCGTCATTTGCTGTCGTCCTCGGTAGTTCCCAGATACACCTCAATCACCCGTGGATCCACCTGAACCTGATCCATGGTTCCCTCACAAAGAACATGGCCTTGGTGCAAGACCGTGACAGGACTATCGAGGCGACGAATGAACTCCATATCGTGCTCAATCACCAGAACGGTGTGGTCACCTGCCAATGATTTAAGGAGATCAGCCGTGAGATCAGTCTCTTCATCGGTGAGACCAGCGACGGGTTCATCAACCAACAACAAGTCCGGATCTTGTCCCACAAGCATGGCAATTTCCAACCACTGCTTTTGACCATGGGACAAAGCCCCAGCAAGCCAGTCGGCCCGCTTCTGCAAATTAACGATGCTCATTAAATGTTGAACACGGTCGCGCTGATCACCCCGAAGGCCACCAATCAAAAGCGTCCAAGGCTGTTTCGGACGACTCACGGCCAGCGCCAGGTTTTCCCGAACCGTGAGCTGTTCAAACACCCGTGGACTCTGAAACTTGCGACCAATCCCCAAACGAGCAATGCGGTGTTCTGGGCGCCCCAGCAACGAACGCCCCTTAAACAACACATCACCCTCACTGGGGGCGACTTTTCCTGTAATCACATCCAAAAACGTGGTTTTACCTGCGCCATTGGGGCCAATCACAGCTCTGAGTTCACCGGGCTGAAGATTGAGGTTGAGATCACGCAATGCGAGAAAACCATCAAAGCTGACGGTGATTCCACAGAGTTCAAGAAGTCCTGAGGTCATGGCTGAATCTCCTCTTGTCCATCGAGTTCAAGACGGGGATAGGTTCCACTGCGACGGGACATCCCCAAGCGGTTCAGCAAGTTGCGGGGGCCGTCCCCTTGGAACCAACCGATCACACCCTCCGGCAGGGCTGTCACCACAAGAATGAACAACCCACCCTGGATAAACAGCCAGCTCTGGGGCAAGGCTTCGCTCACCAGGCTCTTGGCGTAATTGATCGCCACGGCTCCGAGGATTGCACCCACAAGGGTGCCGCGACCACCAACTGCCACCCAAATCACCATCTCAATTGAGA
Organism: Synechococcus sp. CC9902; assembly: GCF_000012505.1. NCBI lineage: Bacteria > Bacillati > Cyanobacteriota > Cyanophyceae > Synechococcales > Synechococcaceae > Synechococcus > Synechococcus sp. CC9902. Next base: position 2,157,396 of record NC_007513.1, read on the forward strand.
ACGGCACCGTCATGAATTGGGGGGACACAATTCCGGATTGAACGGTGTACAACGCGCCACCGATGCCAGCCAAACCGCCAGCAATCGCAAACACCAATGTTTTGAACAAGGTGGGGTTGTACCCCGCGAAACGAAGGCGCGGTTCATCGTCTCGAATGGCAATCAACACATCACCAAAGCGACCACGCACCACCCAGCGCACGAATAGCCACGTGAAAATCACCATCACAGCAGTGACCCAGAAAAAGCCCCGCTGCATCTCCGGCGAGCCCACCATCTGACCGAACAACTGAGTTACATCAGTTTTGAGACCATTGGTTCCATTGATCAATTTCTGCTGACCGTTGAAGAAGTTAAAAAACACCAACAAGGCAGCTTGCGTAAGGATTGAGAAATAAACACCCTTAACGCGATTTCGAAAAACAAGGTTGCCAAGCAGAGCAGCCAACACCCCCGGGATCAGCCAAATCGCCACCAGGGTGAACAACGGCGAATGAAACGGTTGCCAAAACGCCGGTAGACGATCCACCCCATAAAGGGTGAAAAATTCAGGTATGCCGTTGAGTAAGTCTTCCGAGCTATTCAATTGCAAATACATCGCAGCGGCATATCCACCGAGTGCGAAGAAAATGCCCTGGCCAAGGCTGAGCAGACCTGTAAAACCCCAGATCAGATCGATGCCCAAAGCAACAATGGCCAACGCCAGGAAACGGCCCAAAAGATTGAGTCGGAACACAGGCAACACCGATGGAGCTGCAACGATTGCCGCAATGATCAGCACCCAAAAAATCACCAGGAGCCAACGGCGTTGTTGAAACGCTTTCATCATTGTTTTACGCCTCCACCATGCGTCCCTTCTGCGGGAAGAGACCCGCTGGACGGAACTGCAAGAACACCACAATCAAGGCGAACACCAAAACCTGAGCCATGCTCGTTGTGGCAAAAAAGTTGACCGCCCCAGCGAGAGGAGCCGGCATCTCTGGCCAAATCGTGAGCAACCGTCCGGCTCCAATGAGATCTGTCAACAAGCCGATCGCAAACGACGCCAGAACGGTGCCGAGCAGATTTCCAACGCCACCGAGCACAACAACCATGAAACACCCAACGATGTAAGACCCACCGACGTTGGGACCCACCGACCCCAAAAGTGACACCGCGACACCCGCGACACCCGCCAAGCCTGAACCAATGCCAAAGGTGAGCACATCAACAGTGTCGGTTGGAATCCCAAGGCAATCACTCATCGAACGGTTTTGAGTAACGGCGCGAATGCGCATCCCCCAGACGCTTCGATTGAGGAACCAGGTCACTCCGAGTACCGCCAAAATCGTCATCACGATGATCACGAGGCGTGGCACAGGAAATGTGATATCCATCCACTCGATCCCACCACGCATCCACTTCGGAGCTGTCACGTCCACGTTGCGAGACGTGGCGCGGGCAATGCGGCTGATCTGGGATGCAAGCCCGCCCGCCAGTAGTACACCTCCGAAAGCCGACACCGCCCAAGTGATGGCGCGGTTGATCCGTGCCTTAGGTCCTTCGAAAAGACGCTGCGGCAACACCAATGGCAAACCAAATCCGAGAACCAACGCCAAAATCAGCCCGGCCGCGTGCGCAAGGGGAACACTGCGCACAAACTGCTGCAGTATCAAACTCACCCCCCAAGTGGCTAACAACGTCTCCAACGGACTCCCGTAAAGACGTCGAATCACTGTGCGTTCAAGCAAGATGCCAACAACTCCACTGACGACGAACGCCAAAGGAATAGCAACTAATACATAAAGGCTATAAATCGGCTGAAAAGCAGGAAGCTTAAACACCATTTGCACCACATAAGTGGTGTAAGCACCGAGCATAATTAACTCGCCGTGGGCAAGATTAATCACGCCCATCAAACCAAAAACGATGGCTAATCCAAGAGCAGCCATCATCAGCACAGAGCCGATTGCGACGCCATTAAATAGGCTTTCTAGCAGCAGTTGCACGAGCTGAAATCAGGAACAAAAAGACAAGAAGGGAGGAGTCCGTTACCGAACTCCTCCCTTGAATTACAAGAAAATCAAAATGTCTGAGAATCAGGCATCAGAGCTTGTACTTGCCACCTTTATTTGCATCAGTCCAATCACAGGCGAAGCCTTTGGAATCGGGGTGAATTTGATTCCAGGCCTGCGGTGCAATCGGGCCGTCGGTGGATTCGAGAATGTCGAACTGACCATCAGCCGTGATTTGGCCGATACGGACAGTTTGTGACAAGTGATGGTTAGGCATCACTTCCACAGGGCCCTGAGGTGCATCAAAGGTGATGCCCACGAGAGCTTCACGAACCTTGTTGTCGTCGAAGGAGTTGGCCTTCTCGACAGCTGCTTTCCACAGGTACACCATGTTGTAGGCAGATTCCTGTGGATCTGCGACCTGACGATCAGCGCCATACTTCGCCTTGAAGTCTGCAGCGAACTTCTTGGATGCGGGCGTGTCGATCGACATCATGTAGTTCCAAGCGCCGTAATGGCCTTCAAGGAACTCAGATCCAATCGTGCTGATTTCTTCTTCAGCGATGGAGTAATTCATCACGTAGTAGCCATTGGCTGGTGTGATGCCGGCATCCTGAATCTGCTTGAAGAAAGCAACGTTTTGGTCGCCGTTCAGGGTGTTGATGATCACGCCACCATCAGGAAGTGCCTTCTTGATTTTGGCGATGATTGGAGCAACTTCTGTGTTGCCGAGGGGCAGGTAGTCCTCACCAACAACGGTGCCGCCAAGTTGTGCAACTTGGGATTTGGTGATCGTGTTGGACGTACGCGGGAACACGTAGTCGGAACCAACCAGGAAGAAGGGCTTGCCAGCGGCAGGCGACTTCTCATACATGAATTTGGTTGCTGGCTCCGACTGCTGGTTTGGAGTTGCGCCCGTATAGAAGATGTTGTTGGAACACTCCTGAGCCTCGTACTGAATCGGGTAGTAGAGGAAAGCGTCCTTCGACTCATAAACCGGAAGCATTGCCTTCCGGCTAGCTGAGGTCCAACCGCCGAAAACAACAGGCACTGAATCCTGATCGATCAGCTTCTTAGATTTCTCAGCGAAGGTGGGCCAATCGGAGGCACCGTCTTCGACGATGTAATCAATTTTGTATTTTTTGCCATCGACTTCAACACCGCCAGCGGCGTTGATTTCGTCGATTGCCATTTTTTCCGTATCCACCAAGGTGGACTCGGAAATCGCCATGGTTCCGGTCAACGAATGCAGGATGCCGACGGTGACGGTGTCGTCGTACTCAACATTCGAAGCTGTCTTGTCGTCACCACCGCAGGCAGTTACGGCCAGACCCAGCGACGCAGCGGCCATGCCGGCGAAAAGACGCTTAGAGAGAGAATTGCTCATTCAGTCCAAAACACGGGAAACTCGCCTGATGGCGATCGAAGGAAGGTACGGATCAACAGCACCCTTCTTTCGTATCAAAACGAACTAAACGAGTGAGTCACTAAAAAAACATCAGACATTTGGTAGCTGTTGCAACACAAATTCCACGACTTGGTTCAACCCCACACCGTTTTTAAGGTTGGTAAAACACCAAGGGCGATCACCTCGCATGCGCTGGGTGTCGTGTTCCATCACCGATAAATCAGCTCCCACCAAAGGAGCTAAATCAATTTTGTTAATCACCAAAAGATCCGAACGGGTGATGCCAGGCCCTCCCTTGCGAGGAATCTTGTCCCCGGCCGCAACATCAATCACATAGATACAAAGGTCGACTAGCTCGGGACTAAAACTGGCCGCAAGGTTGTCTCCTCCGCTTTCGACGAGAACTAAATCAAGGCCTGGAAACTGTGCCTCCAAATCACCCACCGCTGCCCGGTTGATCGAACAGTCCTCGCGGATCGCGGTGTGAGGACACCCACCGGTTTCCACGCCGCGAATCCGTTCTGGCGGCAGCACCCCAGCCCTTGTCAAGAACTGGGCATCTTCCTGGGTATAGATGTCATTGGTCACAACAGCCAACTCGAGACGTTCGCAAAGCTCACGACAGAGGGCCTCCACCAAAGCCGTTTTGCCGGAACCAACCGGTCCGGCAACCCCCAAACGCAACTTGCTCGCCATCAGCTTCGAAACAGACGCGAATACAGCTCAGCATGGGCCAGCTGGGTGAGCGAAGCCCCAACCCCAGCGCTCCACATCTGCTGAGGGTCCATATCCCGCAATTGCAGAGCCTGCTTCTGCACCAACGGTAAGAGTCGCTGTTGCAGCACCTGGGCTCGGGTTGGGCCCAATGGCACCAGTCGCACTGCAGCACTGAGCTGATTGGCAACCCAGCCGTAGAGATACCCCTCGAGCATGTCGAGCACTGGAATCTTCATCGCCGAAGCCGCCCAAGCCCAGGCCGCTGGCCAGCTCAAGCGCACCGGCTCCGGCAAAGGATGGCCTAGGTCGTTGAGCAATTGCACCAGCGACTGGCCCATTTGACGCTGTTGAGCCCGGAGCTCTGATGCCTCCCGAGTGGCCAGGAGCCAACCATCCAAGTTTTCGACTCCATAACGCCCCTGAACATCACCCTGATGCACCCAAACCTCAAGTTGATGGCGGAGCTTGGGCAATGCCGCCACTTCAAGGCGAAGAGCACCGCGGATGAGCTCCGCCGTCAACCAATCCTGCACGGCTTGTTCATCGTTCAAGCCATTGGTTTGGACGAGAACCTCTAATCCTTCGGAATAACTAAAAGCACCAACTGGCAGTGCTGGACTCACCAATTGCAACAGCGCCAGAGACGTCATGGCGAAGAATGGTGATGGGAGTGGCTGGCATAGGCGCCACCCTCAGGAAGGAACGGTCGACGGCATTGAGTCACCACCAAACCACGTCCCTTCAACATCGAAGCCAAAACCGAATCATCCAAAAGCAGCAGCTCCTGGTCGTGAAGCTCCAATGCCACATGACGATTACCAAGGTGATAGGCCGCCGCAAGCAAATCCAATGATGTGGGCGCTTGGACTTGGAGCAAATCTTCTAGAGCAGCCACAACTTCAACCCGCACCGAAACCTCAGCATCTGAGAGCTGATCCCCAGGCTCGAGGGGCCCATGCCGTGGCAATTGCAGCAACACGTCATGCCCACACGCCGTAGAGCGGCGACCACGCAGCACCGTTCTCTCTTCAGCCGTCAAAGGCAGGAACCAATCCACCTGCTTGCCATGGTCTTGCTGCCGATCGACGACTGGCAAACGCTGGTTCAGCACGGTTATCGCATCGCTCACCGAAGCACCCCAAGCTCAAACCACCCTGCCGAAGAGCCTTCACTGAATTTGGTATGAATGGCTACAAAGTGGCGAGCAGGCTGCGTCGAGCGTGGGGAGATGCAGCGACTCAACCCCTGGCACGGCACCTGCCGGTTGCAGTTCAGCGCCGACGCCGACACCACCCATCATCAAGGGGGCTGCACCGCACCCTTCAAATTGATGCGTGCCGAACGCGGCAACGACGGCCGATGTGAACTCCCTCTTCTCCACAGCGCCGGCGGGCTCGTGGGTGGAGATCAACTGAGTGTGGACCTGGAGCTGGGAAGGAACAGCCGAGCCCTCATCACCAGCGTTGCTGCTCAAAAGGTGTACGGCTCCATTGGACGAAGTCGCCTGCATCCAAAGGGAACCTGGGCCAACCAATCGGTGAGCTGCCGACTGGGCTCCAACAGCGATCTGGAATGGCTCCCCCAAGAGCTTGTGGTGTACGCCGATGCACTCGTGGAACAAAGCCTCGACGTGCAACTGGCCGACGATGCGTCATTTCTGAGTGCTGAAATCGTGCGACTAGGTCGTACCGCGGCTGGGGAAGACCTCGGACAAGGTTGTTGGCGTTCAGCCGTGAGCCTGCGTCGAATTGGTGAGAACGGGACACGCTGGGAGCAGGTGGATCGCTTGGAACTCAGCGGCGATGCACTGCATCACCGCCATGGTCTGAATGGAGATGCAGTGTTTGGAACATTGATTTGGGCAGCCCCCGCTCCTCTCACCAATCCAACGCTCAAGTCGTTGCTCACCAACGCCCGGAACGACCGCGCCGGATTGGAAGGGCAGATGCAATGCAGCAGATTAGAGCAGGGATTGATTGCCCGTTATGTCGGCCCATCGAGCCGAGATGCCCGCTTCTGGTTCAGCCGAATCTGGGCCCGCACAAGGGCCCAGCGTCAGCTCAGTGAGCCTCGTATTCCCCGGGTATGGCCCCTACAGGAACAGCCCTTACGACAACAAGTGTTCATAGAGAACATTGCGTCGTCGAATGCGGCGACACACTGAAACTGACTGCCGTCCCCCATGCATCTCAGTCCCCAAGAAAAAGACAAACTCCTCATCGTGACCGCCGCATTACTGGCGGAACGACGACTCAACCGTGGGGTCAAGCTGAACCATCCCGAAGCGATGGCGTGGCTCAGTTTTCTCGTCCTCGAGGGCGCTCGCGATGGACAAACCGTCGCTGAACTCATGCAGGCAGGAACCACATGGCTTCGCCGTGATCAAGTGATGGAAGGGGTACCGGAATTGGTGGAGGAGGTGCAGATCGAAGCGGTTTTTCCTGACGGCACCAAGCTCGTCACCCTTCACGACCCGATCCGCTGAGACTTCACCATGGCTCCCCTTATTCCCGGCGAACTCATCCCGGAACCCGGCGAACTTGAACTTAACGCTGGCCGGCCCGTCACCACCATCAGTGTTGCCAACGGTGGAGACCGCCCCGTTCAGGTGGGTTCACACTTTCACTTCGCTGAAGCGAATGCAGCCCTGCAATTTGATCGCGATGCAGCCCGCGGACAGCGGCTCGACATCCCAGCGGGTACCGCAATCCGCTTTGAGCCCGGCGACCATCGCGACGTGAACCTCATTCCCTTCGCTGGTCACCGCAGGGTGATCGGCTTCAACGGCCGCATTAACGGTCCCATCGACGCCTGATTTATGCCCTACCGCATCTCCCGCCAGGCCTACGCCGAAACCTACGGACCCACCACCGGTGACCGCATCCGCTTGGCCGACACCGAGTTAATTCTCGAAGTCGAAAAGGATTACACCGTTTACGGCGATGAAGTGAAATTCGGCGGCGGCAAAGTAATCCGCGATGGCATGGGCCAAGCCCAAACTCCACGCTCTGAAGGTGCCGTCGACACAGTCATCACCAACGCTTTAATCCTGGATTGGTGGGGCATCGTGAAAGCCGATGTGGGCCTTAGGGACGGCCGCATCGTTGCCATCGGAAAAGCTGGCAACCCCGACACCCAAGAGGGGGTGACGATCGTGGTGGGACCAGGAACGGAGGCCATTGCTGGGGAAGGGCAGATCCTCACGGCGGGTGGCATCGACAGCCACATCCATTTCATCTGCCCACAGCAGATCGAAACAGCCTTAGCGAGTGGGGTCACAACGATGCTCGGCGGTGGCACCGGACCCGCCACTGGAACCAACGCCACCACCTGCACCCCAGGTGCATTCCACATCGGCCGCATGCTTCAAGCCGCTGAAGGTTTGCCGGTGAATCTGGGTTTCTTCGGCAAGGGCAATGCCAGCACCCCCGAGGCCCTGGAAGAACAAGTGAGGGCTGGGGCTTGCGGCCTCAAACTCCACGAAGACTGGGGAACAACACCCGCTGCCATTGACGCTTGTTTGTCGGTGGCGGATCAAATGGATGTGCAGGTCTGCATCCATACCGACACCCTGAATGAAGCGGGGTTTGTCGAAGACACCATCGCGGCGATCAAGGGGCGCACCATCCACACGTTCCATACCGAGGGTGCGGGCGGGGGGCACGCTCCAGACATCATCAAAATCTGCGGCGAGGCCAACGTGCTTCCCAGCAGCACAAACCCCACGCGCCCTTACACCCGCAACACCCTCGAGGAACACCTCGACATGTTGATGGTTTGCCATCACCTCGACCCCAAAATTCCAGAGGATGTGGCCTTTGCAGAGTCACGAATCCGCCGCGAAACCATCGCTGCGGAAGACATCCTTCACGACCTGGGCGCCTTTTCGATCATCGCCAGCGACTCCCAAGCGATGGGCCGTGTCGGTGAAGTGATCACACGCACCTTTCAAACCGCGCACAAGATGAAAGTGCAGCGTGGAGCACTACCGGAAGACTCCAGCCGCAACGACAACCACCGAATCAAGCGCTACATCGCCAAGGTGACGATCAACCCGGCTCTAGCCCACGGCATCAGTCGCGACGTGGGATCAATCGAAACCGGCAAGCTTGCCGACCTCGTGTTGTGGAAGCCTGGCTTCTTTGGCATCCGACCCGAACTCGTGATTAAGGGAGGTTCGATTGTCTGGGCTCAGATGGGAGATGCCAATGCATCGATCCCCACACCAGGCCCGGTGCACGGCCGCCCCATGTTCGGAGCCTTCGGCAAAGCCTTGGCGCCCAGCTGCCTCACTTTTTTAAGTGCAGCGGCCATGGATGCCGACATCCCAAAACATCTCGGCCTCGAACGCACATGTCGTGCGGTGAGCGACACCCGCAGCGTGGGGAAAAGTGCACTCAAACTGAATTCCGCGCTACCCAACGTGAGCGTTGATCCGCAAACCTATGAGGTGTTCGCCGATGGTGAACTGCTCACCTGTGAACCCGCTGAGGTACTCCCGCTTGCGCAGCGTTATTTGCTGCTGTGAGCACAAAACCGTTAAGCAGTAACAGCAGATATTGAAGAACTATTGATCCCTGTGAAGTAGTTCAATCCATCATTTTAACGATAGAAGAAACTAAGCAACCAAACGATTCAGCATCGGGATCTCAGCCATTTCATCGCGCCATTGTTGAATCCAAAGATCTTGACTGCGCTCATAGATCTCGGTGAGTTCTTGTACAGCATCATCGCGAAAATCAACGCGCAAATCGAGCAGAGGAAAGGCAACATCGCCACTAATTTGTAAGGCCGCCGATGTTGCCGCCCTAGCGCGACGATCACCACCAGCTGCCTCACCAGCCCTTAGGGCAAACATCAAGCGACGACCTAATTTCCAGGAGGGATCACTCATTAAAAAGGCCTGTTCCATGGCCTCTAACACCTCCTCTCCGACGAGAAAATTACCGGCTACTGAAAGATGCGACTGGGAGCGATGACCCGCCCAATCTCCACATTCTGGACCCGTCCAACTTGCGGTACGACCATGCAAGTCGATCAAATGAAACTGACGCCGATCACGAAGAACATCATCAGTTAGCAGGGTTTCTAATACATCCTGAGCATCACCATTCTGTTCCAGTCGCTCTAAGCCACAGATCCCTAAATAAGGATTGGTATGTGCTTGCGTCGCCACTGCTCCAACACCCGAACGAATGTGAGGAACAGTTGAACCGACGGCCAAATGACACGTGGCAACGGCCACACCAAAACGACCATTTTGAGGATCACGAGCAACGATTGAGAACGTCACAGTTGCTGATCGAGACGCTGCAACGCCCCCAATAAAACTGCTGTTCCAGCCCAACATTCATCGTCGCTGGTGAACTCGGCAGATGAATGGCTTAACCCACCTTGGCTAGGAACAAAAATCATTCCCATCGGCCAACGACGACCCATTTCTTGCGCATCGTGACTGGCTCGACTGGGCAAACGACTATGGGAGAAACCCAGGGCAGATGCCGCTGACGTAATTGCATCCATCACCTTGGAATCTGCGGGCGTTGGCGCAACATCAAACTGGGGGTCAAGACGAATACAGCAACCACGTTTGAGACCAATGGACTCAAGGGCCAACATCAACGATTCGACCAATTGTTGAAGAACTGCCGGGCTGAGATCGCGCAAATCAACCGTCAGCTTCACTGAGCCGGGCACCACATTGGCGGCATTCGGCCACACCTCAAGACGACCCACCGTTGCGACCGGTTCATTCACGTGGTGAAGCGCCATCGCTTCTACCGCAAGCACAACCTCCGAAGCCGTGACGAGGGCATCCTGTCGATGCTCCATCGGGGTCGTACCGGCATGGTTGGCTTGACCGTCAATCACGATGCTGAAACGACGTTGACCAACGATTCCTTCGACAACACCAATGGAATCGCCTCGCGTCTCGAGAATGCCGCCCTGTTCAACGTGCAATTCCAAAAAGGCGGCAATCGATGCATCGGAACGTCGTGCTGAAGCAAGGAACGGCCAATGCCCCCCAATGCGCTCGAGATTTCGCTCAATCGATTCGCCATTGCTCGTGGCATAGGCGTCTGGATCCGGAGAAGCAGTACCCACCATGGCTTTGCAGCCAACCATCGTGGATTCCTCATCCGCGAACACAACAAGCTCAAAAGGATGGCGCAACTGCTCACCACTGGCTTGAAGAGTCCTTGCCACCTCAAGGCCAGCCAGAACACCAAGCACGCCATCAAAACGACCGCCGGTGGGAACAGTGTCGAGATGAGACCCCGTGACCAACGCTGGAAGGGACGAATCCAACCCAGCCAAACGGCCGATCAGATTCCCAGCAGCGTCGATGCGGACCTGCATCCCCGCGTCTTGCATCCAAGCCGATAATTGATCCCGCCCCTGACGATCCTCGAGGCTGAATCCACGGCGACAAACACTTCCATCGGGGCACAACCCAATGGAGGCCAGCGAATCAAGCGTGGAAATCAGACGCTCACGATCAGGACGAAGACCTGGCTTTGTATCAACGAAATCCCCCACGACAGCATGCGGACGCCTTGAAAGCAGCGAGGTCAATGTCGTGTCCTTCAGTTCAAAAGATGCCTAATTTTCACTCAAACATCAAAAACAACTTGTAGTCACCGAAACGATTTCACACTCAAGAGAGGATTTAAACCTCTACTGGAATGCGCCAACCCAAGCGCTCTGCTTCTTGCCGCGCTTGCTGTGGAACATCGGTTGCTACGAACATTCGGTGCAGCATCTGCACACCAAGCAGATGGTTAATCACTGCATCCATCTGCACCCGATCAGCCTCGGTTGTCTCTGGGCTGTCGTGACGATCAAACAAGGCTTTCACACCGCTCTTGCTGAGCAAACCCGCCGCATCAATGGCTTCGTCACTGAGGTAATCAGCCGCCAAGTTCTGCATTTGTGCCCATTTTTCAGGCTCTGTATGGGCCGGAGGTGCCATAAATGCAAATTTCTCGCGTTTGTAGAGAACATCAGGCAGGAGACCCGCCATCGCTTCCCTCAGGACGTATTTCTCTGTTTTCCCCTTAATCCGAAGCTCAGGAGGTACTTGCACAGCCACCGCCGCGAGATGGTGATCAAGGAAAGCCGGTCGCGCTTCCATCGAATTGGCCATATCCACCCGATCACCACCCCAGGTCAAAATTTGACCTTCCAGCATCGTCTTAATCCATACATATTGAGCTTTATCGAGGGCATGACGGCCATCCAGTTGATCGCCATCCAACTGAGCCGCAATCGCCTTCCCTGGGGAATACCCCTCAACGGCAATACGATGATGCTCCGCCAACAAATCGGGCACAAGAGGTACACAGGCCAACCAAGGTTGCAAACAGCTAGGCGTAAAACCCACGACAGCCTCAAGATCAGGGTCATCAACCTGAGCAGCAGACAACATCGCTCCTTGGACTAATGAATTGGAGTCCTGTAGCAAGCACTCACAGGCTTCCCGCTCTTCCTTCGGAAGATCATCCAAACCGTGCAAAAACATGTCGCGCCGGAAGGCGGGGTATCCACCAAACAACTCATCGGAGCCTTCCCCAGTCATCACCACCTTGTAATCCACGCTATTGACATGACGACTCATCAAAAATTTCGCTACAGCCAATGTGTTGTAAATAGTGCGTTCGGTATGCCAAAGCGTTTGTTCCATATGGCCATACAACTCATTTCCTGAGAGCCGCATTAGATCCTGTTGAGCCCCGGTGGCCTCAGCCATCTGCTGAGCAATCGGAGATTCGTCATAACGAACATCATCAAAACCAATCGTGAAAGCTTTCACAGGGCCTTGGCTCACAGCCGACGCCAAACCAAGAATCGAACAACTATCAATTCCCCCAGAGAGGTAACAACCAACGGGGACATCAGCGACCATGCGCAACTCCACAGCCTCCAGCAAGGCAGAGCGGACAGCTGACACATGATCAGCTTCATGACGCGTGAAATCCCGCTCATCCATCCGAGGAAAATTGATATCCCAGTAGGTGGAATCCGAGACTTCTAAGCGCCCATTACAACGTTGCACCTTCAAGATGTGGCCTGGTTGTACTTGGTATACGCCCTCAAAAGCGGTGCTTCCAGGCACCATCGTTTGCATGAGTTGATGAAATAACCCCTCCGACGTAAATCGACGTTCAACAGCTGGATGGGCAAACAGCACTTTGAGCTCAGAGCCGAAAACCAAGCCTTCCGGCGTCATCGTCCAATACTGCGGCTTAACTCCAAAACGATCCCGAACTAAATACAAACAATCTTGATTGCGGTCATAGAGAGCAAAGGCAAATTCTCCACGCAAAAGCGGCAGCGTTTGCTCCAAGCCCTGTCGCTGATAAAGCCTCAACAGAATTTCAGAATCGCTCTTGCTGGCGAAACGAACGCCTTGCGCCGTGAGATCAGCACGGATGCGCTGAAAGTCGTAAAACTCACCGTTGTGCGCCATCAACACCTGGTTGTCCTCGCTGAGGAACGGTTGACGCGCCCGATTGCCATCGAGATCAATAATCGAAAGACGGGCATGGCAAAAACCAACACCACTACCCTCAAGCGATTCAATCCCAAAGCCATCCGGACCACGATGAGCCTGAATTGCTGCCATGTTCACCAGCAATTGCTGGTCGACACGATGTTCTGAATGCGTACGAAAGACGCCGCCGATACCGCACATGATTCTGCTCAGACCACATCCATCACACGATCGGCTCGATCCACCATGCAGGTGAGCAGAGCCATTCGAAGAAACACAGCGCCTCGGGCCTGGCTGAAATACCAATTGTGAGGAGTGTCATCGAGGCAGGTGCTCAATTCAGGCCCCCGCGCCAGCGGATGCAACACAATCGCCTCGGGCTTAAACGGCAGATCCCGCGTAAGACGAAACCCTCCACCATGCACCTCATAACTATCACCAACCCAAGCAATAGCGTTGATGTAAACCACATCAAGCTCAGGCAACTCCGCGCGTAAATCAGTCGCACAACGCAGAGACAAACCAGCCTTCAGCAACTCTTCTCGCTGACCGGGATCGAAGAGTGAAACATCATTTTCGATACCCGGCGCGTGAATCACTACCACCTCCTCTACCATCCCAGGGAATTTGGCGAGAATCCTTAGAAGAGACCGAACTGTTCGCATTCTCGATGGAATGCCAATAATTCCAATACGAATTCGATCCGACTCTGCAACGTTCGGAGCAGCAAGACTGGGTCTCCACTTCAAAATTGTGTAGAGATCAGCCATCGCCTGGGTGGGATGTTCATCAATCCCATTTCCTGCATTAATGATCGGAATACGAAGCGTGGAACTCATCGCCACGACGGCTTCAGGATTGCTATCTCGGAGTACGACGCAATCTCCATAGTTATTAAACATATGGGCAACATCCTCGAGCGATTCACCCTTCGCGATTCCAGTTGTGCTTCGATCCGTGATGTTGATTGAATCGCCCCCTAAGCGGTGCCAAGCACTATCGAACGACAGACGTGTTCTTGTACTGGGCTCATAAAAGGCATTAATGAGGATTTTTCCAGTTAGAGGCGTGTTGTGTCGGATGTAGCGATCAGGATTGCTCTCGTACTTAGCCGCGAGACGGAACAGCTGTAAGAGGGTCTGTGCGGAGAAACTTTGAATCGAAACCACATGCTGGTTGGTCAAATCAATCAAGGGCTCAACAGCCTCATCGATCGAAGCCAACAAACACTGGGGCTGCGTCCTACCAAACACATCTGGGCCCAACGGTTGAAACCGAATCGGCTCTATACACACATCAGCAGAAACAGACTGGACGATGGCCATGGCATAGGTGCATCGACATTCGATCATTCAGACCGAACAAAATGCGGCAATACCAATCCCTAACAAGGCCTGGAATGACTGTCCACAAAACAGCCACTTCTTCATCAAATTAATCGACATTTGGTATCACAGTATATCATTTTTCCTCAAAAGTGTTCGCCGCAAACATTTACCAGATTCGTTTCTTGCGCCATTCGAAACACCAGATAGCCAGCAACATGAGCACGGCCAAAACAAGGGCTACCTGGCTCACAGCAATCACAGCCCCGAACCAAGACGCGTCGACATACCAGGCGAGAAAAACAAAGGGAATGCAACTCATAGAGCCTCCTTCAGCAGAGACCACTGAAAGCGTTCAGGCCATCGAACACTCCCCACCACCATCACCAAAGCCGACACCGCTGTTGAGAAAACTGCAGCGCAGTACGGCGCAATCCAGACATAGGCCGACAAGCCAACAACACTCCCCGACACCATCGCCACGATCGCAGCATTGCGATTGGCGTGAGGCCAGTACAGCCCGCAGGCCACAGGCCAGACGGTTGAAGCCACTAGGGCACCCGTAAAGAACAACACCGAAGCCAAGGAATCCAACCGTGGCCATGACAACAACAACGTCAAAACAGCTAACCCAACCACCGTGACCCGAGCGGCCTGCTTGAGCTGAGCATCGCTCGCCTGGGGACGCAGCAACCTGAAATAAATATCCTCTGCCACAAGATCCGCGGTGGAGGCCAATAAAGAATCGAGTGTTGAGGTGAGCGAGGCAAAAACAACAACAAAAACCAATGCGGCTCCACCGACCCCCAGGAGATCAGCAGCCATGACGGGAAACACCATGTTCACTTGAGGAAATTCAAGGCCTCGAGCCAACGCCACCAATCCGATCGAGCCCGTCACAATCGGAACACTCATCCATGCCAGGCCACCGAGCACAAACGAGGTCATCACAACTGAACGGCGGCTCGCAAACACGCGTGACCACCAGATGTTGTTGTGAAACACCTCTCCCATTGAAAATAAAGCTGAATTCCATGCAATCAGCAGCCCTGCGGGGAGTAAAAGATTCAGATGATCAGCATGAGAGTTGATCAAACGAGCATGAACAGCGGGTGCAGGGAATTGACGAAAAGCCAGCACAGCCACAACAGCTAATAACACCATGATCAACACTGACTGAATAAAGTCAGTGCCAATCACCGCACGCATTCCTCCATACAGCGTGTACAACATTGCGACACCAATCACCACAATCATCCCAACGTGATAATCAAATCCTGAAAGAGATTGAAGGAGAATGCCTGCTCCCATTGCTTGGGTCATCAGAAATCCAAGCGTATAAATGGCAGTAATCACCATGAACACCCACCAAGCCAAACGCCCATAACGCAACCGGATGAAATCACCACTCGTGCGTCCATTGGGCATTAACTGCTTAATTCGTAGTGCTAATGGCGCGAACAGAATTAAACCAAGACCTGCCAATGCATAACTAAACATTCCCCAAAGACCCGTTTTGTAGCCAAATTCAGGTGCAAGAAGGGTTGTATTTCCGGTCACCCAAGACGCCATCAATGTGGCAGTACTCAACGCCAGACCAATATTCCGACCAGCGAGCATATATTCATCTGCATCGCTCTTACCTTTCCTCCCCCAAGCAACACCGAGTGCAATCCAAAGCACTGAGAAGAGAACAACCAGAGCCCACGCCAGGCCCGGAGCTAGAAACGGTTCAACCTTCATCGAACGGTTCCCGTCCAAGCCAACTGAAATGGCCTTGAAGCACCACAAAAATTGTGGCAGCAGTCACCAAGGCCCCGAGGGAAAAGATCAAGCGAGACCACAGAACATCATCCAAACCAAGCTCCAGAAGCTTTTGGCAACATACAACTCGACAAATACGTTCTTACTCATACTGCGAACGATCACTAATCCAGTAAGGGTATTAACCGAGACCAAAAACCCTATCCCTGCAACCAGCTAATTGCCCGATCAAGCGATCGGTAACAAACAACACCTAGTTCAACAGACAGACGGATCTTTGATGAGTTGCCCATTGGTGAGCCAATGTTCACTGAGTATCGGCCAACCCATGGTTACGACGAATATTTTTGTCGGGAACAATCTGCTCCCAGAGCAGACCTGGAGCCACTGCTGTCGTCGCTTGGACAGATAGGACTCACAGAACTCAACCGCAATCACGCTTCCGCCGGGAACCTTTTAAGACGACTCGGGGCCACCTTCCGACTCAACGACGCTGGACTGCATGGAGGCGAAAGGATCCTGCCCTTCGATCCCCTTCCACGACTCATTCACCAACATGAATGGTCCAACCTCGAACGTGGTCTCCTGCAGCGCCTAGAAGCAATTGATCGGTTCTTAGCAGACATCTATGGACCACAGAAAATCCTCAAGGATGGCGTGATTCCACGGGAAGACGTGGAAAGTTCGCAAGGCTGGAGGCCACAGATGCAAGACATCAAGCTGCCCCTAAATCGCTGGTGTCATATTTCAGGACTGGATCTAATCCGCGATGAGGCAGGCACTTGGCGCGTACTCGAAGACAACCTGCGCTGTCCATCCGGTGTGGCCTACTTCCTCGAGAACCGACAGGTCATGAAGCGATTGTTTCCCAGCCTGTTTGCTGGACGAACCGTTCAACCCATCGACGACTATCCCTCCAGGTTGTTACAGACACTGCAAGACTTAGCTCCTTGGGCAGATAAGCCACGCGTTGTATTGCTCACACCAGGAGTATTCAATAGTGCCTACTTCGAACACAGTTATCTCGCACAACAGATGGGCATCGCTCTGGTGGAAGGGCGTGACTTGATCTGCGAAGAAGGCCGCGTTTGGATGCGCAGCACAACTGGTCGTGAAGTGGTGGATGTGATCTACCGACGAATCGATGACGATTTTCTCGATCCAAAGGTGTTCCGTCGCGATTCAGCGCTGGGCGTACCTGGATTGATCGATGTTTTGCAGAGTGGCAGGGTCGCCATTGCCAATGCACCCGGCACCGGGATCGCCGACGACAAGTTGATCTACGCCTACATCCCGAAAATAATTCGGTATTACCTCAATGAAGAACCGATTATCGAAAATGTTCCCACCTATCTCTGCTCCCGCCCAGATGATCAACAGTACGTTCTAGAAAACCTTGAAAAGCTTGTGGTTAAGTCTGTAGCTGAAGCAGGAGGCTATGGAATGCTGATCGGCCCACAATCAAGCCGAAGTGAGATCTTAGAATTTGACACAAAGATTAGATCTAATCCACGCAATTACATAGCCCAGCCCACGCTTCAACTCTCCACCATTCCTGCACTGAGCCAGGGAGAACTATTTCCCTGTCATGTGGATTTACGGCCCTATATTTTACGCGGAAAGTCCAACTGGGTCAGCCCAGGTGGGCTGACCCGCGTCGCCTTAAAGCGTGGCTCTTTGGTGGTGAACTCATCCCAAGGTGGTGGCTGTAAAGACACATGGGTTGTGGGTGACAGCCAGGTTGTGGGTGACAGCCAGGTTGTAAACGACGGTGACGTTGAACCAACACTTCAGGAGGCAATGCCGTGCTGAGCCGGGTTGCCGACTCCCTCTACTGGATTAATCGATATGTAGAACGCGCTGAAAATATTTCTCGCTTTCTGGAAGTAAGTGAAGCCATGGCTTTGGATTGCCCACCCGGCAGTGCAGAACCATGGATCCCACTCATTGATGCCAGTGGAGACAGGCAGAGTTTCGATCAGGGCTACCCACTGCGATCTCCGCGAGATGTCGTGGGGTTTTTATTGCTAGACCGCGATAACCCCAACAGCATCCTCAGCTGCATTGCCACTGCCAGGGAAAATGCACGCCAAATCCGCGATGTTATTACCACAGAAATGTGGGAGCAATTGAACGACCTCTACTGGAATGTTCAAGATGGAGAAGCCATCTGGCAGGAACCAGATCAAGAGCAACTCCGCAGCATCCGAAGAGGTTGCCAACTGTTTTATGGCATTACGGATGTCACCCTGAGCCGCGATCAAGCCTGGCTCTTCAGTCAACTAGGCCGTTGGATTGAACGCGCCGACAAAACATCCAGAATCCTTGATGTGAAGTATTTTCTTCTTCTGCCAACCCCAAAAGAAATTGGTGGCGTTCTTGATGAACTTCAATGGATATCTCTACTTCGTACAGCTGGGGCTTACCAGATGTACCGCCAAAGTGTTCAACAGGCGATCACTCCATCCTCTGTGGCCAGGTTCCTTTTACTGGATCCAATTTTTCCAAGGTCAGTGCGCTTCTGTTTGCAACAAATCAACGACACATTGCAACTCATCCAACGGCAACCACAACTGGGCCCTCCTGACGATCTCGAATGCCTACGCGGGCAATTGCTGGCCAAGTGGAGCTATGTGCGGATTGACGCCCTAATTGAACGGGGGCTACACGAAGCCATTGACGAATTACAGGGAGATCTCAATCAACTGCATCAACTCATCCACGCCCGATATTTCGTCACCACCGACCTTGGCTCCATTCCCACTGACCCGTCATGCGCGCTGAGCTAACCCACTGCATCACCTACCACTACGACGCTCCGGTCAGCTTGAGCGAGCACAGGCTCTGCATGCGACCTCGGGGTCATGGTCATCAGCGCCTGCTGAATTACCAACTCAATATTTCGCCAAAGCCTTGCCACAGCCATGAACTCGTAGCAGCCAGTGGCGATGCCATTCAACGCGTGCGGTTTCAAAACGCCACCGATGAACTCCGCTTTGAAGCTTGCAGTCGCCTCGAAACCACAACTGCAGCACCCCTACTGAATTGTCTAGATGGCCGCGAACCACTTCTCCCTTATCCACGGGGTCGTCTGAATCCAGATCTTCAAGGTGCACTGGAGGGCTGGCTGCCAAACGGCCAACACGATCCCTCAGCTGTTGCTTTGGCTCAAGACGCCTTAATGGGAACCAACCAACAAGCACTGTCGTTTCTCAATCAGCTCATCGAGATGATCCAAGACAGGGTGAAATACACCCAGCGTCATCAAGGAGCCGCCTGGCCGGCGGGACGAACACTGCGGGAACGAGTTGGTTCCTGTCGCGACCTCGCAATGTTGATGGTCGAGTGCTGCAGAAGCATTGGGCTACCGGCACGATTTGTAAGCGGATATCACTTAGCGAACCCAGCGCCCGAGTCGTACGACCTACACGCCTGGGCAGAGGTTTACTTACCAGGTGCCGGATGGCGTGGATTTGACCCGAGCGCCGGAGGAGAAACAACCGATCGCTACATCGTGCTGGCAAGCTCCTCAAGTCCAGAGCTCACGGCAGCGATTACTGGCAGCTTCAGCGGACTGGCATCAACGCAAAGCCAACTGAGTTGGACGATCCAAGCGACCGTTGACGACAACACCAATCAACCTGGGGAAAAGAAGACCCTGATTCAGGCAGCTTGAAGAAGAGGCTCAACACCATGCAACACAGGACGGCTAGCGCCCAGAGACGTCGCAAATTTCAAAGCGGGGATGCAACCACTGTTGTAGACGCGGAATTCACGGGTCAACGATGCTCCCTGGTCACGAACCGCTTGATTGAGCACGACAGATCCATCTAGATCAGAAATAGATCGATGAAATGTTCCAGGAGGGATACGGAGGATGTCGCCTCCAGCCGCCAGACGAACAATATGAAAAGGCTGATCCCAAGAAAGATTAACGAGATAAAATGTACGTCCTCCACTTGCAGCAAGGAGATTATCTTCTTGGTGGGGATGTAAATAAAATTGCCAGTCTCCAGTTTTCAGATCATTTGGAGGGCTGATTGCAGGCCCACTGTGGATGACGAGATCACGAGCATTCGACGTACCTATCGTGACATCAAAAAAGCGCACGGCTGGTGTATCCCTAAATCGTTCATACGGAATTAACTCAAACATGCAGCAATGGGATTTTTAAATTCATAACCATTGTTTTTACAGAGAAACCAATGGATTTTTAGTGACAACAGCCACGCTTTAAGCAATACAGTTCAATCCAAGCCAAAGCGATGAACATCACTCGTGCTCTAGAGAGCATCCCCTAGGGCAATTTGAAGCATCAAGAAAAGCCGCGGGAGGGAACAGAAGCTGATGAACACAAACAGGCACTGATTTCATAAGAAATCCTAAAGATGTATCGAGACGAACTCCGACTTTGTTTTTGGTTAGTGAAAATCTTGCTGTAGCAACAGCTACACAACGTTCACTTCGCTACGGCGCGAAGCGCATCACACCTCAGGCCATGGAACGGGGACCTGGGAGCTTGCTTGAACAATCATCATGACTTCCCTTCTATACAGAGGACATCAGTACCAACAACCTCACGTGACTGGACAGCCCTCAAGCGTTCAGCTCACCTATCGACGCAACATCTACAAAACGCTCCAACAACAAGCAAAGAGTGAGCACTCAGTTGTGCTGACTTACCGCGGCTTGCAATACGTGCGCTGCAGCTGAGCATCACCCTTCTGCCTGCCAAGGTTCTTGTGAGCCTGAGCAGGCAGAAGCGGCTCCCCTAGCAAGCCTCAAAGATGGGCAAACTCGCATCCTCCACGTTTTTACAGGAGTGATCCCGAGTTTTTTCCGAAGTTTCTGAACAACTGGTCGCCATCAGAGCCATGGTGCAAGGGTTAGGTCCCACCATGTTCACAATCGAGAGAAAGTCAGGCACTCACTGGCAGCCTGAAATCCAACGCAAAACGGAATTTAAAGCTTTCGTGGATGCCCGAACGAAATGCATGGCCACTGGTCAGACCTATCGCGTGGTGAATCGAGACCAAGGCGTTGAGTGCGTGATCACTCTTGATGACTGCAGGAAGCACTTTCACGCGCTTTAGGGCAACCAAAGGAAAAGGTTTCTAAAACTAAAAACGATTTCATTGACAGCCAATAAACAGCATCAGGCAGTCATCCCCCCAGATAAGCCATTTCGGCATGGGATTTCTCTTTATCAATCTGCAGACTTCGCTCTTCACTAAAACGATCAGAGCGCCGAGTCCACAATTCAGACAAACATTCACGAAGTTGAGTCTCTGATTCGTCAGTTCTTAAATAAGGCCGAAGATCTACGCCCTGCGATGCAAATAAACAAGTAAATACTTGACCATCTGCAGTAACCCTAATCCGATTGCAATCTCCACAAAACGGCGCGCTAATTGAACTAATCACACCGATATAGCCAGCGCCATCGCGATACCGCCACCGCGATGTCGTGGAGTTTGATGAACGGCCAACCGGATCTAGGGGCCAGTGCGATGACACGCACTGCACCATCTCCATGGCAGGCATCACCTGAGCAAGCGACCAACCGTTACGGCTTCCCACATCCATATATTCGATCAGACGCAACTCCAACCCGCGATCACGGGCCAGCCGGGCCAACGGAATCAACTGATCATCATTCCGGCCTTTCTGAATCACCGCATTGAGCTTCAAAGCACCGTGAGACGAATTGAAGCCAGCCGATCGAGCCGCCTCTAGTCCCACCAACACCTGATCCAACAAGGATTGGCCAGCTGGAGTCCCACCTTGCAAACCAGCCATGCGAGCAACACTGGCTGCATCCGCACCATCCAGGCTGATCGTTATACGGTCCAAACCAGCACACTTGAGCCTCAAAGCCCGCTCAGGCGACAGCAGAACCCCATTCGTCGTCAGAGCTAATTCCTTCAAACCAGCGGGTCGATCCAAGGCAATCGCAGCCAGCAACGGCTCAAGGCGATCACTGAGCAATGGCTCCCCGCCGGTCAGCCTGACGGTATGAACTCCCAAAGAACAAGCGACACGAATTAAACGCAACTGATCCTGCAAATCGAGCATTCCCTCTGGATCGCGAGAATCAGGGCAGCAGTAGGGGCACGCCAAATTGCAGCGGGCCGTCAGCGACAAACGCAACACACCCAGTGGGCGCCCATGCGAATCCAAATTGGATGTCGCATCAGTCATTCCGACAACACCAACAGATCCTTCGGCTTGTTGGCATTCAGCAAACACCCCGACGGCAGCACCACTGACTCATAGGGCACCCGGTCCAACCAGTCCAACCAGCGATAGCAACCTCGGGACAGCTGCTCTGACAAACACGTTTGGAAGGGAGTTCCCGAAGGAATAATGGCCAAAAGCGGCTGAAGCTGCTCACCGTCATGGGCCACAGCCACCTTGTTGGGGTGTCGTCGCCAAGCCTCAATCAATTGGCGAAAAACCGCGGTCGTGAGCTTGGGCATATCGACCGGCAGCACAAGCCAAGCACCATCTGATCCCGATGACAAAACACAGTCGAGAGCTTGCAATGGGCCATTCCAGGGAGGTGGCTCCAACACAAATTTCAGCCCAGATTGATGCGCCAAGACGTCCGCATGAGCCTGATGCCGGCTGACCACAACAACCGGCAAGCCCAATGGCATCAACTGTTTAATCATTGCCGTTAGCCACACACCACCCTTCTGATGCGGCAGCAATGCTTTATCGCGCCCCATCCGCCGGCTCGTCCCACCACTCAGAAGACAAACCCGGAGTGATCTAACCAAACAATTCATCCTTCTGAAAGAAATCTCGAACCAAGGCAGCACCAAAAACTGTCGCAACAACTACTTAATCAAAGCTATGCGGAATGACTGATGAATCCCATCAGCAAGGTAGATGTAACACAGGATACAAAAATAAATTTATTGGTAGCTATTTGCACCAAAAATATCATCCGTTATTGATTAAATAGTCCCATAAGCGGATGTTTTTAGACCGTTTCATCATCCTCGGGCACTTTTTTTTGAAGCCTGCGGCGTAACTAACCACTCCCTAATGCTTCGCGACCTTTGGTCGTTCCAAGGTAGGTATCGGACTCTCCACCTCACCTGGTTCGCCTTTTTCCTGACCTTCGTGGTCTGGTTCAATCTGGCCCCTTTAGCCACCACCGTCAAAGCGGATCTTGGACTCACGCTTGGTCAGATCCGCACCGTAGCCATTTGCAACGTGGCCCTCACCATCCCAGCGCGCGTGCTCATCGGCATGTTGCTGGATAAATATGGGCCTCGGCTTACTTACTCAGGGATCCTGGTCTTTTCAGCCATCCCCTGCCTGCTATTTGCGTCCGCCCAGGATTTCAACCAACTTGTGGTGGCCCGTCTTCTGCTCTCCATCGTCGGCGCCGGCTTCGTAATCGGGATCCGCATGGTGGCCGAATGGTTCCCACCGAAAGAAATAGGTTTAGCCGAAGGCATCTACGGCGGCTGGGGCAACTTCGGCTCCGCCTTCTCCGCCCTCACCATGGTGGCCCTCGCCGGATTCCTCTCATTCTCAGGTGGGTTTGAACTGCCCTCCGGTGCTGTTTTGAACTGGCGTGGGGCCATTGCACTCACCGGAATTATTTCCGCTGTGTACGGCGTTTTCTACTTCTTCAACGTCACCGATACGCCTCCAGGCAAGACCTACCAAAGACCCTCAAAAACCGCAGGCTTAGAAGTCACGTCGATGCGCGATTTCTGGGGTTTGCTGGGAATGAATGTGCCCTTCGCTGCAATCCTGTGCGTCCTTTGCTGGCGTCTTCAAAAGGTGGGCTTCCTCAATGCCGGCACCTACCCACTGGCCATTGGAGCGGTGGCAATTTGGTTTGCTTTCCAAACCTGGGGAATCGTCCGGACTAACAGAGAACTCATCCTTGGCACCAAGGTTTATCCCAAAGAAGATCGCTACGAGTTCCGCCAAGTGGCGATTCTGGAGCTCACTTACATCGTGAACTTCGGCTCCGAACTCGCAGTGGTTTCAATGCTGCCAACATTCTTTGAAACCACCTTCGACCTTCCGAAGGCCACGGCAGGCATCCTGGCGTCCTGTTTCGCCTTCGTGAACCTGGTCGCTCGTCCCGCTGGAGGCCTGATCTCCGACAAGGTTGGTAGCCGGAAAAACACGATGGGCTTCCTCACTGCTGGATTGGGAGTTGGCTACTTGGTGATGAGCATGATCAAACCCGGTACCTTCACCGGTACTACCGGAATCGTCATAGCCGTGGCGATCACGATGCTCGCGTCCTTCTTCGTGCAATCTGGCGAGGGGGCAACCTTCGCATTAGTTCCTCTTGTTAAACGTCGCGTCACTGGACAGGTGGCCGGACTCGTCGGTGCATACGGCAACGTTGGTGCGGTGACTTACCTCACGATTTTCAGCCTTCTACCGATGTGGATGGGCGGTGGCGGAGAACCAACTCCCGAGGTGATCGCTGCCTCCAACAGCGCCTTCTTCCAGATCCTTGGTGTAGCTGGTCTAATCGTCGCTTTTTTCTGCTTTTTCTTCCTTAAGGAACCAAAAGGCTCCTTCGATGAATTGCATGAAGGCGAAGTCGCCTAATCAGTTCAAATCTGCAGTGGTCTGACATTGCAGCTGTGCCCGGGGCATCGACCCCGGGCTTTTGTTCTTCTTTTGTTTCCATATGACCCAAAGCCCCCGCAGCGTGCGCAGCCAATGCCCCTACTGCGGAGTGGGCTGCGGCCTTGAACTCCTACCCCCTGCTGAGAAAGGTCGACCTGTCCGTAGGGATGCGGAAGGCAACCCAATGTGGACAGCCCGTGGCGACCGGCAACATCCCTCCAGCCTCGGTCAGGTGTGCATCAAAGGTGCCACCGTCGGCGAAACCCTCGCCAGTGGTCGGCTCCGCCAACCACTGTTCCGCAGCAACTTCAGTGACGACTTTGAACCCATTGGTTGGGATGACGCGCTTGAGCGAATCACCAAGCAAATGACTTGCAGCTTGGAACGTCGAGGCCATGCCAATGGCATTGCGATGTATGGCTCTGGTCAGTTCCACACAGAGGACTACTACGTCGCCCAAAAGCTGATGAAGGGTGCCCTTGGCACCAACAACTTTGATGCCAACTCACGTCTATGTATGAGCTCAGCCGTGGCTGGGTACACCCGAAGTCTCGGATCTGACGGCCCTCCCTGCTGCTACGACGACCTCGATCACTGCAGCGTTGCATTCCTCATTGGCACCAACACAGCCGAATGCCATCCAGTGTTGTTCCAGCGTCTGCTGAAACGCAAAAAACGCAATCCCGGAAGCGTAACGATCGTTGTGGTCGATCCCCGCCGAACCGATACCGCTAAAGCAGCAGACATTCACCTACCAATCGCACCAGGAAGTGATCTCGCCTTGCTTCATGGCATTGCTCACCTGATTCTTCGAGAAAATGGACAAGATCCAGCATTCATTGATGACCACACCGAAAACTACGAAGCCTTTTTCGACGTCGTAGCCCGCTGGACGCCAAGACGCGTAGCGCGCTTCTGCAACCTCCCCGAAAAGCGATTACGGGAGGTCGCGCAATTGTTCCACCGGCGTGAAGACGTCCTCAGTCTTTGGTCGATGGGGGTGAACCAGCGGCAAGAAGGCACCGCTGTGGTGTGCGGCCTAATCAACCTGCACTTACTCACCGGACAAATTGGCAAAGAGGGAGCTGGCCCCTTCTCTCTAACGGGACAACCCAACGCCATGGGCGGCCGTGAAGCAGGTGGTTTATCCCACCTGCTTCCGGGTTATCGATTCGTCGCTAACGGGCAACATCGACAGGACGTTGAGCAAGCTTGGGATTTTCCAGCCGGCAGCATCGCAGCAACACCAGGGCTAGCGGCTTGGCAACAGATTGAAGCGATGGAGAGGGGCGAGCTCGACCTCTGGTGGGTGGCCGCAACCAATCCCCTCGTCAGCATGCCTGATCTGGACAGGGTGAAAGCTGCCATGAGCAAATGTCCTCTGGTCGTGGTGAGTGAGGCCTACGCCGATTCCGAAACCTCCCATTACGCACATTTGCTGCTTCCCGCGGCCCAATGGAGCGAGAAGGCGGGAGCCATGACGAACTCGGAACGCAGAATCACTTATTGCCCCGCTTACCGCCGCCGGTTTGGCGAGAGCCGACCGGATTGGGAGGTGTTTGCAGAGGTGGGGCAACGGCTTGGCTTTGAGAAGCAGTTCCACTTCAACTCAGCCGCGGACGTCTATGCCGAATTTGCTGAGCTCACCCGAGGTCGGCTCTGCGACATGTCTGGCCTAAGCCATGCCTTGCTTTCAGAGGAGGGGCCGCAGCAATGGCCCTATCCAAGTGAAAGCACCACCCCCTGCGAATCCAAACGGCTCTACACCGACCATCATTTTGCAACGCCTTCCGGGCGGGCGCGCTTCAGCATCGACCAACCGCTGGGCCTCGCTGAACCCCCATGCGACACCTTTCCACTCGTGCTGACAGTGGGTCGCTACCTCGGACAGTGGCACACGATGACGCGAACCGGAAAAGTGGAACGTCTTCACACCATGCACCCCGAACCACTCCTAGAGATTCACCCCGGCGATGCCCAAGAGCTCAAAGTTGTGAACGGTGAGTTGGCAGCGATCAGCTCTCGCCGTGGACACATCACCGCAACAGTGAAGGTGACCGACAGGATCCGACGCGGCTCAGTGTTCTTGCCGATGCACTGGGGCTTTACCCAAGAGAACGCCTGCGAAGCCAACACATTGATGCATGATCAAGCCTGTCCTATTTCCAAGCAGCCGGAATTGAAAGCCTGTGCGGTGATCGTGGCGCCAGCGGTGTCGATGGTGAAACCCATCGAACAAGAAAAAGGCCGACTGGAGGCACTACGACGCCTGCTCACCCCAACACTTCGCTGAAGGCTGCTGCCAGGTTGTGGTGATCATGCCCCGGTCGGACCAGCTTGCAAAGACAAAATCGATCCAGCTCAGACAAATCTGCCCACTGCGCTGCGGTCAGCCGCACCCCGCGCGCTTGAGCAGCATCAGTCACCTCAACCGGCATGGAATCAGCTTGCTGCCATGGAGCATCCACGGCCGGAGAAAGATCCTTCGCCATGCCATCAGCCATCGATCGAGTCAGCAATCGCAAGTGCTCACGACACTGCTCCAGGTCATCTGGAGCATCCGACCAATTGACTAACTCTTGGCGCTGATCCTGAGACAACTCCAACCAGTGACTCAACTTCAGCTTGAGCCCCATTAAATCCAATTTGCGCCGCACACAAAGTGGAATGCAACGCCAAGTTCCCACAAAATCCCGCTCGAAAGCGAAGCAGTGATCGGCAGAGATAGACGAGCGTTTCATCACACCAGCATCAGCCATAAAGCGATCAATTTCACCAATGGTGTGAATGGTGACAACAGCTTTGGTTTGCATCAGCGATGTTCACCTTGTTACATAAATTGCATTGTGCGTCTCGCGATTTGTTTAGGAATGTTCCTCGGTATGTCCCACGGCTGGGTCATGGCAGAAACACGCTCAACTCAACATTCGAGCGAGTGGAATATTTTAAAAACCGTTAATTCTGATACCAGTTTTTTCCCAAACCGTAGCCATTCATACCCTTCATTCGCATACTGAAGCTCTGACAACAGAGTTCAGGCGTGACAAGCAGCATCTCTTCCTCCAGCCGCAGTGCGGTTTCCATCGCAGCTGGATTCCTTGGGGCCTTCATCGTTGGCTCCCTGGCTGTGCAACTTGTGCACACTCAATCTCGCCCACTGAACAACGGCCAAGCTGATGTTGACCCTGTGATTGCCAGCCCTGCAACGCTATGGGCAGCATTGGGCGAACGCGATGCCGTGATGGAACCCAACGTGGCAGCAAGCAACGTCGTGGCATCACCGACTCCTGCCATCAATGTCGAACCTGTAGTGGGCTCCGAAGCAACGCTTTGGTCCACTCTGGGCGAACGCTAAAGAACACTTAAAAACAGACTCGATTTAATAGTCTGTTGGCATGCTCTTGCATCGCCGAAAACTGCTCGAAACCTCTGCAGGTTTGGCCTTCACAGCCTTCATCGGCGGGCAATCTGCAGCGGCTTCAACCGAGGAATCCTGTCAACCGCGAGATCCCTTAAAGAATTTGATGGAGGGCAACCACCGCTTCTCAAATGCTTGGCAAGAGGCAGGTCGCAACCCCTCCACCAATCTCGGAAGCGAACTCCAAAACAACCGCTGCTTCAACGCTCCACAAACGCTGATCAACGAGCAACATCCCTGGGCCACTCTGCTCACTTGTGCTGACTCACGCGTCTCTCCTAGCTGGATCTTCGACACCACACCTGGAGAACTTTTTGTAATTCGAAGCGCGGGCAACACTGCTTTTGATGCAGCAATCGCTTCGATCGAATACAGCGTGAGCATTCTTCAAACACCCCTCGTAATGGTGATGGGGCATAGCGGTTGTGGCGCCATATCAACGGCCATGGGAGAGGCTGCGTTAACCCCCTCTTTGGAACGCCTGATCACCCCAATCCGCTCTCAAATCGCGGATAGCACTGACTTAGCAGCAGCCGTGCGTAGCAATGCTCTGGGAACAGCCACAACCTTGAGAGACAACAGCCCTTTGCTGCGTAAAGCGGAAGCCACAGGCGCCTTGAAGCTGGTCGTGAGCTACTTCGATCTCCAAACAGGTGCAGTGACCTTGATCTAATGCAAAGCGACCGCAATCTGAGCCACCTCAACAGCAAAGGCGACGTGCACATGGTGGATGTCGGAGATCGACCCTCCACCTTTCGGGAAGCACATGCCCAAGGCAGCATCCAAATGGATAGAGAAACCTTTGACTTAATTCTCCGCGGAGAAACGCCAAAAGGTGATGTATTAGCTGTGGCTCGAATTGCAGCAATCCAAGCCGCCAAACGCACCTGGGAACTCATTCCCTTATGCCATCCAATTTCCTTGAGCGGAATGGACGTCGACATCCAACCCGCCGAACACCTACCTGGACTAAGGCTGAATTGCCGATGTCGGACCACTGGGCCGACCGGCGTAGAAATGGAAGCCATGGTTGCGGTGTCCGTCGGACTACTCACCCTCTACGACATGCTTAAAGCGGTCGATCCAGCCATGACGATTGGTTCGATTCAACTCATCCACAAGTCAGGGGGACGCAACGGTGTCTGGAACCGCTGAGCCCTACGGCATCGAAGGTATGCCGCTCTTGGAGGCGCAAAAAAAAATCCTCTCAGCCATCACGCCAACCCATAACACCGAAACCGTTGCACTGAACCAAGCGCTGGGTCGCGTCAATGCCGAACCTGTTGTTGCTCTGGAGGCTGTGCCTGGATTTAGAGCCTCAGTGATGGATGGCTACGCACTTGGTCAGCACACGCAACCGCAACAAGGTGACCAATGGACACTTCAAGGGCGATCCGCACCAGGTGCTCCTTTCCAAGGTTCTTTAAGCCGCGGAGAAGCGATCCGAATTCTCACAGGGGCCCCATTACCCCCCGGGGCCGGATGGGTACTGCCGCAGGAACTTGTGAGCACAAGAGATACGGAACTCACCCTTAAAGGCAACGCATCTGACAACCCATGGATCCGTGCAGCCGATGAGGAATGCAAAGCCAAAGATTGCCTTTTAAATCCAGGCCAACGCCTCACCCCAGCACTCCTCGGGCGTCTGGCTAGTTGCGGCGTTGCCCAACTCTTGGTGTATCAACAACCCCGGATCGGCCTCATCATTAGTGGTGACGAACTGGTGCCAGCTGGAACCACAAGACCACCAGGAGCCATTTGGGAGAGCAATGGAACGCTGCTCATCGCACTATTTCAACTGCTTGGCCAAGACGTAGTGCAGAAATCCGTTGTCGCTGATGAACCCCAAGCACTCCGCCAAACGCTTCAAGATCTAAGCAAGCAATGCGATGTGGTCGTCAGCACAGGTGGCGTCTCAGCAGGAGACAGCGACTGGATTCGACCGCTAGTGGCCGAACTTGGTGTCGTCGAGTTCTGGAAGCTATTCCTCAAGCCAGGGCGTCCCTTTGCCTTCGGCAGCCTCGGGGACGGCGTCCCGTTCTTCGGTCTCCCGGGAAATCCGGTCGCCGCAGCCATAACCGCCATCCAGCTGCTCTGGCCTGCGTTACAAACCATCGAAGGCCAAGCCACGCCCGAACTGTTCCCACGCGTGCGTGTCGAACTCGCAGATCAGCTCCAGCGTCGCCCCGGTCGCCCCGAACTGGCACGGGCTCAGTTGGACGTCGGCTCTTCAGGCCAGTTGCTGGCACGACTGAATGGATCGCAGGCTTCCTCACGGATCGGATCCCTTGAGGGCGCGGATCTACTCCTCGAACTGCCAGCAGAAGCTGAACACCTCAAGCCCGGGGAGCAGCTATGGGCACAATTGATCCGACGAACCGTGTTCTGAAGTCGTCCACCACCTCAAGCCTGTTACCAGGCCTAACCTGAGCGATAAGAACGTTGCCGGCATGCATCTCACGATCGTCGGTTGTGGCTTTGTCGGTCTCGCCCTGGCGCGCCAACTTCAAGCTGAGCGATCGCAACTCACCCTCACTCTCACCACAACAAGGGAAGAGCGATACGCGGAATTACAACCTCTTGCTGATCAAGTGAAGATCTGCGATGCCGCTGATCCAATCTCCCTCAAACAAGCCTTATCCGACGCAGAGATCGCTGTGTTCTGCCTTGGGCCTAAGGGGGATCGTCAAGTGGATGAAGATGGCTATCGAAACACCTTTATCGACAGCTTCCAATGCCTAACGAGCTTGCTCCCGCAACTCCCACAACTGCGTCAAATCATTTATACGAGTAGCTGTTCGGTCTATGGCGACGCACAGGGAGAGTGGGTCAGTGAATCAACGCCGACTAACCCCGGCAATGGTCATGGCGCTGTGTTGGTAGACAGTGAATCTCTGCTCCAAGCGATCCATCAACCATCTCGTCTGGTCTGCATTCTTCGCCTTGGCGCTCTGCACGGTCCAGGTCGTGAATTCAAAGACCGCTTTCAAAACCTCGCCGGACAGACACGGCCTGGACGTGGGCAACAATTCACCAATTGGGTCCACGTCGATGATGTAGCAGGTGCCATCAAGGCTGCAATGACCGAGATGTGGAGTGGTGTCATCAATGTCGTCAACGATCAACCGATCCGCATAGCGGATCTAATCGACAGAACCCTCTCAAGCGAAGGACTCGAACCGATTCGATGGGGTGATGATCCCAAAACCGCAAGCAGTGGTCGTCGCGTTCGAAATACTCGTCTCCATGCACTCGGCTACGTCCTCAAGCATCCAAAAGCGACGTTTTAAAGCGGCGTATTCCCACTCAACCAAGTGCCTTGATCTGAAAACCACTCCCTCTTCCAAAAGGGTGCCTGATGCTTCAACGCTTCTAAAAGGTCACTACAACAACGCTGAGCACAACCACGGCGGTCTGCCTCAACGGCCACTAGAACAATGAGCTCACCGGGTAGCAAAGTTCCAACGCGATGGACGACAAACGCGCGCATCGCTCCGTGGTGCTGCAGCTGTTCTCGAGCCAACTGCAAAAGCTGACGCTCACAAAAACCCGGGTAATGCTGCAACTCCAACGCCTGTAGAGGCTCACCATCAAGCGTCTGCGGACGCACCCGTCCAAGAAAAACTGCACTTGCAGCCGCAGCTCCAGCCCAACCCTCCAACGCCTCAAAAGCGGAAAAGGGATCAGGCTGAATTTGCACCTGAATGGAATCATCCTGGCCGATTTCAACCACCGGTAAAGGGTGGAAGAAAGGCCAATTCGTCACCAGCTCGGAGGGGCTGATCTGATCGAACCAACTCCTGGTTAACAGCCACACAGACAGACTCCAGAGGACCGAGCTCCAACTGATCCCACACCTGGGCTGCTGTGATTCCGGCTTCTGAGACCGGGATGCTTCGCTCCTCCCAACCAGCACGATCTCGCAATGACGCGAACAACAGCACCCGAAGCACAGAGGCCAAAACCGACTGATGCGGTTCTAGCGTCCAAATCACTTGCTGCCAGCGCGTGAGTTTGGCCATCGCACTTTTAACCATCTCCGATAGCAGAACCCTCGCGGATGATCCCAGTGGGGATTTGCTGCAGCAGCGGTTGGAGACGGCGGGCCATCGTCTCAGTGAACGCTGCCTCTGCCCCGATGACCGCTACATCATTCGAGCGGAACTCAGCCGTTGGATTGCAGACCCTGCCGTGGATGTCGTGATCACTTGTGGTGGTACTGGCCTAACGGGACGAGATGGTTCTCCCGAAGCAATTACACCCCTTTTAGACAAAACGATCGATGGTTTCGGGGAGCTCTTCCGTGTGTTGTCGTTCGAGACGATTGGCACCAGCACGTTGCAAAGCCGATGTCTTGCTGGTGTTGCCAATGGCACTTTTGTATTCGTACTTCCCGGCTCCCTTGATGCGGTCGAAACCGCCTGGACGAAACTGATTCGCTCTCAGCTCGATGAGACCACAAGGCCTTGCAATCTGGCCCAACTTCGATCTCGACTCCGGGAACCCGCAACAATGCGAGTCAAAAAGGAATCGGCATCGTGACCGCAGCAGGCTGGGGCCGACAGGCCTCAACCTGCTGATCAATCACGTCTCCCACCACCACGATCGAAGGAGACTTGAACTTCTGCTCTCGCGTCGCAACAGCCACCTCCGACAACGCAGCCTTGAGACACCGCTGGCCCTCCACGGTGCCTTGCTGAATCACGGCAACCGGAGTTGTTGGCGCAAGGCCACCCGCAATTAATTCTTCAGCGATTTTGGGCAAGTTGTGAAGCCCCATGTAAATCACAAGTCCATCACTGGCCTTCGCCAGGGCACGCCAGTCAACAGAGGGCCTGCGTTTGTCAATCTCTTCATGGCCGGTGACAAAGGTCACCGACGACCCTGATCTGCGATGGGTGACAGGAATTCCGGCATAGGCCGGGGCCGCAATCCCAGCCGTAACTCCTGGAACGACTTCAACAGGAATATTGCGTGCTGCCAAATATGCAGCCTCTTCACCGCCACGACCAAACAGAAACGGATCACCACCCTTCAAGCGCACAACGCATTCGTGTCGTTTTGCCATGTCCACAAGCACTGCATTGGTGCTGGGTTGTGGCACGGAATGATGTCCGCGTCGTTTTCCAACGAATTGGCGTTCGCAATGCGGAGGAACGAGATCAAGCACTTCCTTGGGCACTAGGGAGTCGTAAACCAAGGCATCACATCGCGTCAGCAAGCGATGGGCCTTCAGCGTGAGCAGTTCAGGATCACCAGGGCCAGCACCCACTAAATACACAGTTCCTGGCTTGGATTCGGTCACGGCAAGCATGCAAGCAAATCGAGAAGGCCCTCACGAATCGAGGAGTGTTCCAGCAGCGGTGGTGGGGCACCTACCTGACGCAACGACTCCGTCATCCGATTGGGCGCAAGTGCAAGAGGAATTGGTCGAGCATCAGCGTGCTGAGTCTGATACTCAGGCCAGCGATCGAACGAAACCAACGGAAGCGTCAAAGAGACCGACAACATCGTTAAAAAACGATCAGCGACCCCTTCTCGCAGGGGGTGGTGCACCAAAACAGAACCTGGCTCCAGTTGACGCTGAACAGAAGACGCCACCAGGCCCCACCAAAGAGGCCATGCACCAAGAAAGGGCAACATCGTGACCCTCGCGCCGTCGGTACACAAGCGCTGACGAATCGCCGGCACATCAGCTCTCGCATGGGCCCCAGGCCAAAGAAGCAACGGAAGCAAAAGAAGTGGATAATCCGGAGCCAGTGGGCACTCTTCTGCCGTGAGTGCTTGCAGTTGAACGGGTGCTGAGCGCTTGCCCTGCAGCTCGTCGACAAAAGACGACAAACACGACGGCACCACTCCACCCGCACGACCATGCACAACCATCCGAATCGCAAACTGCTGCGAAGCAGAAGAACGATTCCGTAACAACGGCCACGGATCAACTACCAGGTCCCCTGGTGTCATCAGCCTGGTATCTCCGCTGTCGAATCCATGACGCGCCGTCGCTACACCGATCGTGCTCCATTGACGAGCCAGTCGTATCGGAGCCATTCCGATAGGGACTTCGTCCAACGCAGGCGCTACCCCTCCGACGAGCCTCGAGTTCCCAGTGAGCTGGATCGAGACATTGCCGCCATGAAACGCGTCTGGCAGATGGTCCGAGCCGGAGCGATTCGGATGGTTGGCGAAATAGGACGCCAATACTGAACCAACGACAAGCTGCCTTCTACGTCTCCACGCCAGCCACAAGATGTAGCCAAAGCAACCAAAATCATGGGCAATGAAGCAAGTTGAAGGCGAAAGTCAAACGGTCTAATTCGCTACCGACTGAAAGGGATACGCACGGTTAATTGTGTGAGTCCGGCACAACAACTGATCTAGATGCTTTGCCAAATACGTAAATGAGCTTCCCGATAAGCATTCCTAATTCAAGCAATTAATCCCTCTATACGACAGATCACATGACAGCCAGCTCCCCATCCAAGCCCTATCTAGATGGCAAGAAACTGAACAAGATTGAGCAAAAAAAAGCCGATAAGGACGGCCTACTCATCGGAACCGAAATTGATCAGTTTGCTGAGCTGGGTTGGGAGAAAGTAGACGAGACAGATTTACAACTCCGACTGAAGTGGTACGGCATGTTTTGGCGCCCCAAAACGCCGGGCAAGTTCATGCTTCGACTCAGAGTTCCAAACGGTGTGTTGTCGTCTCAACAGCTAAGGGTCGTTGCATCAATTGTTGAGCGTTACGGAGAGAATGGAAGCTGCGATATCACAACACGCCAGAATCTTCAGCTCCGTGGTGTCTTGCTTGGAGATTTTCCTGAAATTCTCAAACGCTTAAAAGAAGTAGGCTTGAGTTCGATCCAGTCGGGGTTCGACAACCCTCGCAATGTCACTGGCAATCCACTAGCGGGAATCGATCCACAAGAAATTGTCGATACACGCCCATACACAACTGAACTTCAAAACTTCCTCACAAACAATTGCGCAGGAAACCCAGAATTCTCCAACCTTCCACGCAAATGGAACACCGCAGTTGCAGGCTCAAAAGATAATTTTTTACTCCATAACGACATTATTTTTCACCCCGTAGAACATAACGGCGTAATGGGATTTGGAGTTTGGATTGCTGGAATCCTCTCCTCACAACTGAATGCTTATGCACTTCCACTGAATGCTTGGGTAAAACCCGACCAGATTTGTGACATGACTGCAGCAGTCATCAAGATCTGGCGTGACAACGGTGAGCGTGACAAACGACCAAAAGGCCGATTCCGCTTGTATCTCGATGAAGTCGGACTCGATGCCTTCAGGGCAATGGTGGAAGAACGCTTTGGGCCACTGATCCCTGATCCAGGTTCTGTATTTAATACCGAGCCCCGTTCTCATTATGGAATTCATCCACAAAAACAAGAAGGTCTTTCCTTTGCAGGCTTGCACATTCCCGTTGGACGCTTAACAGCACAAGATCTACATGATTTCGCCACCGTTAGCCTGCAATATGGCAGCGGTGAAATCCGTCTTACTGAAGACCAAAATGTCATTCTTGTGGGCCTCACAAATGACACCATTGATGGCCTAAAAGAAGATCCTCTACTTCTACGCTTCCCATTAGAACCTGGCAGCATTGCAGCAGGCACGGTGTCGTGCACAGGCAGTACCTATTGCAGCTTTGCACTTACCAACACCAAGGATCAGGCTCTCAAAGCAGCCAAGGAGTTGGATGCGGAATTAAATCTTCCGGAAGAACTGAAAATTCATTGGACAGGTTGCCCAAATACATGTGGCCAGGCCTACATGGGTGCAATCGGCCTCACTGGAACCAAAGCAAAAAATAGCAATGGTGTAATGGGTGAGGGGTACACCATCACCATTGGCGGCTCACAAGGAGCCAACCCAACGCTTGGTGAGCTCCATCAAAAAGCTGTACCAGCTGAAGAAATCAAATCGGTCTTGAAAAACGTATTAATCGAACAATTCGGTGCCACCGCAAAAACTTAGGCACCAATCCAACATCCTCCGGTCTTGATCGTGGCGCTTTCTTATGAAGCCACGGCTCCACCCAAGGACTCTTCATTTTCCATCTCTTTCAACCATCAATATGGCTTTCCAAAACGATCTCTTCTCGCGTTTCGTTAACTGGCTGAGCTCCAGCGGACCAGACAAGAGCGCCATATCTCGCGGAGGCGGAAACTCAGATCTTTTTTCACGCTTTATGAACCGCATTAGCGGTTAATTAACGCGACCTTACTCAATTAATATCACCACAAATCTATGGATTACGTTCTTCCAAATGAACTTGTCGACGGCATGATTACTGCCGGCGGCAAAAAAGCAACAGTCAGCATTAAAAATTTGCTGATTCGTGGCTTCTACTCCGGCGCGATTCTTGGACTCGCTGTGATTCTTGCGCTCACAGTTGGAATCCTCACTAAATTGCCGTTTGTTGGCTCTTTACTCTTTCCTTTCGGTTTCGCCAGCATCGTGCTTTTTGGCATGGAGCTCGTCACCGGAAACTTTGCTCTACTTCCGATGGCAACTTGGGCGGGCAAGAGCACCTGGGGCGCTACTTTCCGCAATTGGACTTGGGTGTGGATTGGTAATTTTATTGGCACCGCTGTTGTGGCGCTGATCATGGCGATCAGCCTCACCAGCGGTTCGATGGATGCGGCAGCAGACAACATTGGACCTCCAATTTGGGACCTGGTTGCTCAAAAAATCGTTGCTCTCAATCAAATTAACGTTGAGAAAAAGTACGAAGCGCTGGGCAGCATGGGTTTCTTCCTCGCATTCCTCCGCGGTGTTGTTGCGAACTGGTTGGTGTGTCTTGGCGTCACCATGGCTTTGGTTAGCAAAAGCGTTCCAGGCAAACTTCTTGCCTGCTGGCTGCCGATCACGGCTTTCCAAACAATGGGAATGGAGCACATTGTGGTGAATCAGTTTTTACATACAGCTGGTCCAATTCTTGGATCTGGAGTGCCTTTTACGAAAGTAATTTTCTGGAACTTCCTTCCTGTTACCCTCGGCAATATCATTGGTGGAATGGTGTTTATTGGAATGCTCTTCTACAGCACCCATCGCACCACCATGGAAAACGTGCTTCCCACCGAGCACGATGACAAACTAGAGCGTGAACTGGCAGCCGAGCTTGGTGCCCGCTGACGAACCATGCACAGTGACGAGTCGATTCTTTGGGAACGACTCGCGCAATCAAGACGGGCTCCTGTAGAGCCTTCCTGGCTGGGGGAGATTTACTCCCCCAGCCTTTCGATTGATCTGCGTCGAGCGGTCTGCGAAAAACTAGGGATGTTCGCTGAACGAGGCTGGCCCATCATCCAACTGTTGTTGGATCAGCATGGCCTAACGCCAGATTTAGTCATGGCTGCAGGGCTCTGCCACCAACCTGAATCTCGCGATTGGCTGGTTCAACAACTCCATAACGATGAACAGCACAACGATGCTCTTCAGCTCAGTCTTGTGGAAGCACTGTCGTGCTGGGGTGCCGATGTGCCCCAGAACATTGTGGTGGATTGCCTTAATCATCCAGCGCAGCAACAACGGCTTGCTGGATTGCAACTTTTGATCTTTCGCGCCTACACGTTGAGTGATCAGGACCTTCTCCATCTTTGCGAGCCAGCCCTGCAGGACTTTCGTGATCCCGTGGTGATTGCTGCGATTCGTTTACTTCAACGCCGCGATGGTGTCGTCATTGCTGAACGACTCTCCCAGCTATCTGAAACTGATTCTGAATCCATTGCCGAAGCAGCAATACGCGCTCTTGGCTGCATTGGAACATCAACCAGTCAACGCTGCTTGCTGGAGATCAGCCAATCACTGAAGAATGAACATCGTCGAACAATGGCCTGCCAACAGCTCGCCCAACAATTCTGAAAGAAAAAGCCCGGCATTTGCCAGGCTTTGAAAATAAGATATAAAGTACTCTTATCTTAAACAATTTACCACTTTTTATAGGGAAGAAATTTTCCGCACATTGTAATTTTTACGCGATCACCCTTGGGGTCTTCAACTTTATCAACATCAAGGGTAAAGTCGATTGCGCTCATAATACCATCACCAAAATGCTCTTGAATTACATCTTTTAGGGGCATTCCATACACCTGCATGATCTCGTAGAAACGATAAATCAAAGGATCAGTGGGAATAACAGGATCCAAGCTCCCTTTCACAGGAAACTCCTGCATTGCAGCAGTTGTGGCAGCATCGAGTGACAAAAGACCAGCCAACTTCTCTGCTTCTTCTTTGGACGCTGTGGCCTGGCCATAAAACAATGAAGCGATCCATACTTCATCCAGTCCCATCGCAGACTCAAGGTCAGCAAAACTGAGGCCTTTGGCTTTTTTGGCCGCCATCAACGATGCAGTCATGGAAACAGTCATGAAAAATACAAAGGAACATCACACTGCACTAAAAATTGCATCCCTTTCAAGGAACGTCTGAGCAGTTGAGTAACTGTTGCGTCCTTCTAAGCCAAGATATGCAACCGCTGCTACAAAAATAGAGACGTTTTTTGCAGCTTTGATCACAACGTGGCTGAACCATTTCAGTAGAGAATATAGATATAGATCGAAGACAGAACATGAGCCAACTACTGCGGTCGCTTTCTTCCTTGCTGGGCAGCCAGAAATCCGACAATGCAACGTTGACGAGCTTGGTGCTCGAACGCCTGTACTACGCCGATGGACGTCACCACCCTGAACATCCAAACCATGGAAGTTTTCAAGGCTTAACAACCTTTAGCTAAGAGTGGCCAATCAGTAACAACGGCAACATCTTGGTGGGTCATTGCTGCAGAACACTCTGATCATCTGGAGAACCCCGTTTGACGATCGCAGAGGGTTCCGGCAAAGAACGGTTCAAAAACCACCTGCGCAAGGTGGGCAGCGGTGAACACACCAGCAAAGGTCTGAGTCGTGAAGAAGCTGCAGAAGCTCTCGATCTGATGCTTCAGCAGGAAGCAACCCCCGCTCAAATCGGCGCTTTTCTGATTGCCCATCGCATCCGTCGCCCTGAGCCGCAGGAGCTCACGGGAATGCTGGACACGTATCGACACCTTGGGCCGAAACTCCAATCCAAAGCTGGCCAGACTCCGCCGGTGTGCTTCTGCATGCCCTTCGATGGACGCACCCGGACCGCCCCCATCTATCCCCTCACAACGTTGGTGCTTCTGGCGTTAGGTCAACCCGTGGTGCTCCAAGGCGGGAATCGCATGCCAATCAAATATGGCGTGACCGCCATCGATCTGTTTCGAGAATTAGGCGTGGAGCTGAGCGGACTCCCCCTTGAAACAGTGCAAGACGGGCTGCAAACCAACGGCTTCGCGTTGGTGCATCAACCCGATCACTTCGCTATCGCCGAGAGCTTGATCACCTATCGCGAAGAATTGGGCAAACGACCCCCCGTCGCCAGCCTTGAGCTGCTCTGGACCCCTCATCAAGGCGCACACCTCTTGATCAGCGGTTTTGTTCACCCTCCAACCGAAAGTCGAGCATGGGAAGCACTCCGCCTTGCGGAAGAAGCCCAGGTGGTCACCGTCAAAGGCTTAGAAGGCGGAACCGACCTGCCAATTGGGCGCGCCTGCATCACCGCAAAGGTTGATGGCGGTCACGCACAACGTTTAATTCTTCACCCGCGAGACCACGACTGCTATGAAGCAGATCTGGAATGGACCGATCCTGCAACCTGGGCCCAACAGGCCCTTGAAGCGCTCAACAACAGTGGTCCCCTGCTCAGTGCCTTGCGTTGGAATGCTGGGGTCTATCTCTGGTTTGCTGGTCAGAGTGCAACCCTCGAGGCTGGTCTTGAACGTGCGCAAGAAGCCCTCGAAGGCGGCACAGCGCTAACGGCCTTGCATCAACTTCAGGCGTGGAGCAAGGCCTTGGCCATGCGATAGCGCTCAAATTCCACACCGCCAATCGCAATGGTTTCTGGTGCCACCACCCACCAGCCACGGCGTTCAAGCAAGGGCCGACTGAATTGGCTGGCTTCCGTGGTGAGCCAATCGATGCCATGGCCACGCGCGTCCTCTTCCACCTGCGCCAAAAGTTGAGAGGCATGGCCTTGGCGCGCCGCTGACCCTCGGCAATACAACAGCGCCAATCGCGTTGATGGGTAGCGGATCGCAAACGCAGCGTCCTCACCACTGATCCAACCAGACCCCTCTTGAAAGGTGCGATCCAGAATCCCCGGCAACCACGCCAGCGCCGCCCAAGCCTGAATCTGCTGCTCCGAATAGAGCAGCCCAGCCTGTGACTCAATCGAATCGGCGTAGATGTCGCGCAAGAGAGAATGATCGCCTGGAACGATCCGGCGCAGGGCCATAGGACGGGCCTGTGGGAATGTGAGTCTCCTCCGACCACTGGTCGACTTGCAGCGTCCTCGCATACCAACTCTGCTGAGCGCATTTTTAACGCTGCTCAACGATCGGCTGAGCGAAAGCATCGTCTTTCCTCTGCTTCCTTTTCTACTGGCGCAGTTCGCGCCGAATGGGCGAACGCTGGGGCTCTTAGCGGGCAGCTACGCATTATCCCAATTTCTCGTCACTCCACTCATCGGTGCCTTGAGTGATCGCTATGGCCGACGACCGGTGATTGCCATTTGCGTGGGGGGATCCGTCGTTGGACTTGGACTCTTTGCACTAACCCTGAGCCTGCCCTGGCCAGAAGCGAGTTTGTGGCCCTTGATCTTGTTATTCAGCGCACGCGTCATCGACGGGATCAGCGGAGGGACAGCAGCAACCGCCTCAGCGGTTCTGGCCGATATCAGCTCCCCGGAACAACGGGCCCGCACCTTTGGCCTCATCGGAGTGGCCTTCGGCCTCGGCTTCATTTTGGGACCCTTCCTCGGAGGACAACTGGCACAAATCGCCGTTCCACTCCCCCTGTGGGTTGCCACCGGCTTCGCTTGTCTCAACTTGGGTGTCGTTCTCACGTTGCTCCCCGAAACCCACCCGGTTGAGCAAAGACAAAATCTGCCAAAACGCCGAGACCTCAATCCATTTCGTCGCATTGGTCAGGTTCTGATCAACCCGAGTGTTGGACGACTCTGTGGCGCATTTTTTCTGTTCTTCCTTGCCTTCAACGGCTTCACAGCGATCCTGGTGCTGTACTTCAAGCAACGCTTCGATTGGGGGCCAGAGCTCGCCACAACAGCCTTTCTCGTTGTTGGTGTCGTAGCGACAGTCGTCCAGGGAGGCTTGATCGGTCCATTGGTCCAACGCTTTGGTGAATGGAAACTCACCCTGTTCGGACTTGGCCTCGTGATCGCGGGTTGCCTGTTAATTCCAGCCGTCGGAGCAGCCGATCGAGCGCCCGCCATTTTCTGCTCAGTCGGGATCCTGGCCCTTGGAACCGGCCTCGTCACCCCAAGCTTACGAAGCCTGGTTTCACGACGACTCAGCAGTGAAGGACAAGGAACGGCACTCGGCAGCTTGCAAGCACTGCAAAGTTTGGGAAGTTTTTTAGGCCCACCGATTGCAGGAATCAGCTACGAC
This sequence comes from Synechococcus sp. CC9902, assembly GCF_000012505.1. Lineage (NCBI taxonomy): Bacteria > Bacillati > Cyanobacteriota > Cyanophyceae > Synechococcales > Synechococcaceae > Synechococcus > Synechococcus sp. CC9902. Next base: position 2,198,644 of record NC_007513.1, read on the forward strand.
CTTCTTGGCCCGACCAGCCCTTTCGTACTCGCCGCATCACTCCTCGTCATCGTCATCGCACTAGTGGCCAGAAGTCCACTCACCAAAAACCTTCAACTGAGCACTTGATTGCTACCTTTCAACACTCAGCGTTGGCTCTTCATCCTTTCGCCCCATGTGCGCAGCTGCCCTAAGCCAAGATCAATACATCAATAGGGAGCTGAGTTGGATTGCCTTTAATCAGCGCGTCTTAGCCCAAGCGATCGATCAGCGCACTCCATTACTAGACCAAGCCAAATTCAGTGCAATTTTTAGCAATAACCTCGATGAATTCTTCATGGTGCGCGTTGCATCTCTGAAGTCACAAGTAGAAGCTGGGATCAGCACACCAAGCGAAGATGGCAAAACACCTTTTGAACAACTTCAAACGATTCGCGAGCATTTATTACCACTTTTAAAGCAACAGCAAGAACACTACCGATACCAACTAAAGCAGCAATTAAAAGATAACAACGTTCAACTGCTTGATTACGCGCAACTCAATCAACCCCAATGCGCCTGGGTTGATGACTATTTCCAAACCTCGATCTTTCCGGTTCTCACCCCCCTGGCTGTCGATCCCGCCCATCCATTTCCATTCGTTAGCAACCTCAGCCTGAACGTGGCAGCGGTAGTGAGAGATCCCGAAACTGACCAACGGCAACTGGCAAGGATCAAAGTTCCGAAAAAAAATCTCCCACGCTTTGTGGCCATTCCATCGCAACTCAGCAATGACAATCCGCAACCAATCCACACGGCAATTCCTGTAGAACAGGCGATCGCCTTCAATCTCGAATTGCTGTTTCCTGGCATGACCATTGAAGGACATTATTTTTATCGAGTCACCCGTGATGCCGACCTTGAACTTAGGGATTTAGAAGCAGACGATTTAATGCTTGCCCTTGAACAAGGTCTTCGAAAACGTCGAATGGGTGGCGAGGTTGTGCGCTTAGAAGTTGCCAATGAAATGCCAGATGATGTGATCGATATGCTGATGACAGGACTCAATGTTGAAGAGGACGATCTCTACAAAATTGATGGTCCTTTAGGACTCGATGATCTCTTTGGCCTAACAGGTCTGCCGATTTCAAAACTAAAAAGCAAGTCTCACACTGGACAAACACCAAGCACCCTTGCAAGAACTCAGCAAAATTTGATTGACGAAGGTGCGATTAAACCAGAAGAATTTGAAACTATTTTTTCTGTGATGCGTCAACAGGACATCCTGTTGCATCACCCCTACGACCTCTTCTCAACAACAGTTGAAGAGTTCATCAACCAAGCGGCCGACGACCCAAAAGTGATGGGGATCAAAATGACCCTCTATCGCACCTCAACCGATTCACCAATCATTGCGGCCCTTATTCGCGCTGCAGAAAATGGAAAACAAGTGATGGCTCTGGTGGAGTTGAAAGCCAGATTTGATGAAGACAACAATATTCAATGGGCGAGGCATCTAGAGCGATCTGGAGTGCACGTTGTCTATGGAGTTTTAGGACTCAAAACACATACCAAGATCGTGCTTGTTGTTCGCAAAGAAAAGGATAAACTCCAGAGCTACGTTCATATCGGAACTGGAAACTACAACTCAAAAACATCAAAGCTATACACAGATCTTGGGCTTTTATCGACACGTCCGGAGCTAGGAAAAGACCTAGTGGAGTTATTCAACTACCTCACGGGCTTCTCCAAACAACAAAGTTTTCGGCGGCTCCTGGTGGCCCCAGTCACCCTACGAAAGGGCATGGAATCTCTCATCCGCCGCGAAATCGATCACGCCAAGGCAGGTCGACAAGGAGTGATTCGAGCAAAAATGAATTCCTTAGTCGATCCAGATATCATTTCCTTGCTCTATGAGGCATCACAAGTTGGAGTTCGAATTGAACTCATTATTCGCGGCATGTGCAGTCTTGTTCCTGGCCGCACAGGGCTTAGCGACAACATCCAAGTGATCAGTATTGTGGGCCAGTTCTTGGAACATTCACGCATCTTCTGGTTTGCCAATGGTGATGAGCCAGAGGCTTATATCGGAAGCGCCGACTGGATGACACGCAACATGGATCGGCGCGTCGAAGCCATTACACCGATTGAAGAACCTGCTTTACGTCGCAAGCTTGAACGCTTGCTCGACCTCTATATGCAAGACAATCGAGGTGCTTGGGATATGCACGCTGATGGAAGCTTCACGCAACGCATGCCAGGAGATGATCAGCCCGAATGCAATTCCCAAATTCAACTCACAAGCCTGTGGAGCCGAGGACTTCACCCAGGGCAGTAAAACGCAAGGAAACAATAAGTAATCTGTGATTTTAGCTACAGACTATTTTTTGCTCTAGTGAAATCCAGCTTTTCAAAGCCTTGAATAAGGGCAAGTCGTGAAATATTGATTCCGGAAATTCTTCCAATTCAATTCAGTTACCGTTCAAACGTAGTGCTAAATTCTGAGCAAATTTAATAGGAGACCAGGGTGATGGGGATCCCTCTGGAGACTTCCAAGTCGACAACTCAGTCGACCCGGAAGCAACCTGCTTTGCCGTCCACCGGACGTCGCTCAGCTTCACGTCAAAGTGGACGCTTGGCAACAGACTCCATTGGCTTTTATCTGAGCAGTATTGGACGCGTTCCACTGCTCACCGCAGCCGAAGAAATTGAGCTCGCCCATCATGTCCAAGACATGAAACAGCTCAAAGAGTTGCCCCAAGAGGAACTCACCTCGCGACAAAAGCACAAGATCCGGATGGGAAAACGTGCCCGCGATCGAATGATGGCAGCCAACCTGCGACTGGTTGTGAGCGTGGCCAAGAAGTATCAAAACCAAGGTTTGGAATTGCTCGACCTCGTTCAAGAGGGAGCGATTGGCCTCGAGCGTGCTGTCGATAAATTTGATCCGGCCATGGGATACAAGTTTTCAACTTATGCCTACTGGTGGATACGCCAAGGCATGACGCGCGCCATTGATAACAGCGCAAGAACGATTCGACTACCGATTCATATCAGCGAGAAATTATCAAAAATGCGCCGGATCTCTCGGGAGCTGTCGCATCGCTTTGGCCGTCAACCCAACCGGCTTGAGCTGGCCAGTGCCATGGGTATTGAACCTCGTGAACTGGAAGATCTGATCACCCAAAGTGCACCATGCGCATCCCTCGATGCCCATGCCCGAGGTGAAGAAGACCGCAGCACTCTTGGTGAACTCATTCCTGATCCCAACGGGGAAGAGCCGATGGAAGGCATGGATCGCAGCATCCAGAAGGAACATCTTGGTGGCTGGCTCTCTCAACTCAATGAGCGCGAACAAAAAATTCTTCGACTGCGTTTTGGTCTCGGAGGAGAAGAGCCGTTAACCCTTGCGGAAATCGGTCGACAGATCAACGTGTCCCGCGAACGCGTGCGTCAGTTGGAAGCGAAAGCAATTTTGAAACTCCGCACAATGACGAACCATCAGCAAGCCGCCTGATTGCTTTGTCAGCATTCGGCGGGCCTCTCATCATTGTGATCTGGTTGGTCTTTGTGGTGGGATTAGCGCTGACATCACGTCAGCTCTGGCCCCATCAACAAGAACTCAGCCGGAAGGTCATCCACATCGGTACGGGGGCAGTTGTGCCCCTGGCCTGGCTTTTTGCAATTCCTGCAGTCGTTGCAATTCCTTGTGCGGCAGTCATCACCTTGATCACTGCCATGAATCATCAATGGCGATTCATCGCTGCCATTGAAGAGGTTGATCGGAACAGTTACGGCACGATTGCCTATGGCTTTGCCATCACAGTTTTATTGGTGCTGTTTTGGCCACATCGCCCCGATGCCGTCACCGCCGGAGTGTTGGTGATGGCCCTGGGGGACGGACTCGCAGGACTCATCGGACGGCAACTCAAGACACCTCAATGGATCATCTTTAAGCAAACGAAATCGATTGGTGGCACCGCAACCATGGCCATGGTTTCAATACTGGTGCTCATGATCCTGTCTAATGTCACGAGCAACATAATCTCGCTGCCGATTGCGATTGCCATTGGATTAGGGGCAACAGGCCTAGAGCAAATCAGCATGCGAGGACTGGACAATCTCACCGTCCCCTTAGGGGTAGGCCTTGCATGGTCAGCGTTAATTCCATAGCTCAATAACACACTAAAAATATCCGCCTTCAAATCACTCAATCTGCTTCATTCAAAGAATTGAAGCTATTTCTGGCAAGCCCCAACAGCATCTGCCAAGTCATTCAAAATCTTTTCTGTCGTCTCAAGGCTAATGCAAGCATCCGTAATGCTTTGCCCGTAGGTGAGTTGCGACAAATCTGCCGGTATTTTCTGATTTCCCTCAACCAAATGACTCTCAATCATCACTCCCATCAAATGCTTTGAGCCGGAGCGCAATTGATCAGCAATCGAGGCCAATACATCCGACTGACGACGGAAATCCTTATTGGAATTAGCATGGCTGCAGTCAACCATTAAGCGGTCTTCTAGACCATATTTCTTGAGTTCAGCCGCGGCCTCAGTGACAGCATCAACGTGATAATTACTACCTCGGTTACCACCACGCAACACAAGATGTCCATCAGGGTTACCAGTTGTACTCACAATTGAAGCCTGTCCATCTCGATTAATACCAAGAAAGTGATGGGGCTTAGACGCTGATTGCATCGCGTTAATAGCAATCGTGGCACTGCCATCTGTGCTGTTTTTGTATCCAATCGGCATCGACAATCCAGAGGCCATCTCCCGATGGGTTTGGCTTTCAGTGGTCCGAGCGCCAATCGCGGTCCAACTGATCAAATCAGCGATGTATTGAGGGACAACAGGATCTAGCAACTCTGTTGCGGCAGGCATGCCCTCATGGGCCAAATCCAACAGGAGTGCACGAGCGCGACGAAGACCTGTATTGATGTCGTAGGAACTATCAAGGTGAGGATCGTTAATCAGACCTTTCCAACCAACAGTTGTTCTCGGCTTCTCGAAGTACACCCGCATCACAACTTCCAATCGATCCTTGAGACGCTCTCGGATCGGAGCCAGGCGTTCCGCGTACTCCCGCGCCGCTGCAACATCGTGAACGGAACACGGCCCCACCACCGCCAGCAATCGTTGATCATCCCCACGAAGGATCGCTTGAATGCGCTTCCGCGCTGATGTCACGGTGTTCAGAGCGCTCGCATCAGGCGCCAGGTCTTGATGCAGTAAAGCGGGTGCGACCAAAGGACGGGTCTCCACCACATGCAGATCTGAAGTGGTGGCCATAACCAAAAAGCCAGATGAAACCAAGGTTACGCATCGGCATTCGATCAACCGACCCGTGTCCATGAAGAATGGACATCTGCCACGCACTTTGATCACCATGCTGAACGCCTACAGCAAGCTGGCCGCAGAACGAGAAGCCCAGGGCGTTCCGGCGTTGCCGCTGACTGCTGAGCAAACCAAAGACCTCACTCAACTGCTCGAAAATCCGCCGACAGATCAAAAGCAGATCCTGCTGGAGCTGCTCAGTGATCGCATTCCACCTGGGGTTGATGAAGCGGCCTACGTAAAAGCAACCTGGCTTAGCGCTGTGGCCCAGGGCAATGCGAGCAGTCCTTTCGTTACGCCCCTTGAAGCAACACGGCTCCTGGGAACGATGGTTGGCGGCTACAACGTGGCTGCCCTGATCGAACTGCTGAACAACAGTGATGAGGAACTGGCCAAATGTGCAGCCCAAGGACTAAGCCGCACGCTGCTGGTTTACGACGCCTTCAATGAAGTGATGGACCTGGCCACCAGCAATCGCTTCGCCAAGCAGGTGGTCGACAGTTGGGCAGCTGCTGAGTGGTTCACAACAAAAGCCGAGCTAGCCGAATCGATCACCGTGACCGTGTTCAAGGTGGACGGAGAAACCAACACCGACGACCTCTCCCCAGCCACCCATGCCACAACACGGCCTGACATCCCCCTGCATGCTCTGGCGATGCTGGAGACGAGAGACCCCAACGGGCTCAACACCATTGCGAAGCTGAAAGAGAACGGCCATCCAGTGGCCTACGTCGGCGATGTGGTGGGTACAGGCAGCTCACGAAAAAGTGCGATCAACTCCGTTCTTTGGCATACGGGTAATGACATTCCCCACGTGCCAAACAAACGCGCTGGAGGCGTAATTCTCGGCGGCAAAATCGCCCCAATCTTTTTCAACACCGCGGAAGATTCCGGCGCGCTTCCGATCGAATGTGATGTCAGCCAACTGAACACAGGTGATGTGATCACGATCCGTCCCCATGCCGGCACGGTCGAACGCGATGGAACGGTGATCAGCCACTTTGATTTGAAACCCAGCACGATCAGCGATGAGGTGCGGGCTGGCGGCCGAATTCCTCTCATGATCGGCAGGGCCCTCACCGACAAAGTTCGCAACCAGCTGGGACTTCCTCCCTCAGAGGTATTTATTCGCCCGAGCACCCCTCAGGACAACGGCAAAGGATTCACCTTGGCCCAAAAAATGGTTGGCAAAGCGTGTGGACTCCCCGGTGTACAGCCCGGAACGAGCTGCGAACCCCTCATGGCCACGGTCGGCTCTCAAGACACCACAGGTCCGATGACCCGTGACGAGATGAAGGAACTGGCTTGTCTGGGCTTCTCCTCCGACTTAGTGATGCAGAGCTTTTGCCATACAGCGGCCTATCCGAAGCCTGTCGACCTCCAAACCCAACAAGACCTTCCCGATTTCTTTGCTCAGCGCGGCGGAGTTGCCCTGCGACCAGGAGACGGGATTATCCACAGCTGGCTGAATCGCATGCTTCTGCCAGACACCGTGGGTACGGGGGGGGACAGTCACACCCGATTCCCCCTCGGTATTTCGTTCCCGGCAGGTTCAGGCTTGGTGGCATTTGCCGCGGCCATCGGCGCCATGCCTTTGGATATGCCGGAATCTGTTTTAGTGCGATTCAGCGGCGCACTGCAGCCGGGCGTGACCTTACGAGATGTGGTGAATGCCATCCCGTGGGTGGCCATTCAACGGGGCCTGCTCACGGTGGAAAAAGCCAACAAAAAAAATATTTTCAATGGCCGAATCATGGAAATCGAAGGTCTTCCTGATTTGAAACTCGAACAGGCCTTTGAACTCACCGACGCCACAGCAGAGCGATCGTGCGCGGGCTGCACCATCAAACTCTCCGAAGCAACGGTGAGTGAATACTTACGCAGCAATGTGGCTTTGCTGAAGAACATGATCGCGCGGGGCTACAGCGATGCGCGAACCCTCGCGCGACGGGTGAAAGCGATGGAGGACTGGCTGGCGAATCCCCAGCTTCTTCAGGCAGATGCCGATGCGGAATACGCCGAGATCCTTGAGATCAATCTCGATGAACTCACCGAACCGGTTCTGGCCTGCCCCAACGATCCCGACAATGTGAAGCTGCTGAGCGAGGTGGCTGGAAACGCCGTTCAGGAGGTCTTCATTGGTTCGTGCATGACCAACATCGGCCATTACCGCGCCGCCGCGAAAGTGCTGGAAGGTTCCGGCAGCAACAAAGCTCGACTCTGGGTTTGTCCACCCACAAGGATGGACGAACAAATGCTGAAGCAAGAGGGGTACTACGCCACCTTCGAAGCAGCTGGTAGTCGAATGGAAATGCCTGGATGCTCCCTTTGCATGGGAAATCAGGCCCGTGTGGACGACGACACCACCGTGTTCTCCACCAGCACACGCAACTTCAACAATCGTTTGGGGAAAGGCGCCCAGGTGTATCTAGGTAGTGCAGAGCTAGCAGCCGTTTGTGCACTTTTAGGCCGCATTCCCAACCCCGAGGAGTACCAACGCATCGCCGCAGAAAAAATCAATCCTCTGTCGGATGAGCTTTACCGCTACCTGAACTTCGACCAAATTGCTGGATTCGAGGACCAAGGGCGTGTGATGAGCGCCGACGACGAAGCCGCAGTTTTGGCACAAGCCTGAAACCAACTTTGCAAGGCAACAACGACCAAAACCCAAAAAACGATCCTCTGATCTCAAGTCGCAGTATTCGACGGCTGCTCGAACGCCGCTGGTTTGTTGTGGTTCTGGCCCTGTCTTTAACAGGACTTGGAGCCACGATCACCGGTTTGTTATTTCAAAGCGGTATTCATGTTTTAAGTGATTGGCGGCGTGATCTCCTTCACGAGGTTCCTGCCTGGATTGTTCTACCCGTCTTAGGCACATTCGGAGGCTTCGTGTCCGGGTGGCTGATTAGCAACTTTGCGCCAGCTGCCGCAGGCGCAGGGGTCACCCACATCATGGGTTTTCTGCGTCACAAGTCGGTTCCCATGGGCTTGCGCGTGGGTCTTGTGAAGTTGGTGGCGGGAATCATTGCTATCGGCTGCGGCTTCCCCCTTGGCCCAGAGGGTCCAGCCGTTCAGATGGGTGGATCCGTCGCCTGGCAAATGTCGCGATGGCTGAAAGCACCCATCGCATTTCGGCGCGTCATCGTTGCGGCCGGCGGCGGTGCTGGCATCGCTGCCGTGTTCAGCGCACCGCTCGGTGGCTTCATCTATGCGATCGAAGAGTTACTGCACTCGGCAAGACCGGTGGTGCTGTTACTGGTTTTAATCACCACCTTTTCTGCAGACACATGGGCAGATGTGTTGGGTGTATTCGGACTGGGTTCTGGTGCGAAGGGATTCCAACCCAATCTGGGATTTTTACTCGAACGCAAATTTCCAATTGATGTGGAATTTTTTCCCATCGATGTGATTTATCTAATCAGCCTTGGCGCCTTAATTGGTGTCTTAGCGGAGCTTTACACCCGCTATGTGCTGATGATGCAACGCCAAGGACAGCATTGGTTTGGCAACAGACTGATTTTGCGCATGAGTCTGAGCGGACTCGTTTTAGGCAGCGTCTATGCCGCCTTGCCATCGAGCTTCCACAACCTCGATGAACTGTTCCACATGATTGGCTCAAGCGAAACGGGGGTGTCGCAAGCGTTGGCAGGATTCGTAGTGCTGTTTTTCAGCACTGGTCTGGCAGCGGCTTCCGGCGCACCGGGAGGGCTTTTTATGCCCATGCTCACCCTTGGCGGAGCCATGGGCTTGGCCTGTGGCGATTGGGTCCAATCCCTCACCGGCCATCTTCCCAATACCTACGTTTTCGCAGGTATGGGCGCTTTCGTCGCGGGCTGTTCACGCACACCCATCACCGCAATGTTCCTGGCCTTTGCGTTGGTGAAAGACCTACTGATCCTGAAACCAATCCTGGTGGCCTGTCTCACTAGTTTTCTGATCGCCCGACTCTTCAACCCTCATTCCATATATGAACGCCAAATGAGCATGGAGAGTGCAGACGAAAAGCGAATTAAGCACAGCAAATAATTAACCCAAAAGTATCAAGCTAAATCTCATTAGTACCATTAAAATTACCTATTGGCGCAAGATGTATCAGTTAAATATTGCAAAATTTCCACCATTTATTGGCTTTGATTAATTTGTTGACTTCAAACCAACAAAACCATGCGTCCTCAACGTCACGCTGACCAGCAAAGCTGCAGGATGAGAAGACAGCCAATCTTGATCTCCTGAATCAGGAAACCCTCCTATTTGATCCAGCACCGCCGGATCCTGATGCACTGCGGGCCGTACTGGCCTTCCCAAGCACGTATTCCGTTGGGATCACAAGCCTTGGGTACCAAATCGTCTGGGCCACCCTCGCCCAACGGCATGACGTCGACGTTCGCCGCCTGTTTACCGACCAAGGCGATCCACTACCGCGACACTGCGACCTCTTCGGTCTGTCCCTGAGTTGGGAATTGGATGGGCCGGTGCTTCCTGAGCTCTTACGCAACCAACGCATTCCGATCTGGGCCGCCGAGCGCAGTGACGATGACCCCATCGTGTTCGGCGGGGGCCCAGTGCTGACCGCCAACCCAGAACCACTCGCTCCCTTTTTCGATGCCGTGCTCCTTGGAGACGGTGAATTACTGCTGCCCGCCTTCATCGATGCACTGCAGCAGTGCCGCCACAGTCCACGCAACGAACGCTTGCGGCACCTAGCCCAAGTGCCCGGGGTGTATGTGCCTTCACTCTATGCGCCCCGCTACGACACAGACGGGACCTTGATTGCTGTGGAACCGATTGATTCAGCTATCCCTGCGCTGGTTGAAAAACAAACCTGGCGTGGAAACACGCTCAGCCACTCCACAGTCGTGACACCAGAAGCAGCTTGGCCCGACATCCACATGGTGGAAGTTGTACGCAGTTGCCCGGAGCTCTGCAGATTTTGCTTAGCCAGTTATCTGACCCTGCCCTTCCGCACTCCATCGCTTGATGACGGCCTCATCCCCGCCGTTGAAAAAGGATTAACCGCCACCAAGCGCCTGGGGCTTCTAGGGGCATCCGTCACCCAACATCCCCAGTTCTCAGACCTTCTGCAGTGGCTGGATCAGGATCGCTTTGATGGAACCCGCATCAGTGTGAGCTCCGTACGGGCCGCCACCGTGACCCCCGAACTCACAAGGATCTTGTCGAAACGCGGCAGCCGCTCGCTCACGATTGCCATCGAAAGTGGCAGCGAACGCATGCGAGAGGTCGTCAACAAAAAACTCACCACCGAAGCCATCCATGCAGCTGCGCGCCACGCCAAAGAAGGCGGTCTGACCGGACTCAAGTTGTACGGAATGGCCGGGCTACCCACCGAAACCGATGACGACATCGAAGCCACTGCAGAACTCCTTTTGGCACTGAAACGTGACACCAAAGGGCTGCGGTTCACCCTCGGGGTGAGCACGTTTGTTCCAAAAGCCCAAACACCGTTCCAATGGCAAGGCGTCCGACCAGAAGCGGAGAAACGGCTGAAACGTCTGGCGAAACGGCTGAAACCCAAAGGGATTGAATTCCGTCCGGAAAGTTATGGCTGGAGCGTGATTCAGGCCTTGCTCTCCAGAAGTGATCGCCGCTTGGCGCCCGTGATCGCTGCCGTGGGAGACGGTCGGGAAAGCATGGGCGGATGGAAAAAGACTTACCGCGCTGCGTTGAACGGTGAACTGAAACCAATGCCCGGACCGACACAGCCGCTCCCACCTCCATGGGCAGACGTGGTGCATGACCCATGGGACTCCCAGCGCACCTTGCCTTGGACGCATCTCAGAGGTCCGCTGGCTCCCCAGAAATTGCGAGAGCATCACGATCAAGCTTTGACGGTTGACTGACTGACGGTTGACTGACGTTCGCCAATCCAGCGAGCAACACCCAGCCAAGAATGTTCATCCTGCTGTCAAACAGTGGCAGATCGGTGGCATGCATCATCACCATCACGAGCGCGGCCGCCCACCAAGCCCGCTCGAGCGGGTCTCGCCGCAATATTCCACGTTTCAGCGCAACGACCAACAGGAGAAACACCGTGCCAACAATCAGAACAGCTACCGGCAACCCATGACTGATCGCCAACTCCAGCGGCAAATTATGGGAATGGCCATGCCACCGTTTCGCCGCATAGATGGGGTACAGCACGCTGAACGCAGCCGCACCCCATCCGAACCAAGGGCGGGCCGCCACCAGTTCGATGCCATAAACCCACTGGCCTAGGCGGGTGTGCTTCCAAGCCGTCGGCGTTCCTTGATCCAACAGGCGCTCTGCAATGCGATCAGGCAAGAGGGCAACGGACCAACTTTTTAAACCGATCGGAATGCCCGGCAACACCGCCAAAGCCAAGGGCACGGTTAACACCGCCAAAAGCGGCAGCAGCCAAGTCCACTGCAATGGCCCGACCACCAATGGCAACGCAAGGGCAAGAGCGCCCATGGCATTTCTGGACTGGGTAAACAACACCGCAACAGCCGTCGACAGGGCTAAGGCCAATGCACCACTACGCCGCCACCAACCATCTGGTCGGAGCACACACGCCAACATCAGAGGCCACACCACCCCTAACCAAGCCCCAGCAATGTTGGCGTAATCAAATAAGCCAGAAAGACGGCCACTGGGTTCTCCTCCAGGAGCAACAAACCAAACAATCGCGCCACCCCCGAGTTGCCAAGGACCAGACCAACCCAACAGCATCTGCCCGAACCCTGTGACCACGACAGGCACCGTGCCGGCCACGAGCATCCAAGCCGCCTGACGACGTTGTTTCACCGTCTCGAGGTGAGGTCGACAAGCCCAGTAAGCCCAAAAGAAGGGCAGCCAATTGGCCAGGCCCGCCCAGGCCAAAGCTCCTGACTGGGCAAAACAAGCCCCCCCCAACATCAGCAAACCAGCCAACAACAAAGGCTGCGTCCATGGATCGCGCCAGATCGGCTGCTCACGGCCTTGGCTGCCGCTGATGCAAGCCACCAGAAAGCAGAGCCCCCCCAACAGAGCACTGGAGGGAAGCAAAAACATGCCCAATCGAAATGTCTGGCCTCCAGAGAGCTTTCTCACACCACCAACCCCATCACGCGAACACTGCTGTACGGCCGCGATACACCATCACCTGGCGTCGCAAATGCAAACGAAGGGCCCTCGCAAGTGCCAGCCGTTCGGTGTCGCGGCCCTTCCGAATCAGGTCACTCACTTCATCCCGATGACTGACGTGAACAGTCGTCTGCTCAATAATCGGTCCGTCATCAAGATCTTCAGTGACGTAATGCGCTGTGGCACCAATTAATTTGACGCCTCGTTCCCAAGCACGGTGATAGGGCTGAGCACCCTTAAAAGCCGGGAGGAAGGAGTGATGGATATTGATCACATTGGGAAAGCGCTCTAGGAATCCAGAGCTGAGCACCTGCATGTACTTGGCAAGAACAACAAGTTCAATCCCGTGTTCTTCAAGCAAACGAAGGATCGTGAGCTCTGCCTCGGACTTTGATGCCGGGGTCACTGGAACACAAAAGAAAGGGACGCCAAAACCCTTGCATAGCTCTTCTAAATCAGGGTGATTGGCAATTACCAAAGGCACTTGCATCGCCAATTCACCGCTCTGCACGCGCCAGAGCAGGTCAAACAAACAGTGGCTCTGCTTACTGGCAAAAATTGCAACTTTTGGCAGATCATCAGAAAAATGAAGCTGGACCTGACCCTTGAGCCGATCTGCAAGGGCACAGGCCGCTTCCGGCAGAGCCTGTCGAGGAATTCCAAACCCGTCGAGCGTCCATTCAATCCGACTCAGGAACAAGCCAGCACCCACGTCGGTGTGATGGTCGGCATGGCGGATGTTTCCACCATTTGCTGCCACCCACCCCGCAAGATCACTCACAAGACCAGAACGATCGGGACAGATCATCTGAAGGATGACCGTGGCCTCACTCACCATCACACTTTTAAAAACAAATTCTCCCGCAACAAAGCCTCTGGTTAAAGTCGCAGAAATTATTTTCTAATCATGCTGAAGGCCATACGCCGCCTCGCCGCGTTCTGCCTCTGCATCGGCCTTTGTTGGGGTTTGATGATTCCGGCCAGCAGTGAAGCCGCATCCAGCAAACCCGACGATCTGAGCGTTCTGAAGCGTCAAGCCGAAGCATTCACGAATACGAAAGCACGTTTGCCTGAACTCGCTCGTCTTGTGAGTAATGAAGATTGGACCTTCACCCGCAACCTGATTCATGGCCCCATGCAGGAAGTGGGTCGCGAAATGTTGTTCATCAACAAATCCCTCGATCGCACTGAGCGCAAAAACGCCGACAAGCTGTCACGCTCCTTGAAAGATGCCTTGGCAGGCCTTGATGAAGCAGCACGCCTGCAGGATGCCGGTCAAATGCAGAAGGCCTACGGCAATCTTGCTGCAAGCTTTGATGCCTATTCCGACGTCATTCCAGCTGAGGCATTGAGCTGACGCATTCCGTCGCTGTTATTGGTGCTGGAGCCATTGGCCTCAGCACTGCTTGGCAGCTGTCTCAAGGGGGACATCAGGTCGCTCTCTTCGATCCGAGGCTGAATCAGCCCAGCGAAACGGGGATTCCTAACAGCAGAGGGAATGGCACCAGTGCGTCCCTGGGTGTGCTGATGGGGCATGTGTTCCGTCGCACCAGTGGTCGCGGATGGAGACTGCGCCAGCGCAGCATGGCGCTCTGGCCGCAGTGGATTGCGGACCTGCAACGGTTCGAACCAGCGCTCAGCCTGAATCGATCCCTCATTCAAATCGCAGAGGACGCCTCCGCCTTTGAGCGCATGCGGACGCTCGCATCCGACAGAAGTCATCTGGGTATACAGGCCATCCCGCCTGGCGACATTGAGACGATTTGGCCAACCGCTCAGTTCGGAGCACTGCGATCCAAGAACGATGGCCGAATCAACCCAGTGCTGTTGCAAAAAGCTCTTCGCTTAGCCCTTGCATCAAGTTCCGTCGAGCTTGTCCCAGAGCCCATCAATGCCCTAACTCGCAAAAATCCTGGCTGGCAGCTCAACGGCAGCGGAGGTCACAAAAGCGTTCACGATGCTGTTGTGATCTGCGCGGCACTGGCAAGCCCAGCTCTCATCGAACCGCTGGGCCACAGTCGTCCGATCAGCCCAGTCTTAGGACAAGCCCTTGCCCTCCAATGCGCCGATGGACCCTCCAATTGGCAAGGATGGCCCAGTGTGCTGGTGGACCAGGGATTTAATTTGATCCCGAACGGCCCAAAACGGTTGCTTCTGGGAGCAACCGTCGAGCCAGGAGATTCAGCGGCGCACAGCCCCTTAGAACTGATGCGATCTCTGAACGACAGAGCACCAACCTGGTTAAAAAACGCCGAACCGATTGACCAATGGAGCGGTTTACGCGCACGTCCGGTGGACCGCCCCGCTCCACTGCTCGAAGCACTCGAACCAGGACTCATTTTGGCCTCGGGCCATTACCGAAACGGCGTTTTACTCGCTCCCGCAACGGCTGAATGGATCGCCAATGGCTTCGCTAATGATGCGAACGGTTTTTGAACAATCCCAATAAAAAAGGGCCCTGAATGGGCCCTTAACTCAAGAAAGTGAGATCGAGAAATTATTTGGTTTCGGTGAATTCCGCATCGATCACGTCGTCAGCGGCGTTTCCGCCACCAGCAGCAGCATTGGCACCAGCTGCGGCGTCGCCTTCAGGCGCTGCACCGCCGGCTTGGGCGCCGTCTTGTTGGTAGACCGACGCACCCACGGTGTAGAGCTCCTGCTGCAATTCCTCCAGCAGAGTCTTCATCGCGTCGTAATCCTCTGCTTCGACAGCGTCCTTGAGCTTGATGCGCTTCTCTTCCACCTTTGCCTTGGCATCGGCATCAACCTTGTCGCCCAGTTCGCCCATCTGCTTTTCAGCCTGATAGACGAGGGTTTCGGCCTGATTCTTCAGGTCGATCTTTTCACGCTTCTCCTTGTCAGCGCTGGCGTTGGTCTCGGCGTCCTTCACCATCTTGTCGACCTCAGAATCCGACAGGGTCGAAGCACCGGTGATCGAGATGGACTGCTCCTTGCCGCTGCCCTTGTCCTTGGCAGTAACGCTCAGGATTCCATTGGCATCGATATCGAACGTCACTTCAATTTGAGGAACACCCCGAGGAGCAGGGGGAATGCCATCGAGCCGGAAGGTTCCGAGAGACTTGTTATCCGATGCCATTTCGCGCTCACCCTGGAGCACGTGAATTTCCACGTTCGTCTGACCGTCTACAGCCGTGGAATAGGTCTCCGACTTCTTGGTGGGAACAGTGGTGTTGCGGGTGATCATCTTGGTCATCACACCGCCCAGGGTCTCCACACCCAAGGACAACGGCGTGACATCCAGGAGAAGAATGTCCTTCACCTCTCCGGCAAGAACGCCCCCCTGAATCGCAGCACCAACAGCCACCACCTCGTCAGGGTTGACCGTTTGGTTCGGATCTTTACTCGTGGTGCGCTTAACCAGTTCAAGGACGGCTGGGATGCGGGTGGAGCCACCCACCATCACGATCTCGTCGAGTTCACCTGAAGACAATTTCGCGTCTTTCAGAGCCTGCTCCACGGGAACCCGGCAGCGGTCGATCAGATTCGATGCCAATTCCTCGAATTTGGCCCGCGTCAAAGTGAGATCGAGGTGCTTTGGCCCCTCAGGGGTCGCCGTAATAAACGGCAAATTGATCTCGCTTTGGGTGGCATTGGAGAGCTCGATCTTGGCTTTTTCAGCGGCTTCAGTCAGTCGCTGCAGAGCTTGCTTGTCCTGGCGCAGATCGATACCTTCGTTCGATTTGAACGTTGCAGCCAAGTGATCAACGATCACTTTGTCGAAATCATCACCACCGAGGTGGGTGTCACCGGAGGTGGACAGAACTTCGAAAACACCATCGCCAACCTCCAAAACAGAGACATCGAATGTGCCGCCGCCGAGGTCAAAAACCAGAATTCGTTCGTTGCTCTTTTTATCGAGGCCGTAGGCCAAAGCCGCCGCTGTGGGCTCGTTGATGATGCGAAGCACCTCAAGGCCAGCGATCTTTCCAGCATCCTTCGTCGCCTGGCGCTGTGAGTCGTTGAAGTACGCAGGAACTGTGATTACCGCTTGGGTGACGCTCTCTCCCAAATACTTGCCTGCATCTTCCGCCAACTTGCGCAACACCTGAGCAGACACCTCTTCCGGGGCAAACTGCTTGTCCAACACAGGACATTTCACTTTCACGTTCGAGCCGGATTTTTCGACTCCGTAACTCACTTCTTTCTGTTCCTCGCTCACCTCATCAACCCGACGGCCGATGAAGCGCTTGACCGAATAAAACGTGTTAGCCGGATTCATCACCGCCTGGCGTTTGGCGATTTGGCCAACCAGTTGGTCTTGGTTCTTGGTGTATGCAACAACGGAGGGCGTTGTGCGGAAGCCCTCGGCGTTGGCGATAACGGTGGGCTTACCACCCTCCATCACAGAAACGCAGCTGTTCGTGGTGCCAAGGTCAATGCCGACAACTTTGCCCATCGGTGCCCTTCCCTAAAAAGTGATCTGTATGGCGTCATCCTCATCAGGAGACCCCATGAGAGGCGAGGTGGGGTTCCCGAACAGGCAGGCTGGAGAAGCGATCCGGCGACCCGATGATCAACGGCGATACAGGCCTAGTAGGACTGCTTGGCAACCCTGTGCGGCACTCCCTATCGCCGGCTATGCACAACGCCGCACTCCAGGCCTTGCAACTGAATTGGAGCTACCTCGCCCTCCCCTGCGCAAGCGAAAATCTCAAGGAAGTCCTTCAAGGTCTGCGGGCCGTGAATTGCCGCGGCCTCAACGTGACCATTCCGCACAAACAAGATGTGGCCGAGCTGTGCCAGGAGCTCAGCCCCCTCGCAAAACGGCTTGGCGCCGTAAACACCCTGATCCCACTCGACTCCGGCGGCTGGCACGGCACCAACACCGATGTGGAAGGTTTCCTAACCCCGTTGGGTGAACAATCCAGTTGGCAGAATTGCCATGGGGCGATCATCGGCTGCGGTGGCTCCGCCCGTGCGATTGCAGCAGGACTACAGAGCCTGAGACTGTCCTCCATCACGGTGATTGGTCGCCGCCAAGAGGCCCTCGATGCATTCATTGCAGATCTTCAACGCAAAGACGCACCACTCACCGCGTGTCTTCAGTCCTCCCCAGACCTTGCTTCGCTCATGAAGCGGGCAGATTTAGTGGTGAACACCACCCCCGTCGGCATGGCACAACATGGGGATGCCCAAGCCTTCCCCCTTGGTGAAGCGATCTGGAGCCACTTGCAAGAATCCGCAATGCTCTACGACTTGGTCTACACACCGCGCCCCACTGCTTGGCTTCGTTGGGGACAATCCCGAGGCCACCGATGCATCGATGGGCTGGAAATGCTGGTGCAGCAAGGTGCTGCATCACTTCGCCTGTGGAGTGATCGCAACGATGTTCCAGTCGAGACCATGCGACGTGCTGCCGAAGCTGCCCTGAACCCCTAGCTAGCGTCGGATGAATTCATTGATCGATCTTGGAGATACCCCTCTGGCAGCGATGCGTCGCCCCATTGATCTACCTGCTGCCGTGGGGTGATGCAGTGCCATTCGGCCTTGGCATGGATGGGCTCTTCAACCAAATTCCGCTCTTGCGATTGCTGATCGTTCCTGCGATTCCGTTTATTCAGTTGCAACGGGTTGTGCCGTTTGGCGGTCTGTTGCTCTTTTTCGTCTTGTTTCTGGGTGTTGTTCGCAATCCCAACGTGCCTTACTTCCTGCGTTTCAACGCTCTCCAAGCTCTACTCACCGACATCGTGGTGATAGTTCTGAGCTTCGCCTTCAGCATTTTATTAAGGCCCATTGGTGGAGACACTTTGCTTGTGGGAACCCTCTCCAGCACAGTCGTCATTGCAGTCCTGGCCATCTTGGTGTTCGCGATCGTCGAATGCCTTCGGGGGCGTGAGCCCGATTTGCCAGGGCTCAGCCAAGCCGTGCGCATGCAGCTCTATTGAGGAAAGTCCTTGCGCACGCGAGGAGATAAGGTGATGGATTCGTCGCTCACTTCGGTGAGCCTGAAGTCCCCAGTCGGCACAGCCCATGACGCTCGATCCGTATTACGAGACCATGTACATCCTTCGTCCGGACATCCCGGAGGAGGAAGTTGAAAGCCACGTCACCAAATACCGCGACATGATCGTGGAAGCGGGTGCCGAGGTTCTCGACAACCAGATGCGAGGCAAGCGACGACTCGCTTATCCGATCGCTAAGCACAAGGAAGGCATCTACGTCCAACTCAGCCATAACGGCGATGGGCAGCAGGTTGAGGTGCTGGAAAAAGCAATGCGGATTAGCGAAGACGTGATTCGCTACCTCACCGTGAAGCAAGAGGGTCCTTTACCTGCTCCTCGGGTGGTTCCCGGTACAGAAGCTCCTGAACCAGCCCAGGCAGCAGAAACCCCAGAACCAGAAGCCTCCTGAGCGCAGTTGTTGAGTCCATGGACGGGCGATAACGTCCGTTCATGGATCCGACCCACTCCGAACCACAGGTACCAGAACAACAGTGGTTGGAGCCTCCCATTCCAACCAAAAACGACAAGTTTCTGGAGCAACGCATCGAAGAGCTCGAGCAGCAAGTTGCTGCTTACGACGCCTTGCTCAATGAATTACCCGACTTGTTTGAACGCAAGTTCCAAGAACGTCTGGCACCCATTTTGGAGCGATACCAGCTGCTCTTAGAACAACAAAAGACGAGCACCCCAGAGGCTGATACTCCCTTACTGCAATCCACAAAATCCCCAGACAACGTGGTGCGTTTCCCAGGGATCAATCTGATGTCTTTTCTGAAATCCCGTCAGCGCTCAGCGTGACGAACGTTTCGATGCTGCCCAAAGACGAATCGGCAATCCCCAGACATAAATGAATCCCTCTGCAGCCCGATGATCAAATTGATCTTCACTGCCGTAGGAGGCCATTTCAGGCACGTACAAGCTGCTATCGCTGGAACCTCGACCAATCACGGTTGCGTTGCCTTTATGCAGCCTTAAACGCACAACGCCATTGACATGCTCTTGCGTGCGATCCATGAAGCCATCCAAGGCCTCTTTAAGAGGGCCAAACCAAAGACCCTGATACACCAAATCGGACCACTGCATCTCCAGTTGGCGTTTGCTGCGAAGAACATCCGCCGCGAGGGTGAGACTCTCGAGTTCTTGGTGCGCCTGGATTAACAACAACAGACCCGGGGTTTCGTAGATCTCCCTTGATTTAATTCCCACCACACGGTTCTCAATCATGTCGAGACGACCAATCCCGTGGGTCCCGGCCAAACGATTGGCCTCACGAATCATGGCGACAGGATCCAAGCTCTGGCCATTGATGGCGACGGGATTACCGCTTTCAAACCTGATCTCGATCTCCTCAAATGCATCAGGTGCATCCGTAATCGAGCGGGTCATCGCGAACACCTCTTCCGGAGGCGCCACCATCGGATCTTCCAGAGGACCCGCCTCAATACTGCGCCCCAACAAATTCAAATCAATCGAGTAAGGCGATTTTTTGCTCACCGGCGATGGCATGCCAAAACGCTCGCCATAGGCGATCGTTTCTTCTCGGCTCATTCCCCATTCCCTCGCGGGAGTTAACACTTTGAGGTCTGGAGCTAGGGAGGCGATCGCCACATCGAAACGCACCTGGTCGTTGCCTTTTCCTGTACAGCCATGGGCTACGGCGTCAGCACCCACCTCGCGGGCAACCTCCACCAGTCGTTTGGCAATCAAAGGGCGAGCCAAAGCAGTGGATAAGGGATAACGACCTTCGTAAAGGGCATTCGCTCGAATCGCTGGGAACGCGAAGTCTTCGATGAAAGGCTGAATGAGATCTCCGACAAGAGACTGACTAGCCCCAGCGTCAAGAGCCTTCTGACGAATGGGCTCTAATTCATCCCCTTGGCCCAGATCCGCCGCAAAGGTAATGACCTCTTCCACTCCCCATTCCTGCTTGAGGTAAGGAATGCAGACGCTGGTATCAACCCCACCGGAGTAGGCGAGCACAACCTTTTTCGCGCGGCCCATCAACGGCTCTCCTAATCAAACGTCTTTGATTCTCGCGTCCCGTCGTCCACCCCAGATGCAGTCGCCAACACAATCCATACCCCTAGAAAAATTGATGGCAAGAAAACGATCAACAGAACCAGCGCTGACGGCGCCTGCAGGGGGAGGGGCCGAAGCTCTCCCCATAAACGAAGCCCCCCGCTGATCAACAACGCGATGCCCCAGACCAACCCGATCAGCATTGGTTTCGGCATTGGGGAAGCAAAATTGAAGATGTTCTATGATGATTGATTGGTTTCGAGTTCAGGTCGCGCATGGGTGCTCTGGTTGATACAAACGCGTTAGACAACGTCAACCCATCCCTCACCCGTTACGGACGGAAAGACCCAGCACCGGTCTTGCCCTTGCGTGAAGAACCAGATTTGTTGTCTTGGTTGGAAACCAGTGGACGTCTCGTCGCAGACGAGGAATCTGGCTCGCCTGAAGTAAGCACCGTGGAGGAAGAAGAACTCTCGGCATTGATGGGAGAAAAAGAGGATTACAACAATGCCGACGAACAAAACGAAGAGCAGTGGGAGTCCTGACGCACTACCGAAGCTGCAATTAAGTCAGTTAAGGCAACTGCTTTAGGGTCCAAGAACCAAGCGATAAACCCGTGACAACCACGGAGACGACTGCTCAACCCTGGTGGGGGAAAGGTTCTGTCAGTGCAACCCTGCTCATCCTGTTTGTCTTCGCTGCAAGTCTTGCTGCGGATAAGTGGGTCAGTAATTCTCAACTCACGCTGCCCCTGCTGCTAGCAGCGGTGGTTTCGATGGCCGTAGCTGGGTTGGGGATTCCCCGTCTCAAAGCTCTGAAAATGGGGCAGGTGATTCGAGAAGAGGGGCCCAGCGGGCATCAAAGTAAATCGGGTACGCCAACAATGGGCGGCCTCTTGGTGGTTCCCGTTGGGGTGATTCTTGGCAGCTGGATCACGCGGGAACCGGAAGCCTCACAACAGCTCCTGGCAGTTTCGGGTGTAACCCTGGCTTACATGCTGATCGGTGGATTTGACGATTGGCGCAGCCTCACACGAAGAACCAATACCGGTCTCACTCCACGGGGCAAGTTATTACTGCAAACAACAGCAGCCTTCGTTTTTCTAGCGATCGCCGCCTGGCAAGGATGGATTAACAGCAGTGTGGCGTTGCCATTCGGCCAAAGCCTGCCCCTGGGCTTGTTGATCTGGCCCCTGGGCTTATTTGTCTTTCTCGCGGAAAGCAACGCCACCAATCTCACCGATGGCCTGGATGGCTTGGCATCTGGCTGCGGGGCACTCGTCTTCACTGGGCTAGCGCTTCAACTGATGTTGCGCGGCAACCATGGCGACCCTGCCCTCGCTGGCTATTGCATGACGATGGCCGGCACTTGGCTGGGGTTTTTGGTGTTTAACCGCCACCCAGCGCGTGTCTTTATGGGCGACACAGGTTCCCTCGCGATGGGTGCTGCCCTCACCGCAATCGCCCTACTGTCCAACAGCCTTTGGCCACTACTTGTGATGGGGGGCGTCTTCCTAGCGGAATCGTTGTCCGTCATCATTCAGGTCTGGGTGTTCAAAGCCACCAAAGGAGCGGATGGGCAAGGACGCCGGGTCTTTCGCATGGCCCCGCTACATCACCACTTCGAACTTGGCGGCACAAGCGAACGCACTCTGGTGCCATGCTTCTGGACGGCCACTGCCGCTCTCGTAGTGCTAGGGCTGTTATTGCGACCCTTTGGCTGAACTGGATGACCTATTTCACCTGGCGGGAATCCGGTCTCACCGCCGAATGCTCCAGCCTTGAGGCCATGGCGTCACGTTTCGAAGAATCAGCCAGCCTGATGCGCAGGATGGCCAATGAAGGGTTTCAAGTGGAACGCCACGGCAAGCAACAACGCATTACTCATCCTGACCCCTCCGTTTTTGAAGCATGGGGATTTATCAGTGAAGAATCTCCTGTTCGACAACTCACTCTGATTCCGGATCTCAAAAACTAATGGAGAGCTTGCTCACGAAAACGGCCGAGCTGCTCTCCAGTGCAGCGTCAGACCCTGATCGCGTTTTGAAATGGGTGCTGATCTACTTCGGGATCTCATCCTTAGGGTTCGTTGCTGTTTGGCTAATCGGATCAATCCGTGATGCTCAACGATCAGGATCCAACTGATTCACTCCATCAACAACGGAGGAGCTGTATTGATGAATGATGGGGATGTGTGTTGCTCCAACCCCCGATGACTGCGTTTCCTCGGACCGTAATGCTCCTCGGCAGTGGCGAACTGGGCAAAGAGGTGGCGATCGCTGCCCAAAGACTTGGCTGCAGAGTTATCGCCTGTGATCGGTACGCCAATGCACCGGCCATGCAGGTTGCCGACACGGCAGAAGTGTTCCAAATGACCGATGCCACGGCTCTCAAGGAGGTGGTTCAACGCCATCGGCCCGATGTGGTGATTCCGGAAATTGAGGCCCTCGCTGTTGAAGCACTCGCGGAACTAGAGCAAGACGGCATCACGGTGATTCCCACAGCGCGTGCCACGGCATTCACGATGAACCGTGATCAAATCCGCGATCTGGCTTCTGGAGAGTTGGGCCTACACACAGCTCGCTTTGCCTATGCCTCAAATGCCGCAGAACTGAAAAAGGTTGCAGCACCCTTGGGCTGGCCTGTTGTGGTTAAGCCTGTGATGAGCTCCTCTGGCAAAGGCCAGAGCGTTGTTCAAACCCCAGAGCAGCTGGATCAAGCCTGGGAGGCAGCAATGGCCAATGCCCGTGGCACATCGAACCAAGTGATTGTGGAGGAATTTCTTGAATTTGATCTTGAAATCACCCTGCTCACCATTCGGCAACGCAACGGCGAAACGCTCTTTTGTCCGCCGATTGGCCATGAACAAGAACGGGGGGATTACCAGTGCAGCTGGCAACCAGCACAGATGTCTGATGCCCAGCTCCAACAGGCCCAAACCATGGCCCGCACGGTGACCGACAACCTCGGGGGAGCAGGATTATTTGGCGTTGAATTCTTCCTCTGCGGCAACGAGGTGATCTTTTCAGAATTGTCACCAAGGCCCCACGACACGGGTTTGGTGACCTTGATCAGCCAAAACCTCAGCGAATTTGAACTGCACCTCCGGGCAGTGCTCAATTTGCCGATTCCTCAGCTAACGACAGCACCCGCAGCAGCGAGCCGCGTGATCTTGGCCGACCGTGAACTCAAAACAGTGGCGTACGAAGGCCTGGAACAAGCTTTGCGTGAAGCGGGAACACAGGTGCTGCTTTTTGGTAAACCCAATGCACGTCCAAACCGTCGGATGGGGGTTGCACTCGCACGTGGGGAAGATCTCAGCGAAGTACGGGCCAAAGCGGATCGCGCAGCAGCCTGTATTCAGGTTTTAGACGGCTCAGCGCGTCGATAAAAAGTGGTAATGACTCAGGCCATCCAGTACGGCAGCCACATTGGAACGGTTCGAGACGTACACCCTGGGTTGATGGTGAGGCACCTGAAGTGAGCGGTCATGATCCGCTGGAACCACGGTGGCTGGCAATCCATCCATCAACTCAGCATCCCCTTGCTGGCTGGCCACCACCATCACCTGTTCCAACGACAATCCCCAGCTCATCGCCAGAAAGCGAATGGCTTCGCTGCGAGATGCTCGCTGAGGCAAAACATCGAGAAACCAGTGACAACGCACATGCGGTTGAGCTTGTAGCCCATCCCGCCGCAAACGCTGTCGCGCCAAGCTCAGCAGACCTGGATCAGCTTCTTTCAGCAAATAACTAACCTTGTAAGCACCCTGGTGATCTGAATCCTGGAGGGTGATGTGATCCTGAAGATCCTCCATCGCCTTCAGCACAGCGTGTCGGCTCCAGCACTGGTTAATGCGCTGCGTCCATGCCTGGTCGAGCTCTAAACCAGGACCGTGATGGAGTTCAGTGCCAGCACGGGTGATCCAAACATCCGGTTCAGGCAGATGCAATTCGGCATAACGCTGCCGTGCCAGCCCCAAGGAACGACCACTGAGGATGACAAGACCATTGGATTGAGCCAACGCATCCTCACGCAACCGCTCACGTAAATCGTTTAGGGGGCCAACGGCAGGCAAATCAAGGCTGCTGTCCAAGTCGAGCACCAACATCCTTGAACGAACCGCTGTCGGTCGAGGTGCTGTAGTTGTCTGCGCAGAAACCAAAGAACGACCCGTCCTCTGCTGCATTAACGCCAAATAGCGGCACACATGCGCATCCCAACTGAAGTGACGACTCACGGCCTCCACACCGTTATCGCTCCAACGGCGCCAGCGCAGAAGATCACTTCCAGCCATCTCCAAGGCTTCCTGAAGTGCACCCGGATCCGTCACATCCACCAACAGACCGTTCTCACAACGTGCCTTGATATCGCGAGGACCTCCATCATCCGTAGCCACCATCGGCAAACCACAGGCCGCGGCCTCCAGCAACGTGAGACCAAAGGGTTCAGTTAAAGCAGGGTTGACAAACAAGCCGCCTCGACACGACGCCCACCGATACAAGGCAGGAATCTGAGCGCGGCTGTGCTGCTTCGGGTAAGCAACCTTCCCGTACAGATCAAACCGATCCACGAGGTCGAACACCTGCTGAAACACATCACGCTGTTGCTTCTCGAGCTGACGCGAATCTTCTCGACATCCCAAGACGAGCACCAAATTATGCCGATTGCGCAGCACTGGCGAACGGCCATAGGCCTCCACAAGGGCAGGGATGTTTTTACGTCGCACTGCCCGCGAAATCGCAAGCAAAGGGGAACGATCTGGCTCCCGTAAAAATGGCTGAACCATTGGCTGAATCTCAGCCAACTCCTGAGGAGAAGCGTTGGGATAAAAACGTGTCGCATCAACACCAGGGGGAACCACCGCAGCCTGCTCGGCTTGAAAGTGGCCATAACGGGCGTATTGATGATCAACTTCTTGGTGTGTACTGGTCACCACAAGGTCAGCCTGAGCCAGAGCCCGTTCTTCAGCATCAATGCGTCGACTGATCGCATAGGTCTGCTCGATCTGCGACCAATCCAAGCCACTTTCGAGCAAACGTCGCTGTTTCTCGCGGCCCAAGGAATGACCGGTAAATACCAAAGGAATCCCGGTCCTCTGACTCACCAATGCACCAACGAGACCGGCATCGGCGTAATGCGCATGGATCCAATCCACAGCCTCCCCTGGTTGGCTCAGGCGGGAGACCAGTTGATCGGCCAATTGCTCAAGATGCGGCCAAAGCAATTCTTTTCGGACATAACGCTTGGGTCCAAAGGGAAAGCGGAGGATCCGAGCCCCTGGGCAAATCTGTTCCTCAGAACGTGCGTAATCCGGCGAAACACGGCGATCAAAAATTTGCCGCGTCACAACATCAACGCGATCAACCTCGGGGCGCAGAGCCAAACTTCGCGCAAGTTCCAGCACATAGAGGGTTTGACCGCCGGTATCGGAATCGCGGCCAAGCTCTAAATCCTCAGAACGAAATAAGCCATGCAAGTGCAGATGCAACAAACGAAGACCCATTTCCTCCAGTCCCAAACAAGAAACGAACGCAACCAGCGCCGCTCTTTGTCTTTAAGGGAAGAAAAAGGATTGAAAAATGAAATAAACGTTAGAAGGTTGAAAACAACAACCAACAAAGTTCCCGAATCACTTGTCAATACTGGGGAGAAGCCCGATTGAGTCGATTCGGCCCAAACAGTGGTTTGTAAAGCAGCTGCCCTCTTAGAGGCTGCTACTCACGTCAACCAACTGTCCCTGGCTGTCGCCCCATCCACCTGCGGAAAACAAAACAGAACTCTCCACCCCAAGCTGTTCGTTCAGCCAGGCCAAAATCACAGGCCCGAGCAGTGCTGGACGATCTTCTCCACGAAAACTGCGCAAGCTGAAGTGATCGGCTCCTTTCACCAACACAAGACGATGACCTGTTCGAACGGCACCGGTATCACGCATCGGTCTGATCGCTTCAGGACCCGAGGGAACCACCCAATCCCTCGTTCCACTGACCAACAAAACTTTGCCACTCAATGATTTGGAACTGCTGGGATCAAACAGCAACCGCAACGGCGGGCTGACAGCAACCACGGCTTTCACCCGAGGGTCAGGAGCGGCAGCTTGTTCAATCCCCGAGAGCCAACTGCATTGCAACACCCAACTGATATTGCGTTCAGGGTCTTTTCGATCAACACAACGGGTCCGCAATTTGTTCTCCGTAGGGCGACCGCCAGCAATTTGGAGCGAAGTGGTCGCGCCCCAGGAGTGGCCAATCATGGCCACAGAATTCGTGTCGATCGATTGTCCTGAAAGCAGGCGGCCATTACGCACAGCATCAATAAGAGCAGATACATCCAACGGACGCAGGCGCAATTCTTCAGGGCCTGGCGGTGGGGTATCGCCCGCCAACATTGATTGCTGCTGGCTTAAATCACTACCTGGATGATCTGGCAAGAGCACGGTGTAGCCGTTGGCAGCCAGAAATTCGGCCCAACCCTCAAACGATTCTGGGTCGTCCCACAAACCATGGGAAATCACCGCCAATCGGCCGAGGTCGGTACCGGTGGGTCTCAACACCAGCAGTCGTAACGGCTGTGGCCGGTGACGCACCGACAGGCGCTGCTCTTCACGGCTCCAACCCCCTCGCAGTGGTTCCCTTAGGGCTGAATTGACAGTTGCAGCCTCCGTTGCCTGCACGAGAGCAACTCCCTGCTCCAAGTTGGTTTTTAACCGATTGGCTACAACAGCAACCTTGGAAAAATCAATCGATGCTTGCTCGCCAGGCATCGACCTCAAAAAGCCAAGAACATTCGGCTGACCAATCTCATCAGCCGCAACCAGAGCATCCGTCAACATGCGACCACTTGGATCTGGAGCAGTCCCCTCCAGCTCCACCAGTTGAGTTGCCGCCCACAAAGCTTGTTCCAGCAGAGGCTGGCCCGTGGACCCTTGCAACAAGGCCTTGGTTTCCACAGGAAGCGGGGTCAGGAACACCTTGTCGATCAGCTCAAACACGCGAGTGTCTCCGGCCATCTGAAGGTCGGCCAGATCCGGGCTTTGACGAATCAGTTCAGATGTCGACTGAACATCGCCCAGGTTGATCGTGACGCTGGTCTCCAAAAAAGGAAGACGCAACACAAGCCGTTCCAGAGCTCGGGACGGACTGGAAACAAGCGATAGGGCCGCTCCGGTAAGGGCAGCGATCAGGAGGTGACGCATCGGTGACATCAAGCGGCTACCGCCTGTACTTGAGGAGGGTGCTGCTCGAGCACATGGCTGAGATAGCGGCCAGTGTGACTACTGCCGTGTTGAGACACCTGCTCTGGCGTTCCAGTCACAAGAATTTCTCCTCCACGATCGCCCCCTTCAGGTCCGAGGTCAATCACCCAATCACTACATCGGATCACATCAAGATTGTGCTCAATACAAATAATTGAATTGCCTTTATCAACAAGGCGCTGCATCACGTCCATCAATTTGTGAACGTCATAAAAACTCAAGCCAGTCGTTGGTTCGTCAATTAAGTAGAGCGTTTTTCCAGTCGCCCGTCGGGACAACTCCGTCGCAAGCTTCACCCTCTGGGCTTCACCTCCAGACAACGTCGGTGCTGGTTGACCAAGCTTGACGTATCCAAGACCAACGTCGACCAACGTGCGCAAACGATCTGCTGCTTGAGGAATTGCCGAAAACACTTCAGCAGCCTGCTCAACTGTCATCTGAAGCACATCAGCAATGGTATGTCCTTTGTATTTCACCTGAAGAGTTTCGCGGTTAAAACGAGCTCCTTTACAAACATCGCATTGAACATAAACATCCGGAAGAAAATTCATTTCAATAACGTTCACTCCCTGTCCTCGACAGGATTCACAACGACCTCCCTTCACGTTAAAACTGAACTGACCAACCTGATAACCGCGAGCTTTCGCTTCAACAGTTGCAGCAAAAATTTGTCGAATTGGGTCAAAAGCACCCGTATATGTGGCAGGGTTAGACCTTGGGGTTCTACCAATTGGACTTTGATCAATAATAATAACTTTATCGATCGATTTAATACCACGTAATTCTCCTAATCCCGTCGGAAAGGGAACTTTTAATCCCAGTCCATTTTCGAGGGCAGGATGCAACAGCTCATTCACAAGTGTGCTCTTCCCACTACCACTAACACCCGTCACAGAAACAAGACGTCCAAGCGGAAAATCAACGCTGACGTTTTTAAGGTTGTTGCGATTGCAATCAATCAACTGCAGTCGTCTCGTTCCTTCCTCACGTCGTTCTACGGGCGTGGGTATAGATCGACGACCACTGAGGTAAGCCCCTGTTAGCGATTCTTCGCTGTTGAGCAAATCATCGAACGAGCCCTCAGCAACAATGTGGCCCCCATGAACTCCGGCCCCGGGACCAATATCAACGACATGATCTGCCGCACGGATGGTGTCTTCGTCGTGTTCGACAACCACCAGTGTGTTTCCGAGGTCTCGTAAACGCCTCAGGGTGGCCAGCAAACGGTCATTGTCGCGCTGATGAAGGCCAATGCTCGGCTCATCGAGCACATAAAGAACTCCGGTAAGACCTGCACCAATCTGAGTAGCCAGACGGATTCTTTGGGCTTCACCGCCGGACAGCGTCATTGCCGGACGATCAAGACTCAAATAATCAAGGCCCACATCCAACAAAAAACGCAGCCGAAGCCGGATTTCTCGAAGCACCAAATCCCCAATCTGCATCTGACGATCTGTCAGCAACGGGTCGGCACCCTCATGCTCACCAACCCCCATCAGACGTTCAATCCTGTCAAGGGTTTGACCAACACTGATAGCGGTCAGTTCCGGAATCCGAAAAGGGCCCACTTTCACAGCGAGAGCTTCAGGACGTAAACGCTGTCCTGCGCAACTGGCACACGGAACGAGTTCTAAAAATTTCTCCAACTTTTGGCGGATTGCTTCTCCGCTGGCATCACGAAGTTGACGCTCAAGGATTGGCAGGATGCCTTCAAAGGGACGGGTATATCCGGCTTTTCCCTTGCGATATCGGCTATCGGCCTGAATCAGAATCGGTTCCTGGCTGCCATAGAGCAGCACATTCCGCTGCTCATCGGTGAGGTCTTTCCAAGGAGTTTTTATTTCAAAGCCAAAGGCTTCTCCAACGGAATAAAGGAGTGAAAAGTAATAGCTGTTGTCTTTTTCAGCCCAAGGTGCAACGGCTGCGTACACCGGCTGCGTCGGGTCTGGGACAACGCGGTCGCATGTGAATTTACGGAGATGACCGATGCCATGGCAGTCCTCACAAGCGCCATACGGGCTATTAAACGAAAACAACCGCGGAGAGAGTTCCTCCATCACAGCGCCATGAACGGCACAGGCAAAGTTTTCGGAATAGAGGCGTTCCCGATCGACGCCCTCAGGAAGCTCCTCATCTTTCTTTGGAACGACTTCAACCAAAGCCAAGCCATCACCACGCTTCAAGGCCGTGCGCAAAGAATCGGTGAGACGTTCCTGGATTCCTTCCCGAGCCACTAATCGGTCCACCACCACCTCAATGTGGTGGCTGTGGTTTTTATCCAACTCAATATTGTCGGCAAGTTCCCGCACTTCACCATCGATGCGAACACGGGCAAATCCTTCAGCGGCGAGCCCGCTGATCAATTTGGTGTGGGTGCCCTTTTTGCCGCGAACAACGGGGGCCAATAGCTGATAGCGCGTCCCCTCTGGCAACAGGAGGATTTGATCGACCATTTCATCGATGCTCTGAGGTCGAATCGAGCGGTCGCACTGAGGACAATGAGGCTCACCAGCCCGTCCAAACAAAAGTCGGAGGTAATCCTGGATTTCGGTGACGGTGCCAACCGTGGAACGGGGGTTATGGCTTGTTGATTTCTGATCGATCGAAATCGCAGGAGACAACCCTTCAATGGCATCGACATCGGGCTTGTCCACTTGGCCAAGGAACTGGCGCGCATAAGCCGACAAACTTTCGACATAACGGCGCTGACCTTCGGCAAAAATCGTGTCGAACGCCAGGGAGCTCTTACCGCTTCCGCTCACCCCGGTGAACACCACCAGCTTGTTCCGCGGAATGGTGACGTCGACGTTTTTGAGATTGTGCTGGCGGGCACCCCGCACCCGAATCACATCCTCGAGAGTCCCGCCGGACAGGTTCATCGGACCTGACCCATCAGCACTCTTGGCAGCGGCTCGCACCATGAGGCCCGGGTCTAAAGCACGCGATCCTAAGTAAAACCTGCCGGTTCAGGCAGTTTTTGGGGCCAGCAAGCTGGCTGCATAAGCATCAGCCTGCTCACCGCCAGCCAAATCGGCTAGCTCCTGTTGGCGCTGTTGGGTGTCCCGCAGTCGGGACACTCGCGAATGAGTGACCCCAGCATCGACGTGTTTAGAGACCCGGAAGTGATGATCGGCAACGGCTGCCACCAATGGCTGATGGGTGACGCAAAACACCTGACGATGCTGAGCCAAGACGTGAAGCAACTCCGCCATCGCGCCGCTGACCCGACCACTGACACCGGCATCAATTTCATCAAAAAGCAAGGTGCTTGATCCATCGACAGTGGCAAGCGTGGTCTTCAAAGCCAGCAAGAAACGCGACATCTCACCACCTGAGGCAACGTCCTGCAGAGGAGCTAGCGGCTGGCCTGGATTCGCGGAAAAAAGAAAACGAATGGCATCTGCGCCATGGTCTGTTGCCTCCGATTCCGATAGCTCTACCTGAAAACGAACATTGGCCAACCCCATCGGAGGCAGTAGCTCAAGCAACGACGCCTGAAGAGAATCAGCCGCCTTGAGCCGGGCACCATGCAACAGGGCATTGGCCTCATCCCGATCGGCCCGAGCAATTTCTTCGGCCAAGCGCAGCCGATCAAAATCAGCTTCAGCTCCACCGTCTTCGAGGATGTGGCGCAAGTGATCACGACGTTCAATCAAAGCCGCCAAATCAAGACCATGGCGTCGTTGCAAGCGTTTTAAATCGGCAAGTCGCTCTTGAATCGAGCCGAGTCGCTCAGGATTGCTGTCCAGAGTGCAGCTGTAGTCGTCGAGAGATTGAAGTAGGTCGTTGATACCAGCCTCAAGGTCCAAGGCCTGATCGCGCAGCGGCTGCACCGAACCATCCAATTGGCTCATCGCCTGCAACTCCTGGATCACCACTGCGAAGTGCTCCTGCAAGGACGGTGCTTGCTCTGCTCCATCCCGCAGACGACCGAATAGCAAAACCAACCACTCCTGCAGCCTCACACCATGGACCAAACGGTCCTGTTCTTGTTCGAGCAGACCATCCTCAGCTGGGTCATCAAGATCAGCTTTCTCAAGTAGATCCAACAAATCCTCTTGTTCCAACCGCTCTTGCTCAAATCGCTCTCGTTCCTGCTCAGCGGTGTTCAAAGCGATGGCCGCGGCCTTCCACCGATGCCAAGTCGTCCTTGTCGATTCCAGCCGCTCTGCCAAAGCGGTACCGCCCAGTTGATCGAGCCAACGTCTCTGCTGACCAGGACGGGAGAGCTGCTGCGTTTGTCCTTGAACCGTGAGATCAATCAGCAGGGGCCGCAACTCCAAAAGCTGCTGGCGATTCACTGAAATTCCATTGAGACGGGAACGGCTTGAAAATCGGGTTTCGTCCTGACGCTTCCATTCACGGCTCAGGAGCAACTCCTCCTCCTCGCAGTCAAAATCCGCATCCAAAAGCCACTGCCGAACTTGCTCGGACGGATTGAAGCTGGCCTCAATCTGTGCACGGTCACAACCATTACGGAGTAATCGAAGCCCATTCGCTCCTTGAGCCCCACCTAAAACCGCATCAAGGGCATCCAAAAGAATGGATTTTCCGGCTCCGGTTTCACCCGTAAGCACTGTGAATCCGCCGCAAAAATCCAGCTCCAGGCTGTCGATTAGGGCAATGTTGTTGAGTTGAAGACCGGTCAGCACAACCAGCACCGGTGGTGAATTCGAACGTAGCGGCGATGCAGTTCGTTTAGAAGGGGGGCATTACACGCCCAAAACAATGGCGGAGGAACTTGGGGATTTCATCGAAGCGGCTGGTCTGCTCGAGTACGACCCTGCCGCCATTACGCGGATCTACGCAGGCCATCCTCAACGCCTCATCAGGCGGCTTTGGCAAACGTTGGTCCCCATCGGCCTCTTGCTCTTTGGCGTGGCCTTCGACTGGCTGTTCCAGCTGCTGAAGGATGAAACGCGGGCAAGATCACGCGCCAAAGAATGTGCCGAACTGTTGGTAGACCTTGGCCCAGCCTTTATCAAAGCTGGACAAGCCTTATCAACCCGACCGGACATCGTTCCTCCTCTTCTTTTGGAAGAGTTAGCCCAACTTCAAGATCAACTGCCGGGCTTCGACAGTGAACTGGCGATGGCTTGCATCGAAGAAGACCTAGGCGGGCCAGTAGAAAATTTTTATGAGCAATTGGATCGTGATCCAATTTCAGCAGCATCCCTTGGCCAAGTTCACAAGGGGATCTTGAAAAATGGTCAAAAAGTAGCGGTAAAAGTTCAACGTCCTGGACTGCGAGAACAGATCACTCTTGATCTTTATATCGTTAGAAATATTGCCTCATGGCTTAATAAAAACATCGGCCTAATCCGAAGCGATCTTGTTGCCTTGATCGATGAGCTCGGAAAACGCGTGTTTGAAGAGATGGATTACATCAATGAAGCCGATAATGC
This sequence comes from Synechococcus sp. CC9902, assembly GCF_000012505.1. Classification (NCBI taxonomy): domain Bacteria; kingdom Bacillati; phylum Cyanobacteriota; class Cyanophyceae; order Synechococcales; family Synechococcaceae; genus Synechococcus; species Synechococcus sp. CC9902. The sequence continues at coordinate 2,231,683 of NC_007513.1, forward strand.
TGAAAAATTTGGGGTCTTACACCAACACAACGCTCGTATAGCGGTTCCCGCCATCTATCACGAAGCCACCAGCCGCCGTGTCCTAACGATGGAGTGGATCGATGGCGTCAAACTTACCAACCTTGAAGGGGTTCGTGAGATGGGAATCGATCCGGACGACATGGTGGAGGTTGGTGTGAATTGCAGCCTTCAGCAACTTCTAGAACATGGATTTTTCCATGCGGATCCGCATCCAGGCAATCTTCTTGCGATGGAAGATGGAAGGCTTTGCTATCTCGATTTCGGAATGATGAGTGAAGTGAGTCGAGAATCACGCACAGGTTTGATCCAAGCTGTTGTTCACCTAGTCAATCGAAATTTTGGCCGCCTTTCGAAGGATTTTGTCACTCTTGGATTTTTAGCAGAAGATGTCAACCTTGAGCCGATTGTTCCTGCTTTCGAAAAAGTATTTAGTCAGGCACTACAAGCCGGCGTAAACCGCATGGACTTCAAAGCAGTTACAGACGATATGTCTGGTGTGATGTACAAATTTCCGTTCCGAGTTCCGCCTTACTACGCCCTGATCATTCGCTCACTGGTAACCCTCGAGGGAATTGCTCTGAGTGTGGATCCCGAATTCAAAATTCTGGGCGCCGCTTATCCATACTTCGCACGACGGCTCATGGAAGATCCAGATCCACAGCTGCGTCAAAGTCTCAAAGAAATGCTCTTTGACGGCGATGCATTCCGTTGGAGCCGACTTGAAAATTTGGTGTCCAGCGCTGCAAGTCAAGCTCAGCTCGACCTCGACACATTGCTAGATCAACTACTTGATTTCCTTTTTTCCCAAAAGGCCGGTTTACTACGCAATCAATTAGTCGAGGCAACGGTTGATCGCCTAGATGCGTTGGGCTGGTCGACCATGCAACGTCTTGGACGCCGACTCCCAAGAGGGCTTCAACCTGCTGGCATGACACCGATGAACCATGGGGGTTCAATCGATCCATTCATGCAAATGGAACCGGTTCGTGAACTCATTGCTGTTTTGCAATCCTTACCCGGATTCACACCAGATCTCGTTCTCAAACGCATGCCAAGAGTGCTCAAAGAACCCGATGCACGACGGATGGGTTTCCAAGTCGCCCAAGGTTTGGCCGAACGGGGAGTTGTCCGCTTGGTCCGCGTCGCAGCGGGAGTAGCCACCTAAGTTCCAGAGAATTCCTAAGGCCGGATGTCCTCAACCCAAACGCTGCGACGCACATTGCTCGCATGGTCAACTGGGCTGAGCCTCAGCCTTTTCACTATTGGGATACCGAGTCTTGCTGCTACGGATGTTGCACTTGTAAGTGGTGGCTTTCGTCGTTCGATCCCCGTGAAGGAATTCGAACATTTGGCCGATACCGGCGAAGCGATCGGACTCCTTGGCAACCTCCTCGAATTCTCCAAACAGGATCCAGAAGAGATTTCGAATTTGCTCAATCAAGAATTGTCCATCCCTCTCGTGCTCACCAGCCGTCTAATCAACACACGAATTGGTGAAGCCATCATTCGCCGTGTCGCTCGGATCATCTATCCGATTTACACCCCACAAGCGGAGGTGAGTGTTCCGGCTATTCGTGCAGGCATCGTCAATGGCCTTAATCAATCGGACGGCCTAACTGCCGTTGGATTCCTCAAGGCCTATCCAAATCAAGTGATGGCCGTCAATCTTCCTGCGCTGTTTGCAGTGATTGAAAAAACAGAATCCATTGCCAGCTTGGTGAAATTCTTCGCCGATTCACCGCTCGACGGACTGAAAGACCCCAACTCATAACCCCGTGATGACGAGCGCCTCGTAGATTTCGAGTCACCTGTCCAACCGTTGGTGTCCTTGTTCCAGAACCTTCGTCGGCGTTTCACAGCCAATCCTGTGATGCAGGACTGGCCTGGTTTGATCGAGGCCTACAGAGATTGGCTGCCCGTTAGCGCCAAAACACCAGTCATCACGCTGCATGAAGGGGCAACGCCCTTAATTCCTGTTCCCACCATTGCTGAGCGCATCGGAAAGGGCGTTCGAGTCTTCGTGAAGTACGACGGCCTCAACCCCACCGGATCGTTCAAAGATCGCGGAATGACGATGGCGATCAGCAAAGCCAAAGAGGCTGGCTGCGAGGCGGTCATTTGTGCCAGTACAGGGAATACCAGTGCTGCAGCCGCGGCCTACGCCCGACGGGCTGGGATGAGGGCCTTCGTGTTGATCCCTGATGGATACGTTGCCCAAGGGAAGCTGGCACAGGCCCTGGTGTACGGAGCCGAAGTGCTTGCCATCCGAGGCAATTTTGACCGTGCCCTCGACATCGTTCGTGAAGCAGCAGATCAGTTTCCAGTCACCTTGGTGAACTCGGTGAATCCCTATCGACTACAAGGACAAAAAACCGCTGCATTCGAAATTGTTGATGTCCTCGGGGAGGCCCCGGACTGGCTCTGCATTCCCATGGGCAATGCAGGCAACATCACCGCCTACTGGATGGGCTTCCAGGAGTACCACCAGGCCGGTCACAGCCGCAGCTTGCCTCGAATGATGGGCTTCCAGGCCAGTGGCTCAGCGCCCCTGGTTTACGACACCACCGTGAGTGATCCAAACACCATCGCCACCGCCATTCGGATTGGTAACCCCGTCAATCGCGCCAAAGCGATGGCTGTACGTGAAGCCAGTGATGGGGCCTTTCTCGACGTGACGGATGAGGAAATCATCAATGCCTACAAGCTTCTTGGTGGTGGAGAAGGAATCTTCTGCGAACCAGCCAGTGCAGCATCTGTGGCCGGCCTGCTCAAGCGCAAAGACGAAGTTCCTGCTGGAGCAACGGTGGTTTGCGTGCTCACAGGCAATGGCCTGAAAGACCCTGATTGCGCGATCAACAACAACGACGCTGCCTTCCATACCGATCTCAATCCAGATCTCGAGACGGTGGCCAAGGTGATGGGCTTCTAACCCCCAACGCCTCAACAACAAACACCTCAAGAACAACCCCTATTCAGGGGTTTTTTTGTGGGTTTTCACAAAGACAACCCATAAAGCGGCTGCGGAAAACAAACAAAAAGCCACCCAACAGACTGTGGAAATCACCACCGAAACCGAAAGCTCGGCACAACACCAACCTTCCACTACCTGTGCAGAAGTGGAAAAC